>DAINDE010000030.1:0-49647 GCA_036732025.1 Rhodocyclaceae bacterium
TCGATGGCCTGCTTGCCGAGGATGACGAGTTGGGGGGCTTCCTTCTGGGCGACGGCCTTGAGCAGCTTGGCCACGGCCAGGGGCTGGAGCTCGGCGTCGGTTTCCACCAGGATGCCCCGGTCGGCGCCGATGGCCATGGCGGTGCGCAGGGTTTCCTGGCAGGCGGCGACACCGCAGGAGACCGCCACCACCTCGGTAGCGACGCCGGCTTCCTTCAGGCGTACCGCCTCTTCCACGGCGATCTCGTCAAAGGGATTCATGCTCATCTTGACGTTGGCCAGGTCCACGCCCGACCCGTCGCTCTTGACGCGCACCTTCACGTTGTAATCCACCACGCGCTTCACGGGGACCAAGATTTTCAAGCTATTCTCCTTTCGGGCTGGCGATGGTCATCGGGTGCGGTTTGACAGGCGGCGCCGCAATCAGCACAATGACCATACTGTGTCGTATGGATATGCATACGGTAGCGTATGGAAACAACAACTGTCAAGACCCCTCGCCGCGGCCGGCGCCCTGCCGGAGAACCGGCACGCGTGCAACTCGACCGTGGCGACTGGATCGAAGCGGCCAACACCGTGCTGGCCAAGGACGGCGTCGGGGGCTTGCGGGTGGAAGTACTGGCCAAGGCCTGCGGCGTCACCAAGGGCAGCTTCTACTGGCACTTCCGCGACCGCCAGGATCTCCTGCAGGCGGTGCTGGAGTGCTGGAAGGACGGTCGCATCCGCGACATCGAAAAGACCACGGCGGTGCAACCCGGCAATGAGCGCGACCAGTTGCGCTACGCCATCGACGTCTATGGCGCCAGCCGCAACCGCAAGGGCATGCAGATCGAATTGGCGGTGCGGGACTGGGCCCGCCATGATCCCGAGGCGGCTGCGGTGGTCGAGGCCGTGGACCTGTATCGACTGGAGTGCACGCGCAAGCTCTTCGTCTCCGCCGGCCTCTCGGAAGCCGAGGCCAAGAGCCGCAGTCTGCTGCTCTATGCCTGCGTCTTCGGGCTCTCGCTCATGCATTACGCGCATTTCGACGAGAATCTCGCCGACCTCAAGCAGCGCATCGCCGACCGCATCGTTTCCGGCTGACGGAGTCAGCCGCATTGCCCCAGGACGCCGGCGCGATGGAGGTCGGCGCGCCAAGCATCGAGATTCTCCGTCATTTGCCCCACCGCCGCTGACAGGGCCGCCACGCCTCCCCGCGAATCCGGCGTTGGCGCCGTTCTTTCGACGCGCACCGGCAGTTCTGCCAGGGGGTTGCGCCGGTGATCGAGGAGGACGGCCCGCCCTTCCAGCAGCCCATGGCTATGCGCCGCATCGGCAAAGACCTGGGCGAATTCCTGCACATGCAGGCGCAGCAGGCAGCGAGGACTCCCCTGCCCCGCCGGCACCACGGAAAGCACCCGCATCAGCCGCTGTTCGATGAGATCGGCCGGCGGCCCGGCCCAGCGGGCCAGGGCGTATTCCCGCAGGCGGGTGGGCTCGGCATAGGCCAGCCGATAGGCGATGGCCTGGCCGTCGAACCACGAAGGCGCCCGCACCTCCACCAGCAGGGGCGGCAAGCCGGCGGCCGGCGCCGGGGCGGCGAAGGCGCCGAAATCGTAGACCGCCGGCGGCGTATCGCCGCCCCGACGACCGGATGTCAGGCAGCCACCGAGGGCCAGGCACAGAATGACGATCAAGGTTCTCATGGCGTTCCCTCAGCGTCCCGCGGGTGCGACAAAGCCCGGCTCCCCCGGCCCCGGCGGCGGGGCGGGCGCGCCGAAGACCAGGCTCTGGGGGGATTCCTCGATCATCCGGAGCACCCGGCTCAACTGCCGGGAAGTCGTGGCGATATCGCCGGAAAGCTCGTTCAGCCGGGGCATCAGGGCGGCGGCGCCGGCGGACGAGGAATCGCCGATGGCGGCGTCGAGCTTGTCGGCGGCCGTGGCCAGCTTGCCCACCAGCGCACGGGTTTCCGCCAGCAACGGCCCCGCCTCGCCGGCGGCGGCGGCCACCCGGCGCAGGTTGTCGTCGCTGAGAAGCGTGCGCACCTGGACCAGGGTGGCGTTGAGGTTGTCCATGGTCGGTTTCAACTGGCCGGAGGTGGCCTCCAGGTTGGCCAGGGTGGCGGCGATACGACGGCGGTTGTCCTCGTTGAGCAGGGCGCTGGCGCTGGCCATGAACTCCCGGGCCTGGCGCAAGGTGGCCGCTCCCGAATCCCCCAGTTCCTCGATGAGGGAAGGCACCATGGCGATCCGCGGCGGGTCTTCCCCATTCTCCTCCAGGCGGGCGGGGTCCCTGCCCGTTTCCTCCAGGAGAACGTGGGCGATGCCGGTGATGCCCTGGAAGCCCAGTTTGGCGATGGTGCCCCGCGTCACCGGCACTTCCCGGTCCACCCGGATGTTGATGAGGATATTGCGCACGTCGTCCGGATCCAGGCGAATGCTGCTGACCTTGCCGACGCGAATGCCCCGGTAGCGCACCTGGGCCTGGGGGCTGAGACCGGTGACGTTCTGCCGGGTAACGACGATGTAATCCCGGGTCTCCTCCCGCTTGCCCCCGAACCAGTAGAGTGCGGCGACCGTGGCCAGCCCGAGAATGAGCGTAAACAGGCCAGCCAGGAAGGCGTGGGATTTGTTTTCCATCAGATGGGCGCCTTTTGCAGGGCCGCGAGCCCCCGCTCGCAGCAGAAGAAATTATGGACGAAAGGATGGTCCACCTGCATCACTTCCGCCAGGGAGCCGCAGGCCACGATGTGCTGGTCCGCCAGCACCGCCACCTTCGTCGCCAGGCCGGCCAGGGTATCGAGGTCGTGGGTCACCATGATCACGGTGAAGCCCAGTTCCTTCTGCAACTGGCGGATGAGACGGACGAAATTCTCGCTGCGGTCCGGGTCGAGGCCGGCAGTAGGCTCATCGAGGAGGAGGAGCTCCGGCTCCAGGGCCAGGGCCCGGGCCAGGGCAACGCGCTTGACCATGCCGCCGGAGAGCTCCGCCGGCATCAGGCTGCCGTGGCGCGGCTCCAGTTCCACCATGGCGAGCTTGAGATGGACGAGGTGGCGGATCCAGCCTTCGTCGAGACACTTCAGTTCCCGCAGGGGAAAGGCGATGTTGTCGTAGACGGACAGGGCCGAAAACAGCGCCCCATGCTGGAAGAGCATGCCGAGGCGGCGGCGGACGGCACGCTGGCCGACGGGATCCCGGCTCGCCAGGTCGAAGCCGAAGAGTTTCACCGATCCCGCCGCCGGCGCGAGGAGGCCGAGGATTTCCCGCAGCAGGGTGGTCTTGCCGCTGCCGGAGCCGCCCACCAGGCCGAGAATGTCGCCCCGCTCGACCCGCAGCGCCAGATCCCGGTGGATCACCGCCTCCCGGTAGCGGGAGCAGATGCCGGAGAGTTCAATGACGGCGTCGCTCATAGCCGGGGCATGCCGACCTGGCGGGTCATGATGGCGAAGACGGCATCGACGATGATGACCGTGGTGATGGCCGCCACCACCGCCCGGGTGGTGTGGGCCGAGAGGCTTTCGGTATTGGGCCGCACGTGCAGGCCGAAATGGCAGGCCAGCAGGGCGATGAGGAAACCGAACACCGCCCCCTTGCACAAGCCGATGACGAGGTTGGCCACCGGCACCGCCCGTGGCAGGGTGTCGATGAAATAGCCGAAGGCGAGGTCGAGCTGGAGGAAGGCCGCCACCATGCCGCCGACCAGGGCCACGGCTGAGGTCCACAGCACGAGCAGCGGCATGGCCACGGTCAAGGCCGCCACCTTGGGCAGGATGATGCGCACGGTGCGCGACACGCCCATGGTGGCCAGGGCGTCGATTTCCTCGGTGACCCGCATGACGCCGATCTGGGCGGTCATGGCCGAACCGGAGCGGCCGGCCACCAGCACCGCCACCAGGACCGGCCCCAGTTCCCGGATGATGGAAATGCCCAGGATGTTGACGATGAACAGGTCGGCGCCGAAGGTCTTCAACTGCAGCGCCGACAGGTAGCTGATGGTGATGCCGATGAGGAAGCCCACCAGCCCGGCCACTGGCAACGCCTGGGCGCCGGCCTTGAAGAGGTTGGCGGAAAATTCCTTCCAGGGAATTTCGGCCGGATGTCGGGCGAGATGGGCGATATCCAGCAACAGTTGCCCGAACAGGGCGACGAGGCCGTGGAGGTCGTGCAGCACGGCGAGCACGAAGGCCCCCAGCCCTTCCACCGGCGACAGGGAGCGCCGCGACGGAGGGCCGCCTCCCGGGGAAACCGCCGCGATGCGCTCGATGATGTGGCGCTGGGCGTCATCAAGGGCCACCGTCTCCGGCCAGCGCCCGCCCCAGGCCCGCCAGAGGAGCGTTGCCGCCGCGCTGTCCAGGTGGGTGACCGCCGACAGATCCCAGCGAACCCCCGCGGCGACGGCCGCTGCCAAGCCATCGCGGATTACGTCAAGGCAGGGGACGAGGCCCGCCAGGGTCCAGGCGCCGCTCAGCACTGCACGACCGTTTTCCAGGTGCAATGCCGGGGCCGCCTGCATCATGCCTTCCTGGCGTTTTTCGACTTGAGGCTGAACTCCACCCCGACCTGCCGCCAGATGGCGGTTTCCTCGTTCAGCGCCGCCGCCGTCCACGGATTGGCAGCCAGCCAGTCGGCCGGCAGGTCCAGCTCGTAGCCCCGCGCCGTCGCCCGCACCCGCCAGGACGGCAGGGGCCGGTCATCCCGGGTACGGTGGAGCAGCACGGCCAGGCGCAGGCAGAACACCAGCCGCCAGGTGCCGTCCCCCGCCGGCAGGGCCCCGAGCTTTTCCAGCTTGCCCCGGTGGCCGAGAACCAGCAGGGCCAGCCGCGCCTGGTCCTTCTTTGAGAAACCCGGCATGTCGGCATAGGTGAGGATGTAGGCGCCGTGCTTGTGGTAGGCATTGTGGGCCACGGAAATGCCCGTCTCATGGAGGCTGGCCGCCCAGCCGAGGAAGAGGAACTCTGCCTCATCCGGGGCCCCCTCGTGCAGTTGCTCCAGGGCCGACAGCGCCGTGGCCTGGACCCGTTCCGCCTGGTCGGCCTCGACCTGGTAGCGGCGCATGAACTGGCGCACGGTGGCATCCCGCATGTCGTGGTGGTGAAAGCGCCCGAGCAGATCGTAGAGCACGCCCAGGCGCAACGCCCCGTCGGCATAGGTCATGCGCTCGAGGTCCAGCTCCTCGAAGATGGCGGACATGATGGCGACCCCGCCCGGCAACACCGGCAGGCGGTCGGAACGTACGCCCGGCAGGTCGAGAGCCTCGGCGGACCCCGCCTTGACGAGCAGGGCGCACAGGCGCTCCAGGCCTTCCCGGGTGATGCCGCTCTCCCCCGCCGGATTTAGCTTGTTGAGTTCCAGGATGTCGGCGATGGCCCGGGCCGTGCCGGAAGACCCCACCGCCTCCTTCCACCCCAGGCGCTGGTAGTCGTAGGCGATCAGCTCGATTTCCTTTGCCGCCGCGACCTGGGCTTCGCGCAGGCGCTTCTTGTCGATGCGGCGGTCCGGGAAGAAGCGCAGGGTATAGGTCACGCAGCCCATGTACAGCGATTCCATGAGCTGGGGCTCGTAGCGCTTGCCGATGATGAATTCGGTGGAGCCGCCGCCGATGTCCACCACCAGCCGCTTGTGGCCGACGCTGGGCAGGGAATGGGCGGCACCGATGTAGATCAGCCGCGCCTCCTCGCGCCCGGCGATGACCTCGATCGGGAACCCCAGCGCCTCCTCGGCCAGGGGCAGGAATTCCGGCGCGTTCTTGGCGACCCGCAGGGTATTCGTGGCCACCGCCCGCACGGCGCCGCCGTCGAGGCCCCGCAGGCGCTCGCCGAACCGGCGCAGTGCTTCCAGGGCGCGGGCCTGGGCGGACGCATCCAGGCGTTTTTCGACGGTGAGGCCCGAGGCCAGCCGCACTGGCTCCTTGAGGGAATCGAGGGGATAGATCTGATCGTCGACCACCCGGCCCACCTGCAGGCGGAAGCTGTTCGACCCCAGATCGACGGCGGCTACCGTTTCGTAAATCATTGTTCTTTGCCGTTGCTGTCCTGGCGGCATTCTAGCATCCAGGCAGGATTCCCCCGGGGCGTCATCTTCTTGCAACATCGGTGCAACAAAATGGCATGCTTTCCACCTATCGGCTCGGGGTTCTCCCCTACAATCCTCGCATGACCCGCGTTCATCCCGCCACCCGCTTCCCGGCCGCCAATTACCTCAACCGCGAGCTCGGCCTGCTCGCCTTCAACCGCCGGGTGCTGGCCCAGGCCCGCGACGAACGGGTGCCGCTCCTGGAGCGCCTGCGCTTCCTGTGCATCGTTTCCAGCAATCTGGACGAATTCTTCGAAATCCGCGTCGCCGGCCTCAAGGAGCAGTTGCGCGCCCAGTCGCCGGCCATCACCACCGACGGCAAGACCGCCCAGGAAGCCTTCCGCCTGGTGAGCAAGGAAGCCCACGCCATCGTCTGCGAGCAGTACGAGGAACTCAACGACGTGGTCCTCCCCCGCCTGGCCGAGCAGGGCATCCGTTTCCTGCGCCGGGTCAACTGGAACGAGGCCCAGCGAGGCTGGATCCGCGACTACTTCCTGCGCGAGATGGTGCCGGTGCTGACCCCCATCGGCCTGGACCCCTCCCACCCCTTCCCGCGGGTGCTCAACAAGAGCCTCAACTTCGCCGTCGAACTGGAAGGCAAGGACGCCTTCGGGCGCAGTTCCGGCGCCGCCATCGTCCAGGCCCCGCGGGTACTGCCGCGGGTCATCCGCCTGCCGGAAGAACTCGCCGGCTGCGAATACGGCTTCGTCTTCCTCTCTTCCATCCTGCATGAATTCGTCGGCGAGCTGTTCTCCGGCATGAACGTGCTGGGCTGCTACCAATTCCGCGTCACCCGCAACTCCGACCTGTTCGTGGACGAGGAAGAAGTCACCAACCTGCGCACCAAGCTCCAGGGCGAACTACCCCAGCGCCACTTCGGCGACGCTGTGCGCCTGGAAGTCGCCGACAACTGTTCGCCGGCCATGACCCGTTTCCTGCTGGCCCAGTTCGGCCTGGAGGAAAGCGATCTCTTCCGCGCCCCGGGGCCGGTGAATCTGGTACGCCTGATGCAGGTTCCGGACTGGGTGGACCGGCCCGACCTCAAGTTCCCGCCCTTCTTCCCCGGGCTCCCCAAACAGGTCGAGAAAGGCGCCAGCATTTTCGACGCCATCGGCAAGGGCGACATCCTGCTGCACCACCCCTACCAGTCCTTCACCCCGGTCATCGACCTGCTGCAGCAGGCGGCCAGCGACCCGGACGTGGTGGCCATCAAGATGACGGTGTATCGCACCGGCACCGATTCGGTACTGATGCAGTCTCTCATCCGCGCCGCCCAGAACGGCAAGGAAGTGACGGTGGTGGTGGAACTGATGGCCCGCTTCGACGAGGAGGCCAACATCGGCTGGGCCACCAAGCTGGAGGAAGTCGGGGCCCACGTGGTCTACGGCGTGGTCGGCTACAAGGTGCATGCGAAGGCGCTCCTCATCGTCCGCCGCGAGGACGGCCGGCTGAAGCGCTATGCCCATCTCGGCACCGGCAACTATCACCCGCGCACCGCCCGCCTCTACACCGATTTCGGGCTAATGACCTGCAACGAGGACATCACCAACGACGTCAGCGAGGTGTTCAAGCAGCTTACCGGCCTGGGCAAGGCACGCACCCTGAAATACCTCTGGCAGGCCCCTTTCACCCTGCAGCCCAACGTCGTCACCGCCATCCGCGCCGAGGCAGAAGCCGCCCGGGACGGCCGGAAGGCCCGCATCATCGCCAAGATGAACTCGCTGCTGGAACCCGAAACCATCAACGCCCTCTACGAAGCTTCCCAGGCCGGCGTCACCATCGACCTGGTGGTGCGCGGCGTCTGCGCCCTACGCCCGGGGATCAAGGGGCTGTCGGAAAACATCCGGGTCCGCTCGGTGGTCGGCCGTTTCCTGGAACACCACCGGGTGTTCTACTTCCATGCCGGCGGCGAGGAAACCGTCTATCTCTCCAGCGCCGACTGGATGGAGCGCAATTTCTTCCGGCGCATCGAGCTGGCCTTCCCCATCCTCGACCCCAGGCTGAAGAAACGGGTCATCAACGAAGGCCTGCGCTTCTACCTCGCCGACAACCAGCAGGCCTGGGAAATGAACGGCCAGGGGCACTACCAGCGGCGCGGCTCCAGCCGGGCCAAGCCCCACGGCGCCCAGGCCGAACTGATGGCCACCCTGGGCAACCTGCGGCCAGCGCCGCAGGGCTGATCAATCAGCCCCGCCGCCCGGGAATGATGGCGTTCAGAACTCCCGGCGAACGCTGAGGTATAGCTCGTCGGCCCGCAGACGGCCGGTGGCGCCGCCGGTGCCGTAGGGCGGCGGGTTGAACTGGCCTTCCAGGTCGGCACCGGCGGATTTCTTGAACTTGCCCATGTCCATGTAGCGGTAGCCGATTTCCAGGATGAGGTCGCTGGCCAGGGCGATGTTGGCCCCGGCGGAGAACTGCCAGGCGAAAGCATTGTGCTTGCCGCCAGGCAGCCGGCCGGAACTGCTGGGGTCATGCCAGCGCAGGGTGTTCATGGTGTTGTTGCTGCGCCCGAAGCCACCCCCGGCGAAGGGTTGCACCATGCCCAGCATCATCGGGAAATCGTAATAGATGCTCGCCACCAGGGACTTGGAACTGACCGGCGGATCGAAGTCGGTGCCTTCCGGGTCGCGGCCGCGGAGGTTGTAGCCTTCCCGATGGCCGTAGGAAATGTCGCCGCGCCAGCCGTTGCCGAAACGGTAGCCGATGCCCAGGCTGACGGCGGTCGAGGAGCCGAGGTGGTTGAGGGAGGCGCCGCAGATGCCGGGATAATTGACGGCGATGAAGCAGGTGGGGCTGACCGCGTGGTCATCCTTGAAATCGGCCTTCCTGGCCACCGAGTGGCCCAGGTCGACGCGGACGTAGGGCCCTGTCCGCGACGCAACGGCCTGCAGGGGCGCTGCCGCAGGCGGCGGAGCCTGGGTGGCGGGAGGCGACGCCGGCGAGGTGCTGCTGTCGACCGGCGTCGCCGTCGGCGGCGGCAACGGCGTGCGCACCTGCTGCGATGGCGCGGCCGGCGCCTGGGCCATGGCCGTGGGAGCGGCCTGGGTCATGGGCGCGCTGTGCGGCGTAGGCGAAGAGCAGGCAGCGAGCAGCAGGGCTCCGGCCCCGCCCGTGATTACGGCGGTAATGCGTCGAGTATTCATGATCCCCCCAATAGCGTAACGGCAGGCACCAACGGCCACTTGCCCGTCCCCCTGCCCGACTCATCCGGCGCGCGAAGCACCGGGTTCCCCGTCGGGCATCTTAGCCAGCAACCGGGGGGGGCGCAATGCGCATCTGGCCCGGCGACAGCCCCGCCAGCGTGACGCTATACCCGCCGCGCCCCGACCACGCCCTCCACCTCGTGGATAAGGGCAAGGGTGCGCTGCAATTGCTGCAGGTTGCCGATCTCGACGGTGAAGCCCATGTGGGCCTTGCCCTGCTTGGACTGGGTGTTGACGCCGACGACGTTGAGCTTCTCCCGGGTGAAGATTTCCGAGATGTCGCGCAGCAGGCCCTGGCGGTCGTGGGCGTCCACCATGATGTCGGCAGCGAAGACACCGGTCTGCTGGCCGCCCCAGTCGGTCTCGATGACCCGTTCGGGATGCAGGGCCGCCAGGTTGGCGAAATTGGGGCAATCGTGGCGATGGATGGAAACGCCCTTGCCGCGGGTGACGAAGCCCTGGATGGGGTCCGGCGGCGCCGGTTTGCAACAGCGGGCGAGCTGGGTGAGGAGCTTGTCCACGCCGACGATGAGGATGCCCTGGTTGCCCTCCACTGGCTTGCTGGGCTTGGTCTGCACCGTATCGGGCGGCAGGTTCTCGGCCTCGAAATCGACGCCCCGGGCCACGGCCTGGAACTGCCGCAGGTTCATGTCGCCGCGGGCGGCGGCGATGTACAGGTCGTCGGCCTTGGAATAGTTGAGCTTGTGGGCCAGCTCGTCGATGCTGGTGCTGGTCATTCCCAGGCGCTGCAGTTCCTTGGCGACGATGCCGCGGCCTTCGGCCAGGGTTTCTTCCAGGGCCAGATTGGAGAACCACTGGCGCACCTTGACCCGGGCGCTCTTGGTCTGGATGTAACCCTGGGCGGGATTGAGCCAGTCGCGGGAAGGGCCACCCTGCTTGGCGGTGACGATCTCCACCCGCTGCCCCGTCTCCAGGGCGGTGTTGAGGGGCACCAACTGGCCGTTGACCTTGGCGCCGCGGCAGCGGTGCCCCAGGTCGGTATGGACCCGGTAGGCGAAATCCACCGGCGTCGCCCCGGCCGGCAGGTCCACGACCTTGCCCTGGGGCGTGATGACGTAGATGGTTTCGTCCAGGGCCGCCTGCTTGTAATGGTTGACCCAGTCCGAGCTGTCCGCGACTTCGTCCTTCCAGGTGAGGAGCTGGCGCAGCCAGGCGATCTTCTCGTCGTAGTTGTCCTCGCCGCTACGCTTGCTGCCTTCCTTGTAGCGCCAGTGGGCAGCCACGCCAAGCTCGGCGTGCTTGTGCATGTCCCAAGTGCGGATCTGCACCTCCAGGCTGCGCCCGTCCGGACAGCGCACCGCCGTGTGCAGCGAGCGATAGTAGTTGCCCTTGGGGTTGGAGATGTAGTCGTCGAATTCCTTGGGAATCGGCGTCCACATGTTGTGCACGATGCCGAGCACGGTATAGCAATCCTTGACGTCGTCGACGATGACCCGCAGGGCGCGCACGTCGTAGACCTCGGAGAACTCCACATCCTTCTTGCGCATCTTGTTCCAGATGCTGTAGATGTGTTTGGGCCGCCCGTATATCTCCGCATTGACCACGCCCACCGCCTCCAGCTCCCCGCGCAGGCGGGCGATGGCGTCGGCGATGAACTGCTCGCGCTCGGTCCGCTTCTCGTCGAGCATCTTGGCGATCTTCTTGTAGATGTCCGGATGCAGGAAGCGGAAGGAGAGATCCTCCAGTTCCCACTTCAATTCCCAGACGCCGAGGCGGTTGGCGAGCGGCGAGTAGAGTTCGAGGGTTTCCCGGGCCACCTGCACGCGCAGCTCGTCGGGATTGGCTGCGTAGTAGCGCAGGGTCTGGGTGCGGCTGGCCAGGCGCAGGAGGACGACACGGATGTCTTCCACCATGGCCAGCAGCATCTTGCGCAGCACCTCGATCTGGGCCTTCATCTCGTGGGGATTGACCTCCCCGGCCTCGATGTTGGCGGCGACGAAACCCCGGGCGATGGGCCGCAGGCGGTTGAGGCGGGAGATGCCGTTCACCAGGTGGGCCACCGCCTTGCCGAAGCGTTCCTCGATCCTGGTGATGCCGTGCTCGTCGTGGGCGGGGATGGCGAAGAGCAGCGCCGCCACCCGGGAATCGCCGTCCAGCTTGAGGCCGGCGATGATCAGCGCCATGCCCAGGGCATGGGACCAGATGCGCTCGCCGCTGCCCAGTGTGGCGTCGCCGTAGAGATCCCAGGCGAACTCGACAGCCGCCCGCAGACGCTTGGCCTCTTCTTCGCCGAGGCCCTCGGCCAGGGTGTGGAGGAATTGCTCGAAGTCGCTCTGGGCGGCGACGGAATGGACGACGGAAACCATGCCGTAATTATAGCGTCTCAGCTCACCCCTTCCGCTAAGGCATAATTCACGGCATGTCCGCCCCCACCCGCCACTGGTACGCCAACCCCTACCTGCTGCTCACCCTCACCGTCCTCTTCTGGTCAGGCAACATGGTCCTCGGCCGGGGCATCCGCGCCGACGTGCCGCCCATCACCCTCGCTTTCTGGCGCTGGGCCATCGCCTTCGCCTGCGTCCTGCCGCTCGCACTGCCCCACCTCAAGAGCCAGTGGCGCCAGTTGAAGCAGGGCTGGCGGGCGATCCTCGTCCTCGGCGTCCTCGGCGTCGGCGGCTACAACACCTTTGCCTACCTCGCCCTGCAGCACACGGCGGCCACCAACGCGGTGCTGCTCAACTCCTTCATCCCCATCGCCACCATCGCCATTTCCTGGGCCTTCCTCGGCAAGCGCCTGCGCCCGCTGGAAGGCGCCGGGGTGATGGTATCCCTGGCCGGCGCCCTGACCATCGTGGCCCGGGGCGACTTGGCCGTGCTCCTCGCCCTGCAGCTCAATGTCGGCGACCTGTGGATGCTCGGCGCCGTGGCCGTCTGGGCCATCTACACCGTCGGCCTGGCCTGGCGGCCGGCGGGAGTGGACCCGATGCTCATGCTCGGCGCCCTCACCGCCGTCGGCCTCGCTTCCCTGGCCCCTGCCTATGCCTGGGAAGTGGCTGGCGGCAAGCAGATCAACCTGCAATGGTCGTCCTTCGCCGCCCTCGCCTACGTCGGCATCTTCCCCAGCTTCCTCGGCTACATCTTCTACAACCGGGGCGTCGCCGAGGTGGGGCCGAACCGGGCCAGCCTCTTCATCCACCTCATGCCGGTGTTCGGGACGATCCTTTCCGCCGTCTTCCTGGCCGAGATTCCCCACGGCTACCACTATGCCGGCATCGCCCTCATCTTCGCCGGCATCTGGCTGACGACGCGCAAGTGATGGGACTCCTCGACTGGCTTCGCCGGGAAAAGAAAGCCGCCATCCCGGACGACCTCTGGCGACAGACGGTGGAAAGCATGCCCTTCCTGGCCTGCCTCGATACCGGCGAGCAGGTGGAATTGCACGCCCTGGCCGAGCGGTTCCTGGCGGGGAAGGAGTTTTCCGCCGCTGGCGGTCTGCAACTCACCGACGCCATGTGCGTTTCCATCGCTGCCCAGGGCTGCCTGCCCATCCTCAAGCTGGGCCTGGAGGCCTACCGCGGTTGGGTCGGCATCGTCGTCTATCCCGACGAATTCGTCATCCCCCGCCGCATCGAGGACGAATTCGGCGTCGTGCACGAATATGACGAACCGGCTTCCGGCGAGGCCTGGGCCGGCGGCCCCCTCATCGTTTCCTGGCGGGACGCCCAGATGGCCGGCGACGGCTACAACGTGGTCATCCACGAATTCGCCCACAAACTGGACATGCTCAACGGCGAAGCCGACGGCATGCCGGCCCTGCACTCGGGCCTGCGCCGGGAAGAATGGGAAGCCGTCGTACTGGCGGCCTACGACGACTTCTGTGCCCGCGTGGACGGCGGCGAGGACACCTGGATCGACCCCTACGCCGCCGAGGACCCTTCCGAATTCTTCGCCGTCCTGAGCGAATGCTTCTTCGAGGCGCCGGCCGTGGTCAGCGACGAATATCCGGATCTCTACGCCTTGCTCTGCCGCTACTACCGGCAGGATCCGCTGCGCCGCCTGCCGGGATAGCCCCTTATCCCGCCAGCAGAAAATCCCGCACGATGGCGATCTGGTCGTCGCTCATGAACATGGGCGCATGGCCGACGCCGGGGATTTCCGCCAGTTGCGCCCGGGGCCCCCGTTCCGCCATCTGCAGCCAGGTATCCCGGGGCAGCAGGTCGGACTCGGCGCCGCGGATGGCCAGGGTCGGGCACGGCACCTGCTCGTAGAGGGGCCAGAGGTCGATGTCCACCGCGGCGAAGGCGAGCTTGAAGGGCATGGCGATGGCCGGATCGTAGAGGAAGCCCCAGCGCCCGTCGGCGCGCCGGCTGACGCTGCTCTCGGTCAGCGCCCGCCACTGGGCATCGGTGAGGGGCCCGAAGGGTGCGCTGACCTGGCGCACGTAGGCCACGGCCTCGTCGAAGGTTGCCCAGGTCGGGTCGGCCCCCAGGTATTCGCCGATGCGACGCAGCGAAGCGCCGGTGATGATGGGCCCCACATCGTTGAGCACCAGGCGCTTGATGGGCGAATCCGGCAACCCGGCCAGGGCGGTGCCGATGAGTCCGCCCATGGAAGTGCCCAGCCAATGGACTTCCTCGACGCCCAGGCGGGCGACCAGGGTGACCATGTCGGCCACATACTGGGGGATGGCGTAGCCGGCTGGATCCTTCAGGCGGCCGCTCTGGCCACGGCCCACCACGTCGGGGCAAACGACCCGGTAGTCCGCGCACAGCGCCCGGGCCAGGGTGTCGAAGTCGCGGCCGTTGCGGGTCAGGCCGTGGGCGCAGACGAGGACCCGGGGATTGTCCGGATCGCCCCACTCCAGGTAGGACATGCGGTGCAGGCCGGCCGGGCTGGCGCAACGCACGGAACGCCGAACCCCCTCCAGCCGCCCGGCGAGACAACGTCGCCAGCTTTGGCGCAGGCACATCCACCAACCCATGACTCCTCCTGTAATGACGCGCAACCCGGGCGAAAGAATATCACCGCCCCTGCCAGTAGCGCCGATATTGGCTGCGCCAGGCATCGACCCGGGCACCTCCGGGGTCGAGGGAGACGGTCACGGCGCCATCCCGGTCGGTGCGCCAGAGGCGCACACCGTTGCTCTCGTAGCGCTCCAGCACCTCTTCCTTGGGATGGCCGAAGCGGTTGCGGTAACCGACCGGGATCACCGCCTCCCGCGCCCCGACCCGGTCGATGAAGGCCTGCGTGGACGACGTGCGGCTGCCGTGGTGGGGCACCAGCACCACATCGGCGCGCAGCCCCTCGCCTTCCCTGGCGAGCAAGGCCGCCTCGTCCGGCGCCTCGATATCCGACGTCAGCAGCATGGCGACGCCCCCGGCCTCGACCCGCAGCACGCAGGACAGATGATTGGCCTTGCCCCCCGCCCGGTAGTCGGCGTCGACGGGGTGCAGCAGCGCAAACCGTACACCGTCCCAGGTCCACTCCTGCCCCGCCAGGCAAGGCTCGCTGCCCGCCTCGCCAGTGGAGGAAAGAAAGCGGTCGACGGGCAGGCCGGCCCGCAGCGAAACGGTGCCGCCCGCATGGTCGCTGTCCCCGTGCGTCACCACCAGGGCATCGAGCCGGTCGACGCCCCGGGACCGCAGGAAGGGCAGCACCACCCGCTGGCCGGCGTCCGATTCGGCGCTGTAGAGCGGCCCGGGATCGTAAACGAGAGCGTGCCCTTGAGTCTCGACCACGGCGGCGAGCCCCTGGCCGACGTCGAGAACGGTGATCCGGGCGCTTCCGGCAGCAGGATGCTCCGCCGGCCAGAAAACCACGGGCAGAACCAGCAGCGCCCCGCCCACCCGGCCACCGGTGCCCCTCGGCAGCAACACCATGGCCACGCCGCCGCCAGCCGCCACGACCGCCCACTGCGGTGGCGCCGGAACGGTCCAGACCAGCAGGCTGCTGCACCATTCGAGAAAGGCCATCAGCGGCACCAGCGGCCAATGGGCCAGTTCCAGCAGGGGTGGCCAGGGCAGCACCGCCGCCAGGAGGGCCAGGGGCGTGACCAGGAAACTCACCACCGGGATGGCCACGGCGTTGGCCAGGGGCGATACCAGGGAAAACTGCTGGAAGACCAGTAGCACAACGGGCAGCGACGCCAGGGTGGCCACCCACTGCAGGGCGCCCCAGGTGCGCAACCTGCCGGCGAGGCTAGCGGGCTGGCCCACCAGGGCAGCCCCGGCGTAGAGCAGGGCGGCGACGGCGCCGAAGGAGAGCCAGAAGCCCGCCGCCAGCACGGCCCACGGGTCGATCAGCAGCACCACGCCCAGGGCCAGGCACAGCACCCGGCTCGCCGCCACGACCCGGCCGGCAAGGAGGGCCAGGGCCGCGACCGTCAGCATGACGAGAGTGCGCTGGGCCGGCACGCCAAAGCCCGCCAGCCAGGTGTAGGCGAAGGCGGCCAGCCAGCCGGCGACGACCGCCGCCTTCTGGGCGGCCAGGCGCTGGGCCAGGCGGGGACTGCGCCGCCAGGCCCCGCCGGCGAGGGCGGCGAAGAGGGCCGCCGTCATGGTCACGTGGAGCCCGGAGATGCTCATGAGGTGGGAGACGCCGGTGCGGTTGAAGACATTCCACAGATCGCCGTGAATGGCCCGCTGGTCGCCCACCGCCAAGGCGGCGAGAACGCCGCCCCAGGGATGGGTGGGCTCCGGGAGCGTCGCCAGGAAGCGGTCCCGGATCGCCTGGCGCAGCCGCTCCACGCCATAGCCCGGCGTCCACACCATCGGCGCCAGTCGCTCGGCGGCGGCGCCGGGACGGACGTAGCCGGTGGCGCGGATCCCCCTTTCCAGCAGCCAGGCTTCGTAGTCGAAGCCCTGGGGATTGGCGTTGCCATGGGGGCGCTTGAGGCGGACGGTGAAGCGCCAGCGTTCGCCGGCCCGCACCGCCTGGCCGGCGAAATCCTCCCCGTCCCGCCGCCCCCGGTACCAGGAAAGGGCCAAGCGGGAAGGCACCGCCGCCCCCGCCGGCAGAGCGGATTCCACGTCGAATTCGAAGCGGCTGCCCTGGGAGAAATCCTGGGGCAAGGCGGCGACGACGCCGGTGACCTCGACATCGCGCCCCTCCCAGGCAGGCGACAGGGCGTCGGCCAGGCGGACCTCGGCCCGCCAGGCGGCCCAGCCGAAGCCGGCCAGCAGACAGGCGGCGACGGCCAGTGGGCGCCGCCCCGGCAGCCGGCCCCAGGCAGCCGCCACGGCCAGGGGCAGCGCCATCAGCGCCCAGGCACCGCCTGCGGGTAGATCCGGACGGGTTTGCAGCAGCAGGATGCCCAGGGTGAAGGCGACGAGATTGAGGCGCATGCCAGGATGATAAATAACTTTTCCCCCCGCCCGGCTTTTTGCACCAGATTAAAGCGGCCGCCACCCGGGCCGTGGCACGATGGACCCGTTCCCCCTCTGTCCGCCTCCCTGCCATGACCGCCGAAGCCGCCCTTGCCCCGATCTCCCCCGCCGGCCGCATCCCCGGCAACAAGGGCATCTGGGTCGGGATCACCTGCGAGCTGGTGGAATTCACGGTGATGTTCGCCGTCTATTTTGTCGCCCGCGCCCACTTCCCTGAGGCTTTCCAGGCGGGGGCGGAGCGCCTCAACCGGGTTGCCGGCACCGCCATCACCCTGCTCATGGTGACCAGCAGCTTCTTCATCGCCTGCTCGGTCAACGCCATCCGCAACGGCCGCCGCCGGGCCGCGGTGGCCTGGCTGGCGGCGGGCCTGGCGGTGGCCCTGGGCTATCCGGTCGCCAAGGTCCTGGAGGTCGGCTGGAATCTCGCCCACGGCATTGACGGCGGTTCCGGCATCTTCTTCACCGTCTACTACTACCTAACCTTCAACCATCTGGTACATGCTTCCTGGGGCATCATCGGCATGCTCTGGGTCCTCGCCCGCCTGGCCTGGGGCGGCTATACCGCCGACGACTACGGGGGCATGGAAGCCCTGGCCAGCTACTGGCACGCCACCGACATCATCTGGCTGGCCCTCTTCCCGTTCTTCTACGTCCTGACCTGACCATGGCACGCCCGCCCGACACCTTCCCCGCCTTGGCCGCCACCTGGTTGCTGCTGGTGATGCTGACCCTGGCCAGCCTGGCCCTCGGCGAGTGGTTCCCGGCCGCCGCCTGGCTGCCGCTGCTGGTGGCGGCCATCGTCTGGATCAAGGGGGCAGTCGTCGCCCGCCACTTCATCGAGGCGAACGTGGCCCACCCCTTCATCCGCCGCATCCTCCAGGCCTTCGTCGCCTTCGCGCCGGCGGCCCTGGTGCTCACCTCGTTTTTCGCCGCCCCCCTGGCCCGCTGGACCACCCTGTAACCGAGGAAGCAAACAAAAAGCCCATGCATGGGATTGCATGGGCTTTCGTTACTGCGTCCCCGGCACTCTACCCCGGGGAATTCGGCAAATCGCCGTTCAGGTTGCTACACGGTAATCTCAAAAGACTTTCCTATTCAATACCGCCATAGAGTCTCCTGCAATTGCGGCAGCTACTGCTTACGGTGCCCGACTCGCCGCGGGTCGCAGCACAATCCCAGTCTAGCCCAAGCAAGGAAAATTTCCAGGTCAGCGCACCTCGATGGTCACCGTCTTGCCGGAGCGGCCACCGGCCTTGCGCAGAAGGTCCGCGATGTCGGTGTTCTGGGCCCGCAGGGCGAAATCCAGTGCGGTGTCGCCGTTCTCGTTGCGGCGGTTGGGATCGGCCTTGGCGGCCAGGAGGACGCGGACGAACTCTTCGAAGCCGCCCCGGGCGGCGATCATGAGGGCGGTGGAACCGTTGTCGCTGGCGGCGTTGACATCGGCGCCAGCCTTGACCAGGAGCCTGCCGACCTCGGTGTGACCATTGAAGGCGGCGTAGATGAGGGGCGTCCAGTCGGACATATTGACGTGGGCACCCGCCGCGATGAGCTTCTCGACAATCTTCACATGGCCGCGGAAGGCCGCCAGGCGCAAGGGCGAATCGCCGACGCTGTTGCGCATGTTCACCTTGGCCCGGGCCTGCAGCAGGACGTCCACCAGCCCTTCGTGCCCGTCCCGGGCGGCGACCATGAGCAGGGTATTGCCTTCCCGGTCGGTGGTGTCGGGATCGGCGCCCCGGCGCAGCAGATCGCTCACGGCGCCGGCGTCGCCGAGCTTGGCGGAACTGACGAGGTCATCGTAGGTGGCCGCCGGGGCGAGGTGCGGCATGGCGGCGACGGCAAGGATGGCGAGAGCTCTTTTCATGGCTGGACGGGCCGCTGGGCCGCGGCGAAGAGTCGGAAGAAATTGTCGGTGGTGGCCCGGGCGATGGCTTCGACCGGCTCGCCCCGCAAGGCGGCGATCTCCTCGGCCACATGGCGCACATAGGCGGGCTGGTTGGTCTTGCCGCGGTAAGGCACCGGGGCGAGGTAAGGAGCATCGGTCTCCACCAGCAGGCGGTCGACGGGTACCTGCCTTGCCACTTCCTTGAGGGCGACGGCATTCTTGAAGGTGACGATGCCGGACAGGGAGATGTGGAAGCCCAGCGCCAGCGCTTCCTGCGCCACTTCCCAGGTCTCCGTGAAACAGTGCATGACCCCGCCCGCCCTGCCCGCCACCTCTTCCCGCAGCAGGCGCAGGGTGTCCTCGGCTGCGTCCCGCATATGCACGACCAGGGGCTTGCCGCAGGCGAGCGCGGCGCGGATATGGGTGCGGAAGCGCCGGCGCTGCCATTCCGGCCGATCCTTCTGCCAGTAGTAGTCGAGGCCGGTTTCGCCGATGGCTATGACCTTGGGGTGGGCCGCCAGGGCTGTCAGGCGCGCCACGTCGGGTTCTTCAGCATCCAGGTACTCGGGGTGGACGCCGACAGTGGCGTAGAGATGGGCATGGGCTTCGGCCAGGGCGAGGACCCGGGGAAAATCCTCCAGATTCACGCCGATGCAGGCGGCGGCGCCGACGCCGTTGTCCCGCATGTTCTGCAGCAACTCCGGCAAGCGCGCCGCGAGGTCCGGAAAATCCAGGTGGCAGTGGGAATCGACCAGCATGGCCGGCGATCAGAGCGTATGGGTGGGCCGGGTCGACTGCATGACCCCGCCCAGGAGCCCTTCGATCTTGCGCCGCGCTTCCTGGCCGCTCTCGTCGTTATTGAAATGGACGCCGATGCCCTGGGCGCGGCCGTTCTGGGCCCCCGCCGGGGTGACCCAGACGACGGTGCCGGCAATGGGCAGCTTGGCGGGATCGTCCATGAGCGACAGCAGCATGAACACTTCGTCGCCGACGGAATAGCCGCGGGTGGTGGGGATGAAGATGCCGCCGTGCTTCAGATGCGGCATGAAGGCCGCGTACAGGGCGGATTTCGAATTGATGTTGAGCGAGAGCACGCTCGGCCGCTGCGGAATCGTCTTGGCATCGCTCATCGTTCAGTCATTCGGCAAACAGGGTCCGGTAGTCGAGAAAGAATTCTTCCAGGAAGAGCCGCGCGTTGAGGGGCTGTTCCACCTGCCGCCGGGCTTGCAGCAGCCGACGATGGAAACGGATCAATTGCTCCGCGGCCACCCCTTGCACCAACGCGGCTATTGTAGCCTGATGCCGCGAAAAGTAACGTACCGGCAGGGATTTTCGGGCCAGGAGGAGATCCACTGTCCACTTCTGCGCCCATTCCACCACTTGCCGCAGGCCGACCTTGCCCTTGCTTTCCCGCACCAGGCGGTCCACCTCGGCGGCGCTGCCGAGGGCATCCCCGCGCCGGCCGGCGGCCAGGCAGGCGACCAGTTGCTCCAACCAGCCGCCGGTGCCGGCCCCCGCCAGTTCCGCGGCGAGCAGGGGAGCGCCCCCGGCCAGGCCCAGCCACTGTTCCGGATCGGCCACGCCCGCCTCGCGCAGGAAGGCCACGGAGCGGTCCACCGGCGGCAACCCCACCGGCACCGCCTGGCAGCGGCTGCGGATGGTGGGGAGTAGCCGCAACGGCTCATTTGAAACCAATAAAAACAACGTACCTGGCGCAGGTTCCTCAAGTGTTTTGAGAAGAGCATTGGCAGTACTGCGGTTCATCGCTTCGGCCGGATGGACGATGACGATGCGCAGGCCGGATCGATGGGTGCCGACGGAAAGAAAGCCGTCCAGTTCCCGCACCTGGTCGATGGTGATCTGCTGGCTGGCCTTCTTCTTGGTTTCCTTGTCGTCGCCCGCCCCTTCCGCCTCGCTCAGGGCATCCGGCTGCAGCAGGCGGAAATCGGGATGGTTGCCCTGGCTGTGCCAGTTGCAGGCAAGACAGCGGCCGCACGCCCGCCCGTCGCCGCCCGGGGATTCACAGAGGAGACCGGCGGCGAAGGCACGGGCCAGGGCGAACTTTCCCAGGCCCCGCTGCCCCGCGAAAAGAAGAGCGTGGGGCAGGCGCTCCCGCCGTTCCAGAAGCCGTGCCCAGAGGTCTGCGTGAAGTGAAATTTCGTTCATTAACAATACGTTGAAACTATATTTTCAAGTTTCACACGAATATTTTCCAGGGTATCGTCGGCGTCTACGACCCGGATCCGCTCGGGGTGAGCGGCGGCCCGTTCCAGGTAGGCCCGGCGTACTCGCTCGTGGAAATCCACGCGTTCCTGCTCGAAGCGATCCAGGTCGCGGGTGGCCAGGGCGATGCGCTCCCGGGCGACCTCCAGGGGCAGGTCGAAAAGCAGGGTCAGGTCGGGCTGCAGGCTGCCGTGGACCCACTGTTCGAGGGCGTGGAGCTTGGCCTTGTCCAGCCCGCGGCCGCCACCCTGGTAGGCGTAGGAGGCGTCGCTGAAGCGGTCGCAGACCACCCATTCGCCCCGGGCCAGGGCCGGCTCGATGAGCTGGGCCAGATGCTCGCGGCGGGCGGCGAACATGAGCAGGGTTTCCGTCTCCAGGTGCATGGCCTGGTTGAGCAGCAGCCCCCGCAGGGCTTCGCCCAGGGCCGTGCCGCCGGGTTCCCGCGTCACCTGCACGATCTTCCCTCGCTCCCGCAGCCCGTCGGCAAGCCATTCGACGTGGCTGCTCTTGCCGGCGCCGTCGATGCCTTCGAAGGTGATGAACTTGCCTCTCACTTGTTTCCTTTCTGGTAGCGGTTGACCGCCCGGTTGTGCTCTTCCAGGCTGCTGGAGAAGTGGCTGCTGCCGTCGCCCCGGGCCACGAAATAGAGGGCGTTGGAATCGGCGGGATGCAGGGCCGCCTGGATCGAAGCGAGCCCGGGCATGGCGATGGGCGTCGGCGGCAGGCCTGGGCGGGTGTAGGTATTGTAGGGCGTGTCGGCGAGCAGGTCGCGTTTGCGCAGGTTGCCGTCGAAGCGGGTTCCCAGGCCGTAGATCACCGTCGGATCGGTCTGCAGCAGCATGCCGGCCCGCAGCCGGTTGACGAAGACGGCCGCCACCAGGGGGCGGTCCCCCAGGCGCCCGGTTTCCTTTTCGACGATGGAGGCCATGGTCAGGGCCTGGTAGGGATCCCGGTAGGGGAGCCCGGGAGCCCGCTGTTCCCATTCGGCGGCAAGCTTTTTGTCCATGGCCCGGCTGGCCCGGGCGAGGAGGTCGAGATCGCTGGACTGCTTGTCGAAGAGGTAGGTATCCGGGAACAGCATGCCCTCCAGGCTGGCGGCGGAAAGGCCGAGGCGGGCGACGAGTTCCGCCTCGGCCAGCCCCCGGCTGTCGTGCAGGAGGTCGGGATGGGCGTCCATGCGCTCCCGCCACTGGCGCAGGGTCCAGCCTTCAACCAGGGTGATCTCGCCCTGGGTGACCTGGCCGCGGCTGATCTTGCCCAGAAGCTCCCAGGGCGTGACGCCCCGCTGGACCGAGTAGCTGCCGGCCTTGATGCCCGTCTCGGCCCGCACCGCCTTGGCCAGGAGCACCAGCAGGACGGGCGGCAGGTCGACCCCGGCGTCCGCCACCTGCTGGGCGGCCATGCGCATGGTGCTGCCGGAGGGAATGCGGAAATCCACGGGGCTGCTGCGCAGGTGGAGGGGACGCGTCGCCCACCAGTAGCCGGCCAGACCGGCCGCCAGGACGCACGCCAGCGCAAGGAGGAAAAGCTTACGGAAAAGACGCAAGGCAGGAACTCTTGGAAATGAGCCCTGTCAGGGCTACTTCGGACGGGACGATATAATATCCCACACCCCCAATTCCCTGCGAGGCGCTTCATGAACCCCAACTGGCGCAGTTTTCTCCAAGACTCCGGCGCAATCTTCGATGCCGGCGACGACCTTCTCCATTTCGGCGACGCCGCCGCGGAACTGCTGGCCGCCCGTGCCGGCACCGTGGTCGTTCCCCTCACCCACCTGGGCGTCATCGACTGCGGCGGCGAAGAAGCGAAGCCCTTCCTGCACAACCAGTTCACCAGCGACATCAACCACCTGGGGACCGCCGCCGCCCAGCACTCTTCCTGGTGCACCGCCAAGGGGCGGATGCTGGCGAGCTTCGTCGTCTGGCGGGAGGGCGAGACCTACCGTCTCGCCCTGGCCGCCGAACTGGTGGAGTCCGTCCTCAAGCGCCTGACCATGTATCGACTGCGCGCCAAGGTGGACCTGGCGGACCGCTCCGCCGACATGGTGCTCGTCGGCCTGGCCGGCGGCGACCTTGCTGCGGCCCTCGCTGCTGCCGCCCTGCCCTTGCCCGGCAATCCCATGGAAACGGCCCAGGCCGGCGCAACGGCGGTCGTCCGCCTGGAGGCCGACCGCGCCATCGTCGCCGTTCCCGCGGCGCAAGCCCCGGACCTCTGGCGCAAGCTCGCCGCCGCTGCCCGGCCCGCCGGCCTGCCCGCCTGGCGCTGGCTGGACGTGCAGGCCGGCCTGCCCCTGGTGACCGGCCCCACCCGGGAGGAATTCGTGCCCCAGATGGCGGATTTCGACAAGATCGGCGGCGTCAGCTTCCACAAGGGCTGCTACCCGGGCCAGGAGGTCATCGCCCGCACCCAGTACCTGGGCAAGGTCAAGCGCCACCTCTACCGCGTCGCCAGCGGCGTGCCGCTGCAGGCCGGCGACGACCTGCATTCGCCGGAGAACCCGGACCAGGCGGCCGGGAAGGTGGTCACCGCCGCCCCCTCCCCGACCGGCGGCTACGAGGCCCTGGCCGTGGTCCAGTTCAACTTCGCCGCGGACCTGCACCTGGGTTCCCGGGAAGGGCCGAAAGTCGAGGCGGTCGCCGTCAATCCCTGAGGCGTCCCCGGCCATGTGCCTGATCCTGGTTGCCTGGCGGGTCCATGGCGATTTTCCGCTGGTGGTCGCCGCCAACCGGGACGAATTCTACGCCCGCCCCACCCTCCCCGCCGGGCGCTGGCCGGAGGCGCCGGCCATCATCGCCGGCCGTGACCTGCAAGCCGGGGGCACCTGGCTGGGAATCACCGACGGCGGGCGCTTCGCGGCGGTGACCAATGTGCGGGAGCCGGGCGTTCCCCAGGGCGCCCGCTCACGGGGCGAGTTGACGCGGGACTTTCTCCTCGGCGAGGCCACGGCGGAAGAAGCGGCCACCGCCGTTGCCGGGCGGGACTATTCCGGCTTCAACCTCCTCCTTGCCGACCGGGATGGCCTGTCCTACGTCAGCAACCGCGACGGCCCGCCCCGGCCCCTGCCGCCGGGCATCTACGGCGTCTCCAATCACCTGCTGGATACGCCCTGGCCCAAGCTGGCCTCGGCCAAGGCCCGTTTCGCCGCCGCCCTGGCGCAGTTGCCGGATACCGGCGCCTTCTTCGCCATCCTGGCAGACGACGAGATCGTTCCCGACGAGCATCTTCCGGCCACCGGCGTGCCGCTGGAATGGGAGCGGCTGCTCTCGGCCATCTTCGTCCGGTCGGCCACCTACGGCACCCGCGCCTCCACCGTCCTGACCGTCGGGCGTAGCGGGGCGACATGCCTGGAAGAACGCGCCTTCGGACCGGAAGGCCGCCCTCTTCAGTCCTCGGTGATCTCCACCGGCGTGTAGGGCGGGACCAGATCGAACAGTTCGACGATGTCGGCGTTGCGCATCCGCACGCAGCCGTGGGAACCGGGCCGACCCATTTCGGCGGCATCGGGGCTGCCGTGGATGTAGATGTAACGGCGCATGGTATCGACGCAACCCAGGCGGTTGCGCCCCGGCTCGCAGCCGGACAGCCAGAGGATGCGGGTGAGGATCCAGTCGCGGCCGGGATGGGCTTCGGCCAGTTCCGGCGTCCATAGTTCGCCGGTGGGCCGGCGGCGGACGAAGACCGTGTTCTCGGTACAGCCGGCGCCGATCTTGGCCCGGATGAGGTGGCGCCCGCGGGGGGTCTGGAAGCTGCCGGACTGCTCGCCGACGCCAGCCTTGCCCGTGGACACCGGGTATTCCCGCAGCACTGCCCCGTCGTCGCCGTACAGCCAGAGCCGCTGGCGGCCGGCGGAAATCCTGATGTTCATGGAGCTTTCTTCCTCCGGCCGGCGAAGAATTCCGACAGCAGGGCGCTGCACTCATCCGCCAGCACGCCGCCCTCGACCACCGCGTGGTGGTTGAGGCGCTCGACGGCGAAGAGGTCCACCACGCTGCCATGGACGCCGGTCTTGGGGTCCCGGGCGCCATAGACCACCCGGGCGATGCGGGCGTGCATGATGGCCCCGGCGCACATGGCGCAGGGTTCCAGGGTCACGTAAAGCTGGCAGCCGGGCAGGCGGTAGTTGCCCAGGTTGCGGGCAGCGTCCCGCAGGGCGGCGATCTCGGCGTGGGCCGTAGGGTCGCTCTCGCCGATGGGGGAATTGAAACCGCGGCCGACGATCGCGCCGTCCTTGACCACCAGGGCGCCCACCGGCACTTCTCCAAGGCATTCCGCCGCCCGGGCCAGGGAGAGGGCCTCGCGCATGAAAAACTCGTCGCCCAGGCCGGGGGTGTCAGGAACCGCATTCATGGCCGTCTGCCCCCATCAACGGGCACGGTGGCGCCGATGCCAACAACGGTTGCCTGCAACGGGCGGCATCGCCGAACTCGTACAAAATTCATGAAAAATCAAATAAATAACCAATTCCCCCAGTATACCCCAAGCGAATCGATCAGCAGGCAACCGGGAAAAATATGCACCGGGTATGCCATCAATTAGCATTTTCGGTACTTTTTTCCGCCTCGTGACAAAAGTCATAGATATAACGTCATAGTTTGCATATTGTAGCTTCCGTGACAGCCCCGGCCCACGGGCATTTCGGCAGACAGGAACCTTTCTTCCACCATTTCGGCCCCACCGTGAATACCCACACCACCTCCGTCGATTCCTACCTCGCCGCCCGCCCTTCGCGGTGGCCGGTTGCCGCTGTGGGAGCCGACAGTGTGCCGCGGGTGGCGGAGCACCATCGCCTGGTGGAAAGCCTGCGGGTGGTGCTGGCCATCATCGCCGGTCTGCTGCTCATCGAAGTCCGCCCCGGCATACGCAATCCGCTGTTCTTCGTCGAGGTGGCCTTCAGCTTCTACGCGATCGCACTCCTCTGGCAGGCGGCCAACGGGTCCGCCAACGCCCAGCGGCGCCTCTATTACTGGCTCGACGCCGCCTGGTTCCTGCTTTTCCTGGCGCTGGCAGGCGAGGCGAGGACGCAATTCTTTCTCCTGCTCTTCTTCCCCATTTTCTTCGCGGCGTGGCGGACCGGCTACCGGGAAAGCATCGCCATCGCCGCCTTCAGTGCTCTTTCCGCCCTGGTCATCCTGGCCCTGGGGGAACCGGGCATCTCCCTCGCACGCCTGTTGGCGCTACCCCTCTCGCTCTTCGTCGTGGGTCCGCTGTTCGTTGCGCTGGCCCGGGTCGAGACCGCGTCCCGCCAGAACCTCGCCTTCATCGCCAGCATTGTCGAGCACATCGATTCCCGGCGGGGTTTCGATGCCATCATCCCGGAGGTGATCACCCGTATCGGCGAGCAACTGGGGGCAACGGCCGTGCTCCTGGCCTTCCGCACCTTCGAGGGCCGCAGTCGCGTATTCTGCTGGGAAGCCGGCGAGGAAGCCGGCGAACTGTCGGACAGCGCCGCCAGCCCGTTCGTCGAACGGACCCTGGCCCTTGCCGGCAACGCCGCCTTCGGCTGGGCCGCAAAGCGCGGGCGGCGCAAGGGCGAACGACTGATCCGCATCGGCCAGGACGGCATCCCCGTCACTCCCTCGGCCGACGACCGCGCCGCCCTGGCCGCCCTGGTCAGCCTGGTGGACAAGCCGAGGCTCGTCGTCGTCCCCGTGGCCGGCCCCGGCATCGGCCATATCCGTCTGATTGTCGCCGGCGAATCCGTCGCCATCGACGCCCCGGCCCTGACCCTCTTGCTCCGCATGACCGAGCAGATCGGCCCCTCCGTGGAAAACGCCTACCTGCGGGAACAGCTTGCCACCGAGGCGGCGGACACGGAACGGGCACGTATCGGCCGCGACCTGCACGACAGCGCCATCCAGCCCTACATCGGCCTCAAGTTCGCCCTCGAAGCCCTGAAACACCGGGTCACACCGGACAACCCCCTGGCCCCGGACATTGCCAACCTGGTGGACATGGCGACCACCGAACTTGCCGCCATGCGCGAGGTCGTCAGCGGGCTGCGCGGCGCACCCGGCAAGGGCGGCGCCCTGCTTTCCAACGCCGTGAGGCGGCAAGCGGCCCGTTTCGGGCAACTCTTCGGCATCGGCGTCGACGTGACGGTAGTGGGCGACATGCCCGTGAGTCGGCGGGTCGCCGGCGAGATCTTCCATATCGTCGCCGAAGGCCTCAGCAACATCCGCCGCCATACCCAGGCGCGCCAGGCCTGGATATCCCTGGCAGCAATCGATGATATGCTGATACTCAAGATCACCAACGAGAACGACCCCCACGGGCTGGCGGCCGACTCATTCTTCCCTCGCTCCCTGAGCGAACGGGCAGCCAGCCTGCAAGGTTCGGCGGAAGTGGAGCGAAGCGCCACCCATACCGCCGTGACTGTCCGCGTCCCCATTCCCCAAAGCCATGCCCAAGACAGCGCCCATGAACGTTGACACGACTGCCCGCCGACCCATCCGCGTGATGATCGTGGATGACCACAAGACCATCCTGTGGGGCCTGGAGCGGCTGATCGAAAGCGCCCGCCCCGCCATGGAGGTGGTCGGCACCGCCACCACCTGTTCGGAAATGCTTGTCATGGCCGCTGCCAGCAAACCCGACGTCATCCTTCTCGACCTCGACCTGGGCGGCGAAAACGCCGCCGATGCCCTGCCCGACCTGCAGCGCCTCAGCGCGGCGCAAGTCCTCGTCCTAACCGGCGGCCGCGACACCGCCCTCCATCAGGCAGCAATCCTCGGCGGCGCCCGCGGCGTGATCAGCAAGGACGAAAGCGCCGACATCCTCCTGCGCGCCGTCGAGCGCGTGCATGCCGGCGAGGTCTGGATCAACCGCATGCTCATGGGCAAGGTGCTCAATTCGGTGGCGGCGGGCAACGGCCATGCCTCCAGCAAGGATTCCGAGGCCGGCCGGATCGCAGCCCTGACCCAGCGGGAGCGGGACATCATCCGGGCGGTGGTCCTCAACCGCGGCGCCAAGAGCGAAGTCATCGCCGAGGTGCTGCATATCAGCGAACACACGCTGCGCAATCACCTCACGGTGATCTACGACAAGCTGGGCGTGCGCAACCGCATCGACCTGTTCGCCTACGCCACGGAGCACGGACTGGCCCTGGGCTGAGCCGCCCGCCGGCACCTCCGGCGGCAGCCAGGGCAATTGTCACCCCTCGACCGGGAGTCCCGGCCCATGCGCTTTCGCCGTCGCCGGGAAAAAATGCCGTGAAGGACATCCTTCTCTCGCGAGGCGATGGCAACGATGACGGACATCCCGGTCGAAACCCACAGTGAATCGCTGCTGACCGACGTCCTGCTGCGCATCTACGTGGCAGGGGCGGTGCTGATCTTTGCCGCCGGGGCTTTCGCCAACTGGCGCGCCGACCCCGGGCGGGTGACGCTGCTGATGATCGCGGTGATCGAAACCATCACCGCCGGCATCGTCGTCTGCTCGCGCCACGCCCAGCGGCGGGACTGGCGCCCCCTGTCGGTGGCGGCCAGTGGCGTGGCCATGGTCTATTTTCTCGCCCTCGATCTGACGCCCGGCCGCCACGTCATACCCGAAACCTTCGGCGTGGCGCTGCAGGTCGCCGGCATGGCCGTCCAGCTCTATGCCAAGCTTTCCCTCGGCCGTTCCTTCGGCGTCCTGCCCGCCACCCGGCGCCTGGTCACCGGCGGCGCCTATCGCTGGCTGCGGCACCCCATCTATTTCGGCTACCTGCTCACCCATGCCGGCTTCCTTCTCAGCAACTTCTCGCCCTGGAACCTGGCGGTGCTGATGGTTCTCTACGCCGCGCAGATCGTCAGGATCGAGCGTGAGGAGGAGTTTCTGGCTTCCTTCCCGGGCTACGACGAATACCGCCAACGCGTTCGCTACCGGCTCATTCCCATGGTTTATTGAAGGGCAGGAACATGGCGATGCTAGGCCGCTCGGACCCCACTCTGGAAGCCAACCGCCCGATGCGCCTGGCCTGGTGGGGGGTGCTGGCACTGGCGCTCGTGGACATCGCCTGGGCGATTGCCGCCGACTGGTCCCTCGGCGGCCGCGGCAAGCTGCTGTCGGTCTTTCTGGGCAGCGCCTGCCTGCTGCCGTTGCTATTCGTCCGCCGTTACCGGTCGGACCTGCGCATACGCTCGACCCTGCTGGCGGCGCTGTTGCTGGTCGCCTTTTCGTTCGCGGCCTGCATCCTCAGCTATCTCGTCGTCAGCCTCGGCACCCCCTTGTTCGACGACACCTACGCCCGCTGGGACCGGGCCATCGGTTTCGACTGGCTTGCCGCCACGCAATGGGTCGACCGCCATGGGCCGGTCAAGCAGGCCTTTCACCTTGCCTACCACAGCGGCCTCGTCCAGATCGGCTGCGTCGTGCTTTTCCTGGGATTCAGCCGACGCCTCGCCCGACTCAACGAGTTCATCGCGCTCTACTTGTCCGGGGTCCTGCTCGCTATCGCCTGCTCCCTGGCGTTTCCCGCCGCCGGCCCGTGGGTCGGCGCCCCCGCTACGGTACCGTTCGACGCTTCCGCTCTTTCCCATTTCTTCCCGCTGCGCAACGGCGACATGCGGGCCATCGACTTCAACCAGGCGCAAGGCCTGATTTCCATGCCCTCGGTGCATGCGATGATCGCCGTATTCCTCCTCTGGGCCATGCGCGGCACCGGGCGCCTGTTTCCCCCCGTCGCCATCCTCAACATCCTGATGCTGATGGCGACGCCGACCGAAGGCGGCCACTACCTCGTCGACGTGATCGGCGGCGTCGTCTGCGCCGTGGCGATGGTGGCAGGCTACCGCGCCTTCGTCACCGGTCCCGCGACCGCCGACGCCCCGGCACCGGCCTCCGGCCCGCTCGGCTCCCTGGAATCGTCTTCCTGACCGTCGCCGGGTGGATTCATTCGAGGCCGAAGGCATGGCGCCATTCGGTCCCCATGTTGTCATCCGTGACCGGCACCAGGCCGGCGCTGCGCTCGAGAATGGACTGGCAGGATTCCGCCACACTGCTCCTTCCGTCCGCCGAGCGTTCCGGCGGGAGAGCAAAGACCTTGGCGGTGAGGCCGGCGACCTCGGGAAGGTGCTCCCCGCCGGAGGGAATGACCGCCCTGCCGTCGATCCGATAGCTCGCCAGGATCTTGAGCCAGCGATCGGTATTCCAGTCCAGCGGCGCATCCGAGACCACCAAGTGGTTGGTGAAACGCGCGCCGTGGGGGAAGACCCGGCAGCCGGTGCGTTGCACCCGGAGGGAATCGGTGGTGTTGTAAAAGAATATCCCGCCCGGCTGCAGGTGCTGCCGGGCCAGCTCGAGGAACTCCACCGACAAGAGATTGGTGGCGTTGGCGCGGAAGTGCCAGGTGGTGTTGGACACGATGGCGTCGAAGCGTTTTTGCGGATTGAGCCGCAGCCAGCGCCGGCCGTCGTCGACCACCAGCTTCACCTTGGGGTTGCCCAGGACCGACGCCACCTCCGGCACCTGGGCGACCAGCCGCCCGTAACCCGGGTTGATTTCGACTACGGTGAGCGACTCCACCGCCGGATTGCTGGCGATGACCTGCGCCCAGGACCCGGTGCTGAGGCCGATCAGCAACACCTCCCGCGGACGCGGGTGAAACAGGCTCAGCGCATAGGGACGGACGATGCCGTTGGTGTCGTGCAGCAGGTCGGTGTTGAACTTGCCGTCGTACATGCCATGGCCGAAGACGGTGCCATCGCTGTCCACGGTGATGATGCCGCTGCGGTTCTCGGCAACGTGGGCAAACGGCCTCTTGTCCGGCAACAGGCCTTTCCACTGCATGGCCTCCAGCGCACCCGCGGCCAGGTTGGGCAGTGCGAGAAAGGCGGACGCCCCCGCCAGCATGGCCCCGCCGGCACCCAGCCCCTTGCGGCCGGCGGGCAGGGGCATCGCCGCGACGACCAGGGCGACGCAGGCGAGCCCGACGCCGACCAGGGCGGCGGCCAGGGTGACCAGACCCATCCGGTCCATCAGCACGAATCCGGTCATGACGCTGCCGGTCGCCGCGCCAACGATGTTGGCCAGGTAGACCAGGGCCGTCCGCATGCCGGCCTGGCCGTCGGGCGCCACCCCCAGGTGCGCCAGCAAGGGCAACAAGCCCCCCCAGCCGCGGGCCAGGAGATAGGTCATCAGCAGCATGACGCCGACCAGGCCTCGATCCAGCCAGGCGAGATGGGCCAGGGCGGGCAGAAAGGCGCAGCCCACCAGGTTGGCGAACAACAGGGTCCGCACGAGGTGACGGAAGACGCCGCCTGGGCCTTCGGCGGCCACCTCCCCGGCCCGCCGCGACCCCGACGCGAGGCCGATCAGGAAGGCCCCCAGGGTGGCGGCGAAGGCCGAGGCGCTGCTGCCGCTAGCGAAGGACATGGCCCGGAACAGGAATATTTCGTAGGACAAGGAGATGAAGCCGCCCAGGCAGGCGAGACCCAGCAGTGGCGGAAACGGCAGCATCGGCGCATGGCGGCCGTCCGGGTCCGTCGCCGCCGCCTGCCCGGGCGCGAACCCGGCGCGGAAATGGGACAGGATCGCACCCAGGGCCACCGCCCCGTTCATCCCGGCGGCCACCATCACCGTCTTCCCCATGCCCAGGAAGGGGAAGAACAGCACCACGCAAACCAGGCAGGCCGCCCCAGCTCCCAGCGTATTCACGTAATAGAGAAGGCCAACCGAACTGCCGACGTTCCCCGAGCGTTGCGCCAGATGGCCGACCAGTACGGGCAGGGTGGCGCCCATGAGCAGGGTCGGCACGATCACCAGGGCCAGCGTCACCGCCGCCGTCGGCGCCAACGGCATCCCCAGGGCCAGTTCGCCGACCCGGTCGAAGACGTCGAGGGAGACCAGGCCGAAAACCGCCGTGGCCGACTCGATGCCGGCCAACAGCAGCAGCAGCGGCACGCCGCGCCGGCGGGACAACCAGCCCCCCGCCAGACTGCCGAGACCCAGGCCGAGCATGAAGGCGGTCACGACGATGGTGACCGATTCGATATTCACGCCCAGTATCCGGAACAGTGCCCGCTGCCAGACCAACTGGTACATCAGGGCGGGGAAGCCGGAAAAGAAGAACAGGACGGAAAGCAGGCGGCGCTCGCGGGCGAGCCCGGTGGCCTCCCCCGCGGCGTCGACGGGAGGGCGAAGGGCAAGCTCGTTCATGGTTCCCACTTCCTTCATGCCAACAGCTCCGGGATCGTGAAGCATACCGACTCTCCCCGGATTACACCCCAGCCGAATGCAGGAGCAATGGGAGCGCTGTCACCCCGCGTCAGAGACAATTCTCCCCCGCTCCCCCCCAGTTACCTCCGTTGTCGGCGACCAGCGCCAGGCCGACACTGCGGCCCATGAAACCGCTGTCCGTCCCCACGGTGGCCGCCCCGGCCGCCGCTCCGCGAAGAGTGATCCTGGTCGACGACCACGGCCCGACCCTGGCCGCCATCGTCAACCTGCTCGACAGCGAGTTTCCGCGCATTGCCGTCGTCGGCGTCGCCACCGACAGCGAAAGTGCCCGGCGGATCCTGCGCGACAGCGCCCCGGACGTCGTCGTGCTCGACCTTGACCTCGGCAACGACTACGGCATGGACCTGATCCCCATGATCGTCGGCGAGCAGGGGGCGGCGGTGGTGATCCTCACCACCTCGGACGACCCCGGCGAGAAATCCGCGGCCCTGCGGGCCGGCGCCGCCGCCTTCATCAGCAAGCTTGCGCCGGCGGAAGACCTGATCGCCGCCATTCTCGCCGCCCCGAACGGCAGACGCCGGATAGGAGGTTTGTCATAGGCGACCGGGAGGCTCCGCCCCGGCAAATCGGTTGAAGCCTCCGGTTCTGGGGGCACGATGCCGGAATAGATTGGATGCAACGAATGGAGCGATGGTTATGCACCTTGAGCGACAGGAAGCGGAATCTCGATTGGCGGCACGCCTGAGTCGCGTCCAGCGTGCCATCGAGAGTCTGACCACTGATCGCGACGGCGTTACCGCCATCGAATACGCCCTGCTGGCAGCGCTCATCGTGCTGGTGGTCATGGGCAGCATTTCGCTCCTGGGAGGCGGTGTGAACGGCATGTGGACAATAGTGGCGAACGCGGTCGTTTCCGCGTTGTAGCGACCGGGAATAGAGGGAGAGCGATCGTGGCCGCGCTGAAGAACGAGTGGTTGCTTTCCAGGATTTCAGGCTGGCCGGCGGCCGTGCCTGATGGTGTTGCCGCCGGGCGGCGGTATTTTTCTTAAAGGAGATGATCATGAAAAACCTGTGGAACAAGATGACTTACCTCGTCAAGGACGAAGAAGGCGTGACCGCCATCGAATACGGCCTGATCGCCTTCCTCATCGCGGTCGTCATCATTGCCGCGGTCACTGCCGTCGGTACTGCTTTGCAAGGGGTGTTCAACAGCATCGCTGCGGCGCTTTGACGCCGGACCGGCACGCCCGCGGCAACCCCGGTTGCCCGGGCTGCCCCCGAAAAATGCTCATAGGGCGGGCTTTGCGAGCAAGCACTCATGCCGGCAAGCACCTACTACTGGATATCGCTGATCGCCGTCCTCGGCGTTGCCGTCGCCAGCGATCTGCGCAGCCGGAAGATTCCCAACTGGCTGGTGGCCGCGGCCTTGGTCGCCGGACTGGCCGTTAGCCTGACACCGGCGGCCCCCGCCGCCCACGGGCCGGGATCGGCCCTGACCGGCGCGGTAGCGGGGCTTCTCGTCATGCTCCCCCTCTACCTTCTCAGTGCCATGGGCGCCGGCGACACCAAGCTGATGGCGGCCATCGGCGCCTTCCTGGGGCCCTGGCAGATACTCGGCGCCGCGCTGCTGACCTTCGTCGCCGGCGGCGTCCTCGCCCTCGCCGCGGCGCTGTGGCTGCGGTCCCTGCCGCGGGTGGCGGACAACCTCCGCCAGATCGGCGCCGCGACCCTGGGTGGCCAGGCCGGCTGGCGCGGCCAGATCCAGACCACCGGCCGCCTGCCCTATGCCGTCGCCATCGCCGCCGGCACGGGCCTGCAGATCTGGCTGGCGGGAAACAGCGCGTGGCCATTCAAATGAACAATCCCCTCGACCTTTCTCCCCCCGAAGCACGCGGAGATGCCACGGAATCCTTCGATGCCGCGGCGGAGCCTCCGGGCCACGTGGCCCCCGGCCCCGTCTCCCCCCGCCGGTTGGCGGATACCGGCCTCGACGAGCAGACCCTGGTGGAACTGGTCGCCAAGGTACTGTACCTGCGGGGCAGCCTGGGGCTGATCGAACTCGCCCAGCACCTGCGGCTGCCGGCCAACGTGGTGGAAGAGATCTGCGGCTTCCTGCGCGGGGAACGCCTCGTCGAGCTGTTGCGCCGGGGCGATTCGGCCGGAGACGTGACCTTCGGGCTGACCGAGAACGGCCGCCTGCGAGCCCAGGATTTCCAGCGCAAGAGCCGCTACGCCGGGCCGGCCCCCGTCACCCTGGCCGATTACACGGCCCAGGTGAGGCGACAATCCGTCGCCGACATGCCGGTCCGCCGGGCGGACATCCAGCGGGTCTATGGCGGCATGGTGGTACGGGACGAATTGCGGGACATGATCGGCGCCGCCATGAACTCGGCCCGCCCCATGTTCTTCTACGGCCCCCCCGGCGCCGGCAAGACGTTTCTTGCCGAAAGCCTGCTGCAGCTGGTCCACGGCACCATCTACGTGCCCCACGCCTTCACGGTGGACGGCGAGATCATCCAGGTCTTCGACCCGGTCATCCATCGGCCGGTCACCGTGGATGCGGCCCGCAGCCTGGACAGCCGGGCCCGGGCCGACCAGCGCTGGGTGGCCTGCGAACGCCCCGTGGCCATCAGCGGCGGCGAACTAACCCTGGAAATGCTCAACCTGCGCTACGACCACGTCGCCGGCTTCTACCAGGCCCCCGCCCACGTCAAGGCCAACAACGGGCTCTACATCATCGACGACCTGGGGCGCCAACTGGTCCGGGCCGAACAACTGATGAACCGCTGGATCGTGCCCATGGACCGCCGCCGGGATTACCTCGGCCTGCATACGGGGTGCAGCTTCGAGATTCCCTTCGACGTGAAGCTGGTGTTCTCGACCAACCTCGCCCCGGAGGATCTGGCCGACGAAGCCTTCCTGCGCCGCCTGGGCTACAAGATTCACGTCGGTGCCGTCAGCGACGGGGAATACGAGCGGATATTCCGCCAGGTCTGCGACGAATTCGGCGTCGCCTTCGACGAGCCGGCCTTCCAGGCCCTGCTGGGCCTGCACCGCCACCTGGGACGGCCGACCTTCGCCTGCTACCCGCGGGATCTCGTCGCCCAGATCCGCGACTACGCGACCTATCGCGAATGGCCCGTTGATCTGACGCCCGAGCTCGTCGAATGGGCCTGGCACAGCTATTTCGCCAAGGGGAAGGAAGCCGGCCATGGTTGAGTGCGACCGTGAAATCAGTCACTGCCGCACCCGGCCGAAAGTAATAACTTGGAACCACGCAACAGGCAAGCCAGATACCGACCGGTAACCGGAATAGGGAGGCAAAAATGAAAGAAAGCAGGGGAATCGTGATGCTGGTCATCGCGCTGGTTGCCGGCCTGGCGGCGGTGGTCCTGGCCGCCCGCTGGATCCAGGGCCAGACCAAGGACAACGCCGGCAAGATCGCCGTAGCCATGCTCGACATCCAGCTCGGCAGCCGCCTCAGCCCGGAAATGATCCAGATGGTCGAGTGGCCGGCGACGAGCGTCCCGGCCGGGGCTTTCAGCGAGCCCGCGGAACTGGAGGGGCGGGTGGTCAAGACCTCCCTTGCCCGCGGCGAACCGCTCCTGGAGAACAAGCTTGCCCCGGTCGGCACCAAGGGTGGGCTGTCGGCGGTGGTCGGCGAAGGCAAGCGGGCCATCACCGTGCGGGTGAACGACGTGGTCGGCGTCGCCGGCTTCGCGCTGCCCGGCAGCTACGTGGACATCATGGTGAACACCCAGGAGGAAGGCGGCAAGGCCAACGACAAGGACCGCGCCATCTCCAAGATCGTCCTCGAGCACATCCTGGTCCTGGCGGTTGCCCAGGAGGCCAACCGCGACGAAACCAAGCCGAAGGTGGTCAATGCCGTCACCCTGGAGGTCACCCCGGAACAGGCGGAGCGCCTCGACCTGGCGCGCTCCGTCGGCACCCTTTCCCTGGTGCTGCGCAATCAGGTCGACCAGGAGCCCTCCAAGACCGCCGGCGCCACCAAGGACGTGCTTCTCGGCCTTGCCCCGCCCCCCCCGCCGCCCAAGCCGGCGGCGCCGGAAAGGCCGGCCGTCCGCCGCGCCGCCCCCGTCGCCCATGCCTCTCCGGGCTGCGTCGAGGTGATTCGCGGCGCCGCCAAGTCCATCGAATGTTTCTAGCCGGAAGCGCCAGCCAATTCTGGGAGGTCATCATGAGATTCGCACAATCCACCGTCCGTCTGTCCCTGGCGCTGACCGCCTCGGCCCTGGCCTGCGCCGCAGCCTGGGCCGCCCCCGCCGGAAGCAGTTCTCCCTGCAACACCGTCGGCATGGGGCCGCTGGTCAAGGTGGCCGTGGGCAAGGCGTCGCTCCTCAGGCTCGACGCACCGGTCGCCCGCATCCTGCTGGGCAACCCGGAGAACGTGCAGGCCGGCCGCCCCGGCGCCCAGGCCAGCGCGCCGCCCCCCGCCGCCCCCAGCTCCCCCCAGGCCATCAACCGCCGGCCCGGGGTCGCCGACGTGGACGTCCTTCTCCTCAGCCAGAAGGAGGTCTACCTGCTGGGCAAGACCATCGGCGGCACCAACATCGCCCTCCTCGACCGCAGCGGCCACTGCACCGTCATCGACGTGGCCGTGGGGCTGGATACCGCCGCCCTCTCCGCCACCCTGCAGGAACTGATGCCGGCGGAAAAGCAGATCAAGGTCACGGCGGCGGCCGATTCCCTGGTGCTTTCCGGCATGGTCAGCGATGCCGCCGCCGCAGACCGGGCCGTGGATGTCGCCGGCGCCTATGTGCGGCGGGTGACGGGAGGCACCCAGGGCGGCCGCGCCTCGGCCCACGACAACGTGATCAACATGCTGGCCGTGGCGGCGCCCCAGCAGGTAATGCTGGAAGTCAAGGTGGCCGAAGTGTCGAAGGCTCTTCTCGACCAGTTCGGCATCAACTTCGCCCGCGCCTACTCCCCGGCGGATGGATCGATGATCCGCTTCCTGTCCGGCCTCCTCGGCGGCAAGGGCCTGCTCTTCAACCAGGTCGGCGGGACCACCAACGGTTCGGTGGGCAGCGGCGCCGCCAATGTCCTTTCCGCCGGCACGGCCGCCGCCGGCGTTTCCGCCCCGGCCGGTTCGATCAAGGCGGAGAACGGCCGCGTCACCGAATGGCCGCTGGCCGCCGGCAAGAACGCCACCAGCCTGAGCATCGAAGCCCAGAAGCAGGACGGCCTGGTGCGGGTGCTCGCCGAGCCGACGGTGATGGCCATCAGCGGCAAGGAAGGTTCCTTCAACGCCGGCGGCAAGGTCTTCCTGCCGGTGGCCACCAACAACGCCAGCGGCGGCACTTCCATCACCCTGGAGGAAAAGGAATTCGGCGTGATCCTGAAGTTCACGCCCACGGTCCTCGGTGATGGGCGCATCAACCTGCAGATGAATTCGGAGGTTTCCGAACTCAACCCGCAGGGCGTCGCAATCACCGCCACCAACGTGGCGGGAACCGCCATCCTGCCGGCCTTCACCCAGCGCAAGGCGGCGACCACCGTGCAGTTGATGGACGGCCAGAGCTTCGCCATCGGCGGACTGATCAAGAACAACGTCACCGCCAACGTCACCGCCTTCCCGTTCCTGGGCGAGCTGCCCATCATCGGGGCGCTGTTCCGCAGCACCAGTTTCCAGAACGACCGTTCGGAGCTGGTCTTCGTCATCACGCCACGGCTGGTCAAGCCCCTGCCACCCAACTACGCCCTGCCCACCGACGGCTACGTCGAACCGACCCGGTCCGACCTCATCCTCCATGGGCGGCTGGAAGGCAGTGCCCCGCCGGCAGCCACGCCTGCGCCGGCCACGCCCCCCGCGGCACCTCCGGCCAGCGGCGGCTACGAAGTCAAGTGAAACGGGAGCGCACCATGGACAAGCTCAATAACGCACTGATCGCCGCCGCCGTAGCCCTCATCCTGGCCGCCTGCGGCAGCCCCTCGACGACGCCGGATACCGACGCCCGCTTCGGCCATGCACTGGCCACCGCCAAGGCGCAACAGACCATCAACCCGGACGCTTCCCGCAACACCAATCCGGTCACGGGCATGGACGGCCGCGCCGCCAAGGGGGCCATGGACAATTACCGGGAGAGCTTCCGCAAGCCCCCGGCGGAAGCCGCCAGCTTCCTGCCCATCGGCGCCGCAACGGCCGGCACCGGAGCGACGGGACGCTAGGCGGAAAGACGAAAGGCGGCAGGATCATGACACGGATCGCCCTCCCCGCCGGAAGCCAGCGCGGCGCCGTGGCCGTGCTCGTGGCCCTGGCGCTGGCCGTACTGATCGGCTTCGCCGGACTCTCGCTGGACCTCGGCCGCCTGTACGTCAACAAGACCGAGTTGCAGAACGCGGCGGACGCCTGCGCCCTTGCCGCCTCCCGCGAACTCACCTGCCCGGCGGCACCCTGTCCGGCCAGCGGCCTGACCAACGCCCAGGCGGCCGGCATCATGGTGGGCGGACGCAACAGCCGGGATCTCCAGTCCCAAAGCGTCACCATCGCCCCGGAGGACGTGAAGTTCAGCACCGTCCTGGCCCCGAACTCGACCTATCGCTCGATCGCCGGCGGCGCCGACACGGCTTCCAAGTATGTGATGTGCATCGCCCGTTCGAACGGCATCGTCCCCTGGTTCATGGGCGTCCTCGGCATCGGCGCCAAGGATGTGAATGCGACGGCGGTGGCCACCCTGGCGGCGGCCCAGACCAATTGCGGCATCCCCCTCGCCCTCTGCTCGAAGGGCCCCGCCTCGGGGACGCCTCCCTACGGCCTGGTGATCGGCAACTGGTACGGCGGGCGTTTCGGCTCCGGCGGCGGCGCAAGCGGCAATTTCAACTGGGTGGATTTCACCCCGCCCGCCGGCGGCGAGCCCGAACTGGCCAACATGCTGACCGGCAACGGCATCTGCAACATGAACGTGACCAATCCGGTGGGCCAGACCGGCGTCCTCGGCAATGCCGGCGCCAAGGCCTTCAATTCCCGCTTCGGCCTCTACCAGAACGGCGGCGGCAATCCGCAGATCGACAACGCCCCGCCCGACTACACCGGTTACGCCTACACCAGCGCGGCTGTGGTTTCCGGCCCCAACTACACCTGGCCGTCGGGATCGAACGCCCTCAGCGACTTCCTTTCCAAGCGCAACAGCCATGCGCCCTACGGCACCAGCGTCGCGGCCGGCAATGCGGCCACCGGCCTCAGCCTGGCGAACTCGTACAACAACGCCAATTCTCCCGCCCAGCCTTCGGCCCTGGCCACCAAGGGCGCCGACCGCCGGCTGGTGGTTTCACCGATCGTGGATTGCGCCGGCTGGGGTGGCGGTTCCACCACGACACCGATCCTGGCGTGGGCCTGCGTCCTCATGCTGCACCCCATCTCCAGCCCAACCGACAACGTGTATTTTGAATACCGCGGCCTGTCCTCCGCCCCCGGCAGCCCCTGTGCCACCTCCGGCGCCGTCGGCGGCCCCGGCAGCGTCGGCCCGCAGGTTCCGGCATTGGTGCAATGATGGCAACCATCCACCTCCCCTCCCGGCAGCGCGGCGTGGCGGCAGTCGAAATGGGAATCCTGCTGGTGCCGCTGGTGCTGCTCGTCTTTGGCATCACGGAGTACGGCCGCGCCATGTACCAGTACAACGCCATCGCCAAAGGGGTACGCAGCGCAGTACGCCACCTTTCCGAACAATCCTCCGGCGATTCGACCGAAATCGACATCGCCAAGTGCCTGGTGGTCTACGGCAACACCGGCTGCACCGGTTCGCCCCAGGTGCCGGGTCTGACCAAGACCATGGTTTCGGTGTGCGATACCAGCAGTTGCCCCTCCACCCATCTCAACCAACCGACCGGCAGCGGTGTCGTCAACCTGGTCACGGTCAGCGTCGCCGGTTGCCCGTTCACTTCCCTGGTCCCGACGGTGGTGCCGAACATCACCTTCGGCACCATTGCCGCGACGATGAGGCAGGTCACATGATCGCCCGGAACGCCATCCACGACCGGCAACGGGGTGCGACGGCCATCGAGTTCGCCATTGTTGCCTCGCTCCTTTTCCTGCTGCTGATCGGCATCATGGAAATGGGAAGGATGCTTTTCTACTGGAACACGGCCACCGAATTGACCCGCATGGGCGCCCGCATGGCGGCGGTCTGCGATCCCAACGACCCGGACATTGCGGCGAAGATCGCCGCCTTCTATCCCTTGATCCCCGCCAGCAAGGTCAGCGTCACCTATACGCCGGGCGGCTGCGACGTCAATAGCTGCACCGAAGTGACGGTGAGAGTGCTGTCCGGCGTTACGATCACCAACTACATTCCCTTCGTGCCGTCGACGATGAGAACGCTGATGCTGCCCGACTTCCGGACCACCATCCCGCGGGAAAGCATGCAGAGCACCTTCAAGTCGACCGCCAACCCGGTTTGCATGTAGGACCAACAATAACCAGACAACGGTAATCAGATGAAAATCAGGGTAGTTTGCAAAGACAACGCGCGTTACGAATTCCTCCGCCGGGCCCTGGTGGAAAAGGACCGGGCCGGCCAGGTGTCGGGCGGCGTACTGGCCCTCGACAGCCTCCCTTCGGTCATCAACGGCAGCGCGCCGGACATGCTGATCGTCGACGATGCCGCCGACAGCGCCATCGACGCCGTCGAGGCCCTCAGCCTGGGTACGCCGGGCATCGACACCCTGCTCATCTCCGACGATGCCTCGGCCGAGTTCCTGATGCGCGCCATGCGCGCCGGCGTCCGTGAGGTGATTCCCACCGCCGGCGGGAAGGATGCGCTCCACGACGCCCTGGGCCGCATCATGGCCAAGCGCGACAAGCAGCTTCAGGCCGGCCGGCCGGAGGGGAAGATCCTGGCCTTCCTTTCCTGCAAGGGCGGTAGCGGGGCAACCTTCCTGGCGGCGAATTTCGCCTACGTCATGGCCAGCGAATATGGCCAGCGGGTGGCGCTGATCGACCTCAACCTGCAGTTCGGCGATGCCGCCATCTTCGTTTCCGACGCGCCGACGCCCAGCAACGTCGCCGAGCTGTCACAACAGATCCACCGCCTCGATTCCTCGCTGCTTTCCGCCTCGATGCTGGAGGTGGCGCCCAACTTCTTCGTCCTCGCCGCGCCGGAAAACCCCGCCCATGCCACGGACGTGACCCGCGAACACGTCCAGGCGATCATCCAGTTGGCGCGCAAGGATTATGACTTCGTCGTCATCGACGTGCCGCGCTCCCTCGATTCGGTGAGCCTGCAGGCCCTGGACATGGCCGACACCATCTTCCCCGTGCTGCAACTGACCCTGCCCTACGTCCGGGACGGCAAGCGCCTGCTGGGAATTTTCCGCTCCCTCGACTATCCCCGGTCGAAGATCCAGGTGCTGGTGAATCGCTACGAGAAGGGCGGCGAACTGACGCTGGAAGACCTGGAAAAGGCCATCGACGAAAAGGTCACCCATGTCGTCCCCAATAGCTACACGGCAGCGGCGGCGTCGGTGAATCTTGGCATTCCCATCGCCAAGGGCAACCGGGCCAATCCCATCAGCAAGGTGCTGATCGAGATGGGTCGGGAATTCGTCCAGACCGAGGAAAAGGCATCGGGCGGACGGTGGTTTGCAAGGCTTTTCTCGCGCACCGGCGGTAGTTGAACGACCCGCCGGCAGCGGATTCTGCAAGGAGAGACAAAGTGTCATTGCGAGAGCGGCTGGAAGCGGTAAGCGGCAACAACCTCGCGCAGACGCGGGAGGCGGTGTCGCCGCGTACCGCCGGGCGCAGCAACCGGGCTTACCAGGATCTCAAGAGCCACCTGCACAAGTCGCTTCTGGATCGGATCGACCTGGAAGCGATGGAGAATTTCACCCCCGAGCGCCTGCACGATGAACTGCGCCGCATGGTGGAATCGCTGCTGGCCGAGGAGAACGTCGTCGTCAACGAACTGGAGCGGCGCAGCCTGGTCCGCGACATCCAGTACGAAATGCTGGGGCTGGGGCCCCTGGAACCCCTCCTCGCCGATCCAAGCATTTCCGACATCCTGGTGAACAACTCCCAACAGGTGTATGTGGAACGCCACGGCAAGATCGAGTTGACCGAGGTCACCTTCGCCGACGACGCCCACCTGATGAAGATCATCGACAAGATCGTCTCCCGGGTCGGCCGCCGCATCGACGAATCGAGCCCCATGGTGGACGCGCGCCTGCCCGACGGCTCCCGGGTCAACGCCATCGTGCCCCCCCTGGCCCTGGATGGCCCGGTACTGTCGATCCGGCGCTTCGCCGCGACGCCGCTGACCATGGACAACCTGATCGCCTTCAAGACCCTGGTCCCCGAGTTCGCCGAATTCCTCGCGGCCCTGACCAAGGCCAAGGCCAACATCCTCATCTCCGGCGGCACCGGCAGCGGCAAGACGACGCTGCTGAACATCCTTTCCAGCTACATCCCGGCCGCTGAACGGGTGATCACCATCGAGGATGCCGCCGAACTGCAGCTCCAGCAGCCCCACGTGGTGCGCCTGGAAACCCGTCCGCCCAATATCGAGGGGCGGGGCGAGGTGACGCAACGGTCCCTGGTCCGCAATGCCCTACGCATGCGGCCGGACCGCATCATCCTCGGCGAAGTGCGGGATGCCGAGGCCTTCGACATGCTGCAGGCGATGAACACCGGCCACGAAGGGTCCATGGGCACGGTGCACGCCAACTCGCCGCGGGAGGCGCTGACCCGTATCGAAAACATGCTGGGCATGGCCGGCGTCAATTCCCCGCCCAAGGTGATGCGCTCCCAGATCGCTTCGGCCATCCACGTGGTGGTGCAGGTGGCACGCCTTACCGATGGCAAGCGCAAGGTGATCAGCGTCCAGGAACTCACCGGCATGGAAGGCGAGATGATCACCATGCAGGAGATCTTCACCTTCCGCCAGACCGGCATTTCGGACACCGGCTCGGTGCAGGGCTACTTTTCCGCCACCGGCATCCGCCCGCGCTTCACCGAGCGGCTCCGGGCCTACGGCATGAACCTGCCGGATTCGCTCTACGATCCGATGCGGCGGCTGGAATAACCAGGGAGGCCAAGGCGCATGTTCGACACGATCTTCCTCTTCTTCGGCGTGGCCGTGTTCGTCGCCGTCGTCCTCGGCCTGGAAGGCGGCTTCATGTGGTGGAACGCGAGGCGCGGCCCGGAAGCCAGGCGCATGCAGCGGCGCCTCAAGGCAGCCTCGGCCGGCGGGCACGGGGCCGCGGAAATCTCCATCCTGAAGCAGCGGGCCCTCAGCCAGTCGGAGGGCTTGCAGCACCTGCTGATGGCGGTGCCGCGGATTCATTCCCTGGACCGCATCCTCCTCCAGTCGGGCCTCAGCCTGTCGGTCGGCAACCTCCTCGGTCTGGCGGCGATGCTGGCGGGAGTGGGACTCCTGCTCATGCTGCTGCTCGGGCGCGGCATGGTGGCAGGCGTGCTGGTGGCTGCCGTCCTCGGCGCCCTCCCCTTCATCTTCGTCCTGCGGGAAAGAAACAAGCGCCTCACCCGCATCGCCAACCAGTTGCCCGATGCCATCGATCTCATGGGGCGCGCCTTGCGTGCCGGGCACGCCTTCCAGACCGCCCTCAGCATGGTCGGCGAGGAGATGAGCGAACCGATCGGCGCGGAATTCCGCACCCTGTTCGACGAAATCAACTACGGCATCAATCTCCAGGATGCCCTGCTCAACCTCCTCGCCCGGGTGCCCAGCCCGGACCTCCAGTATCTTGTGGTCGCCCTGCTGATCCAGCGGGAAACGGGCGGCAACCTTGCGGAACTGCTCGACAACATCAGCGCCATCATCCGCTCGCGGATCAAGCTGATGGGCGAAATCCGCACCCTTTCCGCCGAGGGCCGGCTTTCGGCATGGGTGCTTTCGCTCCTGCCCTTCGTCGCAGCCATCATCATCAATATCGTCAACCCGGGCTTCATGAACATTCTCTGGACCGACCCGGCGGGCCTGAAAATGGTCTATGGCGCCCTGGCCATGATGGCCTTCGGCATCTGGTGGATGAGCCGCATCATCAAGATCCGCGTCTGAGGGCCAAGAACGTGAAAGACATGTATCGGAGCCTCAAGCCATGAACCTCCTGCAAATCGGGTTCCTGATCCTCGTGTTCCTGTCGGTCTTCGCCATCGTCGTATCGGCGATGATCTTCTTCGCCCCCAACGCGGCCCGGGAACGGCTGCGCAACCTGGTTCCCGGGGCCCGCACCGAAAAGGCGGCGACCGTGCCCCAGGCCTGGGTCGAGCACGCAGCCAAGCTGTCGGAACGCTTCGGCAAGCTGTCCGTGCCCGACGAGGGGTGGGAGGAATCCGGCATCCGCACGCGCTTCATGAACGCGGGCATACGCAACCCCTCGGCGCCTTCGCTCTATTTCGGCGCCAAGACCGTCCTCGCCGTCGCCCTGCCCGTCTTCGCCTACCTGGACCTGGTCTTCCTGGGCAGCAAGATGGAACTCAACAACACGCTGCTGGTGCTGCTGCTGGCCGCCACCGTGGGTTACTACCTGCCCAATTTCATCCTGAACCGCCTGGTCGAGCTCCGCCGGCGCGAGATTTTCGAGAGCTTCCCCGATGCGCTGGACCTCATGACCGTCTGCGTCGAGGCCGGCCTCGGCATCGAGGCTGCCCTCAACCGGGTCGCCGGCGATATCGAGCACAAGAGCAAGGTGCTCAGCGAAGAACTCAGCCTCGTCGGCCTGGAGCTACGGGCGGGCAGCGACCGCGAGCGTGCCCTGCGCAACCTGGCGGCGCGGACCGGCGTGGAGGAGGTGGAAACCTGGGTGGCCATGATCGTCCAGGCGGATCGCTTCGGCACCAGCATCGCCTCGGCCCTGCGCATCCACTCCGACATGCTGCGCACCAAGCGCCGGCAGCGCGCCGAGGAGGCCGCCGCCAAGATCGCCCTGAAGCTGCTGTTCCCCCTCATCTTCTGCATCTTTCCTTCGCTGATGCTGGTCCTCATGGGCCCGGCGTTCATCCAGATCTACCGCGTACTGCTGCCCACCGTCTCCGGCGGTGGCGCCCCGTAACCCGCGGCCTCGTCCGGCCACATCCGAATCGACAGGAGGCATCATGAAACTCAAGATCATCGCCATTGCCCTCGTCGCGGCGCTAGGCACCGGCTGCGCCACTCCGGACAAGAAGAACGCGGCGCTGCAGGTACAGCCCCTCGTGGCGGTCCGCCACGGCGCCCCCAACGCCCAGGCCCACTATCAACTCGGCCGCTATTACCAAGGCCAGCGGCGCCTGGAGCAAGCCGAGAAAGCCTTCCTGCTGGCAATCGCCGCCGACGACAACTTCCTGGACGCCTACAACGCCCTCGGCAGCCTCTACGCCGAAAGGGGCGAACTCCAGCAGGCGGTGGAAATGTTCGAGAAAGTCACCGCCATGGCGCCGGACGCCGGCTATCTCTACAACAACCTTGGCCTCGCCCACTACCTGCGGGGGGATCTCGACAATGCCTACGGCGCCCTGCGCCGCGCCGTCACGCTGGATGGCAACCTGGAGCGTGCCTGGGCCAACCTGGAAGTCGTCGCCAGGGCCAGTCGCAGCGCCGGACTCGTGGAGGCGGTCCGGGACCGCCGCCTGGCGGCCATTCCCGCCGGCCTGGCCGATCCCGTGGCAGCGCCGGTGCCGGCTCCCGTCCCGGAGCCTGCGCTGCAACCCTCCCGGACCGTTACCCTGGCCACCCCCGCCCCTGCCCCCGAAGCCCCAGCCCTGCGCCTGGTCACCGCCGAGCGGGAAGTCAGCGCTCGCGACGGGCTGATCGAACTCGCCGCCGCCCCTGCCGCCCCTGCCCGTATCGCCGCAGCCCGCTCACCCGCCGCCTCCTCGGCAGCCCGGGTGGAAGTGGCCAACGGCAACGGTATCACCGGTCTCGCCAGGAGAGTGGGAAAGCAGGTCGGCAACGATGGCCTGCGGGTAACGCGCGTCACCAACCAGCGCCCCTACGGCCAGCGCGTCACCGTCATCCAGTACCAACCGGGATTCGCCGAGGCCGCCAAGGCCCTGGCCGAACGCCTGCACATCGACGCCCGCTGCGAAGCCGCCCCCGCCCCCCGGGCCGGCGCCGACCTGCGGGTCGTTCTCGGCCGCGACGCCGCCGCCCTGGGCTAAGGCCGCCGGGCGGCGCGGGAGGCAGTCACTCCCACTCGATCATCAACAGGTCACCTAAACCCGCGTGGTTAAAGGGATTGGCTGTGATCAACATAGGGCATTACCGTCACTTTTACTGTTTCCGGGCGAGTCTCCGGAGAGAATAGTGTCATGGCGATAAGGTGAGTCGTGAATCGCGCGTAAGCACCTCGCCTCATCGGGCACCAACAATCCGAGCCAGTGTTTCTTCCAGCAGGCTCCGATCCGCCGCACGCTTGGCGTCGGTACGCTGGGCCAGGTTGTGTAGCTTGCGCCGCACAGCCGGCAAATCGGCCGCCTGTGGAAGTCCGATCAGATCGAAGTCCGGCCGCTGATCCTCAATGGATCGTAGGAACGCACACGATGGCTCATCCAGCCAACCGGCCACACGCGCCAGCAGGCGCTCATGAATGTCCAGTAAGACTTCGGCTTCAATGGGCTCAGCCGTCATGCCCTTGAAGTGCGCCTCGAAGGTAGCCGCGAAATCCGCAGGCACGCGAGGCGCCAGCATCTCCCAGGCTGGCTTGGGGCTACAGGTCAGGTAGACGAGAAAAGTCTGCCAAAGCACCTGATCCGCCCGCGCGTCTTCCAGCAATAAACCGACATCGAAAAGATCGCGTGGATGCTGCCGCGAGAGTGCCGCAGCCAGCTTGCCGGCATAGAGATCAGCAAAATCCAGCACCTGCACCGAGGCAAAACCGAATGCGTCCTCCACCCTGGGGCGCACCACCATGTTGCGCACTGGATGCACCGTACCGCGCATGACCGGCGTTGTCTCGATCTGCACGCGCGCGCGACCGCGACTGGCCACCAAGCGCGTGACGCCTGCGCCTTCGCCGGCCGACAACTGCACCTGTAATTGCAGGGGCCGGGCACGCAGCATATCGGCCAGTCGCCCAAGCGCTTCGGCGATCAGCTTCGCATCCTTGGCATAGTCATTCACCGGCAACCAAGCCAGATCAATGTCCACCGACAAGCGTGGCAGGTCGTGCTCGAACAGGTTGATTGCCGTGCCGCCCTTGAGCGCGAAGCGCGGCTCCTGCGCCAGCACCGGCAGGATTTCGACCAACAGCCGAACCCGGTCGGTGTAGCGGCGATCCCAGTGATCAAGCCAGGTGTTCATCGAGGTCTCCCGGCAAGGTGATCTGGTAGGTCGGATGCAAGCGACCGCCAGGCACCAGTGCACGCTTTCCCCGGCCCAGATCGACACCCTCCAGTGACACATGCGAGAGCCACGCATGCCGATGGCGCTCGGCCAGCGCCAGGAACACCCGTTTGGCCTTGATGCTGCGGCAGTGGCGCAACAGCAGGCTGACCCGCTGGGGCCGCAGCGTCGTCATAGCCTGCATCAGCGCATCGGCCTCGTAGACCAACGTTGCGCCCGCGACACCATCGCACAGCTCCAGCATGGCCCGCTCGGGCGTGGAGCAGACCAAGGCATCGGTGCCCGGCGCAGCCTGATGCCAGGTCAGCCCTTGCTCGGACAGCGTCTTCTCGGACACCTCCGCTGCGAACGACAAGGGGGGCAGATCGAACGCCCCTTTGCCCAAGAACTCGAAACGCTGCTCCAACGGCAGTTTGCCGAGCCAACCCGGTGTCCGCTCCGGCCCATACAGCGTGATTGTTCCGGCGTCGCCCAGACGCAGGTAATGCTCGTGCCCCTGCAGGCTTAGTGCGAAACGGCCGCCGACATGCAGCGGCATCCCCTCCCCAACCTGCAAGCTGCGAACCACGCCCTCCCACTGCAGGTGGCCGCCCTTGCGCATGTAGACGCAGCGTACAGGCGACACCAGCCAACCACTGCTCACGTAGCGTGCGACGAGGCTGTTGGAGTAGCCGTGTGCCCGCAGCCAGCGACTCGATATCAGACGTGTGTCGCCAAGTTCGGCTAGCAGCAGGTTCAGTTTTCCTGTGTTTTGATCACCCATAGTGTTCAAAATACAGATTTTATAAACTCCTGCCAAGGCCTGAAGGTTTGGTTGATGGCAAAAATGATCACTCATAGTGATCTTTTTACGACAACAATAAACCGCACGCCGTGCACCGGCGGCTCGCTCAGAGAGAACGATCATGCCGTTCTCCCTTCACAAGGCCGCGCTGAGGACGGGAACCACCACGTTCTCCGAAAGCAGCTTCGGCACATGGGTGCGCCCGTCGATCCAGGCGTCCACCATATCCGCCCACTCTTGCAGCATGTGGCGCCGTTGCTCGGCGTACTCGGCTTTGTTGTAGATCGAACGCGAGGAACGTCCGTCCTCGTGGGCGAGGCACTTCTCGATCCAGTCGCCATTGAAGCCGACCTCGTTGAGCAGCGTCGAACCTGTGCGACGCAGGTCGTGTACCGTGAAAGGCTCCAGCGGCAGACCGGCGGCCTTGGCGCGCTCGGACACGATCTGGGTCACGCGGTTGAGCGTCGCCTTGGACATGCAGCGGTCGGCGTCGTAACGCGACGGCAGGACGAACTTCGACCCCGCCGCGCAAGTGTGCAGCGCGACGAGAATGTCCACGGCCTGGCGTGACAGATAGACGACGTGCGGATTGCGACCTTTCATCCGGGCCTTCGGAATCGTCCAAATGGCATTCTCGAAATCAACCTCGGCCCATGTCGCCTCGATCAGTTCGCTCTTGCGCACCAGCGTCAGCAGGATCATGCGCAGCGCCAACCGGATGGTCAGATAGGTCGCCACCGATTCCATCTGCCGCGCCATCAGCCGGATCTCCAGCGGCGATAAGGCACGATCCTTCGGCACGAAGGTCGCAATCGACGCGGCACCCACGCTTTCGGCCGGGTTGTCCACTTTCTCGCCGTGCAGGATGGCGAAGGCATAGACCTGTTTCACGATGTCGCGGATGTGTACGGCGGTGGCGGGCGCTCCGCGCGCCTTCACCTTGTTGCAGAGGGCGCGCAGGTCATCGGCGGTGATTTCGTTGAGCTGCCGGTTCTGGAAGGCCGGAAGGATGTCCCGATCGACGATGCTCTTGCGCATCGCCTTGGTGCTGTCTGCCATCCGAGCATCCGCCAGCCACTTGCCGGCCACGTCGCCAAAGGTCTTGGCGGCGGTCAGACGGCGCTTCTCGCGCTGCTTCTCCAGCGCGGGGGACTTGCCCTGGGCGACGGCCTTCTTGGCGTCGATCAGCCTTTCGCGGGCCATCGCCAGCGAAATACCCGATGGCCCATACCGTCCAATGGTCAGCGTTTCGCGACGACCATTGAGACGGAATCGTAGCGAAACGTGACGGTACCGGTGGTCGATACCGTTACGTACATGCCGTCGCGGTCGGAAGCCTTGTAGGGCTTGGATTTCGGCTTGAAATTGCGCAGTGCAGTGTCGGTAAGCATCGAGGTTTTTCCTCCTGTTCATGACGGCTTTTACCGTCAGGGGTCAGGAGACCTGCTGATGCCCGGAAAGCCGCATGAAACAAGCTTTCCTTATGAGTGTTTTACCGTCAAAGACCGGTTTGGTCCGAATAGTAAACGGTAGAGTCTCAATCCGGCCCCAGGGATCTACCGTCATCTTTACCGCCAACTTGCTCCGCTTGCTGGCGATAGCTACCGATAGCCACCGTGACGTATTTATTTAATAATCAACACGTTACTGCGGTTCTTCGATGGGTAACGATAGTCCCCGAAAGACCCGATTTCACTCCCACTC
>DAINDE010000031.1:0-49641 GCA_036732025.1 Rhodocyclaceae bacterium
CGCCGACTTCACCGTCACCGAGCAGATGCTCAAGCAGTTCATCAAGAAGGTGCATGATTCCAAGCTCTTCTCGCCGAGCCCGCGCATCATCATCTGCGTGCCCTGCGGCTCCACCCAGGTGGAACGCCGTGCCATCCGCGAATCCGCCATCGGCGCCGGCGCCAGCCAGGTCTACCTGATCGAGGAGCCGATGGCCGCCGCCATCGGCGCCGGCCTGCCGGTGGCCGACGCCACCGGCTCCATGGTCGTGGACATCGGCGGCGGCACCACCGAGGTCGGCGTCATTTCCCTGGGCGGCATGGTCTACGCCGGTTCCGTGCGGGTCGGCGGCGACAAGCTCGACGAGTCCATCATCAACTACATCAGCCGCAACTACGGCATGATGATCGGCGAGAACACCGCCGAGAACATCAAAAAGCACATCGGCTCCGCCTTCCCCGGCGCAGAGGTGAAGGAAATGGAAGTCTCCGGCATCAACAAGGCCGAGGGCATCCCCCGCAAGTTCACCATCTCTTCCAACGAAATCCTGGAAGCCCTCACCGATCCGCTCAACCAGATCGTCTCCGCCGTCAAGTCGGCGCTGGAAAAGACCCCTCCCGAACTCGGCGCCGACATCGCCGAAAAGGGCATGGTGCTGACCGGCGGCGGCGCCCTGCTGCGCGACCTTGACCGCCTGCTGATGGAAGAGACCGGCCTGCCGGTGATCGTCGCGGACGAGCCACTCACCTGCGTCGCCCGCGGTTCCGGCCTGGCCCTCGAGAAGATGGACAAGCTGGGTTCGATCTTTGCCTCCGAGTAAGTCCGCCAGGGTTTAAGTGGCCGGCATCGACCACGCACCGCCGCCGTTCTTCAAGCGAGGGCCAGCACCGCTGGCCCTCCTGACTTTCTACGTCGCCGTTTCCCTCGCCCTCTTCGTGGTGGACCTGCGCTTTCGCAGCCTGGACATCATCCGGCAGAGCGTCGCCGTGGTCGTCGATCCGGTCCAGCGCGTCGCCCAGACGCCGGGCGGTCTGGTGGATTACGGCCGCCAGTATCTTGAGGGCCTGGCCAGCCTGCAGGCGGAAAACACCCAACTGCGCCACAACCAGTTGCGCACCGCCCCCGACCTGCAGCGGCTGGCACAGCTGGAGGTGGAGAACGAGCGCCTGCGCAAGCTGCTGGCGGTGAAGGAGCGGGAAAAGGCCAAGGGCCAGGTGGCCCAGATCCTGTATACCGCCCGCGATCCCTTCTCGCGGCGCATCATCGTGGACAAGGGCCAGCAGGATGCCATCGTCGCCGGCCAACCGGCCATCGACGAAGCCGGCGTGGTGGGCCAGGTGACCCGGGTCTTCCCCTTCTCCGCGGAAGTCACCCTGATCACCGACAAGGACCAGGCGGTGCCCGTGCAGATCGTGCGTAACGGCATGCGGTCCGTGGCCTTCGGCCTGGGCAACGGCCAGCTCGAACTGAAATACATGCCGGCCAACGCCGATGTCCAGCCCGGCGACGTGCTGGTGACCTCGGGCCTGGACGGCATCTACCTGCCAGGCTTCCCCGTGGCCAGGGTGATCAACGTGGAGCGCGACAGCGCCTATTCCTTCGCCCGCATCTATTGCGCCCCCATTGCCGCCGTGGAGAATTTCGGCGAGGTCATGGTCCTCGATCCGCGCAAGCCGCTGCCGGCCCAACCCGCCGACGCCACGCCCCGGGCCGCCGAGGGTGGGGACAAGGGCACCCTGCGTGGCAAGCGCAAGAAGGCAGAGAAAGGGAACTGATGCAGCCGACCTTCACTTCTTCCCGCATCCTGCTGCCGGTCCGCCCCTGGTTCATCGCCCTCAGCCTGATGCTGGCGCTGCTCCTCAATTTCCTGCCCACCTCCAACTGGCCGGGCATGCCGGACTGGGTGGCCCTCGTCCTCTGCTTCTGGAGCGTGCGGGAATTCCGCCGGGTGGGCATGGGCTGGGCCTTCCTCCTCGGCGTCGTCATGGACGTGGCCGACGGTGCCGTCCTCGGCCAGCACAGCCTCGCCTACGTGCTGCTGGCCTTCGGCGCTGCCGGGCTTTCCCGCCGCATCCTGTGGTTCCCCCTGGTGCAACAGGCGGTGCAGATCATGCCCTTGCTGGTGCTCACCCAGGTGGTCCAGGCCGCCGCCCGCCTGCTGGCGGGGGCCGAATTCCCCGGCTGGGGTTATTTCATCGGCCCCTTCGTCGCCACCCTGCTCTGGATTCCTGCCACCTTCATCCTGCTCCTGCCGCAATACCAGCCGGTGGAGCGGGATGACAACCGTCCCATCTGAGGAAGCAGCGGGTGGCCGGTGATTTCCACAACCCGGAAGGCGACGTCGAGCGCTTCCGCTTCCGCCTGGCCTTCGCCTCGGCCGCGGTGCTGCTCGCCTTCGCCCTCCTGATCGGGCGCTTCGTCTGGCTGCAGGTGTTGCAGCACGACTACTACCGCACGCGGGCCGAGGACAACCGCATCGCCCTCATTCCCATCGTGCCCAACCGGGGGGTCATCACCGACCGCAACGGGATCATCCTGGCCCGCAACTACTCGGCCTTCACCCTGGAAATCACCCCCTCGCGCACCGCCGACCTGGAAGCCACCATCAACCAACTGGCCGAAATCATCGACATCCAGCCCAAGGACCGCAAGCGCTTCAAGCGCCTGCTGGACGAGGCCAAGAATTTCGAATCCATCCCCATCCGCACCCGCCTCTCCGACGAAGAGGTGGCCAAGTTCGCCGCCCACCGCTACCGTTTCCCCGGCGTCGAGGTGAAGGCCCGGCTCTTCCGCCAGTACCCCCTGGGCAAGATCGCCTCCCACGCCCTCGGCTACATCGGCCGCATCACCGACCGGGACCTGGAGTGGATCGCCGACAACGAGAAGGATGCCAACTACAAGGGCACCGACCACATCGGCAAGACCGGCCTCGAGCAGCACTACGAGTTCGAACTGCACGGCGAGACCGGCTACGAGCAGGTGGAGATCGACGCCGGCGGCCGGGCGCTGCGCAGCCTCAAGCGCATCCCGCCGGTGTCCGGCAACAATCTTGCCCTGACCCTGGACATCAAGCTGCAGGAAATGGCGGAAAAAGCCTTCGGCGACCGCAAAGGGTCCATGGTGGCCATCGACCCCACCACCGGCGGCATCCTGGCCCTGGTGTCGGTGCCCACCTACGACCCCAACCTGTTCGTGGACGGCATCACCCCGGACAACTGGAAGGAGCTGAACGACGATCCGATGAAGCCCATGGTCAACCGGGCCATCAACGGCGCCTACCCCCCCGGCTCCACCTTCAAGCCCTTCATGGCCCTTGCCGCCCTGGAAGCCGGCAAGCGCACGCCGGCCCAGGCCATCAGCGATCCCGGCTTCTTCACTTTCGGCAACCACACCTTCCGCGACGACAAGAAGGGCGGCCACGGTTCGGTGGACATGTACAAGTCCATCGTCCATTCCTGCGATACCTACTACTACATGCTGGCCAACGACATGGGCATCGACGCCATTTCCCGCTTCATGGGCAGCATCGGCCTCGGCCAGCGGACCAATGTCGATCTGGGCAAGATGACCAAGGACGGGGAATCAGAGACGGAATCGAAGGGCGTCCTGCCCTCGCCGGAATGGAAGAAGCAACGCTTCAAGCGGCCGGAACAGCAGAAGTGGTACGCCGGTGAAACCATCTCCATCGGCATCGGCCAGGGCTACAACGCCTATACGCCCATCCAGTTGGCTCAGGCGACGGCCACCCTGGCCAACAACGGGGTCATGTTCCGCCCCCACCTGGTCAACACCATCACCGACACCAAGAGCGGCAACAAGCGGGTCATCGAGCCCAAACCCATGCGCATCCTGGAGTGGAAGCCCCACAACATCGAGGTCATCCGGCGGGCCATGGTGGGCGTCAACAAGGAAGGCACCGGTGCCCGCGCCTTCGCCGGCGCGCCCTACGAGGCGGCGGGCAAGACCGGCACAGCCCAGGTCTTTTCGCTGAAGGGGGCCCAATACAAGGAAGGGGGGGTCAAGAAAGAACTGCGCGACCACGCCCTCTTCATCGCCTTCGCCCCTGCCGACAAACCCACCATCGCCCTGGCCATCCTGGTGGAAAATGGCGGCTTCGGCGCCCAGTCCGCCGCCCCCATCGCCCGCATGGTTTTCGACTACTACCTGCTGGGCAAGATCCCCGAGGGCATGGCCAGCGAGGATGCCGCCGCCGTGGAGGACGACAACGATGGGGAGTGAGGAGTCATGATCGACGTCGTCGGCACCCTCCGGCGCTGGTGGCAGCAGGCCGTCGCCCACATCGATCCGCCCCTGCTCGGCATCACCCTGGCCATCATGGCCGTGGGCATGCTCACCATCCATTCCGCCACCTACGACATGGCGGACCGGACTGCCTCCCAGGGCTTCAACCTCCTGGCCGCGCTGTCGGTGATGTGGGTGATCTCCCGGGTGCCGCCCCAGAAACTGATGCGCTTCGCCATCCCCCTCTACGTGCTCGGCGTCATCCTGCTCATCGCCGTCTTCCTTTTCGGCATCAAGGTCAACGGCGCCAAGCGCTGGCTCTCCCTCGGCTTCACCCGCATCCAGCCGTCGGAAATCATGAAGATCGCCATGCCGCTGATGCTGGCCTGGTACTTCCACAAGTACGAAGCCACCCTGCGCCTGCGCAACTACATCGTCGCCGGCCTGCTGCTGGTGATCCCCTTCGCCCTCATCGCCAAGCAGCCCGACCTGGGCACGGCCATCCTGGTGGGGGCCGCCGGGTTCTACGTCATCTTCTTCGCCGGCCTGCCCTGGAAGATCATCGTCGGCCTGGCCGCTGCCGGAGCAGCCGCGGCACCGCTGGTATGGAACGTCATGCACGATTACCAGAGGAAACGCATCCTCACCCTGCTGGACCCCACCACGGACCCTCTCGGCGCCGGCTACCACATCATCCAGGCCACCATCGCCATCGGTTCCGGGGGGCCGCTGGGCAAGGGCTACCTCAACGGCACCCAGACCCACCTGGAATTCATCCCGGAACGCCACACCGACTTCATCTTCGCCGTCTTCTCCGAGGAATGGGGCCTCATCGGCAACGCCACCCTGGTGGTGCTCTACACCCTCCTCATCGGCCGCGGCCTGATGATCGCCTCCTCCGCCCCCACCCTCTTCTCCCGCCTGCTGGCAGGGGCCATCACCCTCGGCTTCTTCACCTACGCCTTCATCAACATGGGCATGGTCAGCGGCATCCTGCCGGTGGTCGGGGTGCCGTTGCCCTTCATGAGCTACGGCGGCACGGCCCTGGTCACCCTGTTCCTGGGCGTGGGCATCCTCATGTCCATCCACACCCACCGCATGCTGGTGAAAAAATGAGGGCTGTCCTTGCCCTCGGCGCCCTGGCCGCCGCCCTTCTCACCGCCTGCGGCTCGACCCCGCGCACGCCGGCGCCTGCTTCCCCCGGGGCGGAGCCGGAACGGGCGGCGGGCAAGACCCCCACCCGCAAGCCCCAGGTGGTCCTCAAGCGCGGCGGCGGTTTCTACAAGGACGACGGCCCCGGCGAGGAAATCCCCGACGGCCTTGACGATATCCCCGACGCCGAGCCCAAGTGGGAACCCTTGCACAAGCCGGCCATGAAACCCTACGTCGTCCTGGGCAAGGAGTACGTGCCCAACACCAGCGTGCGCCCCTACAAGACCCGCGGCATCGCCAGCTGGTACGGCAAGAAATTCCACGGCCAGAAGACTTCCATCGGCGAACCCTACGACATGTTCGCCATGACCGCCGCCCACCCCACCCTGGCGCTGCCCTCCTACGTCCGCGTCACCAACGTGCAGACCGGCAAGGCGGTGGTGGTCCGCGTCACCGACCGCGGCCCCTTCCACGCCGACCGGGTCATCGACCTGTCCTACACCGCCGCCTACAAGCTGGGGCTCGTCAATGGCGGCAGCGGCCAGGTGGACGTGGAGGCCATCGTTCCCGGCGAGGCCGCCGGCACCAGCTACGCCCAGGTCACGCCGCCGGCCAAGGCCGGCCCCGCCAACGGCGAAAAGGATGAAATCGAGGAACTGACCCGGCGCCTGGCCAGGGAAGAGCAGCAGCCCACCGCCCCGCCGGCCACCGCCGGCGACGCCGCCATGGCCAAGGGGGTCTATCTGCAACTGGGCGCCTTTGCCAGCGCCGACAATGCCGAGAACCTGAAGAACCACCTGACCCGGGAACTGGACTGGCTGACGGACCCCCTGCGCATCAATGCCGGCGGCGGCATCCATCGCCTGCATCTGGGCCCCTATGCCAGCCGGGCCGAAGCCGACCGGATGGCGGAGCGGATCCGTCTCGCCCTGGGTTTCAGGCCGACGGTGATCGTTCGCTGACCAGGCTCACCGTCGCCACCACGACATTGCCCTTGCCCTGGAATTCCAGGCTGGAGAAGCTCATCATGCGGGCCATGGCGATGCCCCGGCCGTTGGGGTCGAAGGCCCGGTCCGGATCGAATTCCAGGAAGCGCTGCCAGTCGAAGCCCTCGCCCTGGTCGGCGATGACGAATTCGATACGATCCTCCAGGCGCTGGCAGCGCACCGTCCCCCGCCGGCCGGCGAACTGCGGAAGGGCGAGGCGGCGGGCGATTTCCGCCTCCCAGTCCCCCTCCCACTTGAGCAGCGCCTTTTCCTTGTATGTGACGCCCAGGTTGCCGTGCTCGACGGCATTGACCATGAGATCCGACAGCCCCGGCGCCACGGTTTCCGGGGACGGGCACAGGGCCGCCAGGACCGGCACCAGGCAGGAAACGTCGTCGAGGGTGGAAAAATGGTACTCGACGGTATCGAGCAGCACCTGAGCCGCTTCCGCGTGAACCGCCAGGCGGCGCAGCTGCTCCCGGCTGCGGCGGTCCTCAAGGGCGGCGCGGACGATGGAAATCAGCGCTTCCGGCTCGTAAGGCTTGGTCAGGTAGTAGTAGGCGCCGGCTTCCAGACCCTGCCTGACCTGCTCCGGCGACGAGGCGGCCGTCTGCATGATGACGGGGATGCCGGCATGGCGGGGCTCGCCTTTCATGCGGCGGAGGAATTCAATGCCGTCGAGGCCGGGCATCATGCGGTCCAGGACCACCAGGGAAAAGTCGCTGCCGGGCTGCTGGAGCGCCTCCCAGGCGGCCAGGGGATCGCTAAAACAGGCCAGTTCGAGACCCTCCTCGCCGAGGAATTCCTCGATGATGATCAGGTTGAGCTGCTCGTCGTCGACCACCAGAACCCGACTTTCCGCCATCCACAAGCCTTTCCCGAAGTTGCGGGGGAGCGTCCCCGGCGAACGATAATCATACCCCAGGGCAAGGTCGTCATACCAAGAGGGCTTTGACCAGGATCAATGGCCCGGCAGACGGACTGGCTATACTGCGCGGTTCATCCTCCACCATTGCGCCCATGACCGCACTGCCCGATCTCGTCTGCCCCGCCGGCAGCCTGCCTGCCCTCCGGGCAGCGGTGGACAACGGTGCCGACGCCGTCTATCTCGGCTTCAAGAACGACACCAACGCCCGCAACTTCGCCGGCCTCAATTTCGACCCCAAGACCATGGCCGAAGGCATCCGCTACGCCCGCGGCAAGGGCTGCGAGGTGCTGCTGGCCATCAACACCTTCCCCCAGGCCGGCCGCGTCGCCGACTGGCGGAAGGCGGTGGATGCCGCCGTCGACCTGGGCGTGGACGCCATCATCCTGGCCGATGTCGGCCTCCTCGACTACGCCAGCAAGCGCCATCCGCAGCAGCGCCTGCACCTGTCCGTGCAGGGCTCGGCCACCAGCTACGAGGCCATCAACTTCGCCCACCGGGAGTTCGGCGTGCGCCGCGCCGTCCTGCCGCGGGTGCTGACCCTGGCCCAGGTGGAGCACGTCATCAGGAACACGCCGGTGGAAATCGAGGTTTTCGGCTTCGGCAGCCTGTGCGTCATGAACGAGGGGCGCTGCTGGCTTTCCTCCTACGCCTGCGGCGAATCGCCCAATACCGTCGGCGCCTGCTCCCCGGCCAAGTACGTCAAGTGGGACAAGCAGCCGGGACAGATGGAAACGCGCCTCAACGGCATTCTCATCGACCGCTTCGCCGACAACGAACCGGCCGGCTACCCCACCCTCTGCAAGGGCCGCTTCGAAGTCCAGGGCGAGACCTACTACGCCCTGGAGGAACCGACCAGCCTCAACGTCCTGGCCATCCTGCCGGAAATCGTCAAGATCGGTGTACGCGCCATCAAGGTGGAGGGCCGCCAGCGCAGTCCCGCCTACGTCACCCAGGTCACCCGCACCCTGCGCGCCGCCCTCGACGCCCTCGCCGCCGGCGGCGAACGCTACCACGTCAGGCCCAACTGGCAGGCCGAGCTGGCCAAGGTGTCGGAAGGCAACCAGGCCACCCTGGGCGCCTACAACCGCCCCTGGAGATAAGCCGATGAAGCTCGCCCTCGGTCCCCTCCTCTATTTCTGGCCCAAGCAGCAGGTGCTGGAGTTCTACGCCGAAATGGCCGAAAACCCGGCCATTGACATCATTTACGTCGGCGAGGTGGTCTGTTCCCGCCGCCAGCAGCTACGTACCGCCGACTGGGTCGGCCTGGCCCGGGATCTCACCGACGCCGGCAAGGAGGTGGTCGTCTCCGCCCAGGCCCTGCTGGAATCGGAAAGCGACCTCAAGGCCCTGCGCCGCCTCATCGACGAGGCCGGCTGCGTGGTCGAGGCCAACGACCTCGGCGCCGTCAATCTGGTGCAGGGCAGCCCCTTCGTCGCCGGCCCCCACCTCAACATCTACAACGAGGCCACCCTCGCCACCTTTGCGCGCTACGGCCTGAAGCGCTGGGTGCCGCCCCTGGAGGCCACCCGCACCCTGGTGGAAACCCTTCACACCAGCCGCCCGGCCGGCGTCGAGACCGAAGTCTTCGTCTTCGGCAAGCTGCCGCTCGCCTTCTCCGCCCGCTGCTTCACCGCCCGCCACTACAACCTGAACAAGGACGACTGCCAGTTCAAGTGCCTGGACCACGCCGAGGGCCTCACCCTTAAGACCCGGGAAGGGCAGGATTTCCTCACCATCAACGGCATCCAGACCATGTCGGCCCAGGGCTACAATCTGCTCCATGAGATTCCTGCCATGCTGGGGATGGGCATCGACAGCGTCCGCCTCAGCCCCCAGGGGGCGCGCATGCCCGAGATCATCGCCGTCTTCGACGCCGCCCGCCGCGGCGAACCGGTCAGCCCCGACACCCGCGCCTGGAACGCCAGCGGCCTGGTGGATGGCTACTGGTTCGGCGACGCCGGCATCGCGCAGCACCACACCGCCGCCCTCGCCCAATTAGGAGCCTGACCATGCCCCAAGGCTTTAGCGTCCCCCGCTTCCAACTGCCCGGTTTCATTGCCGCCATCGGCAGCAAGTTGCCCCAGTGGCCCCACACCCTGGCCCTGGTGGCCGGCCTCAATGCCGCCGTGAAGATGAAGCTGCTGCCCGAGGATTCCCTGGCCGTCCTGGAGGACAAGCAATTCCGCGTGCGCGTCCATGACACCGGGGGCGAAGCCAGTTTCGCCTACCGCGGCGGCCTCTTCCGGCCCCTCTTCCGCGTCGAGCGGGAACCGGACCTGGCCTTTGCCGCCAACCTCTCTGCCTACCTGCAGCTTCTCTCCCGCCAGGAAGACCCGGACACCCTCTTCTTCAACCGCGACCTGGAGATCACCGGCGACACCGAACTGGGCCTGGTGGTGAAGAACATGCTGGATGCGGTGGAGTGGCCCAAGCTGCCGCGATTACCGGCGCTGCGGCACTGACATTTCCGTCCTCATCAACGAAAAACGCGGCCGAAGCCGCGTTTTTTACTGGTGGCAAGCCGAGTCGACTTATTTCACCTGCTTCTGGGCATCCAGGCGGAACTTGACGTACGTGCCCGGCGCATCCTCGATGACCTTGAGCTTGCCCTTGCCCGGCTCGCGGGCGGGCACCTTGGCGCTGCCGCCCGGCAGGCCGGTAACCCAGCCGTGCCAGTGGGTCCACCAGGAACCGGCGTTCTGGGTGGCGCCGGCCAGGAAGTCTTCCGGGCTTTCCGGCAGGTTGCCGTCGGTGGCGTCATTGACCCAGTAGCCGTACTTGTTGGCCACCGGCGGATTGACGATGCCGGCGATGTGGCCGGAACCGCCCAGGACGAACTTGGTCGGGCCGGAGGGCAGGCGGGCGCCCATGTAGGTGCTCTTCCACGGGGCGATGTGGTCTTCGATGGTGGAAATGAAGTAGCAGGGAGTCTTGACCTTGGTGATGTCGATCTTGACGCCGCCCAGGGTGACGCCACCCGGATCCTTGAGCTTATTGCCCAGGTACATGTTGCGCAGGTAAAAGCTGTGCATGGCCGCCGGCATGCGGGTGGAGTCGGAGTTCCAGTAGAGCAGGTCGAAGGGGAAGGGATCCTTGCCCATCAGGTAGTTGTTCACCACGAAGGACCAGATCAGGTCGTTGGCCCGCAGCATGTTGAAAGTGCCGGCCATTTCCGTGCCTTCCAGGTAGCCGCGCTCGGCCATCTTCCTTTCCAGGCCGGAAACGGCGTTCTCGTCGAGGAAGACGCCCAGTTCGCCCGGCTCGGAGAAGTCGAGCATGGTGGTGAAGAAGGTGGCGGAATTGACCCGCTTGTCCTTCTTGCCGGCCAGGTAGGCCAGGGTGGTCATGAGGAGCGTGCCCCCCAGGCAGTAACCGGCCATGTTGACGCTGTCCTCGCCGGTGTGGGCGCAGACCTGGTTGATGGCTTCCACCGAGCCTTCCAGCAGGTAGTTCTCGAAGCTCTTCTGGGCGAGCTTTTCGTCCGGGTTGACCCAGGACATGATGAAGGTGGTGTGGCCCTGGTCGGTGGCCCACTTGACCAGGGAATTCTTCTCGCGCAGGTCGAGGATGTAGTACTTGTTGATCCAGGGCGGGACGATGAGGAAGGGCTTCTTGTACTGGTCCTTGGTGGTCGGCTCGTACTGGATGAGCTGGAACAGCTCGTTCTGGAAGACGACCTTGCCCGGGGTGGTGGCCACGTTCTTGCCCATTTCGAAGGCCGAGGTGTCGGTCATGCGGATGCGCAGCTGGCCGTCGCCGGATTCCACGTCGTGCAGCAGGTTGTTAAGGCCCTTGATGAGGTTCTGGCCGTGGCTCTTCACCGTCTCGCGGAAGACTTCCGGGTTGGTGAGGGCGAAATTGGAGGGCGACAGGGCGTCGATGTACTGGCGGGTGAAGAAATTGACCTTCTGCTGGGTCTGCTCATCGAGGCCTTCGGTGGTGCTCACCGTATCGTGGATGTGGCGGGCGGCGATGAGGTAGGACTGCTTCATGAAGTCGAAGAGGAAATGCTGTTCCCAGTCCTCGTCCTTGAAACGGTTGTCGCCCTTCTTGGGGGCGGCGACAGGGGCGGCGCCGGGCATCCCCATCATCTTCATCATGCTCGACTGCCAGAGGGAGAAGTAGTCCCACATCATGTTCATCTGGGCCTGGGCCAGCTTGTACGGGTTGGCCAGCAGGCGGGCAGAGAGATCCATGAAGGCCTTGGCCACGCCCAGTTCGTCGGCGGGCGCATTGACCCCGTCCTTGGCGTTCTTTTCCATGAACTGAGTAATCAGGCGCGAGGCGCGCTGGGCGACCTCGGCATAGGTCTTGGCCATTTCGGCCGGGTTGGGCAGGCCGGCTACCTGTTCCTGGGTTTGCTGCGACATGTGAGACTCCCTCTGTCAGTGTGCGGCCGATCGACCCGGCCGCGAAAAACGAACCACTCCTTCGGCGTCGACGCTACGCGCCAGCCGCCCGTTTTTTTCCAGACGGTTCAGGTGGGCGATGGCCTCGCCCATGGCGAACATGGTCTGGTGCGTGTCGAGTGCCCGTGGAAACAGTGTGGAGAGCAACCCGGCTGCGCTCTGTGGCGCTTGTTCACATGCTTCCTCCAGGGCTTGCAACCGCTCCTCGTGGTGGGCGTGCAGGGCTCCGACCCGTTCCTGGATGCCGACGAAGGGCAGGCCATGGGACGGCAATACCAGCGTCCGCGCCGGCAACTCCCGGGCCATGGCATTGAGGGATGCGAGAAACCATCCCAGGGCGTCGGCCTCCGGTGTCGCCGCAAAAACGCTGATATTGGTGGATATCCGCGGCAAAAGCATGTCGCCTGAAATTAACACGTCGAGTTCCCGACAGTAAAGCGCCGCATGTTCCGGCGCGTGGCCGTGGCCGACGATCACCTTCCAGGAGCGGCCGCCGATATCGAGCGCGTCGCCGTCCAGCATCCGCCGGTAGTGCTGGGGCAGGCCCGGCACCGAGGCCCGGTAGCCGGAGCCGCGCTTGGCGAATTTCTCCACCAGCACCGCGTCCAGCCCGTGCTGGCGGAACTGCTCGGCCATGAAACGGGCACCGTGGCCGCCCACTTCGTTCCAGACCGCATGGGCGGTGAGGAACTCGCCGGTGGTCATCCACAGGGTGGCGCCGGTCCTGGCCAACAGCCAGTCGGCGAGGCCGAAGTGGTCGGGGTGGAAATGGGTGACGACGAGGCGGGTGACCGGCCCCTCCAGGCCGGCCAGCACCGTTTCCCAGGCGGCCCGGGTGTCGTCGTTGGCGAAGCCGCTGTCGACGATGGCCCAGCCGACGCCGTCCCGCAGCAGCCAGAGGTTGATGTGGTCGAGCTGGAAGGGCAGGGCCATGCGCAGCCAGAAGACGCCGGGAGCGACTTCCAGCGTCTCGCCGGCGGCTGGCGGGTGGGGTTGGGGGTACAGCAGCGACATGATTCTTCAAGCTTGTGGGCAACCACATTACCATACGGCACCGGATTGAAAAGCCCCCCCGCATCTGATTTACTTAGCCCAGACCGACAAGGAGTTCGCCGTGACCCAGGAACCCCAGACCTTCGCCATCTCAGACCTCGCCCGGGAATTCGGCATCACCCCCCGCACCATCCGCTTCTGGGAGGACCAGGGCCTGCTGGCGCCGCAGCGGGAAGGGCGCAACCGGGTATTCACCCGCCGCGACCGGGCCCGCCTGAAGATGGCCCTGCGCGGCAAGCGCCTGGGCCTGTCCCTGGCCGAGATCAAGGATCTCATCGGCATGTACGAATCCGCCCAGGACGAGACGCCGCAACTGCTCGAATGCCTGCGCGTCATCGCCCGCCGGCGGGCGGCCTTGGAGCAGCAGCGGGAGGACATCGAGGCCATGCTGGCGGAAATCGCCAATTTCGAGGCCCTCTGCCGGGACGAGCTGGCCCGGCGGGAAGCGGCCAGCGCCCCTTGATTTTCCAAGGAGGATTGATTTACGTTAACGTCAACGTAATTTGACACTCGCCATGATGCCCCACCGTCTTGCCGATCCCCGCTTCGCCGAACGGGTCCGCGCCAGTTTCGCCCGGCAGCAGGCCATGGCGCTCATCCGCGCCGAGATGGCGTCAGTGGACCATGGCCGGACCGAGATCCACCTGCCCCACTGGCCCGGCGTCGAACAGCAGCACGGCTATATCCACGGCGGCGTGGTAGGGATGATCGCCGATTCGGCGGCCGGCTACGCGGCAATGACCACGGTCCCGGCGAGCGCTTCGGTGCTCACCGTGGAGTACAAGCTGAACCTGCTGGCCCCGGCGGAGGGCGAGAAGCTCATCGCGCGCGGCAGCGTGGTCCGCGCCGGCCGCACCCTCATCGTCACGCGGGGCGAGGTGGTGGCGATCAGGGACGGCCGGGAGACGCCCTGCGCCCTCATGCAGCAGACCATCATGGTGATGCACGGCAAGACCGAAACCCCCAAGGAGTCACAACCATGAACATTCCCAGCCTCGACTTCGGCCTCGGCGACGACATCGCCCTGCTGCGCGACGCGGTGAAGGCCTTCGCCGACGCCGAGATCGCCCCCCGCGCCGCCGACATCGACCGGACCAACGAATTCCCCGCCGACCTGTGGCGGAAATTCGGCGCCATGGGCCTCCTCGGCATGACCGCCGGCGAGGAATACGGCGGCACCGACCTCGGCTACCTGGCCCACATCGTGGCCCTGGAGGAAATCTCCCGGGCCTCGGCTTCGGTGGGCCTGTCCTACGGCGCCCATTCCAACCTCTGCGTCAACCAGATCCGCCGCAACGGCAGCGAGGCCCAGCGGCAGAAATACCTGCCCGGGCTCATTTCCGGCGAGCATGTCGGGGCCCTGGCCATGTCCGAGCCCAACGCCGGCTCCGACGTGGTCTCCATGACCCTGCGCGCCGACCAAAAGGGCGACCGCTACGTCCTCAACGGGTCGAAGATGTGGATCACCAACGGCGGCGACGCCGACACCCTGGTGGTCTATGCCAAGACCGACCCGGCGGCCGGCCCCCGGGGCATCACCGCCTTCATCGTCGAAAAGGGCATGCCGGGCTTTGCCCACGGCTCCCACCTGGACAAGCTCGGCATGCGCGGCTCCAACACCTATCCCCTCTTCTTCGACGACTGCGAGGTGCCGGAAGAGAACGTCCTCGGTGGCGTCGGCAACGGCGTCAAGGTGCTGATGTCGGGCCTCGACTACGAACGCGCCGTCCTCTGCGGCGGCCCCCTGGGCATCATGGCCGCCTGCATGGATGTGGTGCTGCCCTACCTGCACGAACGCCGCCAGTTCGGCCAAGCCATCGGCGAATTCCAGCTCATGCAGGGCAAGGTGGCGGACATGTATACCACCTGGCAGGCCACCCGTGCCTATGTCTATGCCGTGGGTCGTGCCTGCGACGGCAGCGACCATTCCCGCAGCCTGCGCAAGGATGCCGCCGGGGCCATACTGTATTCCGCCGAGAAGGCCACCTGGATGGCCGGCGAGGCCATCCAGGCCCTGGGCGGGGTCGGCTACACCAACGAATACCCCACCGGCCGCCTGTGGCGGGACGCTAAACTGTACGAGATCGGCGCCGGCACCTCGGAAATCCGCCGCATGCTGATCGGCCGCGAACTCTTCGCCGAAACCGCCTAACCCCCTCCTGCCGGCGTTCCAGGCAGGAGCGCCGTCCCCGGAGACCCGCCCCATGACCGTCACCCTGCGCACCCTCACCGCCGACGACACCGCCGCCCTCGACCAGGTCCGCCAGTTCTTCCGCAACTACGCCGCCTGGCTGGGGGTGGACCTGTGCTTCCAGAATTTCGACCAGGAGATGGCCTCCCTGCCCGGCGCCTACGCCGCCCCCGCCGGCCGCCTCTTCTTCGCCGAGGTGGACGAGCGCCCGGCCGGCTGCGTGGGCATCCGCCCCTTCGCCGAGGGCACCTGCGAGATGAAACGGCTCTACGTCACGCCGGAGGAGCGGGGCCAGGGCGTCGGCATGGCCCTGGCCATGGCCGCCATCAAGGCCGCCAAGGAGATCGGCTACCGCCGCATCCTCCTCGACACCCTGCCGGCCATGCGCATCGCCGTGCGCCTCTACCGGGAGCTGGGGTTCCAGGAGGCGCCCGCCTACTACCAGACGCCCCTGGAAGGGACGATCTTCCTCTCCCTGGACCTGGAAAACTGGTCGGAAGAGGAAATCCGCAACGAGAACCTCATCCACCTCTTCGATTTCAACCGGGCCTGGTCGCGCCAGATGCGCCAGATCGATCCGGACTACTTCGACAAGCTGTCCCGGCTGCAAACGCCGGAATACCTGTGGATCGGCTGCTCCGACTCGCGGGTGCCGGCCAACCAGATCGTCGGCCTGCTGCCGGGCGAAGTCTTCGTCCACCGCAACATCGCCAACGTGGTGGTGCATACCGATCTGAACTGCCTGTCGGTGATCCAGTTCGCCGTCGAGGCCCTCAAGGTCAAGCACATCATGGTGGTCGGCCACTACGGCTGCGGCGGCGTCGGCGCGGCGCTGAAGAAGGAGCGGGTGGGCCTGGTGGACCTCTGGCTGCGCCACGTGCAGGACGTCCACGCCAAACACCTGGCCCGGGTGGACACCCTGCCCGTGGACCAGCGCCACGACCGCCTGTGCGAACTCAACGCCCTGGAGCAGGCCCTCAACGTGTGCCAGACCTACATCGTCCAGGACGCCTGGCGGCGGGGCCAGAAGCTGACCGTGCACGCCTGGATCTACGGCCTCAAGGACGGCATCGCCCACGACCTGGGCTTCACCGTGCATCGCCCGGAGGACATCCAGGCCCGCTACCTGGCCGCCCTGGAAAACCTCGGTACCTGATCGAAGGAGGACAGCCCCATGACCGATCCCGTGGTAATCGTCTCCGCCGCCCGCACTCCCCTGGGCGCCTTCCAGGGGGCGTTGGCCGGCCTCGCCGCCCCCCAGCTCGGGGCCGCCGCCATCGGCGCCGCCCTGGGCTGGGCCGGCATCGACTCGGCGCTGGTGGACGAGGTGCTCCTCGGCTGCGTCCTCCAGGCCGGCCAAGGCCAGGCCCCGGCGCGGCAGGCGGCGCTGCAGGCCGGCCTGCCGCTTTCCGCCGCCTGCACCACCATCCACAAGGTCTGCGGCTCGGCCATGAAGGCGGCCATGCTCGGCCACGACGGCATCCTGGCCGGTGCCTTCGACGTCGCCGTGGCGGGCGGCATGGAATCCATGAGCAACGCCCCCTACCTGCTGCCCAAGGCGCGCACCGGCTACCGCCTGGGCCACGGCCAGCTCCTCGACCACATGTTCCTGGACGGCCTGGAGGACGCCTACAGCGCGGAGAACCGGGGCCGCCTGATGGGCACCTTCGCCGAGGACTGCGCCGCCGACTACGGCTTCACCCGGGAAGCCCAGGACGAATTCGCCCGCCGCTCCTTCGACCGCGCCCGGGCCGCCAGCGAGGACGGCCGCTTCGCCTGGGAGATCGCCCCCGTCACCGTGGCCGGCAAGCAGGGCGAAACGGTGGTGAGCCGCGATGAGGGGCCCTTCGCCGTCAACCTGGACAAGATTCCCGCCCTCAAGCCCGCCTTCAGGAAGGATGGCACGGTGACGCCGGCCAATTCCTCCTCCATCGCCGACGGCGCCGCCGCCCTGGTGCTCATGCGCGCCTCCCGGGCGGAATCCCTGGGCCTCGACCCCATCGCCCGCATCGTCGCCCACGCCACCCATGCCCAACTCCCGGCCCGCTTCCCCACCGCCCCCGTCGGCGCCATGGAGAAGCTCTTCGCCAGGACCGGGTGGGCCGCCGAAAGCGTCGATCTCTACGAAATCAACGAGGCCTTTGCCGTGGTGACCATGGCCGCCATGCACGATCTCGAGCTGCCGGCGGAGAAGGTGAACATCCACGGCGGCGCCTGCGCCCTGGGCCACCCCATCGGCGCCTCCGGTGCCCGCATTGTCGTCACCCTGCTCGGCGCCCTGCGCCAGAGCGGCGGCAGGCGCGGCGTCGCCAGCCTGTGCATCGGCGGCGGCGAGGCCACCGCCCTGGCCGTGGAAATGCTGTGAGGACGCGATGATTCTGACCCAGGAACAGGAAATGATCCGCAACGCGGTCCGGGCCTACGCCCGGGAGCGCATCGCCCCCTTCGCCGCCGAGTGGGACCGCAGCCACCGCTTCCCCCGGGAGGCCCTGGCGGGCCTGGCCGGACTCGGCGTCCTCGGCCTGGTGGTACCCGAAGCCTGGGACGGCGCCGGCCTCGGCTACCTGGAGCTGGCGCTGGCCCTGGAGGAGATCGCCGCCGCCGACGGCGCCACCTCGACCATCGTCAGCGTGCAGAACTCCCTGGTCGGCATGATCCTGGTGAAGTACGCCAGCGACGCCCTCAAGGAAACCTGGCTGAAGCCCCTGGCCCGGGGCGAAAAACTCGGCTGCTTCGCCCTCACCGAGCCCCACGTCGGCTCCGACGCCGCCGCCATCACCACCCGGGCGGAACGGGTCGGCGACGAATGGGTGGTGAACGGCGTCAAGCAGTTCATCACCACCGGCAAGGAGGGCGATGTGGCCATCGTCTTCGCCGTCACCGACAAGGCCGCCGGCAAGAAGGGCATCTCCTGCTTCCTGGTGCCCACCGCCACCCCCGGCTACGTCGTCGCCCGCCTGGAGGACAAGCTGGGCCAGCGCGCTTCCGACACCGCCCAGATCGTCTTCGACAACTGCCGCATTCCCGCCGCCAACCTCCTGGGCGCCCCCGGGGATGGCTACCGCATCGCCCTCGCCAACCTGGAGGGCGGGCGCATCGGCATCGCCGCCCAGGCGGTGGGCATGGCCCGGGCCGCCCTGGAGGCGGCGGTGCGCTACGCCAAGGAGCGCCAATCCTTCGGCAAGCCCCTGGCGGAACACCAGGCGGTAGCCTTCCTGCTGGCCGACATGGCGACGCGCGTCGACGTGGCCCGCCAGGCGGTCTGGCACGCCGCCGCCCTGCGCGACGCCGGCCGGCCCTGCCTCAAGGAAGCCTCCCAGGCCAAGCTCTTCGCCTCGCAGATGGCCGAGCAGGTCTGCTCCGACGCCATCCAGATCCACGGCGGTTACGGCATCACCGCCGATTTCCCGGTGGAGCGCATCTACCGGGACGTGCGGGTGTGCCAGATCTACGAGGGCGCTTCCGAAATCCAGAAAATGGTCATTGCCCGCGACGTGCTGGCCGCCTGAGGAGGAACCATGGCCGACCCCATCACCTTCTACTTCGATTTCTCCAGCCCCTACGGCTACCTGATGAGCGAGAAGATCGACGATCTCGCCGCCCGCCACGGCCGCCCGGTGCGCTGGCGGCCCATCCTGCTGGGCGTGATCTTCCAGACCACGGGCAGCGCCCCCCTCACCCTGCAGGCCCCGGCCAAGGCCGCCTACTACAAGGTGGATTTCGCCCGCTCGGCCCGCTTCCTGGGCGTCCCCTACCGACTGCCGGGCAAGTTCCCCCTGCCCACCCAGCAGGCCGCCCGCGCCTACTACTGGCTGCACGGTCAGGATTGCGCCCTGGCCCGGGCCTTCGCCCACGCAACCTACCGGGCGTTGTTCGTGGACGACCGGGACATCTCCGCCCCGGAGACGGTCCTCGACATCGCCGCCGGCCTCGGCGTCGACCGCGCTGCCCTCGCTGCCGCCCTGGCCGGCCCGGAACTGAAGGAACGCCTCAAGACCGAGGTGGAGAGTGCCATCGCGGCGGGCGTCTTCGGCTCCCCCACCGTCATCGTCGATGGCGAAATGTTTTTCGGCGTCGACCGCCTGCCCCAGTTGGAACGCTGGCTGGCGGAAGGCGGTTTCTGACACGGAGAAGAATCATGCCCATCACCAAAGGCTGCCAGCAGCTCATCGCCGAGGCCCGCGCCCGCATCCGCACCCTCACCCTGGAGGAGGCCCGCGCCAAGTTCGGCGACCCCAAAGTCGTCTTCGTCGACATCCGCGACGTGCGGGAACTGGAACGGGAAGGCATGATCCCCGGCGCCTTCCATGCCCCCCGCGGCATGCTCGAATTCTGGGTGGACCCGGACAGCCCCTACTACAAGGACATCTTCGGCTCGGGCAAGGAGTTCGTGCTCTACTGCCAGTCCGCCTGGCGCTCCAGCCTCGCCACCGCCGCCCTGCAGGACATGGGGCTGGCGCCCGTCGCCCACATCGAGGGCGGCTTCAAGGCCTGGAAGGCGGGCGGCGGGCCGGTGGCCGAGCGCCCCACCCACCATCACTGAGGACGCCATGGGCGAATACCGCTCCCAGCTCGACCCCCGGGCCGCCGACTTCCAGGCCAACGCCGCCGCCATGGCCGCCCTGGTGGCGGAGCTGCGCGACAAGGCCGGCACCATCGCCCGGGGCGGCCCGGAGGCGGCCCGCCAGAAGCACCTGGCCCGGGGCAAGCTGCTGCCGCGGGAACGGGTGGACGCCCTCCTCGACCCCGGCACGCCCTTCCTGGAAATCGGCCAGTTCGCCGCCTACGGCCTCTATGGCGGCGAGTACGAGGTGCCGGCAGCCTCCCTCATCGCCGGGGTGGGCCGCATTGCCGGCGTCGAGTGCATGGTGGTGGCCAACGACGCCACGGTGAAGGGCGGCACCTACTACCCCCTCACCGTCAAGAAACACCTGCGGGCCCAGGAAATCGCCCTGGAAAACCGCCTGCCCTGCGTCTATCTGGTGGATTCCGGCGGCGCCTTCCTGCCCATGCAGGATGAGGTCTTCCCCGACAAGGAGCACTTCGGCCGCATCTTCTTCAATCAGGCCAACCTGTCGGCCCGGGGCATCCCCCAGATTGCCGCCGTCCTCGGTTCGTGCACCGCCGGCGGCGCCTACGTGCCGGCCATGTGCGACGAATCCATCATCGTCCGCAACCAGGGCACCATCTTCCTCGGCGGCCCGCCCCTGGTGAAGGCCGCCACCGGCGAAGTGGTCAGCGCCGAGGACCTGGGCGGCGCCGACGTCCATACCCGGCTCTCCGGCGTCGCCGACCACTTGGCGGAGAACGACGCCCACGCCCTGGCCATTGCCCGCCGCATCGTCCGCGACCTCAACTGGCGCAAGGCCCCTGACCTCGCCCCGGCGGAACCGGTGGCGCCCCGCTACGCCAGCGAGGAACTGTACGGCGTCATCCCCACCGACCCCAAGAAGCCCTTCGACGTGCGGGAGATCATCGCCCGCCTGGTGGACGGCTCGGAATTCGACGAATTCAAGGCCCGCTACGGCGCCACCCTGGTCTGCGGCTTCGCCCGCCTCTACGGGTACCCGGTGGGGATCGTCGCCAACAACGGCATCCTCTTCTCCGAATCGGCCCAGAAGGGCGCCCATTTCATCGAACTCTGCGCCCAGCGCCGCATCCCGCTGGTTTTCCTGCAGAACATCACCGGCTTCATGGTGGGCAGGAAATACGAGAACGCCGGCATCGCCCGGGACGGCGCCAAGATGGTCACCGCCGTGGCCACCGCCGCGGTGCCCAAGTTCACGGTCATCATCGGCGGCTCCTTCGGCGCTGGCAACTACGGCATGTGCGGCCGCGCCTACGGCCCCCGCTTCCTCTGGATGTGGCCCAACGCCCGCATCTCCGTCATGGGCGGGGAGCAGGCGGCCGGCGTGCTGGCCACGGTCAGGCGGGACAGCCTGGAAGCCGCGGGGAAAGCCTGGAGCGCCGAAGATGAGGCCGAGTTCAAGCGCCCCATCCGCGCCCAGTACGAGACCCAGGGGCATCCCTACTACGCCAGCGCCAGGCTGTGGGACGACGGCATCATCGATCCGGCGGATACGCGACGGGTGCTGGGCTTGAGTCTTTCGGCGGCGCTCAATGCGCCGATTGCTGAAACCCGCTTCGGCGTCTTCCGGATGTAACGATGTACGTCCCCGCCCACTTCGCTGTCACCGATCGCGCCCAGCTTCTCGGCCTGATGGCCGCCCATCCTCTGGCTACCGTCATCACCCACGACAGCGGGGGGCTGAGCGCCAATCACATTCCCCTCGTCTTTCTTGACGACAGCGGCCCGTCCGGCGTATTGCGCGGCCATGTGGCGCGGGGGAATCCCCTGGCGAGCGCCGACGGCGCAACAGTCCTGGCCATCTTCCACGGCCCCCAGGTCTATGTCAGCCCCGGCAACTACGCCAGCAAAGCCGTGGATGGCCGGGTCGTTCCCACCTGGAACTACGCCGTCGTCCATGCCCACGGGGTTCTCCGCACCCATGGCGACGAGGAATGGATTCGTGCCCAGGTCACCCATCTCACCACCAGCCACGAAAGCGACCGGCCCCACCCCTGGGCGGTGACCGATGCCCCGGCGGACTATACGGGCAAGTTGCTGCGAGCGATTTGCGGCATCGAGATCGTGATTGATCGGCTGGAGGGGAAGTGGAAGGTGAGCCAGAACCAACCGGCGGTGAATCGGGAGAGTCTGGCGGGAGCACTGGATGGAGAGCATCCTGGGATGGCGGGGTTGGTGCGGGGGATGGGGCGGTGAGGGTTCATCGGCCGCTGCTTTCCGCGTTGACCACGGGCGTACTTTCTTCTTGGTGGCAAAAAGAAAGTAGCCAAAGAAGAAGCCACCCCAGGGGCGACGCCCCCTGCGGGGGTTCCTTGCGCTACTCGGCCGGCCGGGCACCCCGGGAGTACTTCCCCGCGATGCGCTGCATCGCTCAGGGCGCGGCTGCGGAACTCGCCCTGGCTACGCCAGGACTTGGACAGTCCTCGCCGACTACCCCCGGCCAGCCTGCGTTGCTCAGCGTCTTCCATGGGGACCTGAAAGGCGTCTCAGCTCAACCGATTGCGGTTTCGTCGGCGTTCGGTGTACCGGGCCCCTTGGGAGGTGCCGAGCAACGCAGGCTTGGGCGGGGCCATGGGCGAGCACTGTCCGAAGGCCGGCGCAGCCGGACTGAGTTGCGCAGCCCCCGCTCAAGCCGAGGAGCGCAGGGAAGCTCCCGTAGGGGGCCACCGACCCAGGGTCGCCTTCTTTTTGCTTCCTTTTTGCAGAAATCTGGCTTTCCAAGCCAGATTTTCTTGGCGAACAAGAAAGCGCAGCTTCCGCGCAGCGAAAAAGGGACACGCCGGTCAACGGCAGAAAACGGCGGTCGATAAAACCGCCGACACAAATCAGGAGCCCCCATGCCCCATCAATCCCTCGAAATCCTAACCACCGGCCCCCTCACCACCCTGTGGCTGAACCGCCCCGAGGTCCACAACGCCTTCGACGAAACCCTCATCGCCGAACTCACCGCCGCCTGCCGCACCCTGGATGCCGATCCGGCCGTTCGCGTGGTGATTCTCGCCGGCCGCGGCAAGAGCTTTTCCGCCGGCGCCGACCTGAACTGGATGCAGCGGGCCGCCGCCCAGGGCGTCGATGACAACCTCGCCGACGCCCGTGCCTTGGCCCGCCTGCTGCGCACCCTGGCGGAGATGAAGAAGCCCACCATCGCCCGCATCCACGGCGCCGCCCTGGGCGGTGGCATGGGGTTGGCCGCCGCCTGCGACATCGCCGTCGCTTCGACCGATGCCGTCTTCGCCACCTCCGAGGCGCGCTTCGGGCTCATCCCCGCCGCCATTTCCCCCTACGTCCTGCGGGCCGTCGGCGCCCGCCAGGCCCTGCGCTACTTCCAGACCGCCGAGCGTATCGACGCCGCCCGGGCCAAGGAGATCGGACTGGTGCACGAAGTCGTCGCGCCTGAGAAGCTCGACGCCAAGGTGGCGGAAGTCGCCGCCGCCCTCCTCCAGGGCGGGCCCCTCGCCCAGGCCGCCGCCAAGGAGCTGATCCGGGCGGTCGATCACCAACCGGTAAACGACAGCCTGCTCGAAGACACCGCCCACCGCATCGCCCACCTGCGGGCCACGCCGGAAGCCCAGGAAGGCATTGCCGCCTTTCTGGAAAAACGCTCGCCCGCCTGGGCGGGAAAGGGCTGAACGTGTTTGAAAAAATCCTCATCGCCAACCGGGGGGAGATCGCCTGCCGGGTCATCCGCACCGCCCGCCGCCTGGGCATCCGCACCGTGGCCGTCTATTCCGAGGCCGACGCCGAGGCCCGCCACGTGCGCCTGGCCGACGAAGCGGTGCTGCTGGGGCCGGCGCCGGCGGCGGAATCCTACCTGGCCGGCGACAAGGTCATCGCCGCCGCCCGCCGCACCGGCGCCCAGGCCATCCACCCGGGCTACGGCTTCCTTTCCGAGAATGCCGATTTCGCCGAGGCCTGCACCGCCGCCGGCCTGGTCTTCATCGGCCCGCCCCCCGCCGCCATCCGCGCCATGGGCTCGAAAGCGGCGGCCAAGGCCCTGATGGGCGCCGCCGGCGTGCCCGTCACCCCCGGCTACCATGGCGACGATCAGGATCCCGCCCGCCTGCGGCAGGAAGCCGACGCCATCGGCTACCCGGTGCTGATCAAGGCGGCGGCCGGCGGTGGCGGCAAGGGCATGCGCCTGGTGGAACGGAGCGCGGATTTCCCGGCGGCCCTGGCCGCCTGCCAGCGGGAAGCCGCTGCCGGCTTCGGCGACCCCCGGGTACTGGTGGAGCAATACGTCACCCGGCCCCGCCATATCGAGATCCAGGTCTTCGCCGACGGCCACGGCAACTGCGTTCATCTCTTCGAGCGGGACTGCTCGGTGCAGCGCCGGCACCAGAAGGTGCTGGAGGAGGCGCCGGCCCCGGGGATGACGCCGGAACGCCGGCAGCGCATGGGCCAAGCGGCGGTGGCTGCGGCCAAGGCCGTGGGCTACGTCGGCGCGGGCACCGTCGAATTCATCGCCCGCCAGGACGGCAGCTTCTCCTTCATGGAAATGAACACCCGCCTGCAGGTGGAGCATCCGGTCACCGAGATGATCACCGGCCAGGATCTGGTGGAATGGCAGTTGCGCGTCGCCGCCGGAGAGCCCCTGCCGCTGGCCCAGACGCAACTGGCGATCCGCGGCCACGCCATCGAGGCGCGCCTTTACGCCGAGGACGCCGACCGCGGCTTTCTCCCGTCCATCGGCCGCCTGGCTAGCCTGAAGCCGCCGGCGGAAAGCATGAATGTCCGCGTCGACACCGGCGTCGAGGAAGGCGACGCCATCACGTCTCACTACGACCCCCTGCTGGCCAAGCTCATCGTCTGGGACGAGAACCGGGACGCTGCCCTGGCCCGTCTGCGGCAGGCCCTGGCCGACACCTGGGTGGCCGGGGTGACCACCAACATCGATTTCCTCTCCCGCCTGGTGGCCTGTCCCGCCTTTGCCGACGCCGACCTGGACACCGGCCTCATCGAGCGCCAGCGGGAACTCCTCTTCCCCCCGCCCCGCCCCGTGCCCCGGGACGCCCGGCTGGTGGCCGTGGTCGGCGAGTTGCTGTGGGAGCAGCACCAGGCACGGCAGGCCGCGAGGACCGGCGGCGACCCCGGCTCCCCGTGGCACGCCCGGGACGGTTGGCGCCTCAACCTCTCGGCGGCCCGCATCATCGGTTTCCGCGACGGCGACGCCCTGGTCGAGGCCCAGGTCCGCTACGGCCCCGGGCACTGGCAGGTTACCCTCGAGGGCACCACCACCCTGGCCCGCGGCCGCAAGCTGGAGGACGATCGCCTGGCCGTGGAACTGGACGACCGGCGCCTGGTGGCCAGCGTCGTGGCGGTGGCCGACAAGCGCCACATCTTCCTCGGCGGCGCCACCCACGTGCTGCGGCGGGACGATCCCCTGCACCTGGTGGCCGCCGGGGGCACCCCCGGCGGCGGCCTGACGGCGCCGATGCCGGGCAAGGTGGTCGCCCTCCTCGCCCAGCCCGGGCAGCCCGTGGAGAAAGGCGCCCCCCTGCTCATCCTCGAAGCCATGAAGATGGAGCACACCATCACCGCCCCGGCGGCCGGCACCGTCGCCGCCTTCCGCTTCGCCGCCGGCGAGCAGGTGGAAGAAGGGGCGGCGCTCCTTGAATTCGTGCCGGCCAAGGGCTAGTATTACGAGTGTTATAACATCGTTCCGGAGCCCGCCATGCATGCCCTCAAACTGACTCAGATCGGCAATTCTGTCGGCCTTGTGCTGCCCAAGGAACTCCTCGCCCGCCTGCGCGTGGAAAAGGGCGACACGCTCTACGTCACCGAGTCGCCCCAGGGCCTCGCGATCACTCCCTACGACCCCAGCATTGCCGATCAACTGGCCGAAGGCCGCGAGTTCATGCGCGAGTACCGCGACGCCTTCCACACCCTGGCCAAGTGAATGACGTTCCGCTGGCTCGATCCCCGGGCGCTCATGCTGCTCCATGACGAAAGTCTTGCCATCCATGGCGGGGCGCCGGGCATCCGCGACCAGGGCCTGTTCGAGTCGGCCCTCGGCCGCCCGGTCAATCTCTCCGCCGACGGCGACCCCGACGTGTTCGACTGCGCCGCCTCCTACGCCTACGGCCTCGCCAAAAAAAATCCGTTCGTGGATGGCAACAAACGGGCCGCCTTTCTCGCCGCCGGCCTGTTTTTGCGCTTGAACGGCCAGCGCCTGGCCGTATCCCAGGTGGATGCCATACAGACCGTGCTCGCCCTGGCCGCCGGCGACCTCGACGAAGCCGCCTTCGCCGCCTGGCTGCGCGGCGGCAGCGTGGAGTACCGTCCATGACCCTGCCCGCCCGTGTCCGCGTCGTCGAGGTCGGCCCCCGGGACGGCCTGCAGAACGAGCCCCAGGTCGTTCCCACCGCGGTCAAGGTCGAACTGATCGAGCGCCTGGCCGCTGCCGGCCTGCCGGCGGTTGAAGCCACCGCCTTCGTCTCCCCCAGGTGGGTGCCCCAGATGGGGGACGCCGGCGACGTGCTCCGCGGCATCGGCAGGAAGCCCGGGGTGGCCTACCCGGTGCTGGTGCCCAACCTGAAAGGCTTCGATGCGGCGGTGGAGGCCGGGGCGACGGAGGTGGCCATCTTCGGCGCCGCGTCCGAAACCTTTTCCCGCAAGAACATCAACTGCTCCATCGCCGAGAGCCTTAAGCGCTTCGAGCCGGTGGTGGCCACCGCCTCGGCCCTGGAAATCAAGGTACGGGGCTATGTCTCCTGCGTCGTCGGCTGCCCCTACGAGGGCCCGGTGCCTCCCGAAGAGGCCGCTGCCGTGGCCCGCACCCTCCACGACATGGGCTGCTACGAGGTGTCCCTCGGCGACACCATCGGCGTCGGCACCCCCGCCAGCGTCTCCCAACTGCTCGAGGCCTGCGCCCGCCACGTGCCCATGGCCCGCCTGGCCGGCCACTACCACGACACCTACGGCATGGCGGTGGCCAACATCTACGCTTCCCTGCAGCTGGGCATGGCGGTCTTCGACAGCTCCGTCGCCGGGCTCGGCGGCTGCCCCTACGCCCGGGGCGCCACCGGCAACGTGGCCACCGAGGACGTGGTCTACCTGCTGCACGGCCTGGGCATCGAGACCGGCGTCGATCTGGCGGAACTGGCCGGCGTCGGCGCCTGGATCTCCGGGCTCCTGGGCCGCCCCAACGGCGCCAAGGCAGGTCGGGCCCTGACCGCCGGGAAGGATTGACGCCATCGATGGTTGCCTCCCCCTGCATCAACGTCTGTAAGATGGACGCCGACACCGGCCTCTGCCAGGGCTGCCTGCGCACCCTGGACGAAATCGCTGCCTGGGGCGGGGCGGACGAGGAAGCCCGCCTGGCCATTCTGGCCGCCGTGGCCCGGCGGCGCCAGGAGGACCACCCCTGGGACGGCGAATTGCGTTGCGACTGCGATCAATGAACGACGAAGAAATCTACGTTTGCGTGGGGATCTGCCAGCCCGATCCCGATTCCGGCTACTGCCTGGGCTGCGGCCGGCCCCCGCTGGAGAGCCCGGCCGTGGTGGCGGAGGTCGAAACCGTCCGCCCCGCCGGGGCGCCCCCCACGCCCTCCGGCGACCCGGACACCCCGGCATGAACCTTTCCCCTTCGGTGCAGGTGCTCGAACGGGGCTGGCTTTCCGCCAACAACGTCCTGCTCATCGACGGCGACCGGGCGACCCTGATCGACAGCGGCTACGTCACCCACGCCGCCCAGACCGTCGCCCTGGTCGAGCGAGCCCTTGATGGCCGCGCCCTGGAACGGGTAGTGAATACCCACTCCCATTCCGACCACATCGGCGGCAACGCTGCCCTGCAGGCCGCCTTCGGCTGCCGCATCGTCGTCCCCGCCGGGCTGGCCGCCACGGTGGCCGAATGGGACGAGGATTCCCTGCTCCTTTCCCCCCTCGGCCAGCAGGCGGCCCGCTTCCAGCACGATGCCGTGGTGCGGGCGGGCGAAGAACTGGTGATGGGGGAACTGGCCTGGCGGGCCATCGCCGCCCCCGGCCACGACATGGAGGCCCTGGTCTATTACAACCCGGAGCGGCGCCTTCTCGTTTCCGGAGACGCTCTCTGGCGCAACGGCTTCAGCGTCATCTTCCCGGAACTGCTGGGGGAGGCGGAAGGGCTGGCCGCCACCCGGTCCACCCTGGAAATGCTCGGCCGCCTGGCGGTGGACGTGGTCATCCCCGGCCACGGCAGCCCCTTCACCGACTTCGACGCCGCCCTCGAGCGGGCCCTCGCCAAGCTGGCCCGCTTCGAGGCCAACGTCGAGCACCTGGCCTGGCACGCCATCAAGGTCATCGTCTCCTTCGCCATCATGGAACGGGGCCGCCTGGCCCGTGACGAGGTGGCGCCCTTCCTTTCCGGCCTGACCTTCGCCAACGACGTCAATGCCCGCTACCTGGGCCTTTCCGACGACGAGCTGGCGGCCCGGGTGGTGCGCGACCTCCTGGCCGCCGGCGCCCTGCGCCGGGAAGAAGGGAACCTGCTCCCGGCCTGAGGTCTAATTCCCATCCGCGCGCCGGTCGGCGCGCACGGTTCCGGTAGCAGCCCGGTGCTACCCGCGGGGGCCAGCCTTTGGGCACACTGGAACAGCCATCCACACCACACCGAGGAGACAGACATGGCTGCCAAGAAGATTCTCATGCTGGTCGGCGACTACGCCGAAGATTACGAAACCATGGTGCCCTTCCAGGCCCTGCTCATGGTCGGGCACACGGTCCATGCCGCCTGCCCGGGCAAGAAGGCCGGCGAGGCGATCCGCACCGCCGTCCACGATTTCGAGGGCGACCAGACCTACAGCGAAAAGCGCGGGCACAACTTCACCCTCAACGCCACCTTCGCCGACCTCCAGGCGGCAGACTACGACGCCCTCCTCATCCCCGGCGGCCGGGCACCGGAATACCTGCGCCTCAACCCCGAGGTGATCGCCGCCGTGCGCCATTTCGCCGGGGCCGGCAAGCCCATCGCCGCCATCTGCCATGGCGCCCAGTTGCTGGCCGCCGCCGGCGTCCTCAAGGAGCGCACCTGCAGCGCCTACCCCGCCTGCGGCCCGGAAGTAGCCCTGGCCGGCGGCAAGTACGCCGACATCCCGGTGGACCAGGCCCACACTGACGGCAACCTGGTCACCGCGCCGGCCTGGCCGGCCCACCCGGCCTGGCTGGCGCAATTCCTGCGCCTGCTGGGCACCCGCATCGAGCCCTGAGTCGCCGGGCGGCTCCCGGGCCGCCCGCCCCCACCGCGGAGCCACGTCCATGTGCAACATCTACGCCAAGGCCGACCCCATCCTCTACGAGTCCCGCGCCCGTTCCCTGCGCATCCACGGCTGCGTCACCAAGATCCGCCTGGAGAACCTTTTCTGGGACACCCTGGCGGAACTGGCCGCCGGCGAAGGGATGACGACCAACCAGTTGATCGCCAAGCTCTACGACGAGATCGTGGCCTTCCGCGGCGAAATCGACAATTTCGCCTCCTTCCTGCGCGTCACCTGCCTGCGCTACCTGAGCCTGCACCAGGACTCGGAGCGGCCCGCCCTGAGCGTCATCGGCGGCCGCGCAGCCTAGGCGGCCACGGCCACCTGGTTGCGGCCGCCGGCCTTGGCCTTGCGCAGGGCGGCGGCGGCGGCTTCGCACAGTTCGCCGTAGGACTGGCCGGGCCGCCACTGGGCGATGCCGCCGGAGACGGTGAGGGGCAGCGCCAGTCCGTCGGGCAGCTGCATGGCGGCGCCGGCGATGGCGGCACGCACCCGTTCCGCCATGAGACGGGCCCGGGCCGCCTCGGTGGCGGGCATGAGGATCATCACCTCGTCGCCCCCGAAACGGGCGCCCAGGTCGTTGCCCCGCAGGTTGCGGCGCACCAGCCGGCCCACGTGGCGCAAGGCCTCGTCGCCGGCGGGGTCGCCGTAGAACTCGTTGAGGCGGGCGAAATAATCGATGTCGAGGACGAGAAGCGACGCCGCCTGGCCGGTGCGTTCGCACAAGTCGAGCTGGCGGGGCAGCACGTCGTCGGCCCAGGCCCGGGTGCTGAGGCCGGTGAGCTCGTCGGTTTCCACCGCCCGCACCTGGTCCCGCCGCAGTTCCAGGCCGGCGTGGATGACGGCGTTGTTCTCGCGGATGCGCTGGGCGAGGATGCGCAGCAGGTTGAGGGCGGCGGCGTGCTGGCGGCGGAAGAGCTGCCAGAGGACGGACTGGGGGATGGCCAGGAAGCGGCAGGCGGTGGCGGCCAGGATGTAGGCCGAGGGCAACTGGTCGTCGATGATGGACAACTCGCCGACGCAGTCGCCGGCACCCAGTTGGGCGATGGGGCTGGCCGGATCCGGGGCCAGGCAGACCAGCACCTGGCCGTCGAGGACGATGAAGATGTCGCTGTTGGGCCGGGCCGGATCGAGAAGTATCTCCCCGGCCGGCAGGTGCACTTCGCGGCCTTCGCTGACGCAGGCGGCGAGTTCGTCCCGGGAAACACCCAGGAACAGGGGCGCCGCGGCAAGCAGGTCAACCAGCGTTTCCATCCTTCCCCTCCCTCCCGGCAGTCGGCGGCTCAGAGCCTGGGCAGGGCGCGCTGGACCAGCCGCACCCAGTAGGCGACACCCAGGGCCAGGATGTCGTCGTTGAAATCGTAATGGGGATTGTGCAGGGTGCAGCCGCCGGTGCCCGGGCCGTTGCCCAGCCAGACGTAGCACCCCGGCTTTTCCCGCAGCATGTAGGCGAAATCCTCGGCGCCCATGGAGGGCAGCACGTCGGTGAGTACCTGCTCGGCGCCCAGCACCTCGGCGGCGACGCTCCTGCAGAACTCGGCCTCGGCCGCGCTGTTCACCGTCGGCGGATAGCGGTGGTCGAAGCGCACCGCTATCTGCGCCCCATTGGCCGCTGCCACGCCGCTGCACAGGCGCTCCATGGCCCGCTCCACGGCCTCCTGCACCTCCGGCTTGAAGGTGCGGATGGTGCCGCGCAGGACCACTTCCTCGGGGATGATGTTCCAGGCCTCGCCGGCGTGGAACTGGGTGACGCTGACCACCGCCGCCTCGCAGGGGTGCAGGGTGCGGCTGACCACCGTCTGCAGGGCCTGGACCAACTGGCTGCCGGTGACGATGGCGTCCACGCCCTGGTGGGGCATGGCGGCATGGCAGCCGTGGCCGCGCACGGTGATCTCGAAGGCGCAGGTGCCGGCCATGACCGGCCCCGGCATCACCGCCATGCGCCCGACAGGGATGCCCGGCCAGTTGTGCAGGCCGAACACCGCCTCGACGGGAAAGCGCTCGAAGAGGCCGTCCTCGATCATGACCGCCGCGCCGCCCTCCGATTCCTCCGCCGGCTGGAAGATGAACACCGCGGTACCGTCGAAATCGGGGTGGCTGGCCAGGTGGCGGGCGGCGCCCAGGAGCATGGCGGTATGGCCGTCATGGCCGCAGGCGTGCATGCGGCCGGCGTGGCGGGAGTGGTGGGGGAATTCGTTGAGTTCGGCCAGCGGCAGGGCGTCCATGTCGGCGCGCAGGCCGATCATGCGGCTGCCGCTCCCCGCCCGCAGGACGCCGACGACGCCGGTGCGGGCGATGCCGCGGTGAACCTCGAGGCCGTGGCGTTCCAGTTCCGCCGCCACGACGTCGGCGGTCCGCTGCTCCTGGAAAGCCAGTTCCGGGTGGGCGTGGATGTCCCGGCGCAGGGCGGTCAGTTCGGCGAGGAAGGGAAGATCGAGGGACTGCATGCCAATTCTCCTTTGCAAGTATTATGCCGCGCCTTGATCCGGGGGGGACTGTTCATTATGCTCCGGGGCATGGATCTCATTCTCATCAGCGGCCTCTCCGGTTCCGGCAAGTCCGTCGCCCTCAATCTCCTGGAGGACGCCGGCTACTATTGCGTAGACAACCTGCCGGTGGTGATGTTGACGGTCCTCGTCCGCATGCTGGGAGAAGAAGGCATCCGCAAGGTGGCGGTGGGCATCGACGCCCGCTCCGGCGACGGCATCGAACTGCTGCCGGGCAAGCTGAAGACCCTGGAGGAAGAATGCGACCGACTGGTCTTCCTCTTCCTCCACGCCAAGGAGGAAACGCTCCTCAAGCGCTATTCCGAATCCCGCCGCCGCCACCCCCTGGCCTCGGAAGGCCGCACCCTGGAGGAAGCCCTGCGGGCGGAGCGGGAACTCCTCGACCCCATCGCCGACCTGGGCCACCGCATCGACACCAGCGACCTCAAGGCCAACGCCCTGCGCGACTGGGTGCGCCAGTTCATCAACGCCGAACCGGGCCGGGGCCTCATCCTGCTGTTCGAATCCTTCGGCTTCAAGCACGGCGTGCCTCTGGACGCCGATCTGGTCTTCGACGTGCGCTGCCTGCCCAACCCCTTCTACGACCCGGAACTGCGCCCCCTCACCGGCCTCGATCAGCCGGTGGCCGATTACCTGGAGGCCCAGGAAGAAGTGCGCGCCATGCGCGACGACATCGGCCGCTTCGTGGCCACCTGGCTGCCCGCCTACATCCGCGACAACCGCAACTACCTGACGGTGGCCATCGGCTGCACCGGCGGCCAGCACCGCTCGGTATACCTGGCCGACTGGCTGGGCCGCGAGTTCCGCGACCGGGCCCGCGTCCTCATCCGCCACCGGGCCCTGGCGGGCGCCGGCTGAGCGCGATGGCCTGGCTTGCCTTCCTGCGGCCCGGCGACTGGCTGCTGATCCTCGCCGCCGCCGCCGGCGTCGGCGGCAGCCTGCCGCTCCTCTGGCAAGGGGGATTCGCCGACCGGGTGGTGGTGCGCCAGGAGGGCCAGGTTTTTGCCGAGGCCGACCTCAAGAGCCGCCGCACCATCGACGTTCCCGGTCCCCTCGGCACCACCCGCATCGCCATCGAGCCGGGCCGCGCCCGGGTCATGGCCGACCCCGGCCCCCGCCAGTATTGCGTGCGCCAGGGCTGGCTCTCCCGGCCGGGCGAAATCGCCATCTGCGCCCCCAACCGGGTCAGCCTGCAGGTCCTGGGGCGCACCAAGGCCTATGACAGCCTCAGTTACTGAACTGGCCATCACCGGCCAGGACCGGCGCATCGCCCGCCTGGCGGCGGCGGCGGTGGGCCTGTCCCTGGTGGACGCCGCCATCCCCACGCCCTTGCCGGGCATCAAGCCCGGGCTCGCCAACATCGTCACCCTGCTGGTGCTCTCCCGCTACGGCTGGAGTACCGCCGCCTGGGTCACCGGCCTGCGCATCGTCGCCGGCAGCATCCTCCTCGGCCAGTTCCTCGCCCCCGGCTTCTTCCTCTCCCTCACCGGCGGCGTCCTCAGCCTCCTCGTCCTGGCCGCCGCCCGCCACCTGCCGCGGCGCTGGTTCGGACCGGTGAGCTGGAGCATCCTCGCCGCCTTCGCCCACATCGGCGGCCAGCTACTGCTTGCCCGGGCGTGGCTGATCCCCCATGATGGGGTTTTCATGCTGGCGCCCCTGTTCGGCGCCGCCGCCCTGGTCTTCGGCATCATCAACGGGCTGATCGTCGCCCGCCTGCTGCTGGACGCCCGGGAGAAGGAGTCGTCCCTTGCCTGAAACCGTCTGCCTCGCTCTCACCGGCGCCTCCGGCATGCCCTACGGCCTGCGCCTGCTCGAATGCCTGCTGGCGGCTGGCTGCCGCGTGCAGTTGCTCTATTCCCAGGCCGCCCAGGTGGTGGCCCGCCAGGAGATGGGCCTCGACCTGCCGGGCCGGCCGGCGGAAACCCGCGACGCCCTGCTCGCCCGCTTCGGCGCAAACCCCGAGCGCCTGCAGGTGTACGGCCGGGAGGAGTGGTTCGCCCCGGTGGCCTCCGGTTCCAACCCTCCCGACGCCATGGTGGTCTGCCCCTGTTCCATGGGCACCCTGGCCGCCATCGCCCAGGGACTGGCCGACAACCTGATCCACCGGGCCGCCGACGTAGTACTGAAGGAAGGCCGCAAGCTCATCCTGGTGCCCCGGGAGACCCCCTTCTCCGCCATCCACCTGGAAAACATGCTGCGCCTCTCCCGCGCCGGCGCCGTCATCCTGCCGCCGAGCCCGGGCTTCTACACCCACCCGCAGACCGTGGCCGACATCGTCGATTTCGTCGTCGCCCGCATCCTCGACCAGTTGCGCGTGCCCCACAGCCTCGCCCGACGCTGGGGGGAATGATGGGCATACTCGACTTCCTGCACCGGCCCGCCCGGCCGGAAACCCTGGACATCCCCCTCTTTCCCCTGCACACCGTGCTTTTCCCCGGGGGGGTGCTGCCCCTGAAGATCTTCGAGCAGCGCTACCTGGACATGGCCGCCGCCTGCCTCAAGGACAAGACCCCCTTCGGCGTCTGCCTCATCGACAGCGGCAACGAGACCGGCGCTGCCGCCGAGCCCCATGCCGTGGGCACCCTGGCGGAAATCACGGCCAGCGACATGGAGCAGTTGGGCATCCTCCTGGTCACCGTGCGCGGCGGCCGGCGCTTCCGCATCGTCAGCAAGGCGGTGGCCCCCGACCACCTGCTCACCGGCCGGGTGGAACTGCTGGCGGAAATGCCGACGGTGGCGGTCCCGCCCGAGCGGCAGCGGCTGCTGCCCTTCCTGCAGCGCGTCGTCAGCGACCTGGACCCGGCCCGCATCGCCGAGCCGCACCGTTTCGACGACGCCGGCTGGGTGGGCTGCCGCATCACCGAAATCCTCCCCGTCCAGAACCTGGCCAAGCAGAAGTTGCTGGAACTGGACGATCCCCTGGTGCGCCTGGAAATCCTTGAAAAATACCTGGACCAGCGTCGCCTGCTAGGCTGACCCAGGGTTGAGGGCCGAGGCGACCTCGACGCGGAAGACCTGGACCCGGTTGCGCCCCTGGCCCTTGGCCCGGAACATGGCCACGTCGGCCTGGGCAAGGAGGGTTTCGGGGCTTTCCGAACTGTCGGGATAGATGCTGACGCCGATGCAGGCGGTGACGGCGATGTTCTTGCCCTCGACGACGAAGGGATCGCACACCGCGTGGCGCACCTTGTCGGCCACCGCCACCGCATCCGAGGCATGCTGCAGCCCCGAGCAGACGAGGACGAACTCGTCGCTGCCGAAGCGCGCCACCGTGTCGCTTTCCCGCACGCAGCCGGCCAGCCGGCCGCCGGCCAGCTGCAGGACGGCATCCCCCGCCCGGTGGCCGAAATGGTCGTTGACCTGCTTGAAGGCGTCGATGTCGACAAAAATGACGCCCACCCGCTCCCCCTGCCGGCGCGCCAGTTCCAGGGCCCGCTGCAGACGGTCCTCGAGCAGGCGGCGGTTGGGCAGGCCGGTGAGCTGGTCGTGCAGGGCAAGGTGGCGGATCTGTTCTTCCTGGGCATGGATGCGCCGCCGCAGCCGCTCCTGGCTGAGCATGTGGAACACCAGGGCCGCCAGGGTGAGACCGGCCAGGAGAGCCACGCCGAGGACGCCCGGGGTCAGCAGGTCGCCCAGGCGCAGTTGCCGCTCCAGGGTCAGCCGGAAGGGCTGCTCCACGTCGGCGAAGTCCCGGCTGAAGACCAGCCGCGGCAGCAGCCACGACTCCAGGGCGGATGCCGGCCGGGCGGGCAGGTCGAAGATGGCGTCGCCATGGACCGTTTCCCCGTAGCCACGATGGCGCAGGAAGTAGCCCACCTGCCGGTCCCGCTCGGCGAGATCGGGCTGCAGGCCCGCCACCGGCACCACCAGCAGGGCGTAGAGGGTGCCGCCGAGGAGGCTGCCGTTGTCGGGATGCGGCACGGCCCGGAAGAGGGCGAAGACGCTGCCGGCCCCGTCGGGGGAAGGATAGATCGGCGTGACGAAGAGCCGTTCCTTGAGACCGGCTTCCTGCAGGCGCTTCTCGAGGAAGGGCACCGTGCCCAGGTCGAGGCCGAGGCTGGAGGCTTCCGGCCGTTCGGGGGGATGGACGAAGACGAGGGGAAAATAGAAATCGTTTTCCGGCACCGGCGCCCGGGCCGACGTGTCCTCCGGGGCCAGCCCGCGCAGACGGAAATCCCGGTGCAGCAGCCGCCGGGCCTGGGCGGTGAATTGCGGCAGTTCGGCATGGGCCACCTGGCGGGCGACCTGGAAGCGATGGGTGCCGGGATACTGGCGCATCAGCGCCTCGGCAAGCTGGCGGGGAGTCCGCAGGTCATCGCCGGGCAGGGCGGCGAGCAGGCTGGCGAAGCCGAAGAGGGCCGCTTCGTTCACCTGCAGCCGGTCATGCAGGCCGACATAGATCGCCTCAGCCCGGCGCTCGAAGTCCGCTGTCGCCGCCCGCAGGCTCTCCTGCCCCACGGCCACCAGGGCGATGACCGACAGGACGCCCCAGGCCAGGACCGCCAGCATGTAATAAGCGAGGAAGCCACCCGGCCGGGGCCAGGCTTGGCCTACGGACGGACGGCCGGAAAGGGGGGCGATGGGCACGGCCTTGGAGATTCGTCGGTGGGGCACCAAGTATTTCAAAGGTGCCGGCGGCCGGCAATATGACGTATGTCTTAGGCGCGGAAATTGGAGCGGGTGAAGGGAGTCGAACCCTCTTCATCAGCTTGGGAAGCTGAGGTAATACCGTTATACGACACCCGCCCGGGCCGACCGGGGCATTCTAAGCGCAGACGGCAGCCGGTTCAATCCTTGGCGAGGAAGCGGTAGCGGCCACCATGGAAAAGCAGGGGGTCCATCCCCGGCACCTGGTCGAAGCGGACGACCCGGCCGACGAAGATGAGGTGGTCGCCGCCGGGGTGCTGGGTTTCGTTGCACACCTCGAAGCGGGCGCAGCAGCCGGCCAGGACGGGGGCGCCGCCGCAGCCCGGCTGCCAGGGCAGGCCGGCGAAGCGGTCGGTGGGCCAGGTGGCGAAGCGGTTGGAGAGGTCCATCTGATCGGCGGCGAGCACGTTGATGCAGTGGTGGCTGGCGCGGCGGAAGGACTCGAAGTTGTGGGAACCGCTGGCCAGGCTCCACAGCACCAGCGGCGGCGCCAGGGAGACGGCGGCGAAGGAATTGACGGTGAGGCCGATAGGATGGCCGTCGCCGTCGATGGCGGTGACCACGGCGATGCCCGTGGCGAAGCGGCCGAGGGTGTCGCGCAGGGCGCGGGAATCGATCTCGCCGGCCTGGGCGGTGCAATCGCAGGCCATGGCCGGCGGGGCGGCCAGGGGATCGGTTTCGGCTTGGGGCATCGCGGTTCGGTGATGGGAAACGGGAGGCGTATTATCCGGCTTCTCCCCTTCTCCGTCGAGGCAAGCCTTGCCCCCTGCGTTTCCCGACTTCGCCGCCCGCATCGTCGCCTGGCAGCGCCGCCACGGCCGCCATGACCTGCCCTGGCAGAACACGCGGGACCCTTACCGCATCTGGCTGTCCGAGATCATGCTGCAGCAGACCCAGGTGGCGACCGTGATTCCCTATTACGGCCGCTTTCTCGAGCGCTTCCCGACGGTGGCCGACCTGGCCGCCGCCCCAGCCGAGACGGTGGCCGAATTGTGGGCCGGCCTGGGCTATTACAGCCGGGCGCGCAACCTGCACCGCTGTGCCCAGGCAGTGGTCGCCGCGCACGGCGGGCGCTTTCCCGAGGCACCGGAGGCCCTGGCCGCGCTGCCCGGCATCGGCCGCTCCACCGCCGCCGCCATCGCCGCCTTCGCCTGGGGCCGGCGGGCGGCCATCCTCGATGGCAACGTCAAGCGGGTGCTGTGCCGGCATTTCGGTGTCGAGGGTTTTCCCGGCAGCGGCTCCGTGGAAAAGGCGTTGTGGAAGCTCGCCGAATCGCTGCTGCCGGCGGCGGGCATCGAGGCCTACAGCCAGGGGCTGATGGACCTGGGCGCCGGCCTCTGCGGCCGCAGCCGCCCGCGCTGCGGGGAATGCCCCGTGGCCGAGAGCTGCGTCGCCCGGCGCGACGGCCGCCAGGCGGAACTGCCCGCCGCCCGCCCGAGCCCGCCCCTGCCGGAGCGGGAGGCCGCCTTCGCCTTGCTCAGCGCCGGCCAGGCCGTCCTCGTCGAACGCCGCCCCCCGAGCGGCATCTGGGGCGGACTGCTGGTGCCGCCGGAGGGGGATGCGGCGGCCCTGGCCGCCACCCTGGGCTGCACGGCCGTCGCCTGCCGGGAGCTGGCGGGCATCCGCCACACTTTCACCCATTTCCGCCTGCACATCCGGCCCGTGCTCTGCCTGGTGGACCGGGCGCCGGCCCTGGGCGAGCCGCACCGCTACTGGCTGCCGCTGGCCGAAGCGGGACAGGCTGCCCTGCCCGCCCCCTTCCGCCGCCTGCTCGCCAGCCCGGACTTCAGGCCGGCTGCCAGCGCAGGGGGCTGAGGCCCCAGTCCTCGAAGTTCTCGCTGCGCACGATCTGGCCGTAGTGGTTGCCGTAGCTGGCGGCCAGGTCCACCACCACCGGCGTCACGTAGCGCCGCCGGCCGGCGTGGTAGATGACGCGGACGATCGGACTGAGCAGGGAGTCGGGATGCAGCTCCTCGACCACCGCCAGGTGGCCGCTTTCCAGCCGCACCAGGGTGCCCACCGGATAGATGCCGACGGCGCGGACGAAGCCGGACACCACCTCGGGGTCGAAATCCTGGCCGCCGGCCTCGAAAATCTGGGCGAGGGCGGCGGTGGGAGAGACGGCAGCCCGGTAGGGACGGTCCGAGGTCATGGCGTCGTAGGTGTCGACCACCGCCACCATGCGCCCCACCGCCGAGATGGCGGTGCCCTGCATGTGGAAGGGGTAGCCGGAGCCATCGAAGCGTTCGTGGTGCTCGAGAATGGCGGCCACCGAGGTTTCGGCCAGGCGGGCGGTGGCTTCGAGCACGGCCAGTCCTTCTTCGACGTGGCTTTCCATGACCGCCCGCTCGTCCAGGGAAAGGCGGCCGGGCTTGGCCACCAGCTTGGCGTCCAGGGCGGCGTGGCCGACGTCCTTGAGCAGCGTGCCCATGGCCAGCCGCTCCAGTTCGGCCTGTTCGAGCCCCTGCTGGCGGCCGAGGGCGACGACCAGGGCGGTGGTGGCCAGGGCGTGCTCGGTGGCGTAGCTGCCCTGGAGCTTGAGCCGGGACAGGGGCGGCAGGGCGTCGGGGTTCCTCAGCACCGATTCGATCATGCGTTCGGCGAAGGGCTCCAGGCGGCCGATATCCACCACCCGGCCGAGGCGGGCATCGACCATCAGCTCGCGCAGGGTGCCGTTGGCTTCCCGCAGGAGCAGCGCCGCCCGCCGCCGTTCCTCGCCGAGGGAGAGGGTGGACGGCTTGCCCCGCAGCCGCTCGCCCCGCGACACGAAAGTGCTGGCGGCCATCACCAGCCGCGGCTCGGGGGGCGCCGGCAGGTCGGCGCCTCGCGCGGTGTCGATGGAGACTTCGGTGACGCCTTCCTCGATGAGCCGGCGCACCATGGCCTCGTCCCGCACCGGGAAGCGGCGGCGCCAGAAGGAATGTTCCAGCCAGCTCCGGTGCAGGTCCACCACGTACATGCCGGGGACCAGCTTATGGACGGGAATCTTCCGGATCACGCCCGCGGCTCCGGCTCAGGGCGCGCCGCGCTGCTCGCGCTGTTGGGCCTTTTCCAGCTTCTCGGCCACCTTGCGCTCGTGCTTTTCCCGCTTCTTGCGCAGGCGCTCGGCGTCGTCGGCCTTGCGCCGGGCGCCTTCCTCGGCCTGCCGCTCCTTGGCGGCGGCCCGCTCGCCGCGGCGGGCTTCGGCCGCCCCCCGTTCCGCCTGCACGGCGCCTTCCTTGTCGCGCAGTTCGGCTTCCTTGGCGGGGGCTTCGTCCCGGCGGCGCTGATCCTTGTCCGCCAGTTGCTCCTTCTTGACCTGGCGCACGATGGCGGCGCCCTCGGTCTCCAGGCGCCGGGCTTCCCGCGCTTCGGCCACGTAGCGCTGGCGGGCGTCGCCCTGGCAGTCATACACCCGGAATTTCTTCAGGCAGGCCGTCTTTTCCTCCTCCAGCAGGGCCTTGGCCGCCTCGGTGCGGGCCTTGCCCCGGGCCTGCAATTCCTTGCCCCGGGCGAGCCGGGCATCCCAGTCGGCCTGGGGGTCGGCCCGCAGGGGCGCCGCCAGGGCCAGGCCGGCGATCAGGAGGGCAGCCACTGGTAGGGATCGATGTTCCATTTTTCGTAGCTCTCGAAGGCGGAAATGCGGTCCTGGGACTTGGCCAGGTCCACCACCTCCGGCGGGATGTAGTAGTGCTTGCCGGCGTGGTAGAAGACGCGTACCACGGGTTCCAGCAAGTTGTCCTCGTGCTGCTCGACGACCACGCCCAGGCGGTTGCTTTCCAGGCGCACCAGGCTGCCGGTGGGGTAGATGCCGATGGCCCGGATGAAGGCCTGCACGAGGGCCGGGTCGAAATGGTGGTCGCTCCATTCGAGAAGCTTGCGCAGGGCCTGGGTGGGCTCCATGCCGCGGTGGTAGACCCGTTCCGAGGAAATGGCGTCGTAGACGTCGACGATGGCCGCCATCTGCCCGAAACGGGATATGGCCTCTCCCTGCAGCCGGTTGGGATAGCCGGAACCGTCGAAGCGCTCGTGGTGCTGGCCGGCCACCTGCAGGGCGGCCTCGCCGATACCCGGCGTGTTCTGCAGGATGATGACGCTCTGCACGACGTGGGACTTCATCTGCTGGAATTCCTCGTCGGTGAGCCGCGCCGGCTTGTTGAGGATGTCGTCGGGGACCCGCGCCTTGCCGACGTCGTGCAGGAGAGCGCCCAGGGCGATTTCGCGGATCTCCTCCCGGGGCAGCTTGAGGCCCCGGGCGAAGGTGACCATCAGGGCGGAGACGCCGACGCAGTGCTCGAAGGTGTAGCTGTCGTGGTGCTTGAGGCGGGCCAGGGGAAGGAGGGCGTCCTGGTTGCGGAAGATGGAGTCGATCATGCCCTCGACCATGGGTTCGAGCTTTTCCACCTCGATCTGCTGGCCGAGGCGGATGTCGCCCATGAGGTTGCGCACGATGCGGTTGGCCTCGCCGTGCAGGCGCTTGGCCCGCGCCGCTTCCTCGCGCAGCTCGGCGGCGATGGGCTTGTCTTCCTTCTTGCCGGCGATTTCCAGGAGCTGGCGGTCGAGGTCGGCGCTGACCTCCTGCTGGGTGCGGGCCGGGAAGACGTCGGCACCCTTGATGGTGTCGATGTATAGCTCGCGGATGCCGAGGGCGCGGATCTTGTCGATGGTGGCCGCGTCCCGCAGGTGGAACTTGCTCTTGAGGAAGGGGTGATCGAGCCAGCCGCAGTTGAGATCGTGGATGAACATCCCCGGTTTGAGCTGGTCGATGCTGATCTTCTTGATCATCGTCGGGCCGGAAAAGGTATCGGGAAATTCTATCTCATATAATGCCGCACCCATGATTGCCCTCAAGAACGCCACCCTCACCCGCGCCGGCCGCCCCCTGATCGAGGGCGCCAGTTTCCAGATCCACCCCGGCTGGCGGGTGGGCCTGGTGGGGGCCAACGGTTGCGGCAAGTCGAGCCTGTTCGCCCTCCTGGCCGGCGAACTGCACGCCGAGCAGGGGGACGTGGAGCTCCCCGCCGCCTGGCACATCGCCCGGGTGGCCCAGGAAACCCCGGCCTTGCCGACGCCGGCCATCGACTTCGTCCTCGACGGCGACACCGAGCTGCGCCGGGTGGAGGCCGACCTGGCCGCCGCCGAAGCCGCCGGCGACGGCGAGGCCATCGGCCACCTGCACGCCCGCTACGGCGAGATCGGCGGCTATGCCGCCCGCGCCCGGGCGGCGGAGGTGCTGCACGGTCTCGGCTTCACCGACGCCGATTTCGCCAAGCCGGTGGCCGAATTCTCCGGCGGCTGGCGGGTCCGCCTCAATCTCGCCCGCGCCCTCTCCTGCCGCGCCGACCTGCTGCTCCTGGACGAGCCCACCAACCACCTCGACCTCGACGCCGTCCTCTGGCTGGAGGGCTGGCTGAAGGCCACTCCGGCCACCCTGCTCCTCATCTCCCACGACCGGGATTTCCTCGATGCCGTGGTGGGCCACGTCCTGGCCATCGAGCAGCAGCGCATCGCCCTCTATTCCGGCGGCTATTCCGACTACGAACGGGCCCGGGCGGCCCAGCTCGCTGTGCAGCAGGCCACCTTCGAAGCACAGCAGAAGCAGATCGCCCACCTGCAGCGCTTCATCGACCGTTTCAAGGCCAAGGCCACCAAGGCCCGCCAGGCCCAGAGCCGGATCAAGGCCCTGGCGCGCATGGAGATCGTCGCCGCCGCCCACGTGGATTCGCCCTTCCACTTCGACTTCCGCCTGCCGGAGACCCTGCCCGACCCGCTGCTGGTGCTCACCGGCGCCGCCGCCGGCTACGGGGATAAGCGCATCCTGGAGCGGGTAAACCTTACCCTGCGCCCGGGCAGCCGCCTCGGCCTGCTGGGCCGCAACGGCGCCGGCAAATCGACCCTGGTCAAGCTCCTGGCCGGCGCCCTGCCCATGGCCGCCGGCGAGCGCCACGAGGCCAAGGCCCTCAACATCGGCTACTTCGCCCAGCACCAGTTGGAGCAGTTGCGTCCGGACGAGTCGCCCCTGCAGCACCTCACCCGCCTGGAGCCGACCACGCCGGAGCAGGAACTGCGCGACTACCTGGGCGGCTTCGATTTCCGTGGCGACATGGCGACACGCCCGGTGGGGCCCTTCTCCGGCGGCGAGAAATCGCGGCTGGCCCTGGCGCTCCTCATCCGCACCCGGCCCAACCTGCTGCTCCTCGACGAGCCCACCAACCACCTCGACCTGGAGATGCGGGAGGCGCTGACCTTCGCCCTCCAGGATTTCGAGGGCGGCGTCGTGCTCGTCTCCCACGACCGCCACCTGCTGCGTACCTGCGCCGACGAACTGTGGCTGGTGGCCGACGGCACCGCCGCCCCCTTCGACGGCGACCTCGACGACTATGCCGCCTGGCTGGCCACCCAGCGCGCCGCCGAGAAGGCACCGGAATCCGACGCCGCCGCCCAGAAGGCGGAACGCAAGCAACGGCGCGAGGAGGAAGCCGCCGCCCGCCAGGCACTGCTTGCCCGGCGCCGTCCGCTCGTCAAGGAAATCGAGCAACTGGAAAAGAAGATGGCGGCATGGAACATGGAAAAGCAGGCCCTCGACACGCGGCTCGCCGACCCCGCCCTCTACGCCCCCGGCGCCGACCGCAGCGGCATCGACGAGCTGCACCGCCGCCAGGCCCAGCTCACCGCCGACATCGCCGCCGCCGAGGAGCGCTGGCTGCTGGCCCAGGACGAACTGGAAAGCCTTGCCGAAATTAACTGATTCGTAATAAGTTAAGAAATGTGTAAGCATCCGCGGCGCGAAGGCAGACCGACAAGCAATAGCCGCGCAGGGGGGAGAGCATGACCGGCATCATCATTGCCATCGCCAGCATCACCTTCATCATTGCCCTCGTCTTCTACGGCATGACCCGGATGCCGGTACGGCTCATCGGCGAATCGTCGCCGGCCGACACCGACAACCTGCGCACCCTCCTCAACGCCGCCGACGAGACGGTCATGCTGCTCACCGCCGACGGCGAGATACTGGAAGTGAACGAAACGGGCTGCCAGCGCTTCGGCCGGCCGCGCCTGGAGTTGCTCACCCGCTCTCTCTTCGAACTGCTGCCGGCGGACCTGGTAGGCCGCCGCCGGCGCGCCCTCGAGGATGTCGTGGCTTCCGGCGCCCCGGTGGCCGGCGAGGACTGGTTCGAGGGCCGCTGCCTGGCCTGGCGCATCCATCCGGTCCAGGGCAGCCGCCAGCGCGTCGAGCGGGTCTGGCTGTTCGCCAAGGACATCACCCGCAAGCGGCAGTTCAAGGCCATCGAAGCCGTCTTCCGCCAGTTCGACCACCGCCTGCTGCGCCACCAGGCCACCATGCGGGAGCTGGCCCAGCACCTGTGCGCCGAGTTGCTGCCGCTGTTCCCCCTCCACGCAGTGTGGGTCGCCCGCCAGGAGAAGCCCGGACAACTCGGCTTCCTGGCCGGCGCCGGCGACGACGTGGCGGACATCGTCCGGGCGATGCTGGCAACGCCGGTGGCCAACAGCGCCCTGCATCCGGTTTACGGCTGCCTCTGCCACGCCGAACCCCGGGTGGTGCGGCCCGGCGACCCGGCCTGGGAAACGCTGCCCGCCGGTTGCCGGCCCGGCGATTGCAGCCTGGTGGCGGTGCTGCCCATCTACGTGGCCGACAGCGTTTTCGGCATCCTCGCCCTGCACGGCAACCCGGCCGGCGAGGAGGCCCTGCTTGCCCTGTTCGACAGCACCAGCACCATCGCCATGCACGCCAGCCTGGCCTTCGAGGCGGCCTACGACCAGTCCCGGCTGCGGGTCTACGAACAGGCCCTGGCCTCCACTGGCACCTCGGTCTTCATCACCGACCCCCAGGGCCACATCACCTGGGTCAACGAGGCCTTCGCCCGCATATCCGGCTACGCCAAGCGGGAGCTGATCGGCCGCCCGCCGTCGCTGTTTTCCTCCGGGCAGCACGATCCCGGCTTCTATGCCGACATGTGGGAGACCCTGCTCGACGGCCGGGTGTGGCGGGCGGACATCGTCAACCGGCGGCGCGACGACAGCCGCTACGTCGCCCACCAGATCATTTCGCCCATCCACGGCGAGGATGGGCAGATCACCCACTTCGTCTCGCTGCTGGAGGACATCACCGACCAGAAGCGGGTGGAGGAACGCCTGGAGCACCTGGCCAGCCACGACCCCCTCACCGACCTGCCCAACCGCCTGCTCTTCGAGCAGAACCTGCCCCGGCTCATCGCCCTGAGCCGGCGCAACGGCAATCGTTGCGCCCTGCTCTTCGTCGATCTCGACCAGTTCAAGCCGGTCAACGACACCTACGGCCACGCCGTCGGCGACAGCCTGCTCAAGGAAATGGCGCGCCGCTTCGAGGGCGTCGTGCGCCTTTCCGACAGCGTCGCCCGCTACGGCGGCGACGAATTCGTGGTCATCCTGCCCGACCTCCACGACCGGAACAGCGCCGCCCTGGTCGCCGCCAAGCTGATCGACGCCAGCGCCCAGCCCTTCCACCTGGGCGACCTCCGCATCGAGCTGGGGGCCAGCGTCGGCATCGCCATCTTCCCCGACGACACCACCGACAGCGAGGCGCTCCTGAAGCTGGCCGACGATGCCATGTACCAGGCCAAGATGGGGGGCCGCAACGGCTATCGTTTCCACTCCGGGTAATGGGATAATTGCGGTTTTTCCATTGCGGAGCAGGTCATGCGCATCGTCTGTCTGGACCTCGAAGGGGTCCTCGTTCCCGAAATCTGGATCGAATTCGCCCAGCGCACGGGCATCCCCGAACTGAAGCGCACCACCCGCGACGAGCCAGATTACGACAAGCTGATGACCTACCGCCTCGGCATCCTGCGCCAGCACGGCCTGGGCCTGCCGGATATCCAGAAGGTCATCGCCGAGATGGGCCCCATGGCCGGCGCCCGGGAATTCCTCGACGCCCTGCGGGAAGCCTATCAGGTGATCATCCTTTCCGACACCTTCTACGAGTTCGCCAAGCCCCTCATGCAGCAACTCGGCCTGCCCACCCTCTTCTGCCACTCCCTGGAGGCCGACGGCGACGGCATGCTGGTCAATTACCACCTGCGCATGCCCAACCAGAAGCAGGAGGCGGTCAAGCGCTTCAAGGAACTGAATTTCAAGGTGGCCGCCGCCGGCGACAGCTACAACGACACCGCCATGCTGGGCGAGGCCCACGGCGGCATCCTCTTCCACCCGCCGGAGAACGTCATCCGCGAATTCCCGCAGTTCCCGGTGACCCTGAACTACGACCAACTGCGAAGCGAAATCGACAAGGTGTTCGAACGGGTCTGAGGCCATGCACCGCGACCGTTTCTACACGCTGACGGCCTCCTGTCCGGACCAGGTGGGCATCATCGCCAAGGTTTCCGGCTTCATCGCCGGGAACGGCGGCTGGATACTGGAGTCGAGCTTCCACGCCGACGACGTCACCGGCCGCTATTTCATGCGCATCGAGATCAAGGCAGATTCGCTGCCCTTCCTCCTCGCCGAATTCCGCGAGCGCTTCCGGGACGCGGTGGCCGCCCCTCTGGGCATGGACTGGCGGATCACCGACAGCGCCGTCAAGAAGCGGGTGGTGGTGCTGGTTTCCAAGCAGGAGCACTGCCTCTACGACCTGCTGGCCCGCTGGCAGGCCAAGGAACTGGATATCGAGATCCCCTGCGTCGTCTCCAACCACGACACCTTCCGCGGTTTCGTGGAATGGCACGGCATTCCCTTCCATCACGTGCCGGTCACCGCCGACAACAAGGCCGGCGCCTACGCCGAGATCGCCCGCATATTCGACGACGTGCGCGGCGACTGCATGGTGCTGGCCCGCTACATGCAGATCCTTTCGCCGGAGCTGTGCGACGCCCTGCCGGGGCGCATCATCAACATCCACCACTCCTTCCTGCCCAGTTTCGCCGGCGCCAAGCCCTACCACCAGGCCTACGAGCGGGGCGTCAAGCTGATCGGCGCCACCTGCCACTACGTCACCTCGGAGCTGGATGCCGGGCCGATCATCGAGCAGGACGTGATCCGCATCGACCATTCCGACTCCCCGGAGGACATGGTGCGCTACGGCAAGGACATCGAAAAAACCGTGCTGGCCCGGGGCCTGCGCTATCACCTGGAAGACCGGGTGCTGGTCCACGGCAACAAGACGGTGGTTTTCCGCTAGGGCCAGGAGCAGAATAACGAAACTCGCCGGCCCCACCGGGTCGGCCGGCCCTCGAGGAAATGCGCGTGCCCTCCGACTCGCCCCCGTCCAAGCTGCTGGTTCTCGACCTGCGCCGCCGGCGCGGCGAAGCAGTCGTCACACCGGCAGGGTTCGCCGCCCAGGCGCCAAGCGGCGAGTGCGACATTGCCGGCTCCCTCGCCGTCCTGGTCGTGATCGACGGCAAAGAGGCGCTCAACGACTGGCGGGAGCGCTTCCATCCCTGCTGCCCCCCCGGCTTTCCCCACCTGCTGCTGCTCGACCCCTACTCCCCGGCACTGGCGCGGGAAGGCGTCAGGGGCGGCGCCCAGGACTGCCCGCCCCTCGGCGACACGGAGAGGCTGGCCCTGGCCCTGCTGCGCCTCCAGCGGGAGGCCGCCCCGACTTCGGTCACGGCGCCGGAAACGACCTACGCCATGCGCCTGCAGGCGGCCCTGGACACCCTGCCCACCCCCATCTTCGTCAAGGACCGGGATTGCCGCTACCTGGCCTGCAACCGGGCTTTCGAGGAATACCTTGGGCTGCCCCGCCAGGGCATCGTCGGCGGCACCGTCTACGACGTGGCGCCGCCGGAGCTGGCCACCGTCTACGAAGCGGCAGACCGCGCTCTCCTCGCCGACGGGGGTACCCAGATCTACGAGGCGAAGGTGCGCTACGCCGACGGCAGCCACCACGACGTGGTCTTCCACAAGGCCGTCTTCCGCGACCCCCTGGGGGCCGCCGACGGCATCGCCGGCGCCATGCTCGACATCTCCGAGCGCAAGGCCCTCGAACAGCGGCTGGAGGTCATGGCGGCGACCGATTTCCTTACCGGGGCCTACAACCTGCGCACCTTCTATGATCTGGCCAGCAAGGAGCTGGCGCGGGTGGAACGGGGCAACCCGCCCTTCGCCGTCATCGTCATGGATATCGACCACTTCAAGGAAATCAACGACCGCCTCGGCCACGCCGCCGGGGACGAGGCCCTGAAGCTGGTGGTCGGCGCCGTCCGCGCCAACCTGCGGGAGCAGGACATCTTCGCCCGGGCCGGGGGCGACGAGTTCCGCATCCTCCTACCCGACACCTCCCTCGCCGGCGCGCTCCAGGTCAGCGACCGCATCCGCCAGGCCGTCGGCAACCTGCGGGTCGCCGGCGCCAAGGGGGAGGCCGGCCTTTCCGTCAGCATCGGCGTCACCGCTTGCCGGGCCGGCGACACCAACCTGGACGATGCCGTCGCCCGCGCCGACGAAGCGGTGTACTGCGCCAAGTCTTCCGGCCGCAACCGCGTCGTCGACATCGCCTGAGACGGATTCGTCGCCTCAGTCGGTATAGGGCACCACCGGGGCCATCGCCAGAGGCACATAGTGGCTGCGCAGGGGCGCCCCCGCATCCCAGTCGTGGACGAGGAATCCCCCCGGTTCCAGGGTGTAGGCCAGAGGACCGGCCTGGAGGGCGATCTGGTGCGCCGGCGACGGCGCCACCAGGGCGGGGCGGCCGGCAAACACCGTGACGATGCAGCGGTGCACGTGGCCGCAGAGCACCGCCACCACCTCGGGATGACGCTGCAGCCAGGCCGCCAGCGCCCCGGTCCCGCGGCAGCCGATGGCGTCCATGCCGGGTATGCCTACCGGAAACGGTGGATGGTGCAGGCAGAGCACGGCCGGGCGATCACTGTCGGCCGCCTCCTCCAGCCAGGCCAGGTGACGCTCCCCCACCAGGCCGTATTCTTCCCCCGGCACCAGCGTATCCAGGCACAGCAGCAGGCCGGGGGCCAGCTCCCGCGCCTGGCAGCACCAGTCCGCCCTCGCCCAGGGCTGATCGGGAAAGACGGCCCGCAGGGCGGCCCCGTCATCATGATTGCCGGCCATGACCACCCAGGGCACGCCGACATCCGCCAGGGCCTCCCGCAGGCGGCGATAGGCCGACAGCTCGCCGCCGTTGGCGAGGTCGCCGCTCAGGAGCAGGAGATCGGGGGCCGGGTCCAGTCGGCGGACACGTGCCAAGGCCATGGCCAGCGCCCCATCGGTATCCACCGATCCGTAGAGGGGCGCGCCGTCGGCGGTGAGATGGAGGTCGGAGAGCTGGACGATACGCATGATCCCAGCCTAGCAAAGGGATCAGGCAAAAAAAAGCGGGCGCCCTGGGGCGCCCGGAAGGAGAGAGACAAGTACTGCTGATCAGTGGTGATAGGCGGATTCGCCGTGGGAGGTAAGGTCGAGGCCTTCGCGCTCCTCGTCTTCCGGAACCCGCAGACCGACGACGATATCGACGATCTTGTAGCACACCAGGGCGACGACGCCGGACCACACCAGGGTGATGCCCACGCCGGTGGCCTGGACGATCAGTTGGTCGACGATGGAGTAGTTGTCGGCGACCTTGTTGGCGACGTAGTCGTAGATACCGGTGCCGCCCAGGGAGGGGGCAGCGAAGACGCCGGTCAGCAGGGCGCCGAGGATGCCGCCCACGCCATGGACGCCGAAGACGTCGAGGGAGTCGTCGGCACCGAGCATCTTCTTCAGGCCATTGACGCCCCACAGGCAGAGGATGCCGGCCAGCAGGCCGATGACGATGGCGCCCATCAGGCCGACGAAGCCGCAGGCCGGGGTGATGGCCACGAGGCCGGCGACGGCACCGGAAGCGGCACCCAGCATGGAGGGCTTGCCCTTGAAGATCCATTCGGCGAAGAGCCAGGACAGGGCCGCGCAGGCGGTGGCGATCCAGGTGTTGAGGAAGGCCAGGCCGGCGGTGCCGTTGGCTTCCAGGGCGGAGCCGGCGTTGAAGCCGAACCAGCCAAACCACAGCAGGGAGGCGCCGATCATGGTGAAGGTCAGGCTGTGGGGGGCCATGGCGACGTTACCGAGGCCAGTGCGCTTGCCCACCATGTAGGCACCGACCAGGCCGGCGATGGCGGCGTTGATATGGACCACGGTGCCGCCCGCGAAGTCGAGGGCGCCCTTCTGGAACATGTAGCCGGCGGTAGCGTTCAGCTTGTCGGCGGCAGCGGCGTCGATGTAGCCGTCCGGACCGGCCCAGTACCACACGATGTGGGCGATGGGGGTGTAGGCGAAGGTGAACCACAGGACCATGAACAGCAGCACGGCGGAGAACTTGATGCGCTCGGCGAAGGCGCCGACGATCAGGCAGCAGGTGATGGCCGCGAAGGCGCCCTGGAAGGCCACATACACGTATTCGCTGACGACCACGCCCTTGGAGAAGGTGGCGGCCACGGAATCCGGCGTCACGCCCTTCAGGAAGAGCTTGTCGAGGCTGCCGAAGAAGGCGTTGCCCTCGGTGAAGGCGAGCGAATAGCCGTAGATCACCCAGAGGACGGAGATCAGCGAGAAGATGACGAAGACCTGCATGAGCACCGACAGCATGTTCTTCGACCGCACCAGGCCGCCGTAGAAGAGGGCCAGGCCGGGGATGGACATGAGGATGACGAAGGCGGTGGCGACGATCAGCCAGGCGTTGTCGCCCTTGTTGGGCGCCGGGGCCGGCGCGGCAGCCGCTTCGGCAGGGGCAGCGGCGGCTTCGGCAGCCGGGGCGGCGGCAGGGGC
>DAINDE010000032.1:0-47070 GCA_036732025.1 Rhodocyclaceae bacterium
GACCACAGCCTGCGCGCCTACCTGTGGGCCAGCCTCCTCGCCCACCGCCGGGGCATCGCCCACGACCCGGAACTACTCTTCGTCGCCGCCGCCCTGCACGGCCTGGGGCTGGCCACCCCGCCCCGGAGCTGCGACCCCGCCGGCTGTTTCGCCCTGCGCGGCGCGGCCGCCGCCGGGCGTTTCGCCGACAGCCTCGGCTGGCCGGCGCCGCGGCGGCACCGCCTGCAGGAAGCCATCACCCTCCACCTCAACCTGCGGGTGGGCCTGGAGGCGGGGGCGGAAGCCCATCTGCTCCACGCCGGCGTCGCCCTCGACTGTACCGGCGCCGGGCTGGAGGAAATCTCGCCGGCCCTCGTGGCGGCGGTGCTGGCGCGCTTTCCCCGCCCCGCTTTCAAGGCCCGCATGGCGGCCGCCCTGGCCGACCAGGCCACGGTGCATTACGCCTCCCGCGCCGCCTTCCTGCACCACCGCGGCTACGGCCGCCTCATCCACGCCGCCCCCTTTGCCGACTGAAAGGCCCGCCATGCCCTACCTCACCCTCAAGCTGAGCGACCCCGTCGCCCCCGCCCTGGCCCGCCAACTGGCCGTCACCCTCACCGACCTCACCGCCACCTTGCTGCACAAGAAGCGGGAACTCACCGCCGTCACCGTCGAGTCCCTGCCCGCCGGCGCCTGGTTCATCGGCGGCGGCGCCATGGCCGCCCGGGGCGAGTGCGCCTTCCACCTGGAGATCGTCGTCACCGACGGCACCAACAGCGAGGAGGAGAAGGCCGCCTTCGTCGCCGCCGTCTTCACCGCCCTGGGGGCGGCCCTGGGAGCCGTCGCCGCCGTCAGCTACGTGGTGGTGCGCGACGTCGATGCAACCGCCTGGGGCTACGGCGGTCTCACCCAGGCCGCCCGGCGCACGCCCGCCGTGGCTGCCGCCGCTGCCTGACCGCCAACGCCAACAAGGAGAAGCCATGCCGCCAAGCGAACCCCAGCCCCCCGTCGCCATCGCCGCCGCCGAGGCGCCCCCCCGCATCCGCCCCTCGGTCTACCCGCCGCCCTTCGCCGCCCGCATGGCCGGCCGCGAAAAACGCCCCCTGGGCGACCTCTTCGGCCTCACCAATTTCGGCGTCAACCTCACCCGCCTCGCCCCCGGAGCCGTATCGGCCCTGCGCCACGCCCACAGCCGCCAGGACGAGTTCATCTACGTATTGGCGGGCACGCCGACCCTGGTCACCGATAGAGGTGCGGTGCGCCTGGCCCCCGGCGACTGCGCGGGCTTCCGGGCCGGCAGCGGCGACGCCCACCACCTGAAGAACGAGGGCGACACCGACGTGCTCTATCTGGAAGTGGGCGACCGCAGCCCCGGCGACACCGTCGCCTACCCCGACGACGACCTGGCGGCCCACCAGGTGGACGGCGCCTGGCGCTTCACCCACCGGGACGGCAGGCCGTATTGAATCCATGCCGGAAATCATCGGCTTCGACCACCTCTACCTCGCCGTCGCCGACCTGGCGGCGGCGGAGGATTTCTACGACCGGGCATTCATCGCCGCCCTCGGTTTCCGCAAGAACCGCTTCGCCCTCGGCGGCGCGCCCCACGTCCACTACTACAACCGGCACTTCGGTTACGTCCTGCGGCCGGCGACGGCCCCCCCTGCTGCCACCGGCGCTCCCGGGCTGAACCATCTGTGCCTGCGGGTGGAAAGCGTCGCCGATGTGGCGGCGGTGGCGGTCCGCCTGGCGGAACTGGGCATCGCCACCACGCCGGCCCGCTGCTTTCCCGACTACGCGCCCGACTACTGGGCCACCTATTTCAGCGACCGCGATGGCAACCGGCTGGAGGTAACCAACTACCGCCAGGAACGGCGGCAGCGCCACGACGCCTGGGACGCTGCGGGCCAGGGTTAGCCCAGATGCGCCGCCAGTTCCCGCCACTCGGCGGCGAAATGCCAGCGCAGGTAGCGCACCCACAGGCGGTGGCGCAGACGCGCCAGGCGGGAAGCCTGCAGGCCGGCCTGACGTTCGCGGATGGCCGCCGCCAGCGGTTCCCTTGCAAAACCGGACCACACCGGCGGCAGGGACGTCATGAGGTTGGGGCCGCAGCAGGGAGCCACCTCTTCGAAGAACACGTGCTCCAGCTCGGGCAGCGGCACCTCCGCCACCCGCCGGGCCAGGGCGGCGTAATCCACGACGTTGTCCACGAAGGCCTCGGAAAGGGCCTCCCAGAGATCTTCCCGGGCCACGGGCCGGGCGGCTTCCGGCGGCGCCACGGACGCTCAGTGCCCTCGCCCCCCGGCCCGGCCGGCCAGGTATTCGGCGAACAGCTCGTCCTCGATGGCCAGCCCGTTCCCCGCCTTGGTCAGGATGCCGGCCCGCTTGAGCTTTTCCAGGGCCGTGCGCACCTTGGCGATGGTGGGCGCGGCGCCGGGAATGGCAGCGAGGCGGGCCAGGGTTTCCCGGCCCAGGGGCGGCAGTCCCTGGGCGACGGCCAGCAGCACGCCCTGCTCGAAGGCGTCCAGGGTATGCAGCAGCGCCCGCCAGCCTGCCGCCTGGCGCTCGTCCGCCATGAAATGGGCGAGGCCGGCATCGGTATTGATGACGCCTTCCGCCGACATGGCCTTGACGATATCCCGCAGCAGGGCCGGCTTGTAGCCAATGCGGGCGAAGAGCCGGCGCAGGTCCTCCAGCCGGGGCGCCCGGCCCTGGTGCACCTCGGCGAAATGGCCGGTGAGCTGCACCAGGTATTCGTCCCCCAGCACGGGGAAGGTCAGCATCTGGGCGAACTGGTACATGGGCGCCCCCACCGTCGCCATGAGCCGCGCCAGGCCCTCCTGGGAGGAGCCGGTGAGCACCGCCTCCACCTGCGCCTGGCGCTTGTGCAGCACCGCCCGCAGGGTGGCCAGCAGGTCGTTGCCGTTGGGCAGGTCGCCCAGGGTCTGGGCCTCGTCCAGAAGCAGCAGCACCTTGCCGCCCCGCTCCAGGGACAAGCGCGCCACCAGGGCATCCAGCCGCAGGGCCGGCGCCTCGGGCAGGGGGCGGCGCTGGGGCGCCTCCCCCAGGTCGATGCTGGCCCCCAAGGCGCCCACCTTCTTCACCGGCGTACGGGCCAGCCGACCCACCGCCCCGGCGGGCACCCGCAGGTCGTCCAGGGCTTCCTCCAGGGCATGGTTGATGGCCTCCAGGGGCGCCCCCTTGTGCAGCCAGAGATCGGCATACACCGGCAGGATGTCCGCCGCCCGCGCCGCCGGCGCCAGATCGTTGTCCAGGAACCAGGTCTTGCCCACCCGGCGCGGCGCAAAAAGCGCCAGGGGCCGCCCCGGCTGCGCCGCCAGCAGCGCCAGGTAGCTGCGGGCCAGTTCCGGGCGGTGTACGTCGATGTCGTCAAAGCTGGCCATGGCGCCCCTTGGGGTAATTTGCGGCTTGTTGTCGAAAAAACAGCAATTGCCAAATTACACCCAACGGCCCGCAAACGGCAAGCCCGCCATGCCGGCCGCATCGGCAACGTTTAGAATCCACCCACCCTCAACTCAAGGAGAATCCCATGCAGCGCACGCTTCTCGCCCTCGGCCTCGCCACTGCCAGCCTCGCCGTCCAGGCCGCCGGCTTCACCCTGGAAAGCCCGGACATCAAGCCCAAGGGCGCCATCAAGAAGGAACAGGTGTTCAACGGCTTCGGCTGCACCGGCGACAACGTCTCCCCGGCCCTGGCCTGGAAGAACCCGCCCGCCGGCACCAAGAGCTTCGCCCTCCTGGTGCACGACCCCGACGCCCCCACCGGCGGCAGCGGCTGGTGGCACTGGGTGGTCATCAACCTGCCCGCCACCGCCGACAAGCTCGCCGCCGGCGCCGGCAAGGCCGACGGCAGCGCCCTGCCCTCCGGCGCCGCCCAGGTGAACACCGACTTCGGCGGCCCCGGCTGGGGCGGCCCCTGCCCCCCCGTCGGCGACAAGCCCCACCGCTACAACTTCAGCCTCCACGCCCTCAAGGTGGAAAAGCTCGACCTCCCCCCCGGCGCCACCGCCGCCCTGGCCGGCTACATGATCAACGCCAACAGCCTGGGCAAGGCCACCCTCACCGGCACCTACGGCCGCAGCAAATAAGCCCGGCCCCGGGGTGCCCGGCGGGCACCCTGCTTGCCGCCGGCATGCCGAACGGGTAATCTCGGCGGCATTTCCCAGGGGGCACGCACCGTTGGGCGGTAATGTTGAGAAAACCGTGGTCTGTCAGCGAACAGTCTGTCCCCGAATAGCCCGGGTTAGTAGGGACTCAAACTCCCGATTAAGCCCTGATTAACTTGCGTCCGAGTTACAGGCCACCCGCCACCACCACCATGGAAGTCCTCTTTGAAATCCTGTTCCAGATTCTTGTTGGCATCCTGGAGGTGTGCGCCGAGTTGCTGTTGCAGGTGGTCGGCGAAGCCCTGGTCGAGTGGATTGGCCACGGCATCAAGCGGATACTGGGCCGCCACGGGCCGGCGGATTCGCGTCTGGCGGCCCTGGGTTACGGGCTTGCCGGGGCCGCCGCCGGCGGTGTGAGCCTGTGGCTGGTACCGGCGCTGTTCATCGAGGCCGGCTGGCTACGGTTGGCGAACCTGCTGCTGACGCCCTTGGCGGCGGGGCTGTTCATGGCCTGGATGGGGCGCCTGCGCAGGCGCCGTGGGAAAGAGACCCTCCTGCTCGAGGGTTTCGCCTGCGGTTTCTGTTTCGCCCTGGCCATGGCTGCGGTACGCTATGCTTTTGGCAAGTAGGAGGCCGGCCCGCCCGGCCAATCCCGGGAAGGAGGACGACATGGCCGATGAAACGCATCCGATCCAGGCTGTCTGCGCGGTGGCCAAGGACGTGGTTTCCGTGTTGCGGGACGGGGTGATCTTTTTGCTCTTCATCCTCCTGCTGTTCGCGCCGGGGACGATCAACAAGCGGCTGACGGAGGCCGGGTTCACCAAGGGTTCGGTGGCCGGATTCGAGTGGGAAGCGCAGATCAAGTCCGCCACCGAGACGACCAAGACGGCGGGGCAGACGGTGGTGCAGGCGGCGGAGAATTACGATGCGCTGATCGAGCGGTTGGCGGAGCTGGAAAAGCGGGTGACGGACACTTCCGTGCAATCGGCCCTGAAGAGCATCGGGGCGGAGGCGGCGACGTCGCGCGCGGAGCTGGCCACCGCCGACCAGGCGATCAAGCGCAGCCTGGCGGTGCAGCAGCAGATCGTGACGCAGGTGGCGCCGGCGGCGGTGGCGGATACGGGCTGGCTGTTCCTGGGCAAGGTGAATGAGGAGAAGACGGCCTGGGCGCCCGGCTCGCCCCAGACGGTCAACGCCACGGACCCGGCCCTGCCCCGGGGAACGAAGCTGGTGGTCCGGGACGACGTTTATCTGCGGGGCGACGCCCCCGCCAACGCCCGGGCTTCCGCCCCGGTGCTGGCGGTGGGCAAGGTGGGCGACACCATGGAGGTGCTGGCGGTGGATTATTCCCATGCCCGGGGTGGCGGCTGGTTCGTGTGGGCGAAGGTGCGCCGTGGCTGACCCCGCCGCAACCCCTGCCCCGCCCTACTACGCCGTGATCTTCACGTCGGTGCGCCACGACGGCGACGCCGGCTACGCCGAGGCGGCGCAGCAGATGCTGGAACTCGCCCGGCAGCAGCCGGGCTTCCTCGGTTTCGAGAGCGCCCGCCAGGAGATCGGCATTTCGGTTTCGTACTGGGCAAGCCTGGAGGCGATCCGGGCCTGGAAGGAGAACGCCGCCCACCGGGCGGCCCAGGGCCGCGCCCGGGAGTGGTACGCTGCCTTTCGCGTGCGGGTGTGCCGGGTGGAGCGGGAATACGGTTTCTGAACGGGGCAATTGGGCAGGGAGGCGGCCATGGCGGAACACGAGGCGCAGGTTGAATATCTGTACAAGGAATACGAGCGGCTGCAGGGGGTGGTGAATGCCTACTCCCATAGCTCCTTCGACGATTTCAAGCTCCTCGGCGCCCTCGGCGTGGTGCTCGGCTGGGAACCCCTGGCGTCGGCGACCTTGAAGCCCGCCAGCGCGGCGGATACCTACCCTTACCTGCTCCTGGGTGGCTTTCTGGCGGTGCTGGTGATTTCGGCCGTGATCGCGGTACGCGACCTGCTCAAGCAATCCCTGATGATCTTCAACCATCTGCAATTGAAGGATTACGAGCGGGAGCTACGCGCGCTCCTGGGTCAGGAGGGGCGCGGCACCTTCTGCGGCACCGACCGCTGGGCGGCGTGGTTCAACGGCAAGCATGCGCGGGTGGCGGGCTACTTCTACCGGCTGTATTCCCTGGCTCTCATCGGCTTTCCCACCGCCATCCTGGCGCTGCAGCCGGCGAGCCGCTGGCTGGCGCTGATCTACCTGGCGGCGGCCCTGGTGGTCACGGTCTTTCCCACGGGGGCCATGCGCATCCTGTACGGCGAGTTCGCCGCCGGGGGTGCACGGGAAACGCTGCCAACCATGAAATAGTTGCTTGACAACCGCCCTTGATTCCCCAGGCCCGGACGCCTATAAATGAAGCAGGTGGCCACCGACAACATTTCGCAAGGCCGCCATAAAAAACCACAATCCTCCAACCGCCCAAGGCGGTTCCCTGACAATCATATCTGGCGTTGATTGCCGAAGGAGGAAGACATGCTTTCCCTGCAAGACGTTCTCGACTATTGCGACCTCGACCGTGGCGAGATCGAGGCGGTAGCCGAGCATGAGCACGTTCCCCTGGCCGTGGCGGCCGAAATGGGGGAATCGTTATTGGGTTCGCCCGAGGGTGTGCTCCGGCTCCATGCCATGATCGTGGATAACATGGAGCATGCGATGGAGTGTGGCGCCTTCGAGCATATGAATGAACTGGCTGGCGTTTATCGGCACTTGCAGCGGACCCACCCGCTGCCCGGCGTCGCCAGCCCCTGAATCCTCCCCCTCGAGGATCGGCCGGCATGCCAGCCGGCCCTGACCCGGCTCCTGCAGCCGGGTTTTTTCTGCTACTGCTTGTCCCAGAGGCCGTGTTCGACGGCGTAGAGGGCGGCCTGGACGCGGCTGTTGAGGCCGAGCTTCTTGAAGATGTTCTGGATGTGGATCTTGACCGTGCTTTCGGCCAGAGCCAGGCGGCGGGCGATTTCCTTGTTGGTGTCGCCCCGGGCCAGGCAGACGAGGATTTCCTTCTCGCGGGGGGAGAGCTTGTCCCGCTCGCCGGCCGGCGCCGGTTCCGGACGGGCCTGAAGGCGCACGTCGCGCACCAGGCGGGTGGTCATCTGGGGAGAGATGACGGATTCCCCTTTCGCCACCCGGCGCAGGGCATCCACCAGGGATTCCATGTCGATGTTCTTGAGCAGGTAGCCGGCGGCTCCGGCTTTCAGGCAGGCCACGAGGTCGTCGGTATCCTCGGAGACGGTGAGCATGAGAACACGGGCGGCGGGCACCGCCTCGACGATGAAGCCGACCGCTTCGCGGCCGGAGACGCCGGGCATGTGCAGGTCCATGAGGACGATGTCGGGGCGCAGCGACTGGGCGCGCTTGACGCCCTCCAGCCCGTCCGCCACCTCGTCCACCACCTCGAATTCGGGGTGGCGCTGCAGCAGGGATTTGATGCCCCGGCTGAAGAGGACGTGGTCGTCGACGATGAGAACCCGGATCTTCTGCTCCATGTTTCCTTTTCTCCTTGCTACCTCAAAGCGCCAGGACGACGCGGGTGCCCTGCCCCGGGGCGGATTCGACGGTGCACTGCCCCCCCACCCGGCGGGCGCGCTCCTGCATGATCTTGAGGCCGACATGGCGGCCGCTCGGGTCGTTGCTGCCGCCGGCGTCGAAGCCGACGCCGTTGTCGCTGACGGCGATGACCGTTCCCTCGGGCTTTCGCTCCACCGTGACCTCCACCTGGCTGGCCAGGGCGTGCTTCCTGATGTTGGAGAGGGATTCCTGGACGATGTGCATGACCTGCACCTGCTCGTCGGGTGCCAGGGGCGCCCGCTTGCCGCTGATGTGCAGGGCGGTGGCGATGCCGGTCTGCCCCTCGAAGCGCTCCAGGCTGTGGCGGATGGCGGCGTCCAGGTCGGCCTGGGAGACGCGGGTGCGGAAGTGGACGAGGAGTTCGCGGATGTCCTCGTAGCTCTCCTTCACCCCTTCGCGGATCTGGTCCACGGTGCCCTGGATTTCTTCGGGCCGGTTCTTGTCCAGGGAATCCTGGAGGAGCTGCACCTGGATGTTGAGGAAGGCGAGGCCCTGGGCGATGGAGTCGTGGAGCTCCTGGGCCAGCAGGTTGCGTTCCTCGGAAATGGCCAGCTCCCGGTCCCGGGAGCGCAGGCGCTGGTTCTCGACGGCGACGCCGAGGTGCTGGCCGAGGGTTTCCAGGAGGTGGATCTCGGCCTTGCTGAACTGCCGGTCGTCGGTAAAGAAGAGGTTGTAGATGCCCAGCACCTGCTTGTTGTGGCTGATGGTGAAGGCGGTGGTGGTGCGCAGCCCTTCCTGGGCGCAGTCGTATCGGCTGACGCCGGATTGGGGCGAGCGCATGTCGACGACCACGGAGACCTCCCGGGCGAGGGCGTCGCCACAGGCGCATTCGCCATAGCGGATGGCCTGCTCGCAGCCGACGAACTCCTGGGAGAGGCCCTCATGGGCCACCAGGAACATTTCGTCGGTTTCGCCGGAGCACAGCCGCACCGATCCGGCGGCGGCCTGGGTGGCGGCGCGGACCCGCTGCAGGAAGCCGGCGCAGAGGGTGTCGATGCTGGCCGGATCGTTGAGGAAGGCGGTCACTTCGTAGAGCAGGCCCAGTTCCAGGTTGCGCTCTTCCAGGCTGCCGGTCTTGGCGCGTACCCGGTCTTCCAGGGTGCCGTAGAGTTGCTGCAGGTGTTCGGCCATGCGATTGAAGCCGTGGGTGACGACGCCGAATTCGTCCCGGGTTTCCACCGGCAGGCGAACGCTGAAGTCGTCGCCGGCCATGCGCCGGATGCCTTCGTAGAGCTGGTCCAGGGGCCGCACCACGAGGACGAAGATGAAGCGGATGAGGATGGCGGTGCCCACCAGGGCAAGGGCCAGCAACACGATCTGGACGGTGCGCAGGAGGTTGGTGTTGAAGGTGTAGTTGTGCTCCATGCGCAGCACCAGGGCGTCGATTTCGGCGACGAAGCCGGGCACCCACTGGCCGTAGCGGGCGGCGATCCGGCGGCGCTGGCCGTCCTCGGCGGCGCCCAGGTAGTCTTCAAGCAGCGGGCGGCCGGTGTCGTGCCAGGTAGCGAGCACGGCGGCCATGCCTTCGAGCACATCGGCGTCGCGAGGGGGCGCCATGGGGCGGGCGGGGTCCCCCTGCTGCAGCCCGCGCAGGACCTGTTCGAAGCGCGTCATCTCGGCCCGCATTTCCGCCGCCACGGCGCTGTCCAGGCGCTGTTCGCCGAGGCCCCGCAGGGCCAGGAAACCGAGGCGATAGGAGCGCATGCGCTGGCTGCCGGCGTCGTTGATGGCGGCCGCGCTGCCTTCGAGCTGCCAGGACACCAGCAGGGTGGTGCCGATGGCGACCACCGCCGCGATGAAGAAGAGCATGAGCAGACCGGTGATCTTCGTGGACAGCCGCTGGGGGCTTTCCAGGCTGAAGGCGTTCGGGTGGGGGTCGCTCATGGCGCTTTACCTCGCCGCTGGACGAAAAACCCCCCGCCCGGAGGCGAGGGGAAGGGAGGTCCACGGTACCCACCGTGGGGGGGGAACCAGCACTGGTCAGGCCCGGCGCTTCATGCGCACGATCTGGTAGGCGCGGCCCAGGTAGTTGATCGGGGCGGTCAGGACGTGCACCAGCCGGGTGAAGGGGAAGAGCAGGAAGACCGTCATGCCCAGCAGCATGTGGAACTTGAACACCGGGTCCACATTGGCCAGCAGTTCCGGCTGCGGGCTCAGGGTGAGGATGCTCTGCACCCACTGGGAGAGGGCGATCATCACTTCCGGGTTGCCGTGGTTGGCGTGGCCCACCGAGACGGGGATGGTGGAAAGGCCCGCCAGCAGCGTCACCATCAGCCAGGAGAGGATGAAGATGTCGGAGTAGCGGCTGCCGGCACGGACCCGGGGGTTGAACATGCGGCGCAGCCACAGGATGGCGCCGCCGATCAGGCACATCAGGCCGAACACGGTGCCGGCGGAGATGGCCAGCCACTGGTGCTGCATGTCGGACACGCCCATCGCCAGCCAGAGGCCGTGGGGCAGCACCAGGCCGGCGAAGTGGCCGGCAAAGATCATCAGGATGCCGATATGGAAGAAGTTGCTGGCCAGCACCATGTTGGCGTTGGACAGAAGCTGGGTGGAATCGGTCTTCCAGGTGTATTGCTCGGCGTCGTAGCGGATCCAGCTGCCCACGACGAAAACCGTCAGGGCGATGTACGGATACACCGCGAAGATAAGCTTGTGCAGGAAATCCATGTTCGTTTTCTCCTCAGGCTGCCAGCTTCACCAGCGAGCCGTGGTTGTCGATGATGCGGATGAGGGCGGCGTAGGGGCTGCCGGCCTTTTCCAGATTGGCGGCGATGACCTTGAGCACCTTGCCGGCATCGCCGAGGAAGACCTTGGCCTCGTCTTCCCGCAGCTCGGAGACGAACTCCAGGAGCAGGGGCAGGAAGTCGGGCAGCTCGGTTTCCGCATGGCCGTAGCCGTAGGTCTTGAGGTACTCGGTGAGGTCGATGAGGGCCGGACCGCGGGTCTTTTCCTCGCCGAAGATGTGGTGCGTCAGGTGCAGGCTGTGCTCGGCCGTGAGGTCGAAGGTCTGCACGTAGCGCGCCTGGGCCTCGGTGGCGTCGAGCGCGAGCAGGGACTCGACGAACAGGGCGATGGCCAGCCGCTCCTCCGGGGAGAAGACCTGGTCCCGGTCGAGGCCGAGGACCAGATCCCGGGCGCCGCCCGGCCCCGCCTCGGCCACCGCCTGGCGCAGTTCCGCCAGGAGGTCGTCGGAGGGGTAGTCGAGCAGCGCCGACAAGAACTTGAAGACTTGCATGGCGCTCTCCTCAGTAGTCCTTCGGCGTGGCGAAGGGGGCCAGTTCGCGGGGCTCGATGGTCTCCTTGCGCCGCTCCGGGAAGAGGGAGTGCATGGAGATGCCGGGCGAGGAATCGTTGCCGAAGGTGAAGCCGTTCTGGCCCTGGTGGCCGTGGTAATCCTCGATCTGCATTTCCTGGTGGGCGGTCGGGATGACGAAACGGTCTTCGTAGTTGGCGATGGCCAGGTAGCGGTACATCTCCTTGGCCTGGGCCTCGGTGATGCCAGCAGCGACCAGGGGCCGGGTGTCCGGCGTGCCTTCGACGTGGATCGAGCGCTGGTAGGAGCGCATGGCGATCATGCGATTCAGCGCCGAGACGATGTACTCCTCGCGGCCGGCGGTGAGCAGGTTGGCCAGGTACTTGACCGGCAGGCGCATGGCTTCGGCCTTGGGAATGCAGCCGTCCGACTCGGTGGGCAGCTTCTTCTGGTCGATCTGGGACTGCACCGGGGAGAGCGGCGGCACGTACCAGATCATCGGCAGGGTGCGGAACTCGGGGTGCAGCGGGAAGGCGATCTTCCACTCGACGGCCATCTTGTAGATGGGCGACTTTTGCGCCGCGTCGATCCAGGACTGCGGGATGCCGTCCTTCTTGGCCTGCTCGATGACCTTCGGATCGAAGGGGTCGACGAACATGTCCAGATGGGCCTTGTAGAGGTCCTGGTCGTTGTCGGTGCTGGCGGCGTCGAGAACCTTGTCGGCGTCGTAGAGGATGATGCCGTTGTAGCGGATGCGGCCGACGCAGGATTCGGAACAGACCGTGGGCAGGCCGGATTCGACACGGGGGTAGCAGCCGATGCACTTTTCGGCCTTGGACGATTCCCAGTTGAAGAAGACCTTCTTGTAGGGGCAGCCGGAAACGCACATGCGCCAGCCGCGGCAGCGGTCCTGGTCGGCCAGGACGATGCCGTCTTCCTCACGCTTGTAGAGGGCGCCGGAGGGGCAGGAGGCGACGCAGGCCGGGTTCATGCAGTGGTTGCAGATGCGCGGCAGGTAGAGGTGGAAGGTGTTCTCGAACTGCTTGTAGATTTCCTTCTCCATGTTGGAGAAGTTCTGGTCCTTGGCCCGCTTGTGGAACTCGCCGGCCAGGTCGTCTTCCCAGTTCGGGCCCCAGGTGATCTTGTCCATCTTCTCGCCGGTGATGAGCGAGATCGGGCGGGCCGTCGGCGCCGCCTCGGACAGGGGCGCGTTCTGCAGACGGGCGTGGTCGTAGGTGAAGGGCTCGTAGTAGTCGTCGATCTGCGGCATGTTGGGGTTGGCGAAGATCTGGACGATCTTCTTCAGCTTGCCGCCGGCCTTCAGTTCCAGCTTGCCATTGATCTTGGTCCAGCCGCCCTTCCACTTCTCCTGGTTTTCCCATTCCTTGGGATAGCCGATGCCAGGCTTGGATTCCACGTTATTGAACCAGACGTATTCGACCCCCTTGCGGTTGGTCCACACGTTCTTGCAGGTGACCGAGCAGGTGTGGCAGCCGATGCACTTGTCCAGGTTGAACACCATCGCGAATTGAGCGCGAATTTTCATTTCATTCTCCTAATGTCGGTTACCGTGACGCTCAGCGCTTGCCGATGCCCTTGGGGTTGCGTTGGGCTTCGCGCTCCGGCGTCAGCGGGCGCTCCAGCCAGTCGATGGACTGGTCCTCGACCTTGTGCAGGACGACCTGTTCGTCGCGGTTGCAGCCGACGGTGCCGTAGTAGTTGAAGCCGTAGGCCAGCTGGGCGTAGCCGCCGACCATGTTGGTGGGCTTGACCACCACGCGGGTCACCGAGTTGAGGATGCCGCCCCGCTTGTTGGTGGAGGGCGAACCCGGCACGTTCACGTTCTTTTCCTGGGCGTGGTACATCAGGGCCATGCCGCGGGGCACGCGCTGGGAGACCACCGCCCGGGCCATGGTGGCGCCGTTGGCGTTGATGGCTTCGACCCAGTCGTTGTCCTCGATGCCCACCGACTTGGCGTCGTCCTCGGCCACCCAGATGTAGGGGCCGCCGCGGAAGAGCGTCAGCATGCGCAGGTTGTCCTGGTAGCTGGAGTGGATACCCCACTTGGAGTGCGGGGTGATCCAGGACAGCGTCAGGTGCGGCTTGGCCTTCACGGCGGCGGGCACGGTGTGGTGTGCCTTCAAATCGACCGGCGGCTTGAAGGTGCAGAAGCCTTCGCCGAAATCGAGGAACCACTCGTGATCCTGGTAGAAGTGGGCACGGCCGGTCAGGGTGCGGAACGGGATGTGCTCATGGATGTTGGTGTAGCCGGCGGTGTAGGACACGGTCTCCGACTCGATGCCGGACCAGGTGGGCGCGGTGATGATCTTGCGCGGCTGGGCGACGATGTCGCGGAAGGTGATCTTGTCCTCGTGGCGGCCGGCGTAGAGGTGGTGGTGGTCGATGCCGGTCTTCTTGGACAGCGCGGTCCAGGACTTGTGGGCGACCTCGCCGTTGGTTTCCGGCGCCATGCGCATCACCGAGTCGCAGACGGAAATGTCCTCTTCCAGGGACGGCATGCCCTTGGAGACGCCTTCCACCTGTACCGTCTTGTTGAGGACGGCCAGTTCCTTGTACTCGTGCTCGGTGTTCCAGTCGATGCCCTTGACGTTGTTGCCGATCTTGGTCATCAGGGGGCCCAGCGCGATGTACTTGTTGAAGGTCTGGCCGTAGTCCCGCTCGACGACCTTGATGGCGGCCATGGTCTTGCCCGGGATGGGGTCGCACTCGCCCTTCTTCCAGTTCTTGACCTGGCCGAACGGCTGGGCCAGTTCCATGGCGGAGTCGTGCTGCATGGGCAGCGCCACCAGGTCCTTCTTGACGCCCAGGTGCTTGGCGGCCAGGCCGGAGAAGGTCTTGGCCAGGGTCTTGAAGATCTGCCAGTCGGACTTGGATTCCCAGCCCGGAGTGACCGCTTCGCCCAGGGGGTGGATGAAGGGGTGCATGTCCGTGGTATTGAGGTCGTTCTTCTCGTACCAGGTGGCGGTGGGCAGGATGATGTCGGAGTAGGCGCCGGTGGAGTTCAAACGGAAGTTGATGTCCACCATCAGGTCCAGCTTGCCGGCCGGCCCCTCTTCCAGGTACTTGACCTGGGAGCAGGCGGCGCCGGCGGTGCCTTCCTGCAGCACGCCGTTCTGGGCGCCCAGGAGGTGCTTCAGGAAGTACTCGTGGCCCTTGGAGGAGGTGCCGATCAGGTTGCCGCGCCAGACGATCAGGTTGCGCGGCCAATTGACCGGGTTGTCCGGGTCGGCGAAGGCGACGTCGAGCTTGCCTTCCTTCAGCTGCTGGGCGACGTACTTGCCGACGGCGGCTTCATCGGTGGCGCCGGCCTTTTCGGCTTCGGAGAGCAGCTCGATGGGGTTGCGGTTGAAGTGAGGGGCGCCCGGCAGCCAGCCCATGCGGACGGCGTCCACGTTGTAGTCGGCGAGGGTGTAGCCCTTGTTGCGGTTCTTGCCGGCCGGGGTGAGGAGCGCGTCGGCATCCACCGTCTCGTAGCGCCACTGGTCGGTGTGGAAATACCAGTAGGAGGTGGAGTTCTGGTGGCGGGGGGGACGGTGCCAGTCCAGGGCGAAGGCGATGGGCGCCCAGCCCGCTTGCGGCCGCAGCTTTTCCTGGCCGACGTAGTGGGCCCAGCCGCCGCCGGTCTGGCCGACGCAGCCGCAGATGTGCAGCAGGTTCATGATCGACCGGTAGGACAGGTCGTTGTGGTACCAGTGGTTGATGGCGGCGCCCATGATGACCATGGACTTGCCCTTGGTCTTGGAGGCGTTCTCGGCGAATTCGCGGCCGGTGCGCTCCAGGTCGGCGGCCTTGACGCCGGTCTGCTTGGCGGCCCAGGCCGGGGTGTAGGCGACGTCGGCCTGGTCGTAGGAGGTGGCGACGTTGCCGCCGCCCAAGCCGCGGTCGATGCCGTACTGGGCGACCTGGAGGTCGAAGACGGAGGCCACGAGGGCTTCTTCGCCGCTGGCAAGCTTCAGCTTCCGGACCGGCACGTTGCGGTAGAGGAGCTGGTCTTCGCCCGGGGTGAAGTGGGGGAAGCCGACGGAGACGACATCATCCTTGCCGTCGATGCAGGTCAGGGCCAGTTCAGTCTCGGCGCCGGCACCGGATTTCTCCAGCAGGTTCCACTTGCCGTCCTCGCCCCAGCGGAAGCCGATGGAGCCGTTGGGGGCGACGTAGCTGTTGCTCTTCTTGTCGAAGGCGACGGTCTTCCACTCGGGATTGTTGGATTCGCCCAGGGCGCCGTCGAAGTCGGAGGCGCGCAGGTTGCGGTCGGTGACGTAGCCGTCGGCGTGCTTGCGCAGCAGGACCAGCATGGGCAGGTCGGTGTACTTGCGGGCGTATTCCTCGAAGTACGGGTCCTGCTTGGTAATGTAGAACTCCTTCAGGGCGACGTGGCCCATGGCCATGAAGGCGGCGGAGTCGGTGCCCTGCTTGACCGGCATCCAGAGGTCGGCGAACTTGACGTATTCGGCGTAGTCCGGGGCCATGGAGACGATCTTGGCGCCCTTGTAGCGCACTTCGGTGGCGAAGTGGGCGTCGGGGGTGCGGGTCATCGGCAGGTTGGCGCCGGTGATGATGAGGTAGGTGGAGTTGTACCAGTCGGCGGCTTCCGGCACGTCGGTCTGCTCACCCCAGGTCTGGGGAGAGGCGGCGGGCAGGTCGCAGTACCAGTCGTAGAAGGAGCCGCAGGCGCCGCCGATGAGGGACAGGTAGCGGGAGCCGGCGGCGTAGGAAATCATGGACATCGCGGGGATCGGCGAGAAGCCGTAGATGCGGTCCGGGCCCCACTTCTTGATGGTGTAGACGTTGGCGGCGGCGGTGATCTCGAGGACTTCTTCCCAGGTGGTGCGGACGAACCCGCCCAGGCCGCGGACGCCGACGTACTTGATGCGCTTCTGGGGATCGTTCTGGATGGCTTCCCAGGCTTCCACCGGATCCTTGCCGGACTTGCGCTCGGCCCGGTAGAGGTCCAGCAGGCGGCCGCGGATCATCGGGTGCTTGATGCGGTGGGGCGAATAGAGGTACCAGGAGAAGGAGGCGCCGCGCTGGCAGCCCCGGGGCTCGTGGTTGGGCAGATCCTCGCGGGTGCGCGGGTAGTCGGTCTGCTGCATCTCGAAGGCCACCAGGCCGTTCTTGACGAAGATCTTCCAGGAACAACCGCCGGTACAGTTCACGCCGTGGGTGGAACGGACGACCTTGTCGTGGCGCCAGCGGTTGCGGTAGGAATCCTCCCACTTGCGATCTTCGTTGGTGACGATGCCGTGTCCGTCGGCGAAGGTGCTCTGCACCTTGTTCAGGAATTTCAGGCGGTCAAGAAAATGACTCATTGCTTGCTCCTTGGTGGGCGGCCCGGCAGCCGGGCCGCATTTCGGTTTCGTTGAGGCTTATGTCGAAAAATCAGGGATTCTTGATGTAGGCGTTCTTGCGCAGGTAGAACCACCAGTTCACCACCACGCAGACGGCGTAGAAGACGGCGAAGCCGTACATGGCGTATTCCGGGGTGCCGGCCTTGATCTGGCCGCCGATGACCACCGGGGCGATGAAGGAGCCGTAGGCCGCGACGGCGGACGTCCAGCCCAGCACCGGGCCGCGCTGGTCCTGGTCGAAGACGACGCCGACGGTGCGGAAGGTGGAGCCGTTGCCGATGCCGGAGGCGGCGAAGAGCACGACGAAGAGGGCCATGAAGGTGAAGAAGTACTGTTCCGGCGTGGCCGAGTGATAGGCCTGGAACATGACGTAGCCGGTAACGGCGGAAGCCACCACGAGGACCACGGAAATGAGCTGGGTGACGATGGAGCCGCCCACCTTGTCGGAAACCCAGCCGCCCAGCGGACGGATGAGGGCGCCGACGAAGGGGCCGATCCAGGCGTACATCAGGGCCGAGGGGGCGTTGGGGTTCTTGGCGTGCACCCAGGCGTTGGTGGCCGGGTCGAGAACGTGGGTGTTACCGAAGATGACGGTGATGGACAGCGGCAGGGCCATGGAGAAGCCGATGAAGGAGCCGAAGGTCACCACGTAGAGCGCCGTCATGGACCAGGTGTGCTTGTTGCCGAAGATGGCGAACTGCTTGTTCAGGTTGGCCTTCATCTCGCCCGTGGCGATGGCCTTCATGGCCAGCAGGGTGCCGAAGATGACCAGCGGCAGCATGAGCCAGACGCCGTTGCCCGCCAGCAGGCCACTGCCGGTGGGAGCCGGCAGGTAGAGATAGAGGCCGACGGCCGCCACCACCAGGGCCAGGCCGTAGAAGAGGACGATGCGGAAAAGCGCAGCGCCGGTGGAACCGATGCCCGGAGAAACGGTCGTCAGGTTGTTCATGCCGAACCAGCCGACCACCGCCAGGGGCACCAGCAGGAAGAGCCAGACGAAGCCGGCGTTCTGGATATAGGTGGGCGTGCCGGCGGCGATCTTGCCGATGAGGGAGGCGGAATCCTTGACGAGCGGGATGGGCTCGCCGCCCAGGCCGCCGACGATGGCCAGGGTCATCACCAGCGGAATGAGGATCTGCATGGTGGTGACGCCGAAGTTGCCGAGGCCGGCGTTCAACCCCAGAGCCGTGCCTTGCAGGCGCTTGGGGAAGAAGGTGCTGATGTTGGACATGGAGCAGGCGAAGTTGCCGCCACCGATGCCGGAAAGCAGCGCCATGAGCTGGAACACCCAGAGGGGCGTGTTCTTGTCCTGCAGTGCGATGCCGGTGCCGATGCAGGGAATCATCAGCAAGGCCGTGGTCAGCCACACCGTGTTGCGGCCGCCGCACATGCGGATGAAGAAGGAAGCGGGGATGCGCAGGGTGGCGCCGGAGAGGCCGGAGATGGCGGCGATGGTGAACAGTTGTTCCGGTTTGAAGGGGAAGCCGGCGTTGGCCATCTGCACGGTGATGATGCCCCACATCAGCCAGACGGCGAAGCCGCAGAGAAGGCTGGGAATGGAGATCCACAGGTTGCGGTTGGCGATGGACTTGCCCTTGGCGTTCCAGAAGGCGTTGTCCTCCGGGCGCCAGTCGACGATGTCGACGCCACTGGTGACCGCCGCGGCGGATTGGTTGAGGCTCATTGCTGCTCCTTTAGCTTGGGAATTCATTCGAGGTTGTCCGCCGCGACCAGCTCGTGCCTGCCACGCATCACGTCGGCATCACGCACTTCGGTCCAGTACATCCAGATGAGGGAGACCCACACCACGCCGTACATGAGCATGAAGCAGGAGGAACGGATGCCGGTGAGGTCCACCAGGGCGCCGAACATGATGGGCAGCAGGAAGCCGCCCAGGCCGCCGGCCAGGCCGACGATGCCCGAGATGACGCCGATGTTCTTGGGATAGTCGTCGGAGATGTACTTGAAGACCGAAGCCTTGCCCACCGCCATGGCCACGCCGACGGTAAACATGAGGGCGGTGAAGACGTACTCGTTCAGGTAGATGTGATAGGTCTGGGGGCCGCTCACCGTCTTGATGGTGAATTCGGTCTGGGGGTAGGAGAGGATGAAGAGGCAGATCCAGCAAACCCAGAGCACCCACCAGGTCACCTTGTGGGCGCCGAACTTGTCGGAGAACCAGCCGCCCAGGGCGCGCAGAACGCCGCCCGGCAGGGAGAAGCAGGCGGCCAGGAAGGCGGCCGTCTTGAGGTCGAAGCTGTATTCCTGGACGTAGTACTTGGTCATCCACAGGGCCAGGGCCACGTAGCCGCCGAAGACGATGGAGTAGTACTGGCAGATCTTCCAGACGTTGGGGTCCTTCAGGGCCGCCAGCTGCTGGCCGACGGTGACGTGGGACTCGACCCTATGGGAAGGATCGCTGTAGGTGAGGAAGAAGAAGGCCAGGGCGGTGACCAGCATCATGACCGAGAAGACGGTGGGCACCATGGTCCAGCCGTAGGCGACGACGATGGAGGGTGCCAGCAGCTTGGTCAGCGCCGCCCCGGCGTTGCCGGCACCGAAGACGCCCATGGCGAAGCCCTGGTTCTTCTTCTCGAACCAGCGGGCGCAGTAGGCGATGCCAACGGAGAAGGAGCCGCCGGCGACGCCGACGAACAGGCCGGCCACCAGTAGTTGCCAGTATTGGGTGGCGTTGCCGATGAGGTAGATGGGCACCACCGTGACCATCATGATGGTGAAGAACACGGGGCGGCCGCCGAACTTGTCGGTCATCATCCCCAGGGGGAGGCGGACCAGGGAGCCGGTAAGCACCGGCATCGCCGCCAGGATGCCGAACTGGGTTTCGTTCAGCCCCAGTTGCTGTTTGATCGGAATGCCGATCACCGCGAACATCATCCACACCATGAAGCACACCGTGAACGCCAGCGTGCTCATGACCAGTACCGACATCTGCTTGGTTTTTTGGCTTGCCATTCGAGTCCCCATATCCCTTCCCGGACGCCATTTGTCCGGTGGGGCGAAGACTACGGGCTTGGCCGCGCCGCGAGAATTCCTCGTTGGTAGGGAAACGGCGGTGCAGAAGTGGGAGGCCGGCGTCGGGAATGGGTACTAGGCCGCCCGCATCGGAACGACCCGACCGGCGGGGGGTAATCCCCCTCCGCCGTAGGGGGTATTACCGGTCGAAAGGACTAGTCCTTCGCTGGAGCGCCCGTCGGGCGGCCCCCTCAGGGATGCTCGCCGAAGCCGTGTTCGACGGCGTAGAGGGCCGCCTGGACGCGGCTGCTGAGATGGAGCTTCTTGAAGATGTTCTGGATGTGGATCTTCACCGTGCTCTCGGCCAGGTCGAGATTGCGGGCGATTTCCTTGTTGCTCTCGCCACGGGCGAGGTAGACGAGAATTTCCCGCTCCCGGGGGGAGAGTTTTTCATGCTGGGCGGGGGCGGCGCTCGCCGCCTTGGGTTCGGCGCGCACCCCTTGCACCAGCTTGGCGGTCATCTGCGGCGAGACCACGGACTCGCCGTGGGCAGCCCGCCGGATGGCGTCCACCAGGGCCTCGGTATCGATGTTCTTGAGAAGATAGCCGGTGGCCCCGGCGCGCAAGGTGTCGATGAGATCCTCGGCGTCTTCGGAAACGGTGAGCATGAGGACGTTGATCCCCGGCACTTCTTCCACCAGCAGCTTGACCGCCTCCTTGCCGGAGATGCCCGGCATGTGGAGATCGAGCAGGACGATGTCGGGCTGCAGCAGCTTGGCCCGCTTGATGCCCTCGAGGCCGTCGCCGGCTTCGTCCACCACCTCGAATTCCTCGTGGCGCTGGAGCAGGGACTTGATGCCGCTGCGGAAAAGGGTGTGATCGTCCACGATCAGGACCCGGATCTTGTCGCTCATTTACGCTGCCTCCCGTTGCTGCCGCGGCAGGGTCAGGGTCACCCGGGTGCCCTCCCCCACCTTGGATGTCACCAGGCACTGGCCGCCCACGCGGTGTGCCCGCTCCTTCATGATCTTCAATCCCACGTGGCGGTCCGACAGCACCGCCGGGTCCGCCTCCGGATCGAAACCGACGCCATTGTCGCCGATTTCGATGGTCACGCCCCCCAGCCCCCGCTGCAGGCGGACCCGCACGGCGCTCGCCCGGGCGTGCTTGCGCACGTTCGAGAGGGATTCCTGGACGATGTGCATGACCTGGACCTGGTCCTCCGGCGGCAGGGGCAGGCCGCTGCCGACGCGGTCGAACTCGGTGGCGATGCCGGTCTGTGCCTCGAATTTCTCCAGGGCCGCGACGATAGCCGAATCCAGGTCGATATGGGAAGCCCGGGTGCGGAAATGCACCAGCAGCTCTCGCACGTGGTCGTAGCTTTCCTGCACCCCCTCCCGCAACTGGCCGGCGGTGGCCAGGGCCTCGTCCACCTTGCCGTGACGCAGGGAATCCTGCAGCAACTGGACTTGGATGTTGAGGAAGGCCAGGCCCTGGGCGATGGAGTCGTGCAGCTCCTGGGCCAGCATGTTGCGCTCCTCCGACACCGCCAGTTCCCGCTCCCGGGCCAGCAGCCGCTGGTTCTCGATGGCCACGCCGAGGTGCTGGCCGAGGGTTTCCAGGAGGTTCTTCTCCTGCTCCGACATCTTGCGCGGCGTGCGGAAATAGAGGTTGAAGACACCCAGCCGCTGGCGGTTCTGGGTGATGGTGAAGGCCGAGGCCGTAGCGAAGCCTTCCCGGGCGCAGGTATGCAGCTTCATGCCCCGGGGCGGGAACTGGACGTTGAAGGCGACGGGGCCGGAAAGGCCGTCCATGACGTCGCTGCACAGGCAGTCGCCGCAACGCAGGGCGACCTCGCTGGCGACGAAGCTCTGGGAAAGGCCGACGTGGGTGGTCAGCAGCAATTCCTCGCTGCCCGGCGAGTAGAGGCGGACGGCCCCGCCTTCCGCCCCCAGGGCATCGCGCACCCGGGCAATGAAACCGTGGCAGAGATCGTCGATGCTGCCGGCCTCGTTGAGGAAGGACGTGATCTCGTAGAGGAGGCCCAGTTCCTGGTTGCGTTCCGCCAGACTGGCGGTCTTGGTGGCCACCCGCTCCTCCAGGGTGGCGTAGACCCCCTGCAGGTGCTCGGCCATCTGGTTGAAGCCCCGGGCGACGGTGCCGAACTCGTCGTTGCGGGCCACCGGCAACCGCACTGTCAGGTCGCCCCCGGCCATGCGCCTGATGCCGTCGCCCAGCCCCTCCACCGGCCTGATGACGAGAACGAAGAAGAAGCGCAGGAGGACACCGGTGCCGACCACCGCCAGCACGGCAAGGGTGATCTGGAAGGTGCGCAGGAGATTGGTGTTGTAGGAATATTTCTGCTCCATCGCCAGCACCAGGTCGTTGATGCTGCCGACGAAGCGCTCCACCTGGGCGTGGTAGCGGTCGAGCACCCGGCGGCGACTGTCGGCGCCGGTGGCGCCGAGGTAGTCGACGACCAGGGGCCGCACGGTCTGCCGCCAGGTGTGGCTGACTTCGTCCAGGCGCCGCTGGACCTCGGCATCCCGGGGCGGCGAGAGGGGCCGTACCGGGTCGCCGGTCGCCAGATCGGAGAGCACCTTGTCGAAACGCCGCAACTCTTCCCGGAGCAGGGGCGCCTGGCGCAGGAAGGCGCCGTCGTCGGCCAGCCCCTGGGCCATGAGGTCGCCGATGTGATAGGAGCGCATGCGCTCGCTGCCGGCGTCGTTGATGGCGGCGGCTCCCCCCTCCAGTTGCCAGGAGATGACCAGCGTCATGCTGATGGCGCCGAAGGCGATGAGGAAGAAGATCACCAGCATGCCGATGATCTTGGTGGAAATTCGGTCGAGAGGAGGCAACATGGGTCGGCGTGTTCCGTTGACCCGGAGAAGTTGCCCCGGTTTCGCCCGAAATGCAAGGGCCGTTTGCGGAAAACCCCCGGCACTCGGGCGCCGACCCGCCCGGATGCCACCTCGTCAGCCGGCGCTCATCCGCCGGCGCCCCGACTCCAGGCTGCCTCGCCAGGCGACGACGGCGGCCATCTCGCGGCTGATGGTGGCCACGTCCGGCAAGCGGTTGGGGCGAAAGACGACCAGGGGGATACCCAGGCGCGCCAGGGCCTGGCGCTTGTATTCTTCGGCCCCGATGGGCTGGCCGGCCACCGGGCGCGGCTGGGACCAGCACAGCTCGACGGCGGCAACGATGCTGCAGTCGCGCCGGCAGATGACGAAATCGACGCCCCGGCCGGCCATGGCCCGCAACTGTGCGGCCTCCTCCCGCCCCCGCCGCTGGGCGAGCTGGGCGATGCCCACCTGGGCGAAGATCCGCATGTCGGGAAGGGCCTCCTGCAGGCGCTCGTAAAGCACTTGCTCCTGGCTGCCGAACAGGGTGTATTCGTCCTCGCCGGCCAGGGGAAAGTGGTGGGAATGCTCCACCTCGGCATCGGCGCTCCCGGCCTGCCCGCCGGCCGCCGGCGCACCGGCCCTCAGCCGCCAGGCGGCGAGGGCGGCGGTGGTCAGGACGACAGTGGCGAGGAGGAGGAATTCCATGGCGAAGCGGTATTGGGACAATGCCCTGAGCATCAAATGGCAGGACATTATCATGGCACATCGCAAGCCGTTTGGCACCGCCAGCACGAAAAAAAACCGCCGGATCGCTCCGGCGGGTGAAGTCGCTCTTTTGGGAGAGAGCAGCGACGATGAGACTGGAGATTACGTGGTTCAGGCGGCGACTTTCTCCACGTGGGCTTGTTTTTCGTAGAGGAATTCCAGCACCGCAGCCCGGTAGTCGATGTAGGCCGGATCGTGGGCCAGGGTCAGCCGGTCCCGGGGGCGGGGCAGCTTCACTTCCAGGATTTCGCCGATGGTGGCGGCGGGGCCGTTGGTCATCATGACGATGCGGTCCGACAGCAGCACCGCCTCGTCCACGTCGTGGGTGACCATGACGGTGGTGGCCTTGGTGGCCTCGCAGATCTTCATCAACTCGTCCTGGAGCTTGGCCCGGGTCAGGGCGTCGAGGGCGCCGAAGGGCTCGTCCATGAGCAGCACCTTGGGTTCCATGGAGAGGGCCCGGGCGATGCCCACCCGCTGCTTCATGCCGCCGGAGATCTCGTGGGGGTACTTGGCGCTGGCGTGGTCGAGGCCCACCAGATTGATGGCGGCGGCGGTGCGGGCCTTGAGCTTCGGCTTGCCCTCCTTGGTGCCAAAAACCCGCTCGACGGCGAGATAGACGTTCTCGAAGCAGGTCAGCCACGGCAGCAGGCTGTGGTTCTGGAAGACCACCGCCCGCTCCGGCCCGGGGCCGGCGATCTCGCGGCCGTCGCAGAGGAGCACGCCGGTGGTGGGCTTGGTGAGGCCGGCGATGAGGTTGAGGAGGGTCGACTTGCCGCAACCGGAGTGGCCGATGAGGGCCACGAACTCGCCCTGCTTGAGGGTCAGGTCGATGTCGCGCAGGGCCACGAACTTGCCCTTCTTGGTGTCGAAAGTCTGGCCGACTTTCTCGATGCTAACGAACTTTTCCATGATGGGCTCCCGGATCAGGCGGATTCTTTGGTCAGCTTCTTGGCCAGCAGGATCAGGGCCTGCTCGAGGATGAGGCCGACGATGCCGATGACGAAGATGGCGATGATGATGTGCTCGACCTTGAGGTTGTTCCATTCGTCCCACACCCAGAAGCCGATGCCGACGCCGCCGGTGAGCATTTCCGCGGCGACGATGACCAGCCAGGCGGTGCCGATGGACAGCCGGATGCCGGTGAGCATGTAGGGCAGCACGGCGGGGAAGAGGATCTTGGTGACCACTTTCCACTCGGACAGGGCCAACACCCGGGCGACGTTGAGGTAGTCCTGCGGCACGCGCTGGACGCCCTGGGCGGTGTTCATGATCATCGGCCAGATGGAGCAGATGAAGATGGTGTAGGTGGCGGCGGGGTCGGCCTTCTTGAACACCAGCAGGCCGATGGGCAGCCAGGCTAGCGGCGACACCGGGCGCAGCAGGCTGATGATGGGGTTCACCATGCTGGCCAGGAAGGTGAAGCGGCCCAGCATGAAGCCCAGGGGAATGCCCACCAGGGCGGCGAAGCCGAAGCCGATGCCGACCCGCTGCAGCGAGGACAGCACGTTCCAGCCGATGCCCTGGTCATTGGGGCCGTTCTGGTAGAAGGGGTCGGCGAAGAGCTTCACCGCCGCGTCCCAGGTCTGCACCGGACCGGGAATCCCGCCGCCCTTCTGGGTGGCGACGTACCAGATGCCGATCAGCACCAGCAGCCCGAGCAGGGGCGGCAGGACGGCGCGGGCCAGGGCGCTCAGGCGCTCGCCCAGGGGCTCGCCGGCGGCCGGTTCTACGGTCTTTTCCATTTTCTTTTCCTCGGCCGGCTGGGCCGGCAGGTTCGCCACGGTGTCGGGGCGCAGGGCCACGATCTTGTTGTCGGCGGCTTCGCGGGCCACGGCGGGCGCCTCGAAATCGCGGGGGGCGGGGTTCATCGTCATCGCGCTCATGGTGTTCTCCAGTTTGCGGTTAAATCCTGGCGGGCTGGGGAAGGCGGGTGCCCTCCCCCGCCCCGCCTTCAGGCCTTGACCTTGAAGCTGTCGGCGTACTTGGCCGGGTCCTTGCCGTCCCAGACGATGCCGTCGATCAGCTTGTGGCTGCGCATGTCGCTCTTGGGCAGGGTAACGCCCGCGGCGGCGGCGGCCTGCTTGTAGATGTCGATGCGGTTCACCTGCTTGGCCACTTCCAGGTACTTGGGGTGGTCTTTGAGGAGACCCCAGCGCTTGTGCTGGGTCATGAACCACATGCCGTCGGAGAGATAGGGGAAGTTGACAGCCCCGTCGTTGAAGAACTTCATGTGGTTCTTGTCGTCCCAGCTCTTGCCCAGGCCGTTCTGGTAGCGGCCGAGCATGCGGGCGACGATGACCTCGGTGTCAGTATTGACGTAGGCCTTCTGGGCGATGGTTTCGGCGGTCTTCTGCTTGTTGCCCAGGGAGGCGTCGATCCATTTGCCGGCGTCGAGGATCGCCGCCACCATGGCCCGGGCCGTGTTGGGATACTTCTGGCAGAACTCGGCGGTGGTGCCCAGCACCTTTTCCGGATGGTCGGTCCAGATGTCCTGGGTGGTGACGGCGGTGAAGCCGATGTTGTCCATGATCGCCCGGTTGTTCCAGGGTTCGCCGACGCAGAAACCGTCCATGTTGCCGACCCGCATGTTGGCCACCATTTGCGGGGGCGGCACGGTAATGGTCTTGACGTCCTTCATCGGGTTGATGCCCTGGGCGGCCAGCCAGTAGTAGAGCCACATGGCGTGGGTGCCGGTGGGAAAGGTCTGGGCGAAGGTATATTCCTTTTCTTTCTTGGCCACCAATTTGGCCAAGCTCGCTCCGTCGGTGGCGCCCTTGTCCTTCAACTGGTTGGAAAGGGTGATGGCCTGCCCGTTGTTGTTGAGGGCCATGAGGACGTTCATGTCCTTCTTGGGGCCGCCGACGCCCAGTTGCACGCCGTAGATGAGGCCGTAGAGCACATGGGCGGCATCCAGCTCGCCGTTGACCAGCTTGTCCCGCACGGAGGCCCAGGAGGCTTCCTTGGTCGGGATGATCTTGATGCCGTACTTCTCGTCGAACTTGTTGACCGCCGCCATGACGACGGAAGCGCAGTCGGTGAGGGGGATGAAGCCGATCTTGACTTCCTTCTTCTCCGGCGCATCCGAGCCGGCGGCCCAGGCGGCGCCGCGAATGCCGGGGGGGACCATGGCCATCAGCGAAGCTCCGGTGATTGCCGAGACAAAGTCGCGGCGGGAACGGGAAACAGACACCTCGGCGGGTGCCACCACGGGTTGCTCAAGCTTCTTCTCTTCCATTGCAAGCTCCTTGACCTCGATAGAAAACAAAGAAGGCGTCACACCCCGGCTGCCTGGGGCAGCTGGGATGGACGCCTTTGTCCGTTGAGCCGGGCGGGAACGCCCCGCCGGCTGCTTGCCCGGCCGCCATTGACCGTGCAGTTTGTACGGACTACTGCAATGGTCGTGCCAACCTAGTTCCGAAGTACTAGTTCTTTGTTACTACGTGGTTTTCGGGGGATTTTCCCGGCCGGAATGCCGGGAGGGCCATGCACTGTTGCAGTGCAGCACCCGCTTCCGGCGCACAACAACGGGGAGCCGGAAGCCTCGCCGCTGCCGGTCAGAGCAGGAGCTTGGCCATGTCGATGACGTCCTTGGCCACCGCCACCATGGGCTGGCCGCGCTCCATGGCCAGCTTGCGCAGCGCGTGGTAGGCACCATCCTCGTCCAGGCCCCGGGCCCGCATCAGCACGCCCTTGGCCTTTTCCACCAGCTTGCGGTCGGAAAGCTTTTGCGAAACCTCGTCCAGTTCCTTGCGCAAGGCCTGGTATTCCTCGAAGCTGGCCCGGGCCACCTCGACGATGGGCTTGATGCGCTTGGCGTCGACGCCATCCACCACGTAGGCCGAAACCCCCGCCTTGACGGCATCGCGGATGGTAGTCTGGCCCTCGGCCTGGGTGAACATGACGACGGGCCGCGGCATGTTCTTGTTCATGGCCGCAAGATGCTCCAGGGTATCCCGGCTGGGGCTGTCGGTGTCGATGAGGATGACGTCGGGCTTGAGTTTCTCCACCTCCGCCGTCAGCCCCTGCGAATCGGCCAGGATGGCGGCCACCTGGTAGCCGGCCAGGGCCAGGCCGGCGCAGATTTCGCCGGCGCGGGAGCGGGATTCGTCGATGACAAGTACGCTAAGCATGATTGTTTAGAAGCAAGAGAGGGGCCATGGTTCAGGCGCCGGCGGGGACTTTCGCCGCCGGCCCGGCCCCCGGCAGGACGATACTGAAGGTGCTGCCCTCCCCCGGGCGGCTGCGGGCGACGATTTGCCCGCCCATGGCCTCAATGAGCCGCTTGGTGATGGCCAGCCCGATGCCCGTGCCTTCCCGCTGGCCGTCCTCGGCGAAACGGGTGAAGGGCTCGAAGAGCTTGGTCAGTTGCGCCTCGGACATGCCGATGCCGGTATCGCTGATGTCCAGCCGCCAGCCCTCCGCCACGGCGACGCCCTCGACGTGAACGGTGCCGCCCGGCCGGTTGTACTTGACCGCGTTCGAGAGAAGGTTGAGTACCGCCTGCTTGAGGCGCATGGGGTCGGCGTGGACCCGGGGCGCCGCCCCCAGGGTGCTGAGCACCGTCACCCCGTAGCGGGAGGCGAGGGGCGAAACCAGGGTCAGGCAGTCGGCGACAATGTCGGCCAGGGGGAAATCGACAGGGGAAACCTCCAGCCGGCCGGCTTCGATGCGGGCGAGGTCGAGGACTTCGTTGATGAGGTCGAGGAGGTGCCAGCCGGCCCGCTGGATCTGCCCCAGGCTTTCGGCCTGCCCGGCGGTGGGGCGGTCCGCGGGGTCGCTTTCAAGCAGTTGGGCAAAACCGAGAATGGCGTTGAGGGGGGTCCGCAGTTCGTGGGTCATGCGCGAGAGGAAATCGGTCTTGGCGCGGCTGGCTTCCTCGGCGGACTCCTTGGCCTGGCGCAGCTCTTCCTGGGCGCGCTTCAGGGCCGAGAAATCGGCGAAGGAGCCGGCGGCTCCGACCATGTGCCCCTGGGCATCGTCGATGCGGGAAAACATCACGTCCGCCCACACCACCTCACCATCCTGGCGCACATAGCGCTTCTGGAAGCGCACGCTGGCTTCGCCGGCGGCCAGCCGGCGAAGCTGCCGGCCGGCATCCTCCCGGTCGTCGGCGTGGGCGAGGTCGCCGACGCGCAGTGCCAGCAACGCTTCCCGGGGGTAGCCCAGGAGTTTGGCGAAGGGCTCATTGAGGTCCAGCACCCGCCCGTCGGCGTCGGTCCAGGCGAGGCCGACGTTGACGGTGTCGATGAGGGTGGACAGCCGGGCCGCCACTTCCTTCTGGACGGTGATGTCGGTGCTGACCGAAACGTAGCGCCGGGCGCCGCCGTCGTCCCCGGGGTTGGGGGTGATGGTGGACTGGACCCAGTAGAGGCTGCCGTCCCGGGCCCGGTGGCAAAGCTCGCCTTGCCATGTCCGGCCGCTTTCCAGGGTACGCCAGAGGTTGGCGTAGAAGGCTTCGGAATGGGCGGCCGAAGCGAGCAGGCGGTGGTTGCGGCCGAGCAGTTCTTGCCGCGGGTAGCCGCTGGTACGGCAAAACCCTTCATTGACGTAAGCGAAGTCCCCGGCGCCGTTGATGACGCTGACGATGGCGTGGCTGTCCATGGCCAGGCGGACGTCCCGGGCCTCGCGGCGGGCCTGGCGCAACTCGTCGTTGAGCCGTTTCGCCCGACGGGCGTGGGCGGCGCGGGAACGCACCAGGTTGACGAAGGCGGCCGGGTTCACCGGCTTGGCGATGAAATCCTCCCCCAGGGCATCGCGCACCTCGGCTTCCAGGCTGCAGGGATCCCGGGCGGAGAGGATGACGACGCGCAGCGACGCCAGGCGGTCGTCGTTGCGCAACATGGCGATCAGCTCGGGCCCGGTGCAATCCCCCAGGAAATAATCGGGCAGGATCAGGTCGGGGGCCCCCGCCTCGACCACGACCAGCGCTTCCTCGCCGCTCGCCGCCGTGGCGGCTTCGATGCCCGCGGCCTCCAGGAGGGCGGCATGGTACTGGTTGGACAGGGCGTCGTCGCCGACGATGAGGACCCGGTAGGGGGAGGCTTCCTCCGCCCGCGCCTGGCCCTCGAGGATGGGCAGGAGGCGGGCCGGGTCCACCGGCTTCGGCAGCAGGAAGCCGGCCCCGGCGCGAACCGCCTCCCGCCGCGTGGCGAAGTCGAGGCGGGAAGCCAGCAGCAGGATGGCGCCCCGGTGGCCGGCGGCGGACAGGCGGGCCGCCAGTTGCGGGCCGCCGGGGTCGTCGGCGCTGGCCATCACCTTCGCCTCCGGATCGGCGGCGGCCGCCGCCGCAAGGTCTGCCGGGGAAGCGCAGACGGCCAGGAGGCAGCCGCTCAGGTCGATGACCGACGAAAGCTGGCTCCGCGCCGCCCCATCGGGCTCCCAGAGCAGAACTTGCGCGACTCTGGCCATCAGCGGCCGATCCCGTCGAGGATTTCCGTCAGTTCCTGAAGAAGGCGCGTGTCGCGGGGGAGAATCCGGTCGGGATCGGTATTCCGCTTGTGGCTGCGGGGGGGCCGGTCGCCGGAGGAAAGGACGACGGCGGTGGTTCCCCGGTTGCGGCACTCCGACAGGCGCAGGGCCGCGACCAGGGCTTCGCCCTTGAGGAGCTTGGCCTGGCCGGTGGTGATGATGATCGAAAAGGGCTCGGTCAAAGCCCGGTGCAGTGCCAGGTAGCCGTCCGCGGCCTCCACCGTGTCGAAGCCGCGCTCTTCGAGGAGCCTGCGGCAGAGGGCGATCGTGGCGCGGGAATCGCCGATGAGCAGGGCCCGCCGGGGCCGTTGCTCGCAGGGTGTCGCCACTGCCGCCAGCCGGGCCTGGATGTGTTCGAGGACTTCCTCGCCGTCGGCCACGGCCTCCGGCATCAGGTCCAGCAGCGCCAGGCAAGCCGTGCTAAAGGCGGGGTCGCCGCTGCGGGCGGCGGGGGCGGTGTATTTGAGGAGATCCTCCAGCCGGTGGCAGACCGAGACCAGGGCGTGGAAGCCGAAGGTGGCGGCGTTGCCCTTGATGTTGTGGATGCCCCGGTAGAAGGCGTTGAAGGCCTCGTCGTCCCCGCCGGCGGTCACCGCCTGGAGCTGGGCTTCCAGGGCCGCCAGGCGTTCCGGCAATTCGCCCCGGAACAAGGCACGGAAAGTTTCGTCGATCCGCTCGACGGACTGGGCGGTCGATGGCATGTGGCTCCCTGGCACGCGGTAGGCCGGCGCCCCCTCGGCGCCGAGGCGGCATTATCGCGCCGCCTGCTCAGGCGAGCAACGCGAGGGCCGCCTCCGCCATGGCCCGGACGACAGCCTCGTTCTCGCCCACCGCTTCGGCCAGACGGATGTCCACCGCCGGGAAGCGTTCCCGCAATGCGCCGACGAGGATCGGGACATCGCGCTTCAGGTGCCCGCCCTGGGCGATGAACATGGGCAGGATGACGACGCGCCCGACTCCGTCGGCAGCCAGGGCGGCCACGCAGTCGGACAGGCTGGGCGCCATGAATTCGAGAAAGGCGAGCTCCACCCGGGCGCCCGGCTGCAGGGTGCCGATGGCTTCCCGCACGCGCTTGAGGGGTGCCGCCCATTCCGGGTCCCGGGCGCCGTGGGCGAAAAGGATGAGGGCTTGGTGCATGGAACGAGTCTAACGCAACAGGGCGACCAGCAGCACCAGGTTGACGGCCAGGGAGAGGGCCGCCAGCACTTTCCAGAGGAGCAGCGGGTTCTTCTGGATCATGGCCTGCCGCCCGGGTAGCGCCACCGGCCGGCTGGCGCCCCGTTCCAGCGCCAGGAGGAATTCCTCCGCCGTCTCGAAACGGTCCTTCCTCTCCCGGGCCACCGCCTTGAGCAACACGTTCTCCAGCCAGCCGGGGATGTCCGGCCGCCAGCGGGTCGGCCTGACCGGCTCGCCGAAGCGGGGGGTCTGGAAGGGCTCGATCTCGCCGTAGGGATACTTGCGGGTCAGCAGGTGATAGAGGGTGACGCCGGCGGCGTAAAGGTCGAATCCGGGTTCCGGCCCGGCGCCGGCGAACAGCTCCGGCGCCATGTAGGAGGGGGTGCCGGCCCGGCCGGGGGCCTCCCCGGGCTTGTGCTCGCCCAGGCTGAGGGCGACGCCCAGGTCGAGGAGGCGGAGGACGCCATCCTGGCCGAGGTGGATGTTGTCGGTCTTGATGTCCCGGTGGACGATGTCCAGGCGGTGCAGGACGGCGATGGCCTTGAGCAGGGCGATGCCCAGGCGCACCGCCTCCGCCGCCGGAAAGTGCTGGCCGGCGTCCAGGCGGGCCTGCAGGGTGGCCCCGGCGTGCCAGGTCATCAGGTAATAGAGGCAGCTCTTCTGCTCGCAGGGCAGCACCTGGGGAAAGGCCGCCGACACCACACGCCGGGCCCGCCATTCTTCCATGAGCAGGTTGGCGATGGCCGTCTCGTCGCCCTCCAGCACGGGCTGCAGGGTCTTGAGCACCAGCGGCTGGCCGCTGCGGGCGTCGTGCACCCGGTAGAGGAGCGTCTCCCGGGCGTCGTGCAGCACCTCGTCCACCACCAGGCCGTCCAGCTCGTGGCCGGGTTTCAGGCGCGGCGGCAGGGGCAGGCGGGCGTCCCGGTCGAGGCTGTCGCGCAGGTTCTCGGCGGGCAGCGCCAGCACGTCCACCACCACCGCCGTGGCGTTGTCGTGGCCGCCCTGGGCCAGCGCCAGGCTGGTCAGCGCGGCGGCGGCGCCCCGGGGTTCGGGGTGGTCGAGCAGCACGTCGGCCATCAGGGCGTCGGGGAGGATGCCCCAAACGCCGTCGGAAACGAGCAGGAAACGGTCCCCCTCGGCCAGTTCGCCGTCGGCGAAATCCATGAGCACCCGGGGGTCGAGGCCGATGGCCCGGGACAGCACGTTGTTGAGTTCCGGGTGTTCCCAGGTGTGATCCACCGTCAGCGGCGCCAGGCGGCCGTCCTGCAACCGATAGATGCGGCTGTCTCCGATATGGGCGATGGTGTAGCGACGGCCCCGCAGGACCAGGGCCGAAAGCGTGGTGGCCATGCCCGCCAGCTCGGCGTTGCGGCCGGCCTCGGCGATGACCCAGCGGTTGAGCGCCGTGGTGACGGTCTCGATGGCCCGGGCCACGCTCCAGGTGTCGGGGGTGGCGTAGTAGTCTGCCAGGAGGCCGCGGACGCTGTACTCGGCAGCCTCCCGTCCGCCCCGGTGGCCGCCGATGCCGTCGGCCACCGCCGCCAGCACGCCCTTGTTGTCCAGGTCGGCGCCATCGGGGGTGACGACGCCGCAGTAATCCTCGTTGCGTTCCCGGGGACCGGTGAGGGAGGCGTAGCCGACGGCGACGGAAAGGGGCATGGCGTTTTCCAAACAAAAAAGGCGGGAGGTTGCCCTCCCGCCGACTTTACCGCAGAACTCAGATCTTCGCGGTGGTCAGGTGGCTGGCGCCCCAGGTGGTGCGCCAGCGGGTCTTGACGCCGGTCAGGCCGACCAGGGCGAGCACGGCGAGGCCGGCGAAGATGAGGAAGCCCATCTGGTAGCTGCCGGTGACCTGCTTGGCGTAGCCCAGGCTGGAAGCCAGGTAGAAGCCGCCGACGCCGCCGGCCATGCCGACCAGCCCGGTCATGACGCCGATTTCCTTCTTGAAGCGCTGGGGCACCAGCTGGAACACGGCACCGTTGCCCATGCCCAGGGCCAGCATGGCGCAGACGAAGACGATCAGCGCCATCCAGGCTTCCGGCAGGCCGAAGCTGACGATGGTGAGGAAGATGGCGGCCAGGATGTACATGCCGGTGAGGGACTTCACCCCGCCGATGCGGTCGGCCACGTTGCCGCCGATGGGGCGGACCAGGGAACCGGCGAAGACGCAGCCGGCGGTGAAGAAGCCCGCCATCTTGGGGTCCAGCCCGTACTGGGTGTTGAAGTAGATGACCAGGGAAGAGGCCAGGCCGACGAAGCCGCCGAATGTGACCGAGTAGAAGAACATGAACCACCAGGCGTCCTTGTCCTTGAGCACGGCCAGGTACTCGGCCAGCTTCTTGGGCGGCGGCGGGTTGGGGGCGTCCTTGGCGAGGACGATGAAGATGAAGAAGACGATCACCAGCGGAATCAGCGCCAGGCCGAAGACGTTGCCCCAGCCGAAGGCGGCGGCCAGGCCGGGGGCGAAGAGCGCGGCCAGGGCGGTGCCGGAGTTGCCGGCGCCGGCGATGCCCATGGCGGTGCCCTGGTGCTCCGCCGGATACCAGCGGGAAGCCAGCGGCAGCGCGGCGGCGAAGGACGAGCCGGCCACGCCCAGGAAACAGCCGAGGATCAGCACTTCGGCATAGGAGTGGATGCCGGCCACCCAGGCGTAGGCCAGGGCGCCGATGACGACCAGCTGGCCGATGGTGGCGGCCTTCTTGGGCGACAGGCGGTCCACCAGGATGCCCATGACGATGCGCAGGATGGCACCGGCCAGGACCGGGGTAGCCACCATCAGGCCCTTTTGGGCGTGGGAAAGGCCGAGATCCTTGGCGATGGCGACCCCCAGGGGGCCCAGCAGCACCCAGACCATGAAGGCCAGGTCGAAGAAGAGGAAGGCGGCGAACAGCGTGGGCGTGTGGCCGGCCTTGAGGAAGGCTTTCTTGTCCATGGAGTGAGATTTCCGATTCAGAGTTGGATGAAGACGGTGCCGTTCTCGACCTTGACCGGGTAGCGGCGGGCGCAGCCGACGTCGGGGGCGACCGCCTCGCCGGTTTCCAGATAGAGTTTCCAGCCGTGCAGCGGGCAGGTCACCTGCTTGCCGTGGACGATGCCCTCGGAGAGGGGACCGCCCTTGTGGGGGCATTTGTTGCGCAGGGCGAAGACCTCGCCCTGGGTGCGGAAGATGGCGATGTCGATGACGCCGCCGTCCTCATGGTGCCGGATCACCCGGGATCCGAGCCGGGGGATGTCTTCCAGGCTGCAGACTTGTTTCCAGTCGCTCATTGCTCTCTCCTCAAACTTCCAGAATTTCGAATTCGTGCTTCTGCTTGCCGGCCACCCGCTCGGCCCAGGGATCCTTGGCGTCCTTGAGGGAGTCCAGCAGGCGGGCGTAGAGGGCCTTGCGGTTCTCCTCGTCCTCGACCACCTTGCTCTTGATGTAGTCGAGGCCGACCCGCTCCACGTAGTGGCAGGTGCGGTCCAGGTAGTGGCCTTCTTCGCGGTAGAGCTGGAGGAAGGCGCCGGAATACTCCATCACCTCCTCGTCGGTCTTGACCTTGACCAGGAACTGGGCGACTTCGGTCTTGATGCCGCCGTTCCCGGCCACGTAGATCTCGTAGCCGGAATCGACGCCGATGACGCCGACGTCCTTGATGCCGGCTTCGGCACAGTTGCGGGGGCAGCCGGAGACGGCCAGCTTGACCTTGTGGGGGGCGTACATGTCGAACAGCATCTTCTCCAGCTTGACCCCCATGGTCATGGATTTCTGGGTGCCGAAGCGGCAGTGCTCGGCGCCGACGCAGGTCTTCACGGTACGGATGGATTTGCCGTAGGCGTGGCCGGAAACCAGGCCGGCCTTGTTGAGATCGGCCCACATGAGGGGCAGATCTTCCTTCTTCACCCCCAGGAGGTCGATGCGCTGGCCGCCGGTGACCTTGACGGTGGGCACCTGGTACTTCTCGGCCACGTCGGCGATGGCGCGCAGCTCGGCCGGCGTGGTGAGGCCGCCCCACATCCGCGGCACCACCGAGTAGGTGCCGTCCTTCTGGATGTTGGCGTGCACCCGCTCGTTGATGAAGCGCGACTGGGAATCGTCCTTGGCGATGTGGGGCCAGGTGGAGATCATGTAGTAGTTCAGCGCCGGGCGACACTTGTCGCAGCCGTTGGGGCTCTTCCACTCCAGGAAGGCCATGGCCTCGGGAATGGAGGTCAGCTTGTGGTCGCGGATGGCCTTCCTGACGTCGTCGTGGCTGCGGTCGGTGCAGCCGCACATGGGCTTCTTGGCGGACGCCGCCGGGGTGTAGGCACCGCCGATGGTGGAGGCGAGGATCTGCTCGACCAGGCCGGCGCAGGAACCGCAGGAGGAAGCCGCCTTGGTGTGCTTCTTGACTTCGTCCAGGGTGAAGAGGCCCTTCTCCTTGATGGCCTTGACGATGGTGCCCTTGGTGACGCCGTTGCAGCCGCAGACCTCGGCCGAGTCGGCCATCATGGCCGCCTTGGTCTGGCCCTGGTGGCCGGCGCCGGTGTCGGCGGTCTGGCCGAAGAGCAGGTGGTCGCGGATGTCATGGATGTCGCGGCCATCCTTCAGGAGCTGGAAGTACCAGGCGCCGTCGGCGGTGTCGCCGTAGAGGACGCCGCCGACCAGCTTGTTTTCCTTGATCACCAGCTTCTTGTACACGCCGCCGGCCGGGTCGTTGAGGACGATTTCCTCGGTGCCCTTGCCGCCCATGTAGTCGCCGGCGGAAAAGAGGTCGATGCCAGTGACCTTGAGCTTGGTGGAGGTCACCGAGCCGGTATAGCGGCCGATACCGTAGCCCGCCAGGTGGTTGGCAGCGACCTTGGCCTGCTCGAAGAGGGGTGCCACCAGGCCGTAGGCGATGCCGCGGTGGCTGACGCATTCACCGACCGCGTAAATCTTCGGGTCGTAGGTCTGCATGGTGTCGTTCACCACGATGCCGCGGTTGCAGTAGATGCCGGCGGATTCGGCCAGGGCGTAGTTGGGGCGGATGCCGGCGGCCATCACCACCAGGTCGGCGGGGATCTGCATGCCGTCCTTGAAGCGCACCGCGGCGACGCGGCCGGATTCGCCCTGGATGAGGGCTTCCGTCTGCTTTTCCATGAGGAACTTGAGACCCCGGTCCTCCAGGGATTTCTGCAGCATCTTGCCGGCGACTTCGTCGAGCTGGCGCTCCAGCAGCCACGGGGAGATATGCACCACGGTGACATCCATGCCGCGCAGCTTGAGGCCGTTGGCGGCCTCAAGGCCGAGCAGGCCGCCGCCGATGACCACGGCGTGCTTGTGCAGCTTGGCCGCCTCGATCATCTCGTCGGTATCCTTGATGTCGCGGTAGCCGATGACGCCGGGCAGGTCGTTGCCGGGAATGGGCAGCATGAAGGGGTTGGAGCCGGTGGCCAGCAGCAGGCGGTCGTAGGATTCGACGGTGCCGTCCTCGGCGACGACCTGGCGCTTGACGCGGTCGATCTTCACCACCTTCTTGCCGACGTGCAGGTTGATGCCGTTCTGCTTGTACCAGTCCAGTTCGTTGAGGATGATCTCCTGGACCGTCATTTCGCCGGCCAGCACCGGCGAGAGCAGGATACGGTTGTAGTTGGGGTGGGGCTCGGCGCCGAAAATGGTGATGTCGTAGTGATCCGGCGCGATCTTCAACAGCTCTTCGACGGTACGGACACCGGCCATACCATTGCCGATCATGACGAGGCGAGGTTTGCTCATTATTGGCGACTCCATCAATGCAATTACCCGTTGGGGGCGAACTTGTTCAGTTCAGCGCATGACGTCGTTGCCATAGGGACCCTGGGCCCCGACCGCCCTCGTTGGCGGCCCTTTCGCTGTCACCTATGCTTTTGCAATCGGCGTGCCAGCGACACAAAGCCTTGTTTTCAATGGAGTTACCGACTCCGGCCTTTTGTGCGACGCACCATCATGGGGCGAAATACCCCAAGGCGGTGCGGCTTGGCGGCCTTATCGGCCGGGCCGCCGATACCGACGCCGGTCAGGCCGGCGTCACCGCCAGGCCATTGCCCTCGACGGCGACAATGGCCTTGGCCTGGTTAACGTCCTCGGCGTAGCCGCAGGCGTAGAGGCAGCAGGCGAGTTGGTTGGCGATGGGCAGCGGCAGCGCCAGATGATCGTCGAGCACCCGCCGGGTCCATTGGGCGGTGGCGGCGGCATCGGCGCCGTCCGGCAGGTTGGGCAGGGCCTTGAGGCTGTCGTGCTCGGCTTCGAAGAGGATGTCGCACTGGCCCTCGTGGATGTATTCCAGGCGCGGCCGCCGCTTGGGGTTGGCGAAGGGTTCCCCTTCGGTCCCCCGCAACAGCAGGGAGCGCCCGCCGGTCGCCGCGAGCACGTCGCGCATGAGATCAATGAAGGCCGGATGGGTCGCCGGCGCCACCACCACGCCCTCGCCGCCGAAGGGGTCGAGCATCTTGACCAGGCTGTGGGCGCTGTTGCGCACGCCCAGGCGGGCACGCAGGGCCAGCAGGTTGGCCAGGCCCGGACAGAGGCCGCTGATAGGCAGGAAGGCCAGCCCGCGCTCGTCGAGGGCGGCCTGGGCCTGGGTGACGGAGGCGCTGGGCATGATGCCCAGTTCGCGGAAGATGTGGGCGCTGGTGACCCGTCCGAAGCCTTCCAGGGGGCCGTGGACCAATACCGGCACGCCGAAGCGCTTGAGCAGGAGGGCCAGCAACGGGGTCAGGTTGGCCTCCTTGCGGGCGCCGTTGTAGCTGGGCAGCACCACCGGTCGGACCCGCCGCTGGGGCGCATGCAGGAGATTGGTGCGCTCGCCGGCAGCCTGCAGGAAGCCCAGCATTTCCTCAGCGGTCTCGCCCTTGACACGGAAGCCGAGAATGAGGGCGCCCAGTTCCAAGTCGGGCACGCCGCCGTCCAGCATGGCGGCGTAGAGCTGGCGGGCATCCCCGCAGGCGAGGTCGCGGGAGCCTTCGGCCCCCCGCCCTACTTCCTTGATGTACTGGGTGTAACTCATCATTCGTCTCCTTGTCGCCGTCTGGCTTCAGGCCGCTTCCTTGTGGGCGCCATCCGCCACCATGCGCTTGATTTCTGGCACGCAGGAACCGCAGAAGGTTCCACACTTCAGTTTTTCCTGCAATTGTCCGAAAGAATTGCCCTTGGCCACTTCGTCGTGGATCTGCACGTCGCTCACGTCGGCGCACTTGCAGACGATGTTGCGCGGCGCAACGGTGGCGGGTGGCTTGGCGGTGGGCGCCAGGGCGAAGCGGATGAGGCTGGCGTCCAGCTCGTCCTCGGCCATGGCGCCGCGCAGCCATTCCAGGGCCAGGGTTTCGCCGGCCAGGCGGACACCCAGCAGCCGGCCACTTTCGGCAATGGCTTTCTTGGCGATGCCGCGCCGGGGATCGGAAAAGACGATGGCCCCTTCTTCCGTGGCGAGTTCGAAGACCCGGTCGATCTCCGCCAGACGCTCCTCCGGCACCACCCCGGTGGTGGCGGCGCGGAAGACCACCAGCGGGCTGGAGCGCCCGTAGAGGCCGATGGTGGCGTAGGGGAAGGCCGCCAGCAGCGGCCGCGCCCGCTCCATCATGAGCAGCGCCTCGCCGGCGTCGGCACAGCGCCGGATCACCGCCAGGGGGTAGGGCAGTTCCACCTTGGTGATCTGCACCGCCGCGTGCTTGAGCTCCGGTTGCGACGAATAGGGGTCGAGGGCGGAAGGCGTCAGGGCATTGGCTCCCGGCGAAGCCATGAACTGGCTACCCCAGTGCATGGACAACCAGGCCCGGCCGCGCTGCAGCCCCTCGCCGTGGCGGGCCCGCAGGCAAACCTCGCCGCGCCCGTTGGTGACGCGCACCAGATCCCCGGGCTCGATACCCCGGTGGCGCATGTCGCAGGAATGCATGGCGATGGCCGGCTCGTCCTCGAGGTTGTAGAGGCGGGGAACCGTCCCTGTACGGCTCATGCCGTGCCACTGGTCGCGCATGCGGCCGCTGATCAGGCTGATGGGATAGGCGCCGTCGAGCGCATCGGCCGTACCCCGGTGCTCCACCGGGACAAAGCGGGCCTTGCCCGTGGCGGTGGGGAAGACGCCGTCCTCGTACAGGCGCTCCTTGCCGGTGGCGGCACCGGCGGGAAGGGGCCACTGCTGGGGCCCCGAGGTTTCGAGCATGGTGTAGGAGAGCCCGGTGATATCCAGGTCGCGGCCCCGGGTGCTTTCCCGGTGCTCTTCGAAAATGCTTTCCGGGTTCCCGTAGGGAAACAGGCGCTCCGCCCCGGGGTGGTCGAGGGCACGGCCGAGACGGCGCGCGAAGTCGACGGCGATGGCCCAGTCGTGGCGGGCTTCGCCGGGCCCCGGCACGGCCTTGCAGACGCGGGAGATGCGGCGTTCGGAATTGGTGACGGTACCTTCCTTCTCACCCCAGGACGTGGCGGGCAGGAGCAGGTCGGCAAAGGCGGCGGTATCGGTGTTGCGGTAGGCTTCCTGGAGGACGACGAACTCGGCCTGGGCCAGGGCCTCGCGGACCTCCGCCTGCTCCGGCAGGGACTGGGCCGGGTTGGTACAGGCGATCCAGACGGCTTTGACTTCCCCGCTCTTGAGCGCCTTGAAGAGGTTGATGGCCGATTTACCGGGCCGCGTCGGCACGTAGGGCACCCCCCAGAAGCGGGCCATTTCCACACGATGGGCCGGATTGGCAAGGTCCCGGTGGGCCGAGAGAAGGTTGGCCAGCCCGCCGACCTCGCGGCCGCCCATGGCGTTGGGCTGGCCGGTGAGGGAGAAGGGGCCGGCGCCGGGACGACCGATCTGGCCGGTGGCCAGATGCAGGTGGATGAGGGCGGCGTTGTTGTGGGTGCCATGGGCTGACTGGTTGAGCCCCTGGCAGTAGAGGGAGAGCGAAGCTCCCGATTCCCCGAACCAGCGGGCGGCCTTGACGATGTCCTCGGCGGGGATGCCGCAGATGGCGGCGGCTGCCGCGGGCGTGAAGGCAGCGACGATCTCTTCGAGTTGCGCGAAGCCCTCGGTATGGGCGGCGATGTAGTCGCGATCGACAAGGTCCTCGGCGATGAGGACGTGGAGCATGGCGTTGAAGAGGGCGATGTCGGTGCCTGGCCGCAGGGGCAGGTGCAGGTCGGCCAGGGCCGCCGATTCGGTGCGGCGGGGGTCGGCGACGATGATCTTGAGGTCGGGGTTGGTCGCCTTGGCGTCTTCGACCCGGCGATAGACGATGGGATGGGCGACGGCTGGGTTGGCGCCGGCGATGAAGATCACCTTCGCCAGGCCGATGTCCTCGTAGCTGCAAGGCGGCGCGTCGGCGCCCAGGGTCTGCTTGTAGCCGGCGACGGCGGACGACATGCAGAGGCGGGAATTGGTATCGACGTTGTTGGTGCCGACGAGCCCCTTGGCCAGCTTGTTGAAGACGTAATAGTCCTCGGTGAGCAGCTGCCCGGAGATATAGAAGGCGACGGCATCCGGGCCATGGCTGCGGATGATCTCGGCAAAGCGCCCGGCGGCATGGTCCAGGGCTTCATCCCAGGAGGCGCGCCGGCCCTCGGCACCGCGCCGGCTGCGCAGTTCCGGGTAGAGCAGGCGGTATTCGGGCCGGGCCGTCAAATGGAGCGATGCGCCCTTGGTGCACAACCGGCCCCGGTTGGCCGGGTGGTCGGGATCGCCGCGGACGCCGACGATGCGGTCGTCCTCGCTCTCGATGATGACGCCGCAACCGACGCCGCAATAGCAACAGGTGGATCGGGTTTCCAGTTTCATGACTTTTTCTCCGGCCATCCTTCAGCAACAGACATGCCACAACGGAAAAACAATGACTTAGAAATGAAATTGGGCGGATCAGTCACTGATCCGCCCAATTCTGGTGCGTCTTAGCCGGAGGGGGCGCCTATTTGATGCGCTGCAGCTTCGGACGCCCACCTTCGGGGCGCGGCGGTTCGGGCGGCTCCGGTTCGGACGGCGGCTCCGCTACCGGCCCGCCGGGGTCGCTGGCCAGGGGCTCGGGTGCCGCCCCGGTTTCCTCCCCCACCTCGAACGCCATGCCGGCGCCGTTCTCACGGGCGTAGATGGCCGCTACCTGGACGACGGGAACCGACAGTTCCCGGGCGACGCCGCCGAAGCGGGCCTGGAACTCGATGAACTCGTTGCCCATCTGCAGCTTGTTGGTGGCGGTCGAGCCGATGTTGAGCACGATCTGGCCATCCCGCACGAACTCCCGCGGCACCCGGGTCCGCTCGTCGACCACCACCGCCACGTAGGGCGTGAAGCCGTTGTCGGTGCACCACTCCCAGATGGCGCGCAGCAGGTAGGGTTTGGTGGAAGGAAGCGCCATGCCTTACTTGCGCATGGCCTTTTCGGAAGGCGTCAGGGCATCGATGAAGCCCTGGCGGCTGAAGATGCGCTCAGCGTATTTCATGAGGGGCGCAGCGCTCTTGCCCAGGTCGATGCCGTAGTGATCGAGGCGCCACAGCAACGGCGCGATGGCCACGTCGAGCATGGAGAACTCGTCGCCGAGCATGAATTTCTGCTTGGTGAAGATGGGCACGATCTCGGTGAGGCGGGCCTTGATCTCCTGGCGTGCCTTGTCGGCCGACTTGAGATTCTTCTCGATGGGCTCGATGTGGGCGAAGATCTCCCGCTCCATGCCGACCAGCAGTTGGCGCGCCCGGGCGCGCATGATGGGATCGGCCGGCATCAGTTGCGGATGGGGGAAGCGTTCGTCGATGTACTCGTTGATGATGTTGGGCTCGAACAGGATCAGATCCCGCTCGACGAGCACCGGCACCCGGTTATGGGGATTGATGACCGCCAGGTCCTCGGGCTTGTTGAACATGTCCACGTCGATGACCTGGAAATCCATCCCCTTTTCGTAGAGGACGATGCGGCAGCGGTGGCTGAAAGGGCAGGTGGTGCCAGAGTAGAGGTTCATCATGTTTGCTAGGCCTCAAAAAGCGATTCGGCATCGCCGGTCCGAACCCGTCGAACCGGCGATGCCGCGGACTGATCCGGGATGGATCAGTGCACGTCTTTCCAGTATTCCTTCTTCAGGGCGTAGGACACCACGAAGAGCACGGCCAGGAACGCCAGGACGAAGTAGCCGAGGGTCTGGCGGAATTCCTGCTGGGGCTCGCCGGCCCAGACCAGGAAACCGACCAGGTCGGATACGGCCTTGTCGAATTCGGCCGGCGGCATCTGGCCGGGGACAGCCAGTTCCAGCTTGTGGGTCTCATGGTTGAGCACCTGCTGCCCCTGCAGGCCATAGAGCACGTGGGGCATGCCGACGTTCTCGAAGACCACGTTGTTCCAGCCGGTGGGACGCTTCTCGTCGCGGTAGAAGGAACGCAGGTAGGTGTAGAGCCAGTCGGCGCCGGCCTTGGGCGCACCTGCATCGCCGCGGGCGCGGGCGATGATGGTGAGGTCGGGCGGGGTGGCGCCGAACCACTGCTTCTGCTCGTCGGCACGGGCGGCCACGGCCATCAGTCCACCGATCTTGTCGGAGGTGAACATCAGGTTGTCCTTGACCTGCTGCTCGGTAAGCCCGAGTTCCATCAGGTTCTTGTAGCGCAGGTAGGAGGCACCGTGGCAGTTGAGGCAATAGTTGACGAACAGCTTGGCGCCGTTCTGCAGGGCAGCCTTGTCGCTCACCGAGCCGGGCCACTTGTCGAGGTGGACGTTGCCCGAGCTGGCAAAGGCCAGCAGCGGCGCGAAGAGCAATGCGATCAGGAATTTTTTCATGTTGTGCATCCTCACTTCATCGTCACACGTTCAGGAACCGGCTTGAACTTGTCCATGCGGGACCACCAGGGCATGCCGAGGAAGAAGCCGAAATAGAACACCGTGCACACCTGGGAAATCTTCTCACCCCAGAAGGACGGCGACTGGGTACCCAGGTAACCGAGGATGAAGAAGCAGATGACGAAGATGGTCAGCATGGTCTTGTAGATCGGGCCGCGGTAGCGGATCGACTTGACCGGGCTGCGGTCGAGCCAGGGCAGGAAGGCGAACACCACCACCGAGGCCCCCATGGCCACCACGCCCCAGAACTTGGCGTCGAGTCCGAAGAAGTTCCAGACCATGGCGCGCAGGATGGAGTAGTAGGGCGTGAAATACCAGACGGGAGCGATGTGCGGCGGCGTCTTGAGGGGGTCGGCCGGATAGAAGTTCGGCGTCTCGAGGAAATAGCCGCCGCCTTCCGGGGCGAAGAACATGACCGCGGAGAAGACCATCAGGAAGACCACCACGCCGACGATATCCTTCACCGTGTAGTAGGGGTGGAAGGGGATGCCGTCGCGGGGGATGCCGTTCTCGTCCTTGTTGGCCTTGATCTCGATGCCGTCCGGGTTGTTGGAGCCGGTTTCGTGGAGGGCCAGCACGTGGGCGGCCACCAGGCCCAGCAGGACCAGCGGGAAGGCGATGACGTGGAAGGAGAAGAAACGGTTCAGGGTCGCATCACCCACCACGAAGTCGCCGCGGATGAGGATGGACAGATCCGGACCGACGACGGGAATGGCGGAGAACAGGTTCACGATCACCTGGGCGCCCCAGTAGGACATCTGGCCCCAGGGGAGCAGATAACCGAAGAAGGCCTCGCCCATCAGGCACAGGAAGATGCCAACGCCAAACAGCCAGGTCAGCTCGCGGGGCTTCCGGTAGGAGCCGTAGAGCAGGCCGCGGAACATGTGCAGATACACCACGATGAAGAAGGCGGAAGCACCGGTGGAGTGCATGTAGCGGATCAGCCAGCCACCCGGCACGTCGCGCATGATGTACTCGACGGAAGCGAAGGCAACCGGCACGCCGTTGGCATTGAGCGCCGCATCCGGCTTGTAGTGCATGACCAGGAAGATGCCGGTGACGATCTGGATGACCAGCACCAGCAGCGCCAGGGAGCCGAAGAAGTACCAGAAATTGAAATTCTTGGGGGCGTAGTACTCTGACAGGTGGCCCTTCCACATGGAGGTGGCCGGGAAGCGGGCATCGACCCACTCCAGCAGGTTGCCGCCCAGGGAACCGTCGGACTTGTATTTTTCGAAATTGCCAGCAGCCATTTGTTAAGCTCCCTTCTTGTCTTCGCCGATCAGGATGCGGCTGTCGGACAGGTAGTAGTGCGGCGGGACCTCGAGGTTGGTCGGCGCGGGCTTGGCCTTGTAGACGCGGCCGGCGAAATCGAAGGTCGAGCCGTGGCAGGGGCAGAGGAAGCCGCCCAGCCAATCGGCCATCATGCCTTCTTCAGCACCTTTCTTGAACTTCTGGGAGGGAGAGCAGCCCAGGTGGGTACAGATGCCGACCACCACCATGATTTCCGGCTTGATGGAGCGGGTTTCGTTGCGAGCGTACTCGGGTTGCTGATTCTTTTCCGACTTGGGGTCGGCAACCGCGTCGTCCAGCTTGGGCAGCGTCTCGAGCATGTCCTTGTTGCGATTGATGATCCAGACTGGCTTGCCGCGCCACTCCACCGTCATCATCTGGCCCGGCTCCAGCTTGCCGATATCCACTTCGACCGGAGCACCTGCAGCCTTGGCACGCTCGGACGGCAACAAGCTGGAGACGAAAGGCACCAGTGCGGCGACCGCACCTGCCCCGCCAACGGCTGCGGTTGCGACGATCAAACGCCGCCTGCCGCAGTCCATTTTTCCTTGATTGCTCATAACGCTGACCCCTAAAGGAATTGAATGGGATAAAAAAATTAAACGCGTAATTATACGCCAAGGGAACTAGCTATAGAAGCCGTCACTCCAAGGGAATTCAGTCTCCGCAGGCCCGCCGCTCCCGCAGGGCCTGGGCTAGCGTGCCGCTATCCACGTATTCCAGCTCGCCGCCGACAGGTACGCCGCGGGCGATGCGGGTCACCGCAATGCCATGGGGCCGCAGCATGGCGGTGATGTAGTGGGCGGTGGCCTCTCCTTCGTTGGTATAGTTCGTGGCGAGGACAACCTCCCGCACGACCCCGTCCCGGGCCCGCGCCAGCAGACGGTCCAGCCCGAGTTCCCGCGGGCCGATGCCGTCCAGCGGCGAGATGCGCCCCATGAGGACGTAATACAACCCCTGGTAGGCCAGGGACTGCTCCATCATGTTCATGTCCACCGGCGTTTCGACGACGCAAAGCACCCCGTGGTCCCGTCGTGGCGACAGGCAGCGCTCGCAGATTTCGTCCTCGGTGAAATTGTTGCAGCGCTGGCAATGGCGAAGGGAAGCAAGCGCATGCTGCAGCGCGTCGCCCAGGCGCCCCGCGCCCGCACGATCCCGTTGCAGCAGGTGGTAAGCCATGCGCTGGGCCGACTTCGGACCGACGCCGGGAAGGCAGCGCAGGGCCTCGACAAGGGCTTCGAGGCTGGAAGGTCCCACTTAGAACGGTAGCTTGAACCCGGGCGGGAGATTCAGCCCGGAGGTGAATCCGGCCATCTTCTCCTGGGAAAGCGCTTCGCCCCGGCGCACGGCATCGTTGACCGCGGCCGCGATCAGGTCCTCCAGCATCTCCCGGTCATCCATGACCGACGGATCGATGCTCACCCGGCGCACGTCATGGGCGCAGGTCATGACCACCTTGACCATGCCGGCGCCGCTCTGCCCCTCCACTTCGGTCTGGGCCAACTGCTCCTGGGCCTTCTTCATGTTGTCCTGCATCATCTGCGCCTGTTTCATCAGGCCCGCCAGTCCACCTTTCATCATTTCGATATCTCCATCAGGCAAGAGGTTTTATGGACGATTCCACCAGGGACGCATCGAAGGTGTCGATCACGTCCCGGACAAAGGGATCACGCTCGATGGCGGCGACAGCCCGCTCCTGGCGCTCCCGCTTCTCCTGCTGCGCCACCGCGGCCGGCGTGGCCGACTCGACCTCCGCCAGTTCGATTCGCATCTGCACCGCCCGCCCCAGGTGTGCCGCCAGCGCCTCCTGGAGCTTGTCCTGGGCCGCCTTCATCTGCAGGTGACGGTGGACCGGCGCCAGGCGCAACACGCAAACGCCCTCGGTGAGACTCCTCAACTCACAATGCTGGGCGAGCTCCCGGGCCATCCCCCCGAGTTGCATGGCATCGATCATCGTCCGCCAGGCACCGTCCCCCCCAGCCGAGACAGGCGCTGGACGCGGGCCGGCGGGCATCTGCGGGGCGACATCCGCGCTGGCAGTCGGCCGGCCCACGACCTTCTCCGCCGCAACTTCCTTGCTTCTGGTGGGCAAAAACTCTGTTCCGCCCCCGGTCTGCGGATAGAAGGTATGCAGGCGCAGCAGGGTCATGACGAACCCGGCATATTCATCCGGTGCCATGGCCATCTCGTCACGGCCATGCACTGCAATCTGGTAGGCGAGCTGCACGAACTCCGGGGAAAAGGCCTCCGCCGCCTCCCGCAACCTAGGCGCCTCAGGATCGTCTTCTGCCATGGCCTGAACGGCACACTGCACCACCTGGATCCGGGTCAACAACGCTGCCAGTTCCTGCAAGGCGCTACCGAAGGAAAGACTGCGCAAGGCCATGCTGTCGGCGATCGAAACCAGCCGGGCTGCCTCGCCTTCCGCCAAGGCATCCAAGATGGCATAGAGATAGTCGAGATCCACCGTCCCGAGCATGTCCCGCACCTGCCCCTCCTCCACCTTCCCGGCACCGTGGGCTATGGCCTGGTCGAGAAGGGAGAGGGCGTCGCGCATGCTCCCCGCGGCGGAACGCGCAATTAGGGCAACAGCCGGCGTTTCGTAGACGACCCCCTCGGCCTCAAGGATACGTACCAGATGCCCGCTGATCGCCGCAGGCGGCATCTGCTTCAGGTTGAATTGCAGGCAACGGGACAATACCGTGACAGGAATCTTCTGCGGATCCGTGGTCGCCAGGATGAACTTGACGTGTTCTGGGGGCTCCTCCAGCGTCTTCAACATGGCATTGAAGGCCGAATTCGAGAGCATATGCACTTCGTCGATCACATAGACCTTGTAACGGCCGCGGGTCGGCGCATAGACAGCGTTTTCCAACAACTGCCGCATCTCGTCGACCTTGGTGTTCGTTGCCGCATCGACTTCAAGCAGGTCGACGAAACGCCCAACGTCGATTTCCTGGCAAGCGCTGCACACGCCGCAGGGGGTGGCGGTGACACCCGTCTCGCAATTCAGGGACTTGGCCAGGATGCGGGCGATCGTGGTCTTGCCGACGCCACGTGTGCCCGTGAAAAGATAGGCATGGTGTAGGCGCTTCTCGGAGAGGGCGTGGGTCAACGCCTTCACCACGTGCTCCTGCCCGACGAGGGTAGCAAAATTGCGCGGCCGCCACTTGCGCGCGAGAACCTGATAACTCATGCGCCCCACACCTTGAAAAAAGGAAATGGCGAGCCTTACCCCCGGCACTTGCAGTCAATGGCTGTGGCTGCTTCCTTCCGGACCTGACCAGGTTCACCACCCTGCAATGCGGGGAGACCCGCCGCTAGGGATTCTAGCACAGCCACCCGGCGAAATCCGGCCAGGCGGCTACGGGGCATGCTCTTGGATTCCCCAAAGTGCGAAACCCCCGCCAGAGTGTATCTGGAGGGGGTTTCTGGTATGGAGCCTGGCGA
>DAINDE010000033.1:0-46482 GCA_036732025.1 Rhodocyclaceae bacterium
CGCGGCGGCGGGCAGCGCCGGCACCAGGGCGTCGGCCCGCTGGCGCTGGCCGCCGGCGGCGAGCAGGGCCCGTTCGGCGGCCCGGTCCGGGTAGCCCAGTTCGAGGCGCATGAGGAAGCGATCGAGCTGGGATTCGGGCAGGGGAAAGGTGCCGATCTGGTGGGCCGGGTTCTGGGTGGCGATGACGAAGAAGGGGTCCGGCAGGGGGCGGGTTTCGCCTTCGGCGGTGACCTGGCGTTCTTCCATGGCCTCCAGCAGGGCGCTCTGGGTCTTGGGCGTGGCGCGGTTGATTTCGTCGGCCAGGACGAGCTGGGAAAAGACCGGGCCGGGGAGGAAGCGGAAGGCGTTGCGGTCCCGCTCGTAGAGGGAGACGCCGGTGATGTCGGCGGGCAGCAGGTCGCTGGTGAACTGGATGCGGGAGAACTGCAGGCCCAGCAGCCGGGCGAGGGTGTGGGCGAGGGTGGTCTTGCCGACGCCGGGCAGGTCTTCCAGCAGCAGGTGGCCGCGGGCCAGCAGGCAGGCGACGGCCAGGCGGACCTCCCGTTCCTTGCCCAGGACGACGGCATTGGCGGCAGCGAGGGCGGCATCGATGGCAGCGCGGCCGGAGGCGGATGAACCGTGCATCGGAACCTTTCCGGAAGTTGAATCTGCATCAATTCTAAAGCTTGAAGCTGCGAATCGATTGGCACGATAATGGCAAGACCGCATGTGCCGTCTACGGTGCCGGTTCGCAGAGAGAAAAAATACAGTGACTACCACGGCCTTCATCACCCATCGCGACTGCCTGCTGCACGACATGGGTTCGCACCACCCGGAATGCCCCCAGCGTCTCACCGCCATCAACGACCACCTGATCGCCCAGGGCATCGACGCCTATTTCGTCTATTACGACGCGCCGCTCGCCACCTTCGAACAGCTCCTGCGGGTACATCCGGCGGCTCACCTGGAACGGCTGAAGCGGGCCTCGCCGGAAATGGGCATCGTGCACCTGGACCCCGACACCGCCATGAACCCCCACACCTGGCAGGCGGCACTGCGGGCGGCAGGGGCCGGCGTCATGGCCGTGGACCTAGTGATGAAGGGCGAGGTGGAGAACGCCTTCTGTGCCGTGCGCCCCCCCGGCCACCACGCCGAGCGCAGCAACGCCATGGGTTTCTGCTTCTTCGCCAACGCCAGCATCGCCGCCAAACATGCCATTGCCGCCCACGGCCTGGAGCGGGTGGCCATCATCGATTTCGACGTGCACCACGGCAACGGCACCGAGGATTGCTGTTCGGGGGATGACCGCATCCTCATGTGCAGCATCTTCCAACACCCGTTCTATCCCTACAGCGGCACCGACAAGCCGGCGGCCAACATGTGCAACGTGCCCCTGCCGGCCGGGGCCGGCGGCGAGGAATTCCGCGATGCCGTGAGCCAGGTGTGGATGCCCCGCCTGCGGGAATTCAAGCCCCAGCTCATCATCATCTCCGCCGGTTTCGACGGCCACTACGAAGACGACATGGGCGGCCTCAAACTCCTGGAGCGGGACTACGCCTGGTGCACCGACCAGTTGATGAAGCTGGCGGCCGAGTTTTCGGACAAGCGCATTGTCTCCCTGCTCGAGGGCGGCTACGTGATGTCCTCCCTGGCCCGTAGCGTGGGCGCCCATTTGCGGGCCCTGGCCGAGCTCTGAAGTTGCCTACAGAAATGCCCGGGGGTGGGGTAAAATCCACCCTCTTTTTTTATTTTTCCAACGTTTAACCGGATACATATGGCGTTGATTGTTCAGAAGTACGGCGGCACCTCGGTGGGCAATCCCGAGCGCATCAAGAACGTCGCCAAGCGCGTTGCCAGGTTCCATGCCCAGGGGCACCAGGTGGTGGTGGTGGTTTCCGCCATGAGCGGCGAAACCAACAAGCTCATCGCCCTGGCCAAGGAAGTGCAGGCCAACCCCGATCCCCGCGAGCTGGACCAAGTCTGTTCCACCGGCGAGCAGGTCACCATCGGCCTCCTGGCCATGGCCCTCAAGGACATCGGCGTTCCCGCCAGGAGCTACACCGGCGGCCAGGTCAAGGTCCTCACCGACAGCACCTTCACCAAGGCCCGCATCCTCTCCATCGATGAAAGCAACATGCGCCGGGACCTCGACGCCGGCATGGTCGTCGTCGTCGCCGGCTTCCAGGGCGTCGATGCCGACGGCAACATCACGACCCTGGGCCGCGGCGGTTCCGACACCTCCGGCGTCGCCCTGGCGGCCGCGCTGAAGGCCGACGAATGCCAGATCTACACCGACGTGGACGGCGTCTACACCACCGATCCCCGCGTCGTGCCGGAAGCCAGGAAGCTCGACACCATCACCTTCGAGGAAATGCTGGAAATGGCCAGCCTCGGCTCGAAAGTGCTGCAGATCCGCTCCGTCGAGTTCGCCGGCAAGTACAAGGTCAAACTGCGCGTGCTGTCCAGCTTCCAGGACGAAGGGGAAGGCACGCTGATCACTGTTGAGGAAGACAAGCAAATGGAACAACCGATCATTTCCGGCATCGCCTTCAACCGCGACGAAGCCAAGCTGACCATCCTGGGCGTCCCCGACAAGCCGGGCATCGCCTACCAGGTCCTGGGCGCCATCGCCGACGCCAACATCGATGTGGACATGATCATCCAGAACGTCGGCCACGACGGCTCCACCGACCTTTCCTTCACCGTGAACCGCGGCGAATACCAGAAGGCCATGGCCATCCTCGAGGGCGTCAAGACCAAGCTGGGCGCCCGCGAGGTCACCGGCGACAACAAGATCTGCAAGGTCTCCGCCGTCGGCGTCGGCATGCGCTCCCACCCCGGTGTCGCCTCCAAGATGTTCAAGGCCCTGGCCGATGACGGCATCAACATCCAGATGATCTCCACCTCGGAAATCAAGATTTCCGTCGTCCTGGACGAAAAGTACCTGGAACTGGCCGTCCGCGTCCTGCACCGCACCTTCGGCCTGGACCAGTAACGATCCTGTAGTTTGACCCGGGGGCGCGGAGCCTATATCATCCGCGCCTCGTAAGAACCTGGATACGGAGACGTGGCCGAGAGGTCGAAGGCACTCCCCTGCTAAGGGAGCATGCGGGCAAAACCTGCATCGAGGGTTCGAATCCCTCCGTCTCCGCCAGTAAAATGCTCAAACCCGCGCCCGCCGCGGGTTTTTGCTTTCCGTCCCTTTCCCTGCGGTGGCCCATGGAAGCGTTCTCGATTCTCGGCGTTGCGGAAGATGCCAGCCCGGCCGAGATCAAGCGCGCCTATCGCCGCCTGGCCATGGCCTGGCATCCGGACCGCAACAGCCACCCCGAGGCGACGGAACGCTTCAAGCAGATCCGCGCTGCCTACGACTGGCTGCTCAATCGCGGTGAGGACGAGGCGCCGGATGCGGTAGAGCCGGCCCCCGAGCCGCCCCGGGCGGCGGACATCCGCCTCGACCTGGAAATCACCCTGGAAGAAGGGGCCGCCGGCTGTCGCCGCACCGTCACTTTCGTTCGCGGCAAGCCTTGCGCCACCTGCGCGGGCACGGGCGAGGCCGGCATCAGCCGCTCCCGCTTCTGCGACGCCTGTCACGGCAGCGGCCGCGTCCGCCATCCCCGGCACGGCCTGGAAACCTGTCCCCACTGCGCCGGCAAGGGCATCTTCAGCGAGCGCATTTGCCCGGACTGCGGCGGCAGCGGCCGCGACGAGGCGGATGTCGCCCTGGAGGTGGCGGTGCCGCCGGGACTCGTGGAAGGGGATGAACTGCGCCTTGCCGGCCAGGGGGAGCCCAGCTGCGGCGACCTCGCCCCCGGCGACCTGTTCCTGGCCATCCACCTCGCGCCCCAGGACCTGTTCGAACTGGCCGGGCGCAATCTGGTAGTGACCGTTCCGGTCAGCGTCCTGCGCCTGCTCGCCGGCGGTACCCTGATCGTGCCCGTTCTCGGTGGCGAAGAAACGCTCGAACTGGCCGCCGGCGATGCCGGGCCACGGACCTTGCGCCTGGCCGGCAAGGGTTACCCGGGGGGGCGCGAGGGCCAGACCGGCGACCTCGTCGTGCATTTGCAGCCAGTGGTGCCGCGCCAATTGACGGGCCGCCAGCGCCAGCTCCTGGCCCAGGCGGCAGCGGCCCTGGAAGAAAATCCGGCGGACACCCTGCCCGAGGTTGCCGCCTGGCGGGCGCGGCTTAACCGGCGCTGAGCAGCCAGACGCCGGCAGCGAAGGCAAGGGCCGCCAGCATCCAGGCCAGGCGGCCGGCCCAGCGGTGGTGACGGGAGCAGCGGCGGGCCCGGCCCTGCCAGAGGACGATGCCGAGAGCGATCGCCACCAGGGCGGCGCCGATGCCGCCGGGGCTCACGGCGGGCTGCCGCCGAAGAGGATGCGTCGGGCGGCGGCGTCGAAGGGCTGGGGATCGGGATTGATCTCCTCGGCCCGGGCGTAGGCCCGCTGTACCGCGGGGCGGCCCCGCAGGGCGGTGAACCAGCGCTGCAGGTGGGCGAAGGCCGCCAGGTCCTGCCGCTGCCGCTTCCAGGGCACGACCCAGGGGTAGATGGCCATGTCGGCGATGGAATAGTCGCCGGCCACGAATTCGCGGTCGGCCAGGCGCCGGTCGAGGACGCCATAGAGCCGCGCCGTCTCCCGGACGTAGCGGTCGATGGCGTAGGGAATCGGCTCCGGCGCGTACTGGCAGAAATGGTGATTCTGTCCAGCCATTGGGCCAAGCCCGCCCATCTGCCAGAAGAGCCACTGCATGGCCTCGGTGCGCCCGCGCAGGTCGGTGGGCAGGAAACGGCCGGTCTTTTCCGCCAGGTATTGCAGGATGGCGCCGGACTCGAAGACACTGACCGCCGGGCCGCCACCGGCCGGGGCGGTGTCCACGATGGCAGGGATGCGGTTGTTGGGGGAGATGGCCAGGAAATCCGGGGCGAACTGCTCGCCCTTGCCGATATCGACCGGGACGATGCGGTAGGGGAGGCCCGCTTCCTCGAGGAAGATGGTGATCTTGTGGCCGTTGGGGGTGGTCCAGTAGTAGAGGTCGATCATGGCTGCGGGTCCGGCTGGAAGGCAAAGCGCGCCGGTACGTCGGCGGCGCGGATGAAGGCGAGGGGCAGGGCATGCCAGAGAACGCCAGGTTCGCCCGCCATCGCTGCCATGAGATGTTCCTCGGTGGCCAGGGTTCCGTCGGCGAGGCGGCAGGCGGCCAGGAAAGCCGGCAGGTCGCGGTCGTCCAGGAGGCCGACACCCCGAGGTGTTTCGAGCAGGATGCTGCCCTCCTCATCCACGAAAGCGGCGCGGGGTGTTCCGGCGGCCTCGCCGGTATGGGCGAGGAGACTGCCGTCGGCTCCCAGGCGCCAGATCCAGGGGGTGTAGGCGAGGGCGGCGAAGACTCGCTGGGGGCCGTTCTGCAGGAACCAGTTGCCGGCCGCGTCGCAGCCGTACTGGCGGTTGATGAAGGCGATCAGGCCGGCGTGGATGACCGGCTGGCCCTGCAGGCGCCAGCGGCCGCGGCGGTCGAGGGAGAGCCAGCCGTAGCAGGCGGGGACATTGGGCCACTTGGCGAGGGCGGCGAGGTCGGGGGTGTCCATCCGGCGATTATCCGGCTTTCTGCAGATCCTGCCGCGCTTGCCGGGCGGCGGCCAGGAAGTCGAGCATGATGGCGGTGCTGTCGAGGAGGTCGCCCTGGCGGTGGAATTCCGGGTGCCACTGGAAGCCGGCCACGTAGCCGGCGCCTTTCCAGCGGATGGCTTCGATGATGCCGTCCGCCGACTGCGCTTCCACCAGCAGGTCGTTGCCCAGGCGGTCGATGGCCTGGTGGTGGATGCTGATGACACGGCCGTGGGCGCGGCCGGGGTAGATGTCGGCGAGGCGGGTGGCGGGGAGGATGACCACTTCGTGCCAGTGGGCGTCGTAGAGTTCGGGTTCCACGTGGCGGGCGGCTTCCGGCCGCAGGGTGGCGATGTCCTGGACGAGGGTGCCACCGAGGGCCACGTTGATGAGCTGGCAACCACGGCAGATGCCCAGCACCGGCTTGCCCTGGATGACGAATTCCCAGAACAGCTCGATCTCGTAGCGGTCGCGGATGCGGTCGCCGCGCCATTCGTCCCGCAGGGGGGCCATGCCGTAGGATTCCGGCGCCATGTCGGCGCCACCTTGCAAAATGAGGGCATCCAGTTCCTGGACGTAGCTCTTCACCGAGATGGAGCGGCGCTGGACGCCGCCGCCGGTTTCGATGGTGGGCACCATGAAGGCCAGAGCCCCGTGGGCCATGACCCAGTGGGCAATGGACTGCTCCAGGTATTGCAGGGTCTTGCCGGGGAAGTTGAGCTCCGCCGGCGGCCGGTGCATGAGGCGGGCCGAGAGGCCGATGCGCAGGGGGCGTGGGTCGCCGGCATTCATGCCGCCGCCCAGCGCTGGCATTGCTGCCGCACCAGTTCCGGCAGCAGGGGATCGGCATCGTGCCGCTCCCGCAGCCAGGTGGCGTCGTTGCGGCGGGCGCGGGCGTCGTTGGCCAGTTCGGCGATGGCGGCGTCGTTGCCCAGCTCCACCGCATGGTGGCCGATGCGGGCGATGAGGCGGGCCGTCTCGTCGCCCAGGGAAAGCTGCTCGCCGCTGGCCGGGTCCACCCAGATGCCCTCCAGGCCGAAGCGGCAGGCCTGGAATCGATTGAAGGTGTAGACCAGGTAATCGTCCTCGGCGGGGCGAAAGGGTTTCTCGATCATCAGCCAGCGGGCGATGGTCTGGATCAGCGCCGCCAGTTGCGCCGCCCGGGCGACGGTCAGCGGGGTGTCCATCACCCGCACCTCGATGGTCCCGTATTCGGGCTTGGGGCGGATGTCCCAGTAGAAATCCTTCATGCTCTTCACTACCCCGGTGCGCATCATCTTGGCGAAATAATCCTGGAACTCCGCCCAGGTCAGGGTGAAGGGCGCGCGGCCGGCCAGGGGGAAGGCGAAGATGGAATTGAGCCGGGCCGAGTCGAAGCCGGTATCGTTGCCCTGGACGAAGGGCGACGAGGCCGACAGGGCGATGAGGTGCGGGATGTACCGCGATAGCCCGTGCAGCAGCAGGAGCGCCTCGTCCGGCCCCGGGCAGCCGATATGCACGTGCTGCCCGAAGACGGTGAATTGCTTGGCCAGGTAGCCGTAAAGGTCGCTCAGGTGCTGGAAGCGGGCGCCGTCGGAAATGCGCTGTTCCCCCCAGTGCTGGAAGGGATGGGCGCCGCCGCCGCAAATGCCGATGTCGAGCCGGCGGGCACCGTCCAGCAGGCCGTCGCGCAGGGCGGTGAGCTGGGCGAGGGCGTCGTCGTAGCGGTTGCAGACGCCGGTGGCGATCTCGATCATGCTGTTGGTGATTTCCAGCTTGACGTCGCCCTGGAAGCCGCGCTGCTCGAGGACGCGCAACAGGTCGGCGGCGGCGGGCACGAGGTCGTAGTCGTAGGTGCTGACCAGTTGCAGTTCCAGTTCGATGCCCAGGGTCAGGCAGCGGGAGGCGGCGAAGGACTCAAGCATGGCGGCCTCCGCTGGCGAGAAAGCTGGCCTCGCGGCAGGCCTTCAGGGCCCATTGGGTGGCCAGGGGACCGACGATCTCCATGACCGTGATGGCGCCGGCCAGGGCCGAGGCGACGCGGGTGCCGAATTCGGGAAAGGCCGCGTGCAGGCTGGCGGTGAGCAGGAAGGCGATGCCCGACATGGGCAGGAGGGCCACGCCGAGGGCCGTGGACTGGCGCAGGGATAGGCCGGACAGGCGGCCGAAGAGCACTGCCGCGCCGATCTTGGCGCCGGCCCGCAGGGCCAGCAGGACGAGGGCTGCGCCGCCCCCCGCGGCGATGAGGCGCCAGTCGACGGCCATGCCGTTGACCACGAAGAGCAGCACCACCAGGGCACCGCCGGCGGTGCCGAAGTGGCGGGGCCAGAGCCGGGGCCTCGGATCGCGGCTGCGCAGCACGATGCCGGCCAGGAGCGGCACCAGCAGCGGCGAGGCGCCGGCGATCTGGACCAGCGCCAGGGTCAGGAAGAGCAGGCCGAGGAGGAGCAGGGCGCCATTCTCGTCGCCCAGGTCCAGCTTGCGCTGGGCGATACCGACGGCGAAGGCCAGCACCAGGGCGAGAACGAAGGAGGCGGCGAAGACGCCCAGGGGCTGCAGGGCGGCGTTCCAGGGATCAGCCGTCTGCACCTCCTGCAGGATGCCCAGCAGCACGTGGATGGCCACCACGGCATAGATGGTGTTCAGGGCCGAGAGCAGCAGCAGCCGTTCCGTCACCTGGCCGCGGGCGTTCATTTCGGCGGTGACGCGCATGATTACCGCCGGCGAGCTGACCACGCAGACCGCCGCCACCGCCACGGAGCTGCCCACCCCCAGGCCCAGGTAGGTGCCCATGGCGAGCACGGCGACGAAGGTCAGGCCGGCTTCCGCCAGGCTGGTGGCCACCAGCCAGGGATTGGCAAGGAGCCAGCGGGGATTGACGCGGCTGCCCAGCTCGAAGAGCAGCACCGCCAGCGCCACCTCCAGGGCGCGGCGGAAAACCACCGACATCTGGAAGCCACTGGTGTCGAAGCTCGCCGCCGAGGCGAAAAGGCCCACCAGGGTGTAGCCGACGATGCGTGGCCAGCGCAGGTAGCGGAACACCGCTTCGCCGGCGAGGGGGGCGACCACCAGCAGCAGGGCCGCCCAGAAGCTGTTGTCCAGGCGTACCGGCCAGCCAGGGATGAAAGAGAGGTCGAGGGTCATTCTGTCTCCTGCGAAAAAGTGGCCGCGGTGCCGCCAGGGCGGGCGCGGGAGGAAGGGCAGAAAGCCGGCGGCAAGCGGGGGCGCCGGGCAGGGCCGGCAGGGGATGGAAGCCGGCGGTGACTGACAGGTAGAATCCGTCGAGGCGGATTTGGTTCCTCGGCCTGGCACCCGAGGTTGCGATCTGTTTGACTTGCAACTGCCCTCGGCGTATGGGGCGGGGTGGGGGAACTTTTCGCCGGCGGGGACGACGAAGACAGCTGAAAAGGCGGAGAGGGGGAATGCCGGTGAGTGAACACAGCAAGAGTCTGGGCGTCATCGACCAGGCGATCGAGCGCCATCGCGAATGGGTGGCGGATTTCAATGCCGCCCTGGCGGGGACGGGAACGAAAGTGTTCGATCCGGCTCAGGCCAAGGACGATTCGGCCTGTGCCCTGGGCCACTGGTTTTCCGATGCCCATTCCAGGGCCTTGCTGGGGGAAGAGTTCCACGGCCGGGCCGTGGCCATCCACGGGGCTTTCCACGAAATCGCCGGCGAGGTGATCGAAAGCCTGGCGGCGAGCGACCCGCCGGAGGTGACGCGGAGCCTGGTGGCGGCCCTGGAGGATCTGTCCCGGAGCCTGATCGAGTTCCTCGAATTCGCGCGCAAGCATTGCGTCGGCACGGCGCGGGACTGGACGCAGTAAGGCTGGCGATCGGCCAAAAGAAACGGCCCCGGGAAGGGGCCGTTTCTGTTTGCGGGCAAGGCTTGGTCAGCTCGCGTAATCCGCCACCGGCGGGCAGGCGCAGTTGAGGTTGCGGTCGCCGTAGACGTCGTCGATGCGGTTCACGCTCGGCCAGAACTTGTTGGCCTTCACCCAATGGAGCGGGAAGACGGCTTCCTCGCGGCTGTAGGGGTGCCGCCACTCGGCATCGACCACGTCCGCCTGGGTGTGGGGGGCGTTCTTCAGCGGGTTGTCGTCGGCGGGCCAGATGCCGGCCTCGATCTTCTTGATTTCCTCGCGGATGGCGATGAGGGCGGCGACGAAGCGGTCCAGTTCGGCCTTCGATTCCGATTCCGTTGGCTCCACCATGATGGTGCCGGCCACCGGGAAGCTCACCGTCGGGGCGTGGAAGCCGTAGTCCATCAGGCGCTTGGCGATGTCGATCTCGGCGATGCCGGTGGCGGCCTTGATCGGGCGGATGTCGAGGATGCACTCGTGGGCGACGCGGCCGTTCTTGCCGACGTAGAGCACCGGGTAGTGGGCCTTCAGCTTCTCGGCCACGTAGTTGGCGTTGAGGATGGCCACCTGGGTCGCCTTCTTCAGCCCGGCGCCGCCCAGCATGGCGATGTACATCCAGGAGATGGTGAGGATGGAGGCGGAGCCGAAGGGCGCCGCGCTCACCGCGCCCTGGCCGCCGTGGGGGCCTTCCACCGCCTGCACGGCGTGGTTGGCCATGAAGGGAGCGAGATGGGCCTTCAGCCCGATCGGACCCATGCCCGGCCCGCCGCCGCCGTGGGGGATGGCGAAGGTCTTGTGCAGGTTCATGTGGCTGACGTCGGCGCCGATGTAGCCGGGGGCGGTGAGGCCCACCTGGGCGTTGAGGTTGGCGCCGTCCATGTACACCTGGCCGCCGTGGTGGTGGACGATGGCGCAGATGTCGCGGATGGCTTCCTCGAAGACGCCGTGGGTCGAGGGGTAGGTGATCATCAGGCAGGCCAGGTGGGCGGCGTGCTCTTCGGCCTTGTTCTGCAGGTCGATGATGTCCACGTTGCCGTTGTCGTCGCAATCGACCACCACCACCTGCATGTTGCACATCTGGGCGGTGGCCGGATTGGTGCCGTGGGCGGACTTGGGGATCAGGCAGATGTTGCGGTGTCCCTCGCCGCGGCTGGCGTGATAGCGGGCGATGGCCACCAGTCCGGCGTATTCGCCCTGGGCGCCGGAGTTGGGCTGCATGCAGATGGCGTCGAAGCCGGTGATGGTCCGCAGCCAGTCTTCCAGGCCGCGGATCATCTGCAGGTAACCCTGGGCCTGGTCCAGGGGCGCGAAGGGGTGCAGACCGCCGAATTCCGGCCAGGTGACCGGGATCATCTCGCTGGTGGCGTTGAGCTTCATGGTGCACGAGCCCAGGGAGATCATCGAATGGTCCAGCGCCAGGTCACGGTTCTGCAGGGACTTCAGGTAGCGCAGCATCTCGTGCTCGGTGTGGTGGGTGTTGAACACCGGGTGCTGCAGGATGGCGTCGTCGCGCATCAGGCTGGCGGGCAGGGCCGGGTCGGCGGCGGCCACCTGGGCGTCGAGGGCTTCCACGTCCAGGGTCACCTGGGCGACGATCTTGAAGAGGGCGGCCACATCCTCGCGGGTGGTGGTTTCGTCGAAAGAAACGCCCAGGATGCCGGCGGCGACCCGGCGCAGGTTGTAGCCGGCGGCTTCGGCGTTGCGGCAGATGGTCTCGGCCCGGGCGCCCAGGTCCAGGTGCACGGTGTCGAAGAACTGCCGGGTCAGCACCGGCAGGCCGGCGCGGCGCATGCCCTCGGCGAAGATGGCGGCCAGGCGGTGGATGCGGCCGGCGATGGTGCGCAGGCCCTGGGGGCCGTGATAGACGGCGTACATGCCGGCCATGTTGGCGAGCAGGACCTGGGAGGTGCAGATGTTGGAATTGGCCTTCTCGCGGCGGATGTGCTGCTCGCGGGTCTGCAGGGTCATGCGCAGGGCCGTCTTGCCGCGGGCGTCCTTGGAGACGCCGATGATGCGGCCGGGCATGGCGCGCACGTTGGCAGTGCGGGTGGCGAAGAAGGCGGCGTGGGGGCCGCCGAAGCCCATGGGGATGCCGAAGCGCTGGCTGGAGCCGAGGGCGATGTCGGCGCCCATGGCGCCGGGGGATTTCAGCAGCACCAGGGCCATCAGGTCGCTGGCCACGGCCACGGTGGCGCCCTGGCCCTTGAGGGCGGCGATGACCTCGGTCAAGTCGGCGACCTCGCCGCGGTCGTTGGGGTATTGCAGCAGGGCGCCGAAGCATTCCTCGCCGGTGGCCTGGGCGGCCGGCTTGATGACCAGCTCGAAGCCGAAGTAGGCGGCGCGGGTCTTGACCACGTCGATGGTCTGGGGGAAGCAGTCGGCATCGACGAAGAAGCGGTTGGACTTGCTCTTGGAGACGCGCCGCGCCATGGTCATGGCCTCGGCGGCGGCGGTGGCCTCGTCGAGGAGCGAAGCGTTGGCCAGCTCCAGGCCGGTGAGGTCGGCGACCATCTGCTGGAAGGTGAGCAAGGCCTCCAGGCGGCCCTGGGCGATTTCCGCCTGGTAGGGGGTGTAGGCGGTGTACCAGCCCGGGTTCTCCATGACGTTGCGCAGGATGACCTTGGGCGTCAGGGTGTCGTAGTAGCCCATGCCGATCAGGGATTTGTTCACCCGGTTGCGCCCGGCGATGGCCTTCAGCTCCGCCAGGGCCTCGTGCTCGCGCTGGGGGGGCGGCAGCTTGAGCTCGGCGGGCAGGCGGATGACTTGCGGCACCGTCTGGTCGATCAGTTCGTCCAGGCTGGAGACGCCCAGGGCGGCGAGCATGGCGGCCGTCTCGGCGGCGCAGGGGCCGATGTGGCGGCCGAGGAACTCGTCCTTCTGCTCCAGGGCGGAAAGGGGCTGGTGGTAGGGCATGGGCGGCGCTTCCTTACTCGGCGTCGGCCACGGCCTGGTAGGCGGCGGCGTCGAGGAGCTTGTCGAGGTCGGCGGCGTTGTCCGGCTTCATCTGGAACAGCCAGGCGGCATAGGCATCCTGGTTGACGCTCTCGGGCGCGTCGGCGGTGTCAGTGTTCACGGCGGTGACGGTACCGGAGAGGGGGGCGTACACGTCGGCGGCGGCCTTCACCGATTCGACCACGGCCAGTTCCTTGCCGGCGTCGAAATGGGCGCCGACTTCCGGCAGTTCGACGAAGACCAGGTCGCCCAGGGCTTCCTGGGCGTGGTCGGTGATGCCGACGGTGACGGTGCCATCGGCTTCGAGGCGCAGCCATTCGTGGGAATCGGTGTACTTGAGGTTGGCGGGGACGTTGGACATGGTTTTCTCCTGGGAAGATGGGGGATAGCTGCGGATATTCAGATCAGGGCCTGGCCGTTGCGGGCGAAGGGCGGCTTGACGACCTTGGCTTTCAGGCGCTTGTCGCGGATTTCGACCTCGACGGTTGCGCCCACGGGCACGCCCAAGGGGAGGCGGGCCAGGGCGATGGACTGCTGCAGGGTGGGGGAGAAGCTGCCGCTGGTGATCTCGCCCACGCCGTAGTCGGTGAAGACCTTCTGATGGCCCCGCAGGACGCCCTTGTCGAGCAGGACGAGGCCGAGGAACTGGGCGCGGCTGCCGTTGATGGTCAGGGCCGCCTTGCCGACGAAGTCGCGCTCGCCGTCCAGTGCCACGGTCCAGGCCAGGCCGGCGTCCAGCGGCGAGGTTTCCTCGTCCATGTCCTGCCCGTAGAGGTTCATGCCGGCCTCCAGGCGCAGGGTGTCGCGGGCGCCCAGGCCGCAGGGGGCGACGCCGGCGGCGGCGAGGGCATTCCAGACGGTGGCGGCCTCGTTGGCAGGCAGCATGATCTCGAAGCCGTCCTCGCCGGTGTAGCCGGTGCGGGCGATGAAATAATCGCCAACCTCGGCGGCGAAGAAGGGCTTCAGGCCCTCGCTCGCCGCCTGGGCCTGGGGCAGCACCTGCCATGCCTTCTCCCGGGCGTTGGGGCCCTGGACGGCGATCATGGCCAGGTCGCGGCGGGGGGTGATGGTCAGGTTCATGCCCCAGTCCGCCAGGCGGGCCCGCATCCAGGCGATGTCCTTGTCGGCGGTTCCGGCATTGACCACCAGGCGGAAGCGGGTGTCGCTGAGGAAGTAGATGATCAGGTCATCGACGACGCCGCCCACGTCATTGAGCATGCAGGAATAGAGCGCCTTGCCGGAAATCTTGAGCTTGGCCACGTCGTTGGCGACGAGGCGGGAGAGGAAGGGGCGGACATCGGGGCCGGCGAGATCCACCGGGCACATGTGGCAGACGTCGAACATGCCGCAATCGCGGCGGACGGCGTGGTGCTCCTCGATCTGGGAGCCGTAATTGACGGGCATGTCCCAGCCCCCGAAATCCACCATCCGGGCGCCCATCGCGCGATGGGTTTCGTTGAGCACGGTTTTCTTCAGCATATCAATCCTTTGCTGGCGTTAATCAACGCCGATTCTAGGAACGGAAAAGGGGTGAAACGATCTAACGTTTCACCCCTCTGTCCTCGATACCTGAGAGATTTGCCCCATCGGTGGGCGCCTCGCCAAGCGGGCGCCGCTCTCCAGAGTTGCAGGGCTGAGCCCTGGTCCCGCGGTCCTTTGGCCTGAGCGTTTTCGGGTGGTTTGCGCCTTCGGCGGCAGATTGCTCTGCACTCTCCCACGGAACGGCTCGCACTATAGCGGGATGCCCCGCCGCTGGCAACCACGCCGGCGGGCAACGGGGGAGTGGCCGGTCGGGGAGCGGCTTGCCTTCATGCTAAACTATGCGTTTGCCCAAAATCCCGCTTCCGTGAGCCCGTCCAACTTCGATTTCCACTGCCACTCGGTTGTTTCCGACGGCCTCCTGCCGCCGGCGGAACTGGCACGACGGGCGGCGGGCAACGGCGTCGATCTGTGGGCGTTGACCGACCACGACGATCTGGGCGGCCTGGACGAAGCGGCGGCGGCCGCTGCCGAAGCAGGCATGGGCTTCGTCACCGGCGTCGAGATTTCCATCGAATGGCGGGATGTGCCCATCCACATCGTCGGGCTCGGCTTCGACCCGGGCCATGCCGGCCTGGCCGGCGGCCTCGAAGCCCTGCGTGCCGGGCGCGTCGAGCGCGCCCGCCGCATGTCCGATTCCCTGGCCGCGGCGGGCATTCCGGGGGTCTTCGAGGGGGCCATGCGCTACGCCGGCAACCCGAACCTCATTTCCCGCGCCCACTTTGCCCGCTACCTGGTGGAAGCGCGCATCGCCAAGGATGTCCAGACGGTCTTCCAGTACTACCTGACGCCGGGCAAGCCCGGCTACGTCGACCACCGCTGGGCCACCCTGGAGGACGCCGTGGGCTGGATCCGCGCTGCCGGCGGCGTCGCCGTCGTCGCCCATCCCGGCCGCTACCGGCTGCTTTCGCACAAGGATCTGCGGGCCTTCCTGGCGGAATTCAAGGATTGCGGGGGCGAGGCGGTTGAGGTTGTCTGCGGCAGCCATTCCCCCGACCATGTGCTTCATTTTGCCCGCCTGGCGCGCTTCTACAGCTTCCATGCCTCGCGGGGTTCGGATTTCCACGGGCCGGAAGAAAGCTACGTGGATCTCGGCCGCCTGCCCGGGCTGCCGGAAGACCTCAAGCCGGTCTGGCGCCTCCTCGCCTGAGCCAGCCGCCGATGACCCAGTACCTCGCCATCCATCCCGACAACCCCCAGGAGCGGCTCCTCGCCCGTGCCGCCGAAGTGGTGCGGCAGGGGGGCATCATCGTCGTGCCCACCGATTCCTGTTACGCCCTGGGTTGCCACCTGGGGGACAAGGCGGCCATGGACCGCATCCGCGAAATCCGCGGCGTGGACGAGCGCCACCACCTTACCCTGATGGTCCGCGACCTCTCGGAGATCGCCCAGTATGCCCGGGTGGACAACGTCCAGTACCGGCTCCTCAAGGCGGTGACGCCGGGCAGCTATACCTTCATCCTGGAGGGCACCAAGGAACTGCCGCGGCGGGTGTTGCACCCCAAGCGCAAGACCATCGGCCTGCGGGTGCCCGACCACCGTGTTGTCCAGGCGCTCCTGGCCGAACTCGACGAGCCGCTCCTTACCGCGACCCTCACCCTGCCGGGCGATGAGCTGCCCATGACCGAAGGCTGGGAGATCAAGGACCGCATGGAGGGCATGGTGGACCTCATCCTCGACGGCGGCCACTGCGGCACCGAGCCCACTACCGTCATCGACCTCACCGGCGGAGCGCCGGTGCTGGTGCGGGCCGGCCGCGGCCCCCTCGAACCCTTCGGTTTCGAGGCCTGACCCCGAGCGCCGCCCGCCGATGGACATCGACAGCCTGATCCAGACCATCGCCATCTCGGCCCTGCCGGTGATCTTCGCCATCACCCTGCACGAGGCCGCCCACGGCTACGCCGCCCGCCACTTCGGCGACCCCACCGCCTGGCTGGCCGGGCGCATCAGCCTCAATCCCCTGCGCCACATCGATTTGTGGGGGACCATCGTCATCCCCGTGGTCATCCTGCTGTTCACCAGCGGCGGCATGCTCTTCGGCTACGCCAAGCCGGTGCCGGTGGACTTCGGCCGGCTTCGCCACCCCAAGCAGGACATGCTGTGGGTCGCCGCCGCCGGTCCCGCCGCGAACCTCTTCATGGCCCTGGCCTGGGGCCTGGCGGCGAAGCTTTCCTGGTTCGTGCCGGATTTCTTCAGCCTGCCCCTGGCGCGCATGGCCGAGGTGGGCATCATGGTCAACAGTGTGCTGCTGGTGCTCAACCTGTTGCCCCTGCCGCCCCTCGACGGTGGCCGCATCGCCGTCAGCCTGCTGCCCGGCCGCACCGCGTGGAAATTCGCCCGCATCGAGCCCTGGGGCTTCCCCATCCTGTTGCTGCTCCTGTTTACGGGCATCCTGGGCACCATCATGTTCCCCTTCGTCACCCTGGTACGGGTGCTGGTCCTGAAAATCTTTGGCCTTTACTGATCGACTATGTACGCAGAACGTGTTCTCTCCGGCATGCGCCCCACCGGCGCCCTCCACCTCGGCCACTACCACGGCGTGCTCAAGAACTGGGTCAAGCTCCAGCACGAGTATCCCTGCCTCTTCTTCGTCGCCGACTGGCACGCGCTGACCACCCACTACGACAACCCCCTGGGCATCGAGCAGGCGGCCTGGGACATGGTCATCGACTGGCTGGCGGCCGGTGTCGACCCCAATCAGGCGACGCTGTTCATCCAGTCCCGGGTGCCGGAGCACGCCGAACTGCATCTGCTGATGTCCATGATGACGCCCCTGGGCTGGCTGGAGCGGGTACCCACCTACAAGGACCAGCAGGAAAAGCTGGAGAGCAAGGACCTCTCCACCTACGGCTTCCTCGGCTACCCGCTGCTGATGAGCGCCGACATCCTCATCTACCGGGCCGACAAGGTGCCGGTGGGGGAGGACCAGATTCCCCACGTCGAATTCACCCGCGAGTTGGCCCGGCGCTTCAACCACATGTACGGCCGCGAGCCGGGCTTCGAGGAAAAGGCGAAGGAGGCGGTCAAGAAGCTGGGCGGCAAGAAGGCCCGCCTCTACGAAGAACTGCGCACCCGCTTCCAGCAGAACGGCGACAAGGACGCCATCGAGCAGGCCCACGCCCTGCTGGACGAGGTGCAGCACCTTTCCGTCGCCGACCGGGAGCGCCTCTTCGGCTACCTGGAAGGCACCGGCAAGATGATCCTCGTCGAGCCGGGCTACCTGCTCACCGAGGCCTCCAAGATGCCCGGGCTGGACGGCCAGAAGATGTCCAAGTCCTACAACAACACCATTTCCCTGCGCGAATCGGCGGAATCGGTCACCAAGAAAGTGCGCGCCATGCCCACCGACCCGGCCCGGGTGCGCCGCACCGACCCCGGCGAACCGGCCAAGTGCCCGGTCTGGCAACTGCACCAGGTCTATTCCGACGAGGCCTGCAAGGAGTGGGTGCAGCAGGGCTGCCGCACGGCAGGCATCGGCTGCCTGGACTGCAAGCAGCCGGTGATCGATGGCATTCTCAAGGAGCAGGCGCCCATGCGGGAGCGGGCCGCCATGTACATGGAGGATCCCAGCCTGGTGAAGAACATCATCGCCGATGGCTGCGAAAAGGCCCGGGAGCTGGCCCGCGAAACCATGCGCGACGTGCGCGAGTCCATGGGGCTGGGCTACAACTGATGGATACCGCCGCCAATTCCCGTTCCGTTTCCGTCGTCGTGCCGGCCCTCAACGAGGCCGAGAACATCCGGCCCCTGGTGAACGAGATTCTCGCCGCCCTCGGCCACGACCCGGAGCTGGAGATCATCTACGTGGACGACGGCAGCGACGACGAGTCGCCGCGCATCTTCGCCGAACTGGCCGTCGAACTCGCCCCGCGCTTCAAGTGCATCCGCCACCATCGCCGCTGCGGCCAGAGTACCGGGGTCTCCACCGGCGTGCGCCACGCCAGGAACCCCTGGATCGCCACCCTCGATGCCGACGGCCAGAACGATCCGGCCAACATCCCGGCCATGCTCGACAAGCTGTTCGAAGCGAAGGACCCGACCCTGCGCCTGGTGGCGGGTTGGCGCACCCGGCGCAAGGACACGTGGTTGAAGCGCATCTCCTCGAAGATCGCCAACCGCGTGCGCTCGGCCTTCCTCAAGGACAGCACGCCGGATACCGGCTGCGGCCTCAAGGTGTTCAGCCGCGAGCTGTTCCTGCGGCTACCGTATTTCGACCACATGCACCGCTTCCTGCCGGCCCTGGTGCTGCGCGCCGGCGGCGAAACCGTGTCGGTCCCCGTCAATCACCGCCCGCGGACCCAGGGCGTTTCCAAGTATGGCTTCCACAACCGCCTGTGGGTGGGCATCGTCGATCTCTTCGGCGTCGCCTGGCTGCAACGGCGCGCCAAAGTGCCGGTGATCGAGTCCGTCACCGGCGGAGAGAAGAAAGCATGATGCAGGACACCACCCTCTGGATCATCATCGGTTTCGTCGGCCAGGGCCTTTTCTCGGCTCGTTTCATCATCCAGTGGCTGTATAGCGAGAAGGTGAAGCGCAGCGTCGTGCCGGTGGCCTTCTGGTACTTCAGCCTGGCCGGCGGCATCGTCCTCACCGCCTACGCCGTGCACCGCATGGACCCGGTCTTCATCGTCGGCCAGGCGGCGGGCCTGATCGTGTATTTCCGCAACCTCATGCTGATCAGGAAGCATCATCTCAAGGCCGGCGACGAGGCCCCCGTCGAATGAACCGGCTGCTGCGCCAGCCTGGTTGGTTCTGGTTGGCGTGCGTCGCCATGGTCCTGCTCGCCTCGATTTTCGGGCGGCCCGACATCCCCATCGACGAGACCCGCTATGTGAGCGTCGCCTGGGAGATGTGGAATGGCGGCGACTGGCTGGTCATGCACAAGAACGGCGAGCCCTACCACCACAAGCCGCCGCTCCTCTTCTGGCTCATCGGCGCCGGCTGGCAGCTTTTCGGCGTCAACGGCTGGTGGCCGCGGGCCATCTCGGCCCTCTTTTCCCTGGCCTGCCTCGGCCTGACCGTGGCCATCGCCCGGCGCCTGTGGCCCCAGGAGGAGGGCGTCGGCGAGCGGGCCGGCTGGCTGCTCCTGGGGACCGCCTTCTGGCTCTTCTTCAGCACCTCCGTCATCTTCGACGTCATGCTCACGGCCTGCGTCCTTCTGGCCCTGCTGGCCGCCCTGCGGGCCTGGCGGGGCGAGGGGCGGGGAACCTGGGGCCTGTGCGGCCTGGCCATCGGCCTGGGCGTGCTGGCCAAGGGGCCGGTGGTGCTCCTGCACGTCCTGCCGCCCCTGCTGCTGGCGCCCTGGTGGGGCGGGCGGGGCCGCTTCGGGCGGGCCTGGTTCGGTGGCGTCGCCCTGGCCGTCCTGCTCGGCGTCGCCATCGCCCTGGCCTGGGCCGTTCCGGCGGCCATCCAGGGCGGCGAGGAATTCCGCCGCGCCATTTTCTGGGGGCAGACCGCCGGCCGGGTGACCGGCACCCTTGCGCACAAGCAGCCCTTCTGGTTCTACCTGGCTATCCTGCCGCTCCTCCTCTTTCCCTGGGTGTTCTGGGGCGGTACCTGGAAGGCACTGGGCGTCGCCTTCAAGGACCGGCTCGACCCCGGGGTCCGCTTCTGCCTGGCCTGGCTCCTGCCGGCCTTCGTCGGCTTCTCGCTGGCGGGGGGCAAGCAGGCCCATTACCTCCTGCCCCTCTTGCCGGCCTGCGCCCTGCTGCCGGCCCTTGGCTGGCGCCGGGTGGGCTGGATCGGCCGCGGCGCCGTGCTGCCCCTGGCCCTGGTCCTGGCGGCCCTGGGGCTCCTGCTCGTGGTGGCGCCGACCTGGGCGGGCAAGCTGTGGCTGGCCCCCTACGTTGGCACTTCCTGGCAGATTGGCGGCGTCCTCCTGGTCTTGCTCGCCGTCGCCTCCCTGCTCGGCACGCGGGGCGACGCGGCGCTGCCCCGGGTCGCCCTGACGGCGACAGTCCTGGTGGCGGGGTTGTTGCTGGGGGTGGTGCGCCCCCTGGCGCCGGCCTTCGACACCGCGCCCCTGGCGCGCCAACTGAAGGCCCTGGAAACACGGGGGGTGCCGGTGGCCCACGCCAGCGCCTATAACGACCAGTACCATTTCTATGGCCGCCTGGAGCGGCCCCTGGAGGAAATCGGCCGGGGGCGCCTGGTCGAATGGCTGCAGGCCCATCCCGGCGGCCGGGCGGTGGCCTACCTGAAGAAGCGCGGCGACGTGGAAGCGGTGCAGCCGGAATTCTGGCAGCCCTACCTGGAAGGTGCGGCGGTGATTGTCGATGTCGAGGCGGCGCAGCGCATGACGGGGAAGGCGCAATGAGCCAGGCCCTGGCCGACGAACTGCTGCCGGAGGCGGAACTGGCGCCCCGGGCCCGCATCTATGGCGAGCCCCTGGCCCAGTTGCCCCAGGATCTCTACATCCCGCCGGATGCCCTGGAGATCATGCTCGATGCCTTCGAGGGCCCGCTGGACCTGCTCCTCTACCTGATCCGCAAGGCCAACGTCGACATCCTCGACATCCCCATGGCGCCGTTGACCCGCCAGTATCTCGATTACGTCGAGGTCATGCGCGCCCAGAACCTGGAACTGGCGGCGGAGTACCTGGTGATGGCCGCCATGCTCATCGAGATCAAGTCGCGCATGCTGCTGCCGCGCCCCAAGCTGGCCGGCGAGGAGGAGGCGGAAGACCCCCGCGCCGAGCTGGTGCGCCGGCTCATGGAATACGAGCAGATGAAGCTTGCCGGCCAGAAGCTCAACGAGCTGCCCCAGGCCGAGCGGGAATTCTTCTGGGTCGAGACCCTGGTGGAAAAGACCCTGCTGGTGCGCCACCCGGAAGTCAGCCTGGACGACCTCAAGGAAGCGTGGATGGCGGTGGTGCGCCAGGCCAGCCTGAAGAAGCACCACAAGATCGGGCGCGAGGAGTTGTCGGTGCGCGAGCACATGGGCATCATCCTGCGCCACCTGCAGGAGCGGGGCGGTTTCGTCCAGTTCGAGACCCTCTTCGACCCGGCCATGGGCCCGGCGGGGCTGGTGGTGCATTTTCTCGCCATGCTCGAACTGGCCCGGGAGAAACTGGTCCGGATCACCCAGACCGAGGCTTTCCAGCCCATTTACGTGAAGGTGCACGACGGTGGAACCGACGACAGTCAAGAGAGTGCTTGAGGCGGCGCTGCTCGCGACCCGCGAGCCGATGACGCCGGCCGACCTGAAGAAGATGTTCGACGAGGAATTGTCGACCGAGACCCTGCGCAAATTCCTCGACGAACTGCGGGAGGACTGGGCAGACCGGGCGGTGGAACTGGTGCAGCTCGCCTCCGGCTGGCGCTTCCGCACCCGGGTCGAGTACCTGCCGTACCTGGATCGCCTCAATCCCGAGAAGGCGCCCAAGTATTCCCGCGCGGTGCTGGAGACCCTGGCCATCATCGCCTACCGCCAGCCGGTGACCCGGGGCGACATCGAGGACATCCGCGGCGTGGCGGTGAACGCCAACGTCATCAAGACCCTCGAGGAACGCGGCTGGATCGATGTCGTCGGCCACCGCGACACCCCGGGCCGGCCGGCACTCTTCGCCACCACCAAGCAATTCCTCGACGACCTCGGGTTGCGCAGCCTCTCCGAACTGCCGCCCCTGGAACAGATCAGCCAGACCATGGAACTGAGCCATGAAAACTAAGAAATCCCCCCTCCGCCCGCCCACCCGCAAAGCCGCCGAAGGGACGGAAGAACAGCGCCGCGGTCGTCGTCCGGCCGCCGCGCCGGCACCTGCGCCCGGGGGGCGTCGTGGCCGCGGCCAGCCCCAGGACGAAGCCGGCGAGTGGCATTCCGGCCGCCCGCCCGATGCGGCCCGCCAGGCGCCGCAACGGCGCAGCCCGGCCCGGGGCCAGCCGCCCCAGCCGGTCAAGCCGGAGCGCCTGCAGAAGGTGCTGGCCCAGTCCGGCCTCGGCTCCCGCCGGGAAATGGAGGAGTGGATCGCCGCCGGTCGCGTCGCAGTCAACGGCGAGACGGCCCACATCGGGCAATCGGTGGTGCCCAGCGACAAGGTCAAGGTTAACGGCCGCCTGGTGAACCTGCGCTTCACCAGCACCCGTCCGCCGCGGGTGCTCATGTACCACAAGCCGGAGGGGGAAATCGTCTCCCGCGACGACCCGGACGGCCGCCCGTCGGTCTTCACGGCCCTGCCGCGCCTGCGGGGCGGTCGCTGGATCGCCGTCGGCCGCCTCGACTTCAACACCTCCGGCCTGCTGTTGTTCACCACCTCCGGCGAACTGGCCAACAAGCTCATGCACCCCAGCGCCCAACTGGTGCGCGAATACGCCGTGCGCGTCCTCGGCGACCTGCCCGACGAGGCGAAGAAGCGGTTGGTCACCGGCGTCGAGCTGGAAGACGGCCCGGCCAGCTTCTCCAGCCTGGAGGATGCCGGCGGCGAGGGCGCCAACCACTGGTACCGGGTGACCCTGTTCGAAGGCCGCAACCGCGAAGTGCGCCGCATGTTCGAGGCGGTGGGCTGCACAGTCAGCCGGCTGATCCGGGTGCGCTACGGCCCCTTCCAGTTGCCGCCCTGGTTGAAGCGCGGCAAGAGCAAGGAGCTGGAAGAAGACGAAGTCCGTGCCCTGGTGCGCGGTCTGGGCGGCACTGCCAGGGCGGCCGGAACGACGGCGAAGGACGCGCAATAGGCGTATTGTGATTTACCGAGTGGAACAAACCCGTTATAATTCACGGGTTTGTTCCACTCGCCGTTTGGGCGAGGCTTCTTTTTCACAGGGGTGGGCGTTTCGCCCATTTTTTATTTGTAGTCATGGATTTGCATTCGTTACTGGAAAAAACCGTGGTCGGCCTCGGCTACGAGCTCGTCGATATCGAGTTGTCGCCCCGCGGCCGCACCATCCGCGTCTTCATCGACCAGCCGGCCAAGGAGCAGGGCGTCGACGTGGAAGACTGCGCCAAGGTTTCCAATCAGCTTTCCCGCGTGCTGGAAGTCGAGAACGTCGATTACGACCGCCTCGAAATCTCTTCGCCGGGCCTCGACCGGGTGGTGAAGAAGGCCGCCGATTTCGAGCGCTTCGCGGGTCAGGACATCCAGATCAAGCTGCGCATCCCCCTGAACGGACGCCGGAACTTCCAGGGCGAACTCCTCGGTCACCAGGACGGCAAGGTCGGCCTGCGGCTGGAAAAGGAAGACGTCGAGCTGGAGCTGAATAACATCGAAAAGGCACGCCTGGTGCCGCGATTCGACTGAAGGATTTAGGAGGTTGAGCAGATGAGCCGTGAAATGTTGTTGCTGGTGGATGCACTGGCGCGGGAAAAGAACGTCAGCAAGGAAATCGTCTTCGGCGCCCTGGAGCTGGCGCTCGCCTCGGCGACCAAGAAGCGTATCCACGACGAAGCCGAGGTGCGAGTGTCCATCGACCGCAATACCGGCAGCTTCGAGTCCTTCCGCCGCTGGCAGGTGGTGCCCGACGACGAGTACGTCAACGAATACCTGCAGGTGCCCCTGTCGGAAGCCCAGAAGGACGACCCCGAAGTCGAGGCCGGCGATTACCTGGAAGAAGCCCTGGAGCCCATCGATTTCGGCCGCATCGGCGCCCAGGCTGCCAAGCAGGTGATCCTGCAGAAGATCCGCGACGCCGAGCGCGAGCAGATCCTCAACGACTTCCTGGAACGCAAGGAGCACGTCGTCTCCGGCACCATCAAGCGCATGGAGCGTGGCAACGCCATCGTCGAGGCCGGCAAGATCGAGGCCCTGCTCCCTCGCGACCAGATGATCCCCAAGGAGAACCTGCGCATCGGCGACCGCGTCAAGGCTTATCTGCTGCGCATCGACCGCAGCGCCCGCGGCCCCCAGATCATCCTCTCCCGCACGGCGCCGGAATTCGTCATCAAGCTCTTCGAACTGGAAGTGCCGGAAATCTCCGACGGCCTCATGGAATTGAAGGCCTGTGCCCGCGACCCCGGCCTGCGCGCCAAGATCGCCGTCAAGTCCAACGATCCCCGCGTCGACCCCATCGGCACCTGCGTCGGCCTGCGCGGCTCCCGCGTCACCGCGGTGAGGAACGAAATCGGCGGCGAGAACATCGACATCGTGCTGTGGTCCGCCGATCCGGCCCAGTTCGTCATCGGTGCCCTGTCGCCGGCGGAAGTCTCCTCCATCGTGGTGGACGAGGACAAGCACACCATGGACGTGGTGGTGGATGAGGACAACCTCGCCATCGCCATCGGCCGCAGCGGCCAGAACGTCCGCCTGGCTTCCGAACTGACCGGCTGGAACATCAACCTGATGACCCAGGAAGAGTCCGCCAAGAAGTCCGAGGCCGAGCATGCCGTCACCCGCATCATGTTCATGGAAAAGCTGGACATCGACGAGGAACTGGCCGACCTGCTCATCGAGGAAGGCTTCTCCACCCTCGAGGAAGTGGCCTACGTGCCCCTGGCGGAAATGCTCGAGATCGAGGGACTCGACGAGGAAATCGTCAACGAGCTGCGCACCCGCGCCCGCAACGTGCTGCTCACGGAGGCCATCGTCACCGAGGAGCAACTGGAAGGCGTGGCCGACGACCTGCTCAACCTGGAGGGCATGACCAAGGAACTGGCGGCCAAGGTGGCCGGCCATGGCGTCAAGACCCGTGACGACTTCGCCGAATTGGCGGTGGACGAACTCACGGAAATGACCGGCATCGACGAAGAGCGTGCCAAGGAACTCATTCTCAAGGCACGGGCTCACTGGTTCGAGTGAGCGGGAGGTAACAATAATGGCAGCAACTAGCGTTTCGCAATTCGCGACCGAACTCAAAATGCCCGTGGAGGCCCTGCTCGAGCAGCTGGCCAAGGCCGGCGTCAACAAAAAAAGCAGCGCCGATACGCTGGCTGATCAGGACAAGGCCAAGCTGCTCGATTACCTGCGGCGCTCCCACGGCGAAGCCGAGACCAAGACCAAGATCACCCTGACCCGCAAACAGACCAGCGAGATCAAGGCCACCGATGCCCAGGGCCGCGCCCGCACGGTGCAGGTGGAGGTGCGCAAGAAGCGCGTCCTCATCAAGCGCGATACGCCGGAGGCACTGCTCGAAGGTGCACCCGTCGTCGAAGTGCCCGAGGTCGTGGAAGCGGCCCCGGTGGTCGAGGCGACGCCGCCTCCCGCTGCCAAGGCTTCGGTGATCGACCAGGCCGAAATGGAGGTCCGCGCCGCCGAGGAACGCCGGCAGCGCGAACTGCTCGAACGCCAGGCCAAGGAACTCAAGGAAAAACAGGAACGCGAAGCCGAACTGGCACGCCTCAGGCAGGAGGCCGAAGAGGCCGCCGCTGCCGCCAAGGCCGCCGAACTCGCCAAGCAGCAGGCGGCAGCCCAGGCCAAGACCCAGGAACCCGCCGGCGACAAGGGCACCCTGCACAAGAAGCCGGAAGCCGGCAAGAAAGGCAAGGATGCCGGCCGTGCCGCCGATGACGGCAAGCGCAAGCAGGGCCTCAAGACCCGTAGCGCCGATACCAGCGGCGGCTGGCGCGAAGCCAAGCACGGCCACAAGAAATCGGGCAAGGGCGACGACGGTCAGGGCGGCTTCCAGGCCCCCACCGAGCCGGTGGTGCGCGAAGTGCACGTGCCGGAAACCATCTCCGTCGCCGATCTGGCCCACAAGATGGCGGTGAAGGCCACCGAAGTCATCAAGACCATGATGAAGATGGGGTCCATGGTCACCATCAACCAGGTGCTGGACCAGGAAACGGCCATGATCGTGGTCGAGGAAATGGGGCACAAGGCCGTCGCCGCCAAGCTGGACGATCCCGACGCCTTCCTCGAGGAAAGCGCCGAGCACAAGGACGTGCCCCTGGAGCCCCGCGCTCCCGTGGTCACCGTCATGGGCCACGTCGACCACGGCAAGACCTCGCTGCTGGACTACATCCGCCGCGCCAAGGTGGCGGCGGGCGAAGCCGGCGGCATCACCCAGCACATCGGCGCCTACCACGTCGAAACCGACCGCGGCGTCATTACCTTCCTCGACACCCCGGGCCACGAGGCCTTCACGGCCATGCGGGCCCGCGGCGCCAAGGCCACCGACCTGGTCATCCTGGTGGTGGCGGCCGACGACGGCGTCATGCCCCAGACCAAGGAAGCCATCCACCACGCCAAGGCGGCCGGCGTGCCCCTGGTGGTGGCCATCAACAAGATGGACAAGCCCGACGCCAACCCCGAGCGCGTCAAGCAGGAACTGGTCGCCGAGGGCGTGGTGCCGGAAGAGTACGGCGGCGATTCTCCCTTCGTGCCGGTTTCCGCCAAGAAGGGCACCGGCATCGACGACCTCCTCGAAAACGTCCTGCTCCAGGCCGAAGTGCTTGAACTGAAGGCCCAGAAGGATGCCCCGGCCAAGGGCCTGATCATCGAAGCGCGCCTCGACAAGGGCCGCGGCGCTGTCGCCACCATGCTGGTCCAATCCGGCACCCTGAAGCGCGGCGACGTGGTCCTGGCCGGCCAGGTCTTCGGTCGCGTCCGCGCCATGCTGGACGAGAACGGCAAGCAGGTTTCCGAAGCCGGCCCCTCGATCCCCGTGGAAATCCTCGGTCTGTCGGATGTGCCGGCGGCCGGCGAGGAGGCCATCGTCCTCGGCGACGAAAAGAAGGCCCGGGAAATCGCCCTGTTCCGCCAGGGCAAGTTCCGCGACGTCAAGCTGGCCAAGCAGCAGGCGGCCAAGCTGGAAAGCATGTTCCAGCAGATGGAAGAGGGCGAGGTCAAGACCCTGCCCCTCATCATCAAGGCCGACGTGCAAGGCTCCCAGGAAGCCCTGGTGCACGCCCTGCAAAAGCTGTCCACCGGCGAGGTGCGGGTCAATGTCATCCACGGTGCCGTCGGCGGCATCAGCGAATCCGACGTCAACCTGGCCCAAGCCTCCGGCGCCGTCATCATCGGCTTCAACACCCGTGCCGATGCCGGTGCACGGAAGCTGGCCGAGAACTTCGGTGTCGACATCCGCTACTACAACGTCATCTACGACGCGGTGGACGAAGTCAAGGCCGCCCTCTCCGGCATGCTGGCTCCCGAAAAGCGCGAGCAGTCCCTGGGTCTGGTCGAGATTCGCCAGGTCTTCCACATTTCCAAGGTCGGCTCCATCGCCGGCTGCTACGTGCTGGAAGGCATCGTCAAGCGCAATTCCCGCGTGCGGCTCCTGCGCAACAACGTGGTCCAGTGGGACGGCGAACTCGATTCGCTCAAGCGCTTCAAGGATGACGTCAAGGAAGTGCGCTCCGGCTTCGAGTGCGGCCTGTCGCTGAAGAACAACAACGACATTGCCGAGGGCGATCAGCTCGAAGTCTACGAGATCCAGGAAGTCGCCCGTACCCTGTAATCTTATCGGATGCAGGCTCGCCCAGGCGTTGTTGCGCCCCACTTGCCGTGCACTAGCACTGTCTGCGTGGGGCGCGCCTAGCCTGGGCTTCGCTTTTGTTTCGGGAGTATCCTGAACCGTGAAAAAATCTTCTGCTTCTTTTGCCCGTTCCGACCGCGTCGCCGAGCAGGTGCGCCGCGACCTGGCCGACCTCATCCAGAGCGAGTTGAAGGATCCGCGGGTCAAATTCGTCAGCCTGACCGCCGTCGAGCTGACGCCGGATTATGCCCACGCCAAGGTCTTCTTCACCACTCTCGACAGCGAGCACCTGGCCGCCGTCCAGCAGGGCCTCGACCGGGCTGCCGGCTTCCTGCGCCGGGAGCTGGGCAAGCGCATCCACATCCATACCCTGCCGCAGTTGCACTTCGTCCACGACACTTCCATCGAACGGGGCACCAGCCTGTCGCAGCTCATCGACCAGGCGAACGCCCTGAGCGACCAGACGCCGGACGACTGAGGCATTCATGCAGCCAACGAAGGTGAAGAAGGCCTGGAAGCAGGTCGATGGCGTCCTGTTGCTCGACAAACCGGTGGGCATGACTTCCAACGACGCCCTGCAGAAGGCGCGGCGCTTGTTTTCCGCCGCCAAGGGCGGCCATACGGGAACCCTCGATCCCCTGGCCTCGGGCCTGCTACCTTTGTGCTTCGGCGAGGCCACCAAATTCTCGGCGGATCTCTTGGATGCCGACAAGACCTACGAGGCCACCCTTCAACTGGGCGTGACCACGGACTCCGGCGACGCTGAGGGGCGGGTGACGGCCACCCGGCCGGTCGGCGTTGGCGCCGCCGACATCGAGGCGATCCTGCCACGCTTCCGCGGCGACATCCTGCAGGTGCCGCCCATGCATTCGGCCTTGAAGCGCGACGGGCGGCCCCTCTACGAGTTGGCACGCCAGGGCGTCGAGGTGGCGCGGGAGCCGCGGCCGGTCACCATCCATGGCCTGGAAGTGCTGGCCTTCGCCGGCGACGCCCTGTCCCTGCGCGTCCGTTGCAGCAAGGGAACCTATATTCGCGTGCTGGCCGCCGACATCGGCGAGGTCCTGGGCTGCGGCGCACACCTTACCGCCCTGCGGCGTACGGCGGTGGCGGACCTGGATCTGGCGGGCGCGGTCACCCTGTCCGCCGTCGAGGCCGTGCCAGAGGAGGCCCGGAGCGCCTGCCTACGACCGGTGGATGCCCTGTTGCAGAGCCTGCCCAGGGTGGAGCTGGAAGGCGCTGCGGCGGATCGCTTTCGCCATGGCAACCCGGTGGCGGCGCCGGCCGGCCTGGGCGGCAAGGCACGGGTCTATGCCGATGGCCGCCTGATCGGCGTCGGCGAGCTCGGGGCGGGGCAGCAGCTGTGGCCGAAAAGATTGGTGCAATTGGCATCCTGAGCGGGTATAATCCCGCGCTTCCTGTCGCCGACGGGGAAATTTTTCCAACTGGCGCTTGCTCTATCAAACCGGGGCGGCGTCGCATCACTGAAAGAGGGTTTTGAAATGGCTATCACCACCGAAAGCAAGGCCGCCATCGTGGCCGAATACGCCCAGGCGAAGGGCGACACCGGTTCCCCGGAAGTCCAGATCGCGTTGCTGTCCGCTCGCATCAACGATCTCCAGCCCCACTTCAAGGAGCACACCAAGGACCACCACTCCCGCCGTGGTCTGCTGCGCCTGGTCTCCCAGCGCCGCAAGCTCCTCGACTACCTGAAGGGCAAGGACATCGAGCGCTATCGCACCCTGATTACCCGCCTGGGTCTCCGCAAATAAGTTCTTCCATTCGTTCTTTGCGCCGATACTTTGTCGACTGCGCCTTGCCGTGCTAGCGCACTGCCTGCGTCTGGTCCCACGGGGATTTCAAAAGGTCGTCTTCGCGTCTCGGCATGAAGCTCGAACGGAATGTAAGGCTCCTGGCAACTGAAAAGAAGCGGTCGGTTTTCCGGCCGCTTTTTGCTTTTGTCGTACCGTTGTTTGTTGTTCTAAATTGTAAATTGTTGATTGTTAATGTTGTGTTGAGAGTGTGAGAGGAAAAACCATGTTCAATGTCGTGAAAAAGACCTTCGCCTATGGCGCCCATCAGGTCACCCTGGAGACCGGCGAGATCGCCCGTCAGGCCGGCGGTGCCGTGGTGGTGTCCATGGACGACACGGTGGTGCTGGTCACCGTCGTGGCAGCCAAGAATGCCAAGCCCGGCCAGGATTTCTTCCCCCTGACCGTCGATTACCAGGAAAAGTTTTACGCTGCCGGCCGTATCCCCGGCGGCTTCTTCAAGCGCGAGGGCCGTCCTTCCGAGAAGGAGACCCTGACCTCCCGCCTGATCGACCGCCCCATCCGCCCGCTCTTCCCGGACGGTTTCTACAATGAAGTCCAGGTGGTCGCCACCGTGCTCTCCCTGGACCCCGAGATCGACGCCGACATCCCGGCCCTGATCGGCGCTTCCGCCGCCCTGGCCATCTCCGGCGTGCCCTTCAACGGCCCCATCGGTGCCGCCCGCGTCGGCTACATCAACGGCCAGTACGTGCTGTGCCCCACCGCCTCCCAGCTCAAGGAAACCCAGCTTGACCTGGTCGTCGCCGGCACCGAGCGCGCCGTGCTGATGGTCGAGTCCGAAGCCAAGGAACTGTCCGAGGAAGTCATGCTCGGCGCCGTGGTCTATGGCCACACCGAGATGCAGAAGGCCATCGAGGCCATCAACCAGCTCGTCGAGGAAGCCGGCAAGCCCGAGTGGGACTGGCAGGCTCCGGCCAAGGACGAGGCCCTCATCGCACGCCTCAAGGACCTTTGCCAGGGCAAGCTGGAAGAAGCCTACAACATCACCAGCAAGCAGGATCGCAGCCAGCGCGTGAAGGAACTGCGTGCCGAGGTGGTGGCCGCCCTGTGCACCGGCGAGGAAGGCAGCCCAGACGAGAACACCGTCGGCAACCTGTTCTTCGAACTGGAAGCCGCCATCGTCCGCGGCCGCATCCTCTCCGGCCAGCCCCGCATCGACGGCCGCGATACCCGCACCGTGCGCCCCATCAGCATCCGCCATGGCGTACTGCCCCGCACCCACGGCTCCGCCCTGTTCACCCGCGGCGAAACCCAGGCCCTGGTGGTCGCCACCCTGGGCACCGGCCGCGACGAGCAGATCATCGACGCCCTGGCCGGCGAATACAAGGACCGCTTCATGCTGCACTACAACATGCCCCCCTTCGCCACCGGCGAAACCGGGCGTGTCGGTTCGCCGAAGCGTCGTGAAATCGGCCATGGTCGCCTCGCCAAGCGCGCCCTGCTGGCGGTGCTGCCGAAGCCGGAAGACTTCAGCTACTCCATGCGCGTCGTCTCCGAGATCACCGAGTCCAACGGCTCCTCCTCCATGGCCTCCGTCTGCGGCGGGTCGCTCGCGCTGATGGATGCCGGGGTCCCCCTCAAGGCCCACGTGGCCGGCATCGCCATGGGCCTGATCAAGGAAGGCAACCGCTTCGCCGTGCTGACCGACATCCTGGGCGACGAGGACCACCTCGGCGACATGGACTTCAAGGTTGCCGGTACGACTTCCGGCGTCACCGCCCTGCAGATGGACATCAAGATCCAGGGTATCACCAAGGAAATCATGCAGGTGGCCCTGGCCCAGGCTCAGGAAGCCCGCCTGCACATCCTCGGCCTGATGCAGTCCGCCCAGGGCGGCCACCGCGAGGAAATGTCCGCCTACGCGCCGCGCCTCTACACCTTCAAGATCAATCCGGAGAAGATCCGCGACGTCATCGGCAAGGGCGGCGCCGTCATCCGTGCGCTCACGGAAGAAACCGGCACCACCATCGACATCCAGGACGACGGCACCATCACCATCGCCGCCACCAGCGGCGAAGCGGCCGCCTTGGCCCGTTCGCGCATCGACGCCATCACCGCGGAAGTGGAGATCGGCAAGATCTACGAAGGTACCGTCCTCAAGATCCTCGACTTCGGTGCCATCATCCAGGTGCTGCCCGGCAAGGACGGCCTCCTGCACATCTCCCAGATCGCCAAGGAGCGCGTCAACAAGGTCGAGGACTACGTCAAGGAAGGCCAGGTCGTCCGCGTCAAGGTCCTGGAGACCGATGACCGCGGCCGCGTCAAGCTGTCCATGAAGGCCGTGGCGGAGGAAGAGGGTGTTGCCGCCCCGGCCCCCGCCGCCGAAGTGGCCCAGCAACAGCAGCAACAGCAGCAGTAAGCCGCTTCAGCTTGGCGAAAGGGCACCCGCGGGTGCCCTTTTTCATAACCGGTTCCGGAAAAGAAAATGGCGAAGCAGGGCTTCGCCATTCCTCGCTGCGGCTCGCGCAGACGGCTCGCTTGCCTGGCCATTTGCTCGGTGGTGCGGCCGAGCGCTGGTGGGCCCTCGCCGCAAGCAAATGGACAAGTGTTTACTTGGCCATTTGCTTTTCCTTGAGTTCCTCGAGGGTCTTGCAGTCGATGCACAGGGTGGCCGTCGGACGGGCCTCCAGGCGCTTGATGCCGATCTCGACGCCGCACTTGTCGCAGAAGCCGTAGTCGCCCTCGTCGATGCGCCCGAGGGTCTCGTCGATCTTCTTGATGAGCTTGCGTTCCCGGTCGCGGTTGCGCAGTTCGATGGCGATGTCGGTTTCCTGGCTGGCGCGGTCGTTGGGGTCGGCGAAGACCGTTGCTTCGTCCTGCATGGTGTGCACCGTGCGGTCGATGTCCTCGCTGAGCTCCTTCTTGAGGGTCTCCAGGATCTTGCGGAAATGCGCGAGTTGCTTCGCGCTCATGTACTCCTCACCCTTCTTGGGCTCGTAGGGGGGGAAGTGTTTGTGGAGCAGTTCTTCTGCCATTTGTACGCACGTCCGGTGACGAAAAAGGCGATTAAATATCAGAAAGCCAGGGCGGCTGCAACAGATGTTTGTCTGCCGGGGCGGCTCCCTCCTTCTGGCGCGGGTTTCGGGGCGATGGTAAACTGCGCCGCGTTCGGGGCGTAGCGCAGTCTGGTAGCGCATCTGCTTTGGGAGCAGAGGGTCGCGAGTTCGAATCCCGCCGCCCCGACCATTCTACTCATCTTTTGCCGTCGTCGTTCGTTTCTCCCGCAGGGTGCCCGTAGCTCAACTGGATAGAGCAGCTGCCTTCTAAGCAGCAGGTCGGGGGTTCGAGTCCCTCCGGGCACGCCACCCGACGCGCCGCCCATCCCGCCGTAATGCCTCTGTGGGATAATCGGGCTAGCAGAAAAACAGCAGCATCCATGACAAAAGATTCCCCCATACAGTTCAAGGGCACGTCCCTCAAGATCATCCAGGCATTGCTGCGCAGCAGCGATCCCGCCGTTCTCCATGCCGCCCTGGCGGAGCTGACCGGCAACGCGCCGGATTTCTTCGAGAACGACCTGGCAGTGCTCGATTTCACGCCGGCGGAAGAGCTGCCGGCCAGCGCCGACTGGTCCGCCATCCGCGCCCTGCTGCAGGGCTCCGGCCTCAATGCCGTGGCCACCCGCGGCCTGCCGGCAGGGCTGGCCGCCGAAGCCGCCGCCGCCGGGCTGCCACCCCTGCCGGCGGGCGCCCTGGGGCGTCCGGGCAAGGCGGTGACGGAGCAGGCTCCGGCTGCGGCGCCTGTGGTACCCGCGCCGCCCCAGGTGATCGAGGTTCCCGTCGCCGCCCGCACCGCCATCCTCGACAAGCCGCTGCGCTCCGGGCAGCGCTTCTACGCCCGTGGCAGCGACCTGGTGGTGACGGCCATGGTCAGCGCCGGGGCGGAGGTCATCGCCGACGGCAACATCCATGTCTATGCGCCCCTGCGCGGCCGCGCCCTGGCCGGTGCCGCCGGCGACAAGGAAGCCCGCATCTTCACCACCTGCCTGGAGGCGGAGCTGGTCTCAGTGGCCGGCATCTACCGCACCTTCGAGGGCGGCGTGCCCGCCGACCTGGCCCAGAAGCCCGCCACCGTCGGCCTCACCGCCGACGGCACCCTGAACGTCGCCCCCCTGGCTACACGCTAGCCTGGGCTATCCGTCTTCAACAACCTTACAGCGAGATCCCAACGTGACCCGAATCATCGTCGTAACTTCCGGCAAGGGCGGGGTGGGCAAGACCACCACCAGCGCCAGCTTTTCCACCGGCCTTGCCATGCGGGGCTACAAGACGGCCGTCATCGACTTCGACGTCGGCCTCAGAAACCTCGACCTCATCATGGGCTGCGAGCGCCGGGTGGTCTATGACCTGATCAACGTCATCAACGGCGAGGCGACCCTGACCCAGGCCCTCATCAAGGACAAGCACTGCGACAACCTCTACGTGCTGCCCGCCTCGCAAACCCGGGACAAGGACGCGCTGACCGAGGAGGGCGTCGAGAAGGTCCTGCAGGAACTGACCCACCAGGGCTTCGACTACGTGGTCTGCGATTCCCCCGCCGGCATCGAGCATGGCGCCGTGATTTCGCTGACCTTTGCCGACGAGGCCATTGTCGTCACCAACCCGGAAGTTTCCTCGGTGCGCGATTCCGACCGCATCCTGGGCATCCTCCAGGCCAAGTCCCGCCGCGCCCAGCAGGGCCAGGAGCCGGTCAAGGAGCACCTGCTCATCACCCGCTACAACCCGGCCCGGGTCGAAGCCGGCGAAATGCTCTCCTACAAGGACGTGCAGGAAATCCTGCGGGTGCCCATCATCGGCGTCGTCCCGGAATCCGAAGACGTGCTCCAGGCCTCCAACCAGGGCGCCCCGGTCATCCACCAGAAGGAATCCGACGTTTCCCTGGCCTACCAGGACGTCATCGCCCGCTTCCTTGGCGAAGACAAGCCCCTGCGCTTCGTGGATTACGTCAAGCCCGGACTCCTCAAGCGCCTGTTCGGAGGCAAGTGAGATGTCGCTGCTTTCCATGCTTTTCGGCAGCAAGCCGAAAACCGCCCAGGTGGCCAAGGAGCGCCTGCAACTCATCATCGCCCGGGAACGGGATGGCGGCGGCGCCGGCAACGATTTCCTGCCCGACCTGCAGCGGGACCTGATCCAGGTCATCTCCAAGTACGTCAAGGTGAACCCGGACGACATCCGGGTGTCCCTGGAAAAGCAGGACCGCTACGAGGTTCTGGAAGTAAAGATCGAGTTGCCGGAGAAGCCGGCGGTCTGATTAGCGGAGATCGTCCGCCAGGGATTGGCGGACGTCTGCCGGTAGCAGCGTCACCGCCTCATAGAGCGGGTGGCTGACGCCTGCCGAGATCGACGCCCCGCCCCTCGCGGCGATGATCATGGCGTCATCCAAATCGAAACGCAGGAAATGCACCGAGGCCGTCTTCTCCGCCGTCGACCGCGGCAGGTCTTCGTTGGCGATGGCGTAGACGCGGGCGTGGCCGGCGACCTGCATCCAGATGCGTTCCTCGATGCCGACCAGTTGCGCCAGGGCGCGGCGCCTTTCGGCTTCGCTCGGGTATTCGAGCATGAACGTGGCTTTCCAGTTGCGGCCGTCGGGGATGAGGGGGTTGTAGACGTCCAGTTCTTCCTGGATGCCGGCGGGCTCGAAGATGCGCTCGATGCGCAGCATTTCCTGCACCTGGTATTGCATGGTGAGGGCGTCTTCGAAGTAGAGGGCGGCGTGGTCGCCGAGGGGGACGCGGCGGTGCTTCTTATGTTCGATCACCTTGGCGCGGAAGGCGGGACGGATTTCCGCGTATTTTTCCAGGCTGTAGAGGTCGTTGCGGGTGAGGTGGGCCATTGTTCGCGCTCCTTCACAGGCCGTAGGCCAGGCGCAGCAGGGTCATGGGGTGTTGCGGCGGCCGGCCGTCGGCGAGGGCGTGGCCGATGTGGTGGCCGGCCATGGCGCAGTCGCTGCCGTAGTGGTCGGCCTGGGCGTTGCGCACGCGGGCGACCACGGGGGCGACGATCTTCATGGCGGAGGGGTGGAATTCCGTCTTTACGGCGTAGGTGCCGTCGTGGCCGGAGCAGCGCTCGATGGCTTCCACCGTGGTTTCCGGGATCAGCGACAGTACCTCCTTGGTCTTCGGCCCGATGTTCTGCACCCGCTGGTGGCAGGAAGCCTGGTAGGCCACCTTGCCCAGGCCGCGCTTGAAGTCGAGGCGGAGCAGATCCGCCTTGTGGCGCAGCGTGAGGTATTCGAAGGGGTCGAAGAAGGCGGTGCGGACCTTGGCCACGTCGGGGTCGTCGGGGAAGAGCAGGGGCAGTTCCTGCTTGAACATGAGGACGCAGGAGGGGATGAGGGCGGTGAGATCCCAGCCTTCGTCCACCAGCCCGGCGAGGACGGGGATGTTGGCTTCCTTCAATGCCCGCACGGCTTCCAGGTTGCCCAGCTCCAGCTTGGGCATGCCGCAGCAGCGTTCCTTCTCGGCCAGGCGCACGGGGATGCCGTTGTGGGCGAAGACGGCGGCGAAATCGTCGCCGATGCCCGGCTCGTTGCGGTTCATGTAACAGGTGGCGAAGAGGGCGACGCGGCCGCGGGTGCGCTCCGTGGGAATGGCCTGGCCGCTGCCGTCAAGATAGGCGAGGCGCTTGCGCAGGGGTTGGCTGGCGAAATCGGGCAGCCAGGCGTCGGCGTGGATGCCGGCCACCGCCTGCAGGGCCTTGCGGGCCGGGCGCAGGCGGTTGACGGCATTGATGGTCTCGGCCACCACGGGGATGCCGGCCAGGCTGCCGACCCGGTCGGTGCTGGTAAGGACGCGGTCCCGCAGCTTGACGGCGCCCTCCTTGTACTTGACCGCCTTGGCCCGCAGCATGAGGTGGGGGAAATCCACGTTCCAGGCGTGGGGCGGCACGTAGGGGCACTTGGTCATGTAGCAGAGATCGCACAGGTAGCAGTGATCCACCACCTTGTCGAAATCGGCCTTGGCGACGCCGGCCACTTCGGCGTCGCCGGCGGCGTCGACGAGATCGAAGAGGGTGGGGAAGGCGTTGCACAGGCTGACGCAGCGGCGGCAGCCGTGGCAGATTTCGAAGACCCGCTCCAGTTCCTTGTTCAGGGACTCCCGGTCATGGAAATCCGGGTTCCGCCAGTCGAGGGCGTGGCGGGTCGGGGCTTCGAGGCTGCCTTCCTTGAAGGGTGCGGGCATGGTGCTCTCCTCCCTCCGTCCGGGGACGGGATGCCGGTAGATGGGAACCGTTTGAGCTTGCGACTCGATGTTCTCGTTACGCCGTTCGTCCTGAGCTTGCCGAAAGGTGGTGTACCGGGGGCTTCGACAGGCTCAGCCCGAACGGAGGGTTCTTTACCGGGGCGTCACGAATTGAGTTCGTTGAGGGCCTTGGTGTAGCGGTTGGCGTGGGAGCGCTCGGCCTTGGCCAGGGTCTCGAACCAGTCGGCGATCTCGGCGAAGCCTTCTTCCCGGGCGTCCCGGGCCATGCCGGGATACATGTCGGTGTATTCGTGGGTCTCGCCCGCCACGGCGGCCTTGAGGTTATCGGCGGTGGGGCCGAAGGGCAGGCCGGTGGCCGGGTCGCCGCACTGCTCCAGGTATTCCAGGTGGCCGTGGGCGTGGCCGGTTTCGCCTTCCGCCGTGGAGCGGAAGAGGGCGGCGACGTCGTTGTAGCCTTCCACGTCGGCCTTGGCAGCGAAGTACAGGTAGCGGCGGTTGGCCTGGGATTCGCCGGCGAAGGCGTCTTTCAGGTGCTTTTCAGTCTTGGAGCCTTTGAGTTGCATGGTGATCTCCTAAAGGTATGGGAAAAGCCGGTTGCCGGAGGCATCCGTAGCTTCACCCTAGATCACCGCGCGACAGGCTCAAATTGATTATGGCTATGTCGGCGATAGCTGCCGGCAATGGTCAGGCGATGGCGCAGGCTTCCTCGAAGGTGAGCCGTGGGCCGCGGGGGTGGAGCCTGGCCGGGTCGCCGATGCCCAGGTTGCACAGGAAGTTGGATTTGAAGCGGCCGTCGGGGAAGAAGGCGGCGTCCAGTTTGCCGTTGTCGAAGCCGGACATGGGGCCGCAGTCCAGCCCCAGGGCGCGGGCGGCCAGGATCAGGTAGGCCCCCTGCAGCGTGCCGTTGCGGAAGGCGGTGGTGGCGGCCAGTTCGGCGTTGGCCTCGAACCTGGACCGGGCGTCGTAAGCCGGGAACATGGCCGGCAGGTGCTCGTAGAAGCGGCTGTCGGTGGCGATGATCACCGTGGCCGGCGCCGCCATGGTCTTTTCCAGGTTGCCCGGGGAGAGGGCTGGCTTGAGCTTGTCCTTGCCGGCGGGCGTGGTGACGAAGACCAGGCGGGCCGGTTGGCAGTTCATGGAGGTGGGCCCCCATTTCATGAGGTCGTAGAGCTGGCGAAGGATGGCTTCGGGGATGGGCTCGGGGGAAAAGCCGTTATGGGTGCGGGCTTCGGTGAAGAGCTGGGCGAGGGCAGCGGTGGGCAGGGCGGTCATGATGGGTCCTCGGTCGGCCGGGGGCGGCCCCCCGGCCGGCGGGCGTCACTGCTTGATGGCTTCGACGGCGATGGCCAGCGTCACTTCGTCGCTGACGTAGGGCACGTTCTTGCTCATGTTGAAATCGGAACGCTTGATCTTGGTAACGGCGTTGGCGCCAATGGCGTCCTTTTTCACCATGGGGTGGGGCTGGGTGAGGAAGTTGGTGACGGTGAGAGTCACCGGCTTGGTGATGCCCTTGATGGTCAGATTGCCGTCGATGGCCACCGGCTTGTCGCCGTCGAACTTGACGGCGGTGGATTTGAAAGTGATGGACGGGTACTTGGCGGTGTCGAAGAAATCGGGGCCCTGGATGTGTTCGGTGAAGAGGGACGAGCCGACTTCCACCGACTTGGCGTCGATGCTGATGTCCACCGAGCCGGTCTTGGCGGCCCTGTCCCAGACGATGGCGCCGGCGGTCTTGTTGAAGCGGTGGGTCTGGTTGGTGAAGCCCAGGTGGTTGTAGGTGAAGGTGGGGAAGGTGTGGGTCGGTTCCACCACGTAGGTTTCGGGGGCGGCCAAGGCCGGCGCTGCGAGGGCGGCGACGAGGGCGGTGAGGGCGAGCTGTTTCTTCATGGGTGATTCTCCTTGAGGGTGGGGATTACTTGCGGGGGGCCGCAACGATGTGGAACTTGATCTGGACCTCGTTGGCGACGGTGGAAACGTCGGCCCAGGCGCCTTCGCCGAGGGCGAAATCCAGGCGCTTCAAGGTGAAGGCGCCGTCGAAGACGCCGTTGCCGCCTTCCTGGCGGAAGGCCACCGGGGCGACGAGGTCCTGGGTCTTGCCCTTGATGGTGAGCTTGCCGGCCAGCTCGTAGCGGTCGCCGCCGAGGGGCTTGACCGAGCTGGAAACGAAGGTGGCGGTGGGGAAAGCCTTGAGGTTGAACCAGGCCTTGCCCACCACTTCGTCATTGGCGTCCCGGGAGCCGGCGTCGATGCTGGCCAGATCCAGGTCCAGCCGGGCGCTGGCGGCGGCGGGCCGGGCCGGGTCGAAGGCCAGGGCGGCGGTGAATTTCCTGAACCTGCCCTCTACCGGCACCCCCATCTGCCGGGAAGTGAAGGTGAGGGTGCTCTTGTCGGCGAGGACGGTGCCGAAGTCAGCGGCGGCGGCGCTGCCAGCAGCCAGAAGGAGGGCGGCGGCGAGGTAGAGGCGTGGCATGGAAGCTCCTTTCAGCGGGACTTGGCGAGGAAGGGCAACATCCGGCTCAGGATGTCGTCCCGGTCGACGAGGTGATGCTTGATGGCGGCGCCGATGTGGGCGAGGACCAGGGTGGCCAGGGTGATATTGAGGGACAGGTGCACCGCCTTCAGGGCATCGCCCAGGGCCTCGTCCTTGCCCAGCAGGTCGGGGATAGGCAGCACACCGAACCACACCGTCTGGAAGCCCTTGGCCGAACTCATCAGCCAGCCGGAAATCGGAATCGCCACCATGAGCAGGTAGAGCACATGGTGCAGGCCGTGGGCCGCCACCTGCTGCCAGCGGGGCATGGTGTCGGGCAGGGCAGGGGGCCGGTGCCCCAGGCGCCAGGCCAGGCGCACCAGCACCAGCAGGAGGATGCTCACGCCCGCCCACTTGTGCCAGGAATAGACCTTCAGCTTCCAGGGCGAAAGGGGCAGGTCGTGCATGTAGATGCCGACCGAGAAGAGGCCGACAAGGGCGACGGCGATGATCCAGTGGAGGGCCACGGCGGTGCGGGTGTAGCGGGCGGGTGTCATTGCAGCTCCTGGGGGTGGAAGGCGTAGGCGTCCATGGCCAGGACCAGGTTGTCGATGCCGTCGTACAGGCGCTCGGCGGTCCAGGCGGGGCCGGCGGCGCCGAGGGCCACGTGCAGCGGCAGGAGGTGGTCCTCGCCGGGGTGGGCGCGGGCCGCTTCCGGGGCAAGCTGGCGATAATCGATCACGGCCGCGCTGTCGCCGGCGGCCAGACGCTGCCACATCCAGTCGGCGAAGCGGCCGACGTAGGCCGGGCTGCCGGTGCCGTTCAGGCGGGCGATCCCGTAATCCTGCAGGTTATGGGTCAGGTTGCCGGAAGCCAGCACCAGGATACCCTTGGCGAGCAGCGGCGCGAGCGCCCGCCCCAGGGCGAAATGGGCGGCCGGCCCCTGGCCGTGCAGGAGGGAGAGCGGTACCACCGGGATGTCGCCCGCCGGGTACATCTGGCGCAGGGGAATCCAGGCCCCGTGGTCGAGGCCGCGGCCGGTGTCGAGGCGCGCTTGGTAACCGCCCCGGCGCAGGGCCTGCCGCACTTCCTCGGCGGCGGCCAGGCTGCCCCGGGCGGGATAGCGCAGATCGTAAAGAGGGGCCGGGAAGCCCCAGAAATCGTGGATGGTTTCCAGTTCTTCGGCGACGCCCAGGGTGGGCACATCCACCTCCCAATGGGCGCTGACCACGACGATGGCCCGGGGGCGCGGCAGGGCCCGCGCCGCCGCCGCCATGGCCGCTCCCGCCGCGCCAGGAGCGAGGGCGAAGGTGGGGGCGCCGTGGGGGACGAAGAGGGCCGGCAAGGTCGTGTCCATGACGATTGGGTTCATTTGCCGGCGAACAGTTCCTGGGCCAGGCAGGCGAGGGGGCGCGGCGGGTGGCCGACGAGGGCGGCGAAATCGTTGCTGACCCGGTCCAGCTTGCCGGCGGCGACCGCGGAATACATGTTGGCCACCGCCCGGGCCAGCCAGGCGGGCAGGCCGTGGCCGGTCAGGGCCTCGGCGTAGGCATCCTCGCTCACCGGCTGGTAGCGCAGCGGCTTGCCGCTGGCGGTGGCGACGGCGGCGGCCACTTCGTGGTAGTCGTGGGTCGTCTGGCCGGTCAGCTCATAGACCTCCTTCGCCAGCCGCGGCGCGACCGCGGCGGCGGCGATGGCCTCCGCCAGTTCGGCCCGGCTGACGAAGCTGGTGCGGCCGTCCCCGGCGGGGAGGTGGAAGACGCCGGATTCCAGCCCGCCGGCGACGGCCATGGGAAGCAGGTCGGCATACACGGTGTTGCGCAGCAGGGTGACCTTGAGGCCGCTCTCGGCCAGTGTTGCCTCGGTGGCGCGGTGCACGGCGGCGAACTCGGCCGGCGAGTCGGCCGCCACGTCGATAAAGCTGGTGTACAGGATGTGGCCGACGCCGGCGGCCCGGGCGGCGGCGATGGCGTTGCGGTGCTGGGCGATGCGCACGTCCCGGGGGCCGTCGGTGGATACGAGCACCATCTTGTCGGCGCCAGCGAAGGCGGCACGAAGGCGTAGAGGGATTCCGGCTGGTCGAAATCCGCCTGGCGGACGGAGATGCCGCGGCCGGCGAGGTCCGCCGCCTTGCCGGCATCACGGACGCTGGCGGCGATCTGCCGCGTGTCGCCGAGGCGGGCGGCGAGGTTGTCGATAATGCGGCGGCCCAGTTGGCCGTTGGCGCCGGTGACGAGGATCATGGGACTCTCCGGGGGCTGTTGTGATGGATGTACTGTAAGCCGGCGGAGAAAGCGAAAATAGGGGACAATTGGCAATTATTTGTTGCGTATGGAGCAACAATGGATCGCCTCGACAGCATGAAAATCTTCGTCCGGGTGGCGGAACAGGGCAGCTTTTCCGCCGTCGCCCGGCAGATGGACGTGGCCCGCTCCGTCGTCACCCGCCAGGTGGCGGCCCTGGAGGCCCACCTGGGCATGCAGCTCCTCACCCGCAGCACCCGCAGCCTGGCCCTGACCAGCGCCGGCCAGGCCTACCTGGAGCGCTGCCGGGAAATCCTCGCCCTGGTCGAAGCGGCGGAGACCGGCCTGGCGGAAGAACGGCAGGTGCCCCGCGGCCTGCTGCGCCTGAGCGTGCCCCTGAGCTTTGGCCTGCGCCACCTGCTGCCCCTGCTCATGGATTTCAACGTCACCTACCCGGAGGTGACGACGGAGGTGGATTTCACCGACCGCCGCGTGAACCTGGTGGAACAGGGGCTGGACATGGCCATCCGCATCACCCAGCGCCCCGATCCGCTGGACGTGGCCCGCCGCATCGGCTCCAGCAAGCTGACGGTGACCGCTTCCCCGGACTACCTGCGCCGCCGCGGGGAACCACGGCATCCGGCCGAACTGGTGGACCACGAATGCCTCATCTACGTGCCGGCGCAACAGGGCGGCTGGCCCTTCATGGTGGATGGCGTGCAGCAGCTCTTTCCCGTGCGCGGCCGCATGCGCGCCAACAACGGCGACGCCCTCGCCGAGGCCGCCATGCGGGGCCTGGGCATCAGTTGCCAGCCCAGCTTCCTCGTCGCCAGCGCCGTCGAAGCCGGCTGGTTGCAGCCCATCCTCGCCGACTACCCCATGCCGGAACTCGGCATCTACGCCCTGCTGCCCAGTAACCGCTTCGTGCCCCATCGGGTGCGGGTGCTGGTGGATTACCTGGCGGAGCGCATCGGCAGCCGACCCTATTGGGAAAGTTGACGGGAACCGGCGGCAGCCGGCGGTTCTCCAAGGAACATCCAACCAGGAGCGCGTTCCATGGCCCTTCGCCCCTTAGCCAGCTTATGCCTGGGCCTCGCGGCCCTTTCCGCCTGGGGCCAGAACGGCGCCGAAGCGAAGGTGCCGGAAACCGGCTCCCCTTCCTTCTGCCTGTTCGAGGTGCCGGCGGACGACGGCAACCGGCGGCGCTGGGTCAATCTGGGCATCGTCCAGTACGTCGATGCCGGCAACAGCGAAGTGAAACTGGTCTTCGGCGGCGGCAACCTGGGCAGCGGCCACGAGGTGCGCATCCCCATGGCCTCCCGGGATGAAGGGCTGGCCTTCATCGCCCGCCTGCGCAAGGCGGCCGGCGAGTGCCGGCAGGGGGCGGCCGGTTAGCCCGGATATTTCTTCAGGGCTTGCCCTTCCCCTGGCCGCCCCCGTGCCCGGCTCCGGCGTTGCCGCCAGCCTTGCCGCCAGCCGCATTGACCGCGCCGCCCGCTGCATGGCCGCCGCCCTGCCCGAAACCGGTGGTGACATGGGCGTTGCCGCCACCTCCCCCGCCGGCGGCGGTGGTGATGCCGGATTTCCCGTGGGCGCTGCCGCCGGTGGCGGTGACAACGCCTTTGCCGCTGCCGCGGGCCGTTGTCGTGCCGGCAGCGGTGACGACGCCGGACGAGGAGGAAGCGGCTGCCGTATTCGCGGGACCATAGGTCTGCTTGCCGCTCATGACGGGACCGAGCTTGACCCCCATGGAATGGGCAATCTGTCCCCAGCCCATGCCGGCAGCGCGCATCTGCAGCACGCCCTGGGTGGTGCCGCCGGGGCCGCTGGTGCCCACCAGGGCGCCCTGAAGCTGGGCCGGCGTGGGATTGGTGACCCCCTGGCTGGCGAGCTGCGCCCGGGCCAGGGAGAGGGCGATGCGGATGTTGCCGTAGCCCATGGGCTTGGTACCCGGCGAGAAAGTGGTGGTCGGGGCCGGCGTGCCGCCGGGGGAGGGCGGCGCGTAGGGGTCGGTGAGGGTGATCGGCGTGCCGGTGCGCAGGCCATTGACCAGGGCCGTGGCGTTTTCCGGGGAGCCGGCCAGGTCGGTGAAATTCGTCACCAGCTTGCTGGTGGGGACGGCGGCGGTTGCCGGAACCGGGGCCGCGCCGGGCGGCGGGGTCTGGGCGAGGGCGGTGGTGCCGGCGAAGGCCAGGGCGACGAGGCAGGCGGCAAGACGGAGGCGATTCGGATTCATGGCGGGTCTCCTTTCTATCCTCGGCCGAAGGCGGCTTCGGTCTGGTTGATGATTTCCACGGCGGTGGCGGAATCGACGACCATGCCGCCATCCTTGCGAGCCACGGCGCGCATGCGCGTGGTGTTGGGGGTCAGCGCTTCCAGTTCGATCTCGATGTTGCGGTCCCCGGCCCGGGCGGTGATGCGTTCGCCCAGTTCGATCTTTTCCGTCCCTTCCGGCTTGATGGCCATCTTCTTCAGGGCGGCCAGGACGGCGCTGCGCACCCGCGGCAGGGGTGCCGTGAAGGTGCGGTAGGCGAGGCCGCCCATCTGGTGGGAGGCGGCGACGCCGCCGCCGACCCCGGCGGCGGTGAGGGCTACGCCGGCACAGCCGGCGAGAGACGACAGGGATACGGCGAGGATGACAAGCGGTGCAACACGAAGCGACATGGAAGCTGGCGAGAAAGATACTGCTTTGATTCTACGCCTTGCCGCCTCATGGCAGGCAATCCGTCAGGTCGCCGCCGGCAGGCGCATCGCCGTTCCCACCCGCAGGGCGGTGAAGATGGCCAGGGCCTGCAGGAGGGCGACGCCCACCAGCACATCGCCGAAGCGCCGGCCGTCCATGAGGCCGCCGAAGGCCAGGGGGGCGATGGCCAGTCCGGCGTCGAGGCCGGAATAGACGAACCCGTAGACCCGCCCGTAGGCGGCCTGGCCGAAGCGGGCCGTGGCGGCCCGGCGCACCAGCAGGTCGCGGGAGGGGCCGGCGATGCCCACGCAGAAGCCGATGGCGGCCATGACGGGCATGGCCGCCCAGCCCGGCGGCAGGCCGCTGGCGAGCAGGACGGCGAGGCCGGCGGCGGCCCCCAGGGCGGCGGCGATGAGGCGGTCGTGTTCTCCCTTCTGGGCCAGGAAGCCGCCGCTGAGGATGCCGGCGGCGCCGCCCAGCAGGTACGCCGAAAGGGCCGTGGCGGCGGCGGCCAGGCTGAGGCCGTAGAGGTTCTGCAGGATGGGCGGGGCGAAGTTCTGGATGGCGCCGAAGGCCGAGGTGATGAGAAAGAAGAAGGCGAAGCACATCCATACCGCCGAGGAGCGCAGGAAGGCGAAGGGAGAGACGGCCAGGGTGGCGTGGGCGGAGGCGGAATGGCCGGCCGGGTCGGCCAGGGTGCGCCGGCGCCAGACGAGCAGGGCGAGGGCCAGGGTGGCCACGCCGGCAGCGCCGAGGGCTGCCCAGCGCCAGCCGGCGGCGCTGGCGATGGCGGTGAGGAAGAGGGGCGCCGCCGCCCAGCCGAGGTTGCCGGACAGGCCGTGGACGGAGAAGGCGTGGCCGAGGCGGGCCTGGGATACATGGCGGTTGAGGACGGTGAAATCGGCCGGATGGAAGACGCTGTTGCCCAGGCCGGCCAGGGCCGCCACGGCGATCAGGGCGAAGTAGCCGTCGGCCACGGCGAGGAGCAGGCTGGCCGCCACGAAGCAGCCGATGCCGCCGGCCAGGACGCGGGCGGCGCCGAAGCGGTCCACGAGAAAGCCGGCCAGGGCCTGGCCGATGGCGGAGACGACGAAGAAGGCCGTCATGGTGGCGCCGATGCCGGTGAAGCTGAGGCCGAAATCCGCCATCAGCCAGGGGAAGAGGGGCGGCAGGAGGAGGTGGAAGAAATGGGAGACGCCGTGGACGAAGCCGACCAGGGAGATGGTCTCGACGTCCTGGCTCCCGGCGGGAGGCAGGGTGGCGGTGGTCATTGTCGTGTTCTCTGGGGGTGGGGCAGGATGAAGTGTAGGCCCTTCGGGCTTGACGTTAACGCGATAACAAGACAATTATTATCGCGATGCTGACACATCTGCCCTTCGATCCGGTACCCCGCCGGGCGCCGACCCCGGACGAGCCGGTCACCGTCAATCTGCGGCGGCCGCCGCCGGACGTCGTCATTCCGCCCCACAGCCACGATTGGGCGCAACTGGCCTTTCCCCTCCAGGGCGGCATGCGCATCTCGGCGGCGGGCATGGCCTGGGTGGTGCCCTCCTTCCGGGCGGTGTGGATTCCGCCCAGCATCGAGCATTCGGTGGTGATGCTGGGGCAGGTGGAATTGCGCACCGTCTATGTCGCCCCCTGCGTGGCGCCGCTGCCCCTCGACGCCTGCACGGTGATCGAGGTTTCCGATCTCCTGCGGGCCCTCATCGAAGCCCTGCCGGCGGCGGCTGGCGAGCCCGAGCGGCGGGATATCATCATCCGCCTCCTGCTGGCGGAGATGCGGCGGGCGCCGCCCCTGTCCCTGGGCCTGCCCCTGCCGGCGGACCGGCGCCTGCAGGCCCTGTGCGACACCCTCATGGAAGACCCGGCCTCGCCGCTTTCCCTGGAAGAATGGGCAGGCCGGGTGGGGGCCAGCGAGCGGACCCTGGCCCGGCTTTTCCAGAGCGAGTTGAAGATGAGCTTCGGCGCCTGGCGCCAGCAATTGCGCCTGGCCCGGGCCCTCGACCTCATCGGTCGCGGCCGTCCTCTCGGCCAGGTGGCGGCGGAACTGGGCTATGCCAGCCAGGCGGCCTTCTCGGCCATGTTCCGCCGGGCTTTCGGCGTGCCACCCAGCCGATTTCTGGCGGAGAAGGAAGCACGGGCTACTTGAGCAGCCCCTCGGCGCCCATGGCCTCCCGCACCGCCGGCCGGGCCGCCACCCGCTCCAGGTAGGCGGCGACGTTGGGCCAGGGCGCCAAGTCGATCTTCATGGGCCGTGCCCAACTGGCGATGGTGAACAGGTAGGCGTCGGCGACGCAGAAGCGCTCGCCGGTGAGGTAGTCGCGGCCGGCCAGGGCGTCGTTGACGAAACCCAGGCGGCGCTCGATGGCGGCCCGGGCCGCGGTTTTCCAGTCGTCCGAGGCGTCGGGGCGGAAGAGCGGGGAGAAGCTCTTGTGCAACTCGGTACCGATGAAGGTCAGCCATTCCTGGACGCGGGCCCGCTCCAGGGTGCCGGCGGGGGGCAGGAGGCCGGCTTCCGGCTTCTGGTCCGCCAGGTACTGGACGATGGCCGGGCCTTCCGTGAGGACTTGGCCATCATCGAGCTGCAGGGCCGGCACGTAGCCCTTGGGGTTGATGCCGTAATAGTCGGCGCCGCCGGCGGTGGTGTGGGTCTTCAGGTTCACCCGCTCGGTGGCGTGGGGCAGGCCCAGTTCGCACAGGACGATGTGGGGCGAGAGGGAGCAGGCGCCGGGGCTGTAGTACAGTTTCTTGGTGTCTCCTTCGTTTGGCTGTGTGCGATTTGATGGGGGGTGGGCTG
>DAINDE010000034.1:0-41148 GCA_036732025.1 Rhodocyclaceae bacterium
AGATCTACGCCAAATGGTTCATGAACCCCATCCCGCCCAAGGGGCTGAATCTCAATATGCCGCTGTCGGACGACATGAAGACCCTCTACAAGGCGCCCAACGACAAGGCTTTCGAGTAAGGCCGCCGGGGCCGGCGGCGCCGGCCCCACCCCATGGAGGATGACGAAATGAGCTATCAATGGAACTGGGGCGTGTTCCTGCAACCGACCGCCGCCGGTGACGACGTCTACCTGGGCTGGATGTTCTCCGGCCTCCAGATGACCGTCGCCCTGTCCCTCAGCGCCTGGGTCCTGGCCCTGGCGCTGGGGGCCCTGGTCGGCGTGCTGCGCACGGTGCCCAACCGCACCCTGTCCGGCCTGGCGACGGCCTATGTCGAGATGTTCCGCAACGTGCCCCTGCTGGTGCAGTTGTTCAGCTGGTACTTCGTGCTGCCCGAGCTGCTGCCGGCCAGCATCGGCGACGCCTACAAGCAGGCCAATCCGGTGCTGCAGCAGTTCCTGGCTTCCATGGTCTGCCTGGGGCTGTTCACCAGCGCCCGGGTGGCGGAGCAGGTGCGGGCCGGCATCGGCTCCCTGCCCAAGGGGCAGAAGAACGCCGGCCTGGCCCTGGGGCTGACCCTGCCCCAGACCTACCGCTTCGTCATCCTGCCCATGGCCTTTCGCCTCATCGTGCCGCCGCTGACCTCGGAATTCCTCAACATCTTCAAGAATTCCGCCGTCTGCTCCACCATCGGCCTCCTCGAACTGGCCGCCCAGGGCCGCCAGCTGGTCGATTACACCGCCCAGCCCTACGAATCCTTCATCGCCGTCACGGTGGCCTACCTGGTCATCAACGTGGTGGTCATGACCCTGATGAAGAAGCTGGAAGACAAGGTCCGGGTTCCCGGCTACCTGGGAGGTAAATGAGCATGTACGAATTCGACTGGTCCTCCATCCCCGGCGCCCTGCCTTTCCTCTGGGACGGCATGAAGGTCTCCCTGGAGATCACCTTCACCGCCGTCGTCATCGGCATCGTCTGGGGCACCCTCCTGGCCATGCTGCGGCTGTCGCCGGTGAAACCCCTGGCCTGGTTCGCCGCCGGCTACGTCAACCTGTTCCGCTCGGTGCCCCTGGTGATGGTCCTGCTGTGGTTCTTCCTCATCGTGCCCAAGGCCATCGAGCAGCTCTTCGGCCTGCCGGCTGGCACCGACATGCGCTTGGCCTCGGCCATGACCGGCTTCGCCCTCTTCGAGTCGGCCTACTATTCGGAAATCATCCGCGCCGGCATTCAGAGCGTGCCCAAGGGGCAGGTGGGGGCGGCCTACGCCCTGGGCATGACCTACGGCCAGGCCATGCGTCTGGTGGTCCTGCCCCAGGCCTTCCGCAACATGGTGCCCCTGCTGCTGACCCAGGCCATCATCCTCTTCCAGGATACCTCCCTGGTTTACGTCTCGGCCCTGGCCGACTTCTTCGGCGCTGCCTACAAGGTGGGCGACCGCGACGGCCGCCTGGTGGAACTGCTGCTCTTCGCCGGCCTCGTCTATTTCATCCTCTGCTATTCGGCTTCCCGCCTGGTGAAGCAGCTGCAGAAAAAATACCATCCCGCCTAAACGGCCGGTTTCAGGAGACTTCCATGATCAAGATCGCAAATGTCGGCAAGCAGTACGGCAGTTTCGAGGTCCTCAAGGACTGCAGCACCACGGTAGCCAAGGGCGAGGTGGTGGTGGTGTGCGGCCCCTCGGGCTCCGGCAAGTCCACCCTCATCAAGTGCGTCAATGGCCTGGAGCCCTTCCAGGCCGGCAACATCGTCGTCGATGGCACCTCCGTCGGCGACCCCCGGACCAACCTGTCCAAGCTGCGGGCCCGGGTGGGCATGGTCTTCCAGCACTTCGAACTCTTTCCCCACATGAGCATCACCGACAACCTGGCCATTGCCCAGATGAAGGTGTTGAAGCGCGGCCGTGACGAGGCGGTGGACAAGGGCCTGAAGCTCCTCGACCGGGTGGGGCTGAAGGCCCACGCCCACAAGTTCCCCGGCCAGCTTTCCGGCGGCCAGCAGCAGCGGGTGGCCATCGCCCGGGCCCTGGCCATGGACCCCATCTGCATGCTTTTCGACGAGCCCACCTCGGCCCTGGACCCGGAGATGATCAACGAGGTGCTGGACGTCATGACCGAGCTGGCCCAGGAGGGCATGACCATGATGTGCGTCACCCACGAGATGGGCTTCGCCAAGCGGGTGGCCCACCGGGTGATCTTCATGGACCACGGCCGCATCGTCGAGGACGAGGGCACGGAAACCTTCTTCGCCAACCCCCGCTCGGAGCGGGCCCAGCAGTTCCTGGCCAAGATCCTGCAGCACTGATCCGGGCCATGGACGACAGCCTCAACCGGCTGGTGGTGGGCTTTTTTCTTGGCGGCCTGGTGAGCCTGGCCACCATCACCAACCCGCTCTCCAAGATTCCCGTCTTCCTCAGCCTGGCAGCGGATCTCGACGCCGGAGCGTCGTCCCGGGAGGCACGCCGGGCCTGCTTCTACGGCTTCCTCCTGCTGGCCGGGGGGCTCTTCGCCGGGGTCTTCATCCTCGAAGCCTTCGGCATTTCCTTCGGCGCCTTGCGCATCGCCGGCGGGCTCACCGTGGCCCTCATCGGCTACCGCATGCTTTTCGGCAGCGGCGACGCCCCCCTGGCCGGCGGCAGCGGCAGCTTCGCCTTCTTTCCCCTGGCCATGCCGGGCATCGCCGGGCCCGGCGCCCTGGCCACGGTCATCGGCATCTCCTCGGAGATCGCCGAGCTGGCCGGCGGCCTGCGCCGCCTGCTGGCCTACGCCGCCACCCTGGCCGCCATCGCCCTGACCTGCCTGCTGGTCTGGGGGGTGTTGCGCTCCGCCCGCTGGGTGTCCCGGCGCCTGGGAGGCGAGGGCATCAATGTCGTCACCCGCCTGACCGGCTTCCTGCTTATCTGCATCGGCGTGCAGTTCGTCGCCTCCGGCATCCGCAGCTTCGTCGCCGGCACCTGAGATGGAAAAAGGATGCCGCCATGAATGACGGAGGCTCCGGCCAGCGACGGTTACAATGGGCCGACGCCTGCGCCACGCCAGCCATGCCCCGAGACCGCCAAACCATCCCCGTCCGCCTGCCCCGGCCCCACAGCGCCCTGGCGCTGGCGGTGGTCCTGGCCGTCCTCTTCCTGGTGGGGACGCTGGCCTACCGGCTTTCCGAGCGCTACGGCATCGCCCGCATGGGTGAAGACGCCAGCCACCAGCTCGACATCCTGGCCGCCGCCATCGACAGCGAGGCCACCCGGCACGCCTCGATTCCCAGCGCCATCGAGCTCAACCCGGACATCCTGGCCCTGCTGCGGACGCCGGAAGCGTCGCGGGGCGCGCGCCAGGCGGCCGCCAACCGCTACCTGCAAAAACTCAACGACGCCCTCGGCGGGCCGGCCATCTTCGTCCTCGACACCGCCGGCCGGGTGGCCGCCTCCAGCGACTGGATCTTCTCCGACAACCTGCTGGGCAAGGATCTCTCCCACCTGCCCCTCTTCAAGAGCGCCGCCGCCGGCATCCCGGCCCGGCACTACGCCGTCGACATGGTCCGCCAGGAACCGGGCTTCTTCTTCGCCCTGCCCATCCGGGACGAGGCCCGGGACTGGCAAGTCATCGGCGTCGCCGTCGTGCAGTCCGGCATCCGCGCCCTGGAACGCCGCTGGCTGGCCCAGGAGGCCCCGGCGCTGATCGTGGACGGCAACGGCATCGTGCTCCTCGCCTCGCCGCCGGAGTGGCGCTACGCCACCCTGCAGGCCCAGGACCGGGCGACCCTGGAACGTATCGGCCGGGAACAGTTCGGCGGCCAGCCGGTGGGGGAGCTGTCCCTCGACATCACCCTCGACGACGGCGGCACCGGCGCCGTGGTCCGCCTGCCCAAGCATCTGCGGGGCGACATGGAGCCCGGCGCCGGCGCCCGCGCCTACCTGGCCCTGTCCCGCAGCCTGTCGGGGACGGCCTGGAGCATCATCGTCTTTTCCGACCTGCGGCCGGTGGCGGTGCAGGCGGCCACCCACGGTGCCCTGGTGGTAGCCGCCCTGGGCTGCCTGCTGCTCGCCCTTCTCTACCTCAACCAGCGACGCCGCCGGGCGCGGGAAAGGGAGGAGGCCCGCTGCCTCCTGCAGCGCGCCAACCAGGATCTGGAGCGCAAGGTGGGCGAGCGCACCGCCGACCTTTCCGAAGCGGTGGCGCGGCTGCGCCAGGAGGTGGCCGAGCGCCAGCGGGCCGAGCAGACCCTGCGCGCCGCCCAGGACGAACTGGTGCAGGCGGCCAAGCTCGCCGTCCTCGGCCAGATGGCCACCGGCATCACCCACGAGCTGAGCCAGCCCCTGGGGGCCATCCGCACCCTGTCCGCCAATGCCGCCGAGTTCATGCGCCGGGGCGACCAGGCCACGGCGGAAAAGAACCTCGCCATCGTCGGCCAGCTCGCCGAGCAGATGGGCGGCATCATCACCCCGCTCAAGACCTTCGCCCGCAAGTCGCCGGCGGTGCCCGCGGCCGTGGACGTGGCCCGGGCGGTGGAGGCCGCCCTCTTCCTTTTCGACCAGCGCCTGCGCCGCCAGGGAGTGGCTGTGGACAAAGCACTGGCCGACGGCGAGTGGGTGGCCTGGTGCGACCACAACCGCCTGCAGCAGGTGCTGGTCAACCTCATCGGCAACGCCGGCGACGCCATGGTCGACCGGCCCGGCTCCCGCCTCGCCTTCGCCGCGGCCCGCCGGGAGGACGGTCAGATCGCCCTGACGGTGAGCGACAACGGCCCCGGCTTCACCGACCACGCCCTGGCCCATCTTTTCGAACCCTTCTTCACCACCAAGCAGCCGGGGGAGGGGCTGGGCCTCGGCCTCACCATCTCCCGCGACATCCTGCGGGATTTCGGTGGCGACCTGCTGGCCGAGCCGGCCCCCGGCGGCGGCGCCCGCTTCACCGTGCTGCTGCCCCCCGTCCCCCCTGCTGCGGAAAGCAAGCCATGAAACCGACTCTCAGCGTCCTCCTCGTCGAGGACGATCCCAACGTCCGCCTGGGCTGCGAACAGGCCATGCTGCTCGCCGGCATTCCCGTCACCGCCGTGGCCAGCGCCGAGGAGGCCCTGCGCCTGCTCACTCCCGACTACCCCGGCATCGTCGTCACCGACATGCGCCTGCCGGGCATGGACGGCATGGGCCTGCTGCGCTGGGTGGTGGAGCGGGACGCCCAGTTGCCGGTGATCATCATCACCGGCCACGGCGACGTGACCCTGGCGGTGGAGGCCATGCGGGCCGGCGCCTACGACTTCATGCAGAAGCCCTTCTCCACCGACGACCTGGTGGAAGTGGTGCGCCGCGCCCTGGAAAAGCGCGAGCTGGTGCTGGAAGTGGAATCCCTGCGTCGCCGCCTGGACCACCGGGACGACCTGGAAGCCCGCCTCATCGGCCGCTCGCCCCAGATGCAGAAGGTCCGCCGCCTCATCCTCGACATCGCCGCCGCCGAGGTGGATGTCATCATCGTCGGCGAAACCGGCACCGGCAAGGAAATGGTCGCCCGCTGCCTGCACGACCTGGCCCATCCCGGCGAGGAAAGCTACGTCGCCCTCAACTGCGGCGGCATGGCCGACAACCTCCTCGACAGCGAACTCTTCGGCCACGAGCCGGGGGCCTTCACCGGCGCCCAGAAGCGGCGCATCGGTAAGATCGAATACGCCCGGGGCGGCACCCTCTTCCTCGACGAGGTGGAGTCCATGCCCATGACCATGCAGATCAAGCTCCTGCGCGTACTCCAGGAGCGGGTCATCGAGCGCCTCGGCTCCAACCAGCTGATTCCCGTCTCCTGCCGGGTGGTGGCCGCCAGCAAGGACGACCTCAAGGCCCTCTCCGACCAGGGCAAGTTCCGGGCCGACCTCTATTACCGGCTCAACGTCGCCCGCATCGAGCTGCCGCCCCTGCGGGAGCGGCGGGAGGACATCCCCGCCCTCTACGACGCCTTCCTGCTCCAGGCTGCCAAGCGCTACAACCGGCCGCCGCCGGCCCTCACCCCGGAAACCCTGCGCCGCCTCATGGCCCACGACTGGCCCGGCAACATCCGCGAACTGAAGAACGCCGCCGACTGCCACCTCCTGGGCATCGGCGGCGATGTCGGTGCCGCCGGCAGCGAGCCGCCCTCCCTCACCGAGGCTGTGGAAAACTACGAGCGGCTCCTCATCGCCAACGAATTCACCCGCCAGGCGGGCAACATCGCCCGCACCGGCGAGGCCCTCAAGGTGGCCCGCACCACCCTGCACGACAAGCTGAAGAAATACGGCCTTATCTGACGGGCAGCGCGGGCAGCCAGCCCAAGCGCCGGAACACCCATTCCGTCGCCGCCAGGGTGAAATAGACGGCGAACCAGGCGAAGATCACGTCGGAGAGGAAGTGTCCTCCCGGCGCCATGCGGATCAGCCCCATCACGCCGGCGCCCGCCAGGCTGGCCAGCAGCCAGCGCCGCCGCACCGCCGGCGCCCCCAGCCAGCCGAAGGCCATGAGGAAGGAGGCGGTGGCCACGTGGCCGCTGACGAAGGAACAGTTCTTGGCGCACTGGTCGGCGGGGACGAAGGCCGGGGTGAATTGCTTGGGGCCGCCGAAGTGGCTGGTATTGACCGGCCGGGTGCGCCCCGAATTGTCCTTGAGCAGGTTATCCACCAAGAGTACCGGGCCGGCCAGGGCCCCCGCCAGGAGAAAGGCGTAGACCGGGCGGCGGGCGCGCAGCCCGGGGAAGCGGGGCAGGCAGCCGAGAAGCAGCAGGGCGATGAGGGCCAGCAGCAGGCCCTGGCCGAGACGCGGCAGGCCCAGGTAGGGGATCGCCAGCCACCTGGAATCGCGCTCGAAGAGCCAGGCGCCGTCGTGGTGGAAGAGGCCGCTGGCCGTGAGGTCGAGGCCGGGGAAGGCGACGAAGGCCACGGCCAGGGCGGCGAAGGCCCCGAGGACGAGGCGGAACTCAGTAGCCCTTGAAGCCATGGAGCAGGTAGACGTCCATCGTCAGGGCGTTGCGTTCGTCCAGGGGCGCCGCCAGGCGGGCGAGCTTCTCGCTGCCGGCGAAGCGGGCGGCCATTTCCGCCGGCAGGGCGTCGCGGGTGACGAGGAGGGCATCGCGGCCGACGTAGGGGCCGAGGTCGGTGGTCAGCTTGTAGTGGTCGCTGTGCTCGCCACGGGGGTTCCAGGCGGCGGTGGGCGGGTTCAGGCCACGCAGCTCGTAGGTCATGTGGGCGAGGAGGGTGCGGTTGTCGGCGATGACCACGGCACCGGGATGGGCCGCCACCAGGGGCTGCAGTTGGCGGCCCAGTTCGTCCCAGCCCCGGGCGCGGGTGAAGGGGTCTTTGCGGGAGGCTTCCTTCACGTTGGCGGCGCGCAGCAACTGGGGCCAGTGATAGACGATGCCCACCAGCAGCAGGTTGATGGCCAGGCCGGCGGTCAGCAGGCGCCGGCGTTCCCGCTGCAGCAGCCAGGCGACGACGGCGATGGCCGCCGGGGCGAAGGCCGGCGCCGCCCAGTTGGCGTTGGCGCTGCTGCGCCAGGCCTGGCCGCAGACCACCGCCCACAGCGGCAGGCTGAACCAGAGCAGGAGGCGCAGGCGCTCGTCCCGCCAGGTGCTGCGGGCATTGACGAGGAGAACGACGAAGACGCTGCCCAGCACCGGCCCGAAGGCGATCCACTGGGCGGCGATAAATTCCCCCAGGGCCTTGAAGCCGCCGCCGGCCTTCTTGTTCACCGTGATGTCGGCGGTGTGCTTGAGGGTGGGCCAGTCGTTGGCCATGTTCCACAGAATATTGGGGGCGAGGATGGCGAGGGCCAGCAGGGCGGCGACCCAGGGCCGGGGGCTGGCGAGGCGGGTCCGGTGGAAAGCGGCCAGGTGCAGGCAGGCCGCCAGCATCCAGGCGATCATGGTGTATTTGGACATCAGCCCCAGGCCGCAGAGGGTGCCGAGGAGCAGCCAGTCGCTCCAGGCGTCGCTCTCCAGCACCCGCAGATAGGCCAGCAGGGCCAGCACCCAGAAGAGGGTGAGCAGGGCGTCGGTGGAGACGAACAGCCCCAGCCAGGAGAACATGGGCAGGGTGAGGACGGCGGTGGCGGACCAGTTGGCGGTGCGTTCGTCGTAGAGGCGCAGCGCAATGGCCCGCACCACCCAGGCGGCGGCCGGGTAGCAGACCATGGCCAGGGCCTTGACGCCCAGGATGCCGTCGCCGAAAAGGCCGGTGGAGGTGGCGATGAGGGCGGCGACGCCGGGCGGCTTGGAGAAATAGCCCCAGTCCAGGTGCTGGGCCCAGGTCCAGTACTGGGCTTCGTCCACGTAGAGGGCGATGCCGAGCTGCGGCACCACCCAGAAGCGCCAGGCCAGGAGGGCGACGGTCAGCGCCGCCAGGGCGCCGAAGGCGCTGCCGGCGGCTTTCACTGGGGCTTCCGCCAGCCTTCGTTGTCGGCCAGGGTACGCTCGGGCCGCGCCCAGTAGGGGCGGGCGGTGCCCGATTCGAAATAGATGCGGGCCATGATCTCTGCCAGCACGCCGGTGGTGATGAAGTGCAGGCCGGCGATGAGGCCGCCGATGCCCACCAGCAGCAGGGGGCGGCCGCCGACGTTCTCGCCCAGGCCGAACTTGACCCAGGCGATCCAGGCCAGGATGAGGGTGGAGACGGAGGTCACCGCCAGGCCGATGCCGCCGAAGAAGTGCCCCGGCCGGGCGCGGAAGCGCATGAAGAAATAGACGGCGATTAGGTCCAGGATGACGCGGAAGGTGCGCGAGATGCCGTATTTCGATTGCCCGGCGGTGCGGGCGTGGTGGCTCACCGGTTCCTGGGCGATGCGCCGCGGCGTCGTCACCGTCGCCAGCCAGGCGGGGATGAAGCGGTGCATCTCGCCGTAAAGGCGCACGCTCTTGATCACCGTGCCGCGGAAGGCCTTGAGGCTGCAGCCGTAATCCTTGAGCTTGACGCCGGTGAGGCGGGCGATGAGGCGGTTGGCGATCTTCGACGGCACCTTGCGCAGGATCAGCGCGTCCTGGCGGTTCTGCCGCCAACCGGCGACGAGGTCCAGGTCCTCGTTGAGCAAGCGGCCCACCAGGCGGGGAATGTCGATGGGGTCGTTCTGCAGGTCACCGTCCATGGTGACGATGACGTCCCCCCGGGCGGCATCGACGCCGGCCTGCATGGCGGCGGTCTGCTTGAAGTTGCGGGTCAGCTCCACCAGGCGCACGTGCAGGCCGTATTCCCGGGCCGCCTGGGCGCAACGCTCGGGGGTGCCGTCGCTGCTGCCGTCATCCACCAGCACCAGTTCCCAGGGATTCTGGTAGCCGGCCAGGGCCTCGTGCACCCGCTTGACCAGGGGGGCGACGTTGTCTTCCTCGTTGAAGAGCGGGACGACGATGGACAGGCGATGGGAGGGAAGGGGGTGCGCTGGGCTCATGGGGATTCCGCCGGAAAGCGCGGATTTTAAACGAAAACGCCGCCTTCCAGCCGGCCGCTGCCCTTGCCGGTCCGGGGCCGCCATGGAATAATCGCCTGATGCCCAAGACTCTGCACCCTGCCTGTTTCGTGACCTGCTGGCGCTGGCGCAAGCCTGCCTGAACGTCATCCCTCGCCCGCAACGGGCCGCCGGCCGCGCCGGCCAGCAAACGGCACCACCCCTGCAGATCGCGCCCCCGGGCGCCCACCGCAAAGGCCACGAACCATGCTCCTGATGATCGACAATTACGACAGCTTCACCTACAACCTCGTCCAGTATTTCGGCGAACTGGGCCAGGAGGTGCAGGTGTTCCGCAACGATGCCATCACCGTCGGCGAAATCGCCCGTCTGGCGCCCCAATACCTGGTGATTTCCCCCGGTCCCTGCGCCCCGGCCCAGGCCGGCATTTCGCTCGCCGCCATCCGCGAATTCGCCGGCAAGATCCCGCTCCTGGGCGTCTGCCTCGGCCACCAGTCCATCGGCGAGGCCTTCGGCGGCAGGATCGTCCATGCCAAGAAACTCATGCACGGCAAGGTCTCGCCCGTCCATCACAAGGATGTGGGTGTCTTCAAGGGCTTGCCCAACCCGCTCACCTGCACCCGCTACCATTCCCTGGCCATCGAGCGCGAAAGCTGCCCCGACTGCCTGGAGATCACCGCCTGGACCGACGACGGCGAGATCATGGGGGTGCGCCACAAGACCCTGGCCGTCGAGGGCGTTCAGTTCCACCCCGAATCGATCCTGACCGAGCGCGGTCATGACCTGTTGCAAAACTTCCTCGAGGAGCACCGGCAATGACCCCGCAAGAAGCCCTCCAGCGCGTCATCGAGCACCGCGAAATCTTCCATGACGAAATGGTTTCCCTCATGCGCCAGATCATGGGCGGCGAGGTGTCGCCGGTCATGATCGCCGCCATCATCACCGGCCTGCGGGTCAAGAAGGAGACGGTGGGCGAGATCGCTGCCGCCGCCTCGGTGATGCGCGAGCTTTCAACCAAGGTGCAGGTGGCCGACCCCTCCCGCCTGGTCGATACCTGCGGCACCGGAGGCGACGGCGCCCACACCTTCAATATTTCCACCGCCGCCATGTTCGTCGCCGCCGCCGCCGGGGCGCGCATCGCCAAGCACGGCGGGCGCTCCGTCTCCAGCCAGTCGGGCAGCGCCGACGTGCTGGAGGCTCTGGGCGCCAACATCAACTTGAAGCCCGAGCAGGTGGGCGAGTGCATCGATGCCGTTGGCGTCGGCTTCATGTTCGCCCCCAACCACCACAGCGCCATGAAGCACGCCGCCCCGGTGCGCCGGGAACTGGGCGTGCGCACCATCTTCAACATCCTCGGCCCCCTCACCAACCCGGCCGGCGCACCCCAGCAGGTGATGGGCGTCTTCCACCCCGACCTGGTGGGCATCCAGGTCCATGTGCTGCAACGGCTGGGCAGCCAGCGGGCCCTGACGGTCTTCGGCCGCGAGGGGCTTGATGAACTCTCCATCGCCGGCCCGACCCTGGTGGGCGAACTCAGGGACGGCCAGGTGCGCGAGTACGACGTCACCCCCGACCAGTTCGACCTGCCGCTGCACGACCCCAAGGTGCTGCAGGTGGCCAATGTGGAGGAATCCAAGGCCATGCTCCTGGGCGCCCTCGACAACAAGATGGGTGCGCCCCGCGACATCGTGGCCCTGAATGCCGGCGCCAGCATCTACGTCACCGGCCTGGCCGACACCCTCGCCGCCGGCGTGGACAAGGCCCTGGAAGCCATCGCCAGCGGCGCGGCCCGGGCCAAGCTGGAAGCCTTCGTTGCCCAGACGCGGAAGTACGCATGAAAACGAACAACAGCGAAGTTTCGGTGCAGGCTAACGCGCTCGAAGAGCGGGCTAAGGCCGATAGGCCGGCCGGAGCCAGTGACATTCTGAACAAGATCCTCGCCACCAAGCGCGAGGAGGTGGCGGCGGCCAGGGCGGCCAAGCCCTTGCCGGAGTTGGAGGCGGAAATCGCGGCCCAATCGGCCCCCAGGGACTTCGTGGGCGCCATCCGCGCCAAAATTGCTGCGGGCAAGCCGGCCATCATCGCCGAGGTAAAGAAGGCCAGCCCGTCCAAGGGCGTCATCCGCCCGGATTTCCGGCCGGCCGAGATCGCCGCCAGCTACGCGCAACATGGCGCCGCCTGCCTGTCGGTGCTGACCGACCGCCAGTATTTCCAGGGCGCGCCCGCATACCTGCAGGCCGCCCGTGCCGCCTGCAGCCTGCCCGTGCTGCGCAAGGATTTCATGGTCGATCCCTACCAGGTCTTCGAGGCCCGGGCCATGGGGGCGGATTGCATCCTCCTCATCGCCGCCGCCCTCGATCTCGCCGCCATGCAGGAACTGGAGGCCCTCGCCCACGGCCTGGGCATGGCCGTGCTGGTGGAGGTGCACAACGGCGAGGAACTCGACCTGGCCCTGCAGCTGGCGACGCCCCTGGTCGGCATCAACAACCGCAACCTGCGCACCTTCGAGGTCAGCCTCGAAACCACCCTCGGCTTGCTCCACCGCATTCCCGCCGGGCGCATCGTCGTTGCCGAAAGCGGCATCATGACGCCGGCCGATGTGGCGCTTCTGCGACAACATGAGGTCAATGCCTTCCTCGTCGGCGAAGCCTTCATGCGGGCTCCGGAGCCGGGGGACGAACTGGCCCGGCTGTTCGCGGCCTGAGCGCGGTCGGGCCCGGGCTGTTGCAGTGGCGCAACAGCCCGGGCCGAATTCCCCGCTAAAAGCCAATCTCCGGTTGCCCGAGCCGGGGCGCCTTGCCAAAATCCTTCCAACTTCTCAATCCGAGAGGTAAAGCTTAATCGTCTCGGCAACGGGAAGGTTAAAACTAACCACTAAGGAGAAATTCTGATGCAAAAGAAACTGATCGCCCTGGCCATCGCCGGCCTGGCTACCAGCGCTGCTTTCGCCCAATCCAACGTGACCATCTACGGTCGCGCCGACTTCGGTGTGCTGACCCGTGGCGGTGACAACGGCGGCGTTACCGGCCTGCCCTCCGCTGAATCCAAGACCGAGTTCGGTTCCGGCCTGCAGTCCGGCAGCCGCATCGGCTTCAAGGGCGCTGAAGACCTGGGCAACGGCCTGAAGGTGATCTTCGAGTCCGAGTTCGGCCAAGGCATCGACCAGACCACCTCCGGCACCAACGCCACCTGGACCAACCGTCACTCCTACGTCGGTCTGACCGGCGGCTTCGGTACCGTCGTCGGTGGCCGTCTGGACGGCGTCCGCTACGGCATCTACAACAAGTACGATCCGTTCGGCGGCGGCAACGTTGCCAACTTCACCCAAGTGACCCGTCAGGTTGACCGTGCCGACAACGCCGTCGCCTACATCTCCCCGAACTGGTCCGGCTTCAGCCTGCTGCTGGCTTACTCCACCAACATCGCCGGCGCCGAAGCTAACGGCAACACCGGTGACATCCGCCTGCAGACCATCATGGGTGCCTACGACAACGGCCCCATCAGCGCCCGTGCCGACTACGAGCAGCTGCTGGTTTCCGGCGCTGAAGGCAAGATCTACGTCTGGACCCTGGCTGGTTCTTACGACTTCGGCGTGGCCTCCGTCTCCGCTCTGTACGACGTCCTGAAGGACGACGTTGGCGGCGCCACCCGCGACGACCGCCGTGCCTGGCTGGTTGGCGTCAAGGCCCCGGTTGGCAAGTTCACCCTGAAGGCCAACTACGGCCGCGTGCATGACAAGCTGAACGACGACGCTGACGTTCGCAAGTGGGGTATCGGTGCCGACTACTCCCTGTCCAAGCGCACCAACCTGTACATGACCTACGGCTCCATCCACAACGACGACAACGCTGCTTACCAGATCAGCGCTGCTGCCAACTGCCACAACGGCTTCGGCGGTGGTTGCACCTCTACCTACGGCGTTCGCGGTCTGGACTTCGGTATCGCCCACAACTTCTAATTCGACCGCAAGGTCCTTTGGATGTGAGAAACGGGTGCTTCGGCACCCGTTTTTTTATTTCCGATCGCGAACGTCGCGGTCGGCGTAGCCGTCAACGGGATCGTTGCTCCGGCCTAGTCCGGCAGGAGCGGCGAGCGGTCGGTGGCGCTATGGTGCCAGATGCGGCTGTACAGCCGTTCCAGGTCAACGGTGAAGGCCGCCGTATCGAATAGCGGGGTGGTGAGGCGTTCCGCCGCAAGTTTGGCGCGAACGGCTGCCAGTTCCTCCGGGTTCCTTCCGAGGGCGACGGCTTTGACGCAATATTCTTCCCAGGTTTCGCAAACCAGTTCCGGCATGTTCGCCGCATGCAGCAGGCTGGACGCCACGCGGCTGGCGAAGGTGTTCCCGCGTCTGGCCAGTAGGGGCACGCCGGCCCACAGGGCATCGCTGCCGGTGGTGTGGGAAGCATAGGGATCGGTATCGATGGCCAGGTCGGCCAGGGTGAGCCGCCCCAGGTGTTCGGCTTGGGGAAGGCGAGGTGCGAAGATCAGGCGCTCGCCTGCAATGCCCCGCCGGGCCGCTTCCTGGCGCAGGTTGCCATGGGCTTCCGGAACGGATTCCAGGAGCCACAGCACACTGCCGGGCACGTCGGCCAAGATACGGCACCAGATGTCGAAGACGTCCGGGTTGATCTTGTAGCTCTGGTTGAAATTGCAGAAGACGAAAGCGTCGTCCGGCAGCCCGGCAGCCCGCCGCCCGGGGCTGGGGCCGACGGGACGATTGCGGTCGTTGGGCTGATAGCAATGGGGCATCAGGGCCAGTCTTTCGCTGAACTGATCGGCATCCTCGGGCGGGGTAACCACGGGGTCGCCGATGATGAAGTCGGCGAGCTTCTCGTGCCCGAGGGTTCCGGGATAGCCAAGCCAACTGACGACGACCGGCGCCGGGCGCAAGGCGGTGATGGCGAGGCGGGAATCTTGGGTAAAGCCCTTGAGATCGACTAGGATGTCGATGCCGTCGGCGGCGATGCGAGCGGCGGCATCGTCGTCGCTCAGGCTGCGCAGGTCGAGAAACTGCTCGCAGTTCTTCTCCGCCAGTTGGCGATAGCGATCATCCGCGGCCGGACCGTAGGAATACAGGTGGATGGCGAAGCGCTGGCGGTCGTGGCGCTCGAGGACACCGGCGAGGAGATGCATGGTGGCGTGATCGTGGAAATCCGCCGAAAGGTAACCGATGCGCAGGCGCTCCCTTGCCGGCCGTGACTCCGGCGATACGAGGGGCGGGCGGGCAAGGAAATGGGCGAGTTGATTGCGTGCCGCCAGCGCACCGGCCTGACGCTGGAGTAACGGAGCATCCTCTCCCGGAATGGTCAGGACGCCGAAAGGGGCGACATAGGTATCGTCTCGCCCCAGCAGCAGGCGCAGGGCTACCAGATCGTCACGGCGGCGCCGCCAGTCGCAAAGATGCGAGGCGCAATGAAAGGCCTGGCTAAGCGCGTAGCCCCGGTCGTCGCCGATGCGCCTGAAATAGCCTTCCGCTTCGGCGTAGCGCTTGCGTTCGAGTAGCAGATTGCCGAGATTGGTGAGGGCATCGCCATTGGCGGGTTCGGCCTTGAGCGCCTCCTGCAGGATCGCCTCGGCCTCCGGGAAGCGACGCTGCAGCAGCAGCGCGCTGCCGAGGTTGGCGAGGGCCGCCGGCAGGCGGGGGGTGATGGCGAGGGCGCGCCGGCAGGCGGCCTCGGCTTCCTGATACTGCCGGAGCGTATTGAGAAGGCCGCCCAAGTTGGCATGGATGGCGGCGACCCCGGGGTCGAGTTCAACAGCACGCCGCAGCGCGGCGAGGGCGTTGGCGGATTCGCCCCGGCGCACCAGCAGTTTCGCCAGGTTGGCGTGGGCCAGGGCATGGCCGGGCGCCAGCGCCAGGGCCTGACGGAAGCAGGTTTCCGCCGGGCCCTCCGCGCCCAGTTCCAGGAGGTGCAGGCCGACATCGTTCTGGGCCACGGCGTTGCCGCGGGTTTGGGCGGCTACGGCCTGCAGCACCTCCCGCGCTTCGGCGACCTTGCCCTGGCCGCGCAGCGCCCGGCCCAGGTTGAAGGCGGCTTCCGCCTGGCCGGCGGCAATCGCCAGGGCCTTGCGGGCGAATTTCTCGGCAGCCGGGTACCTGCCCAGGTCGTTGGCCAGGCTGGCGGCGTTGATGAGGGCGCCGAGGTGGCCGGGGGCGATGGCCAGGCAGCGTTCGAAGGCCGGTAGCGCCTCGCCGGGACGGCCGCTCTGCATGCAGGCGATGGCCAGGTGCTCGTGGATGTCGGCTTCCCCGGGCATGAGCTTCGCCGCTTGCCCAAGGGGGCGTAGGGCCTGCTCGGGGCGCCCGGCGGAAAGGTGGGCCAGCCCCAGCAGGTGCCACACGGGGCCGGCCTTGGGCCAGCGCCGGCTGCACTCTTCCGCCTGCCGGGCAAGCAGGTCGAACTGGCCCCCGTGGAGGAGCTGGACGAGGGTCTGGATGGGCGGCTGTGGCGGGACGGGGGGCGGCATGGCTGGTGGAGCCTCGGCGAAACCGGGATTCTACCGCGAAGCCGGAGGTGGCCGCTGCGTGGCCTTCAGCCGGTCAGCCGAGCAGGATCAGGTTGTCCCGGTGGATGATTTCCGGTTCGTCCACGTAGCCGAGGATATCCTCGATCTCTTGGCTCGACTTGCGGGCGATGAGGCGGGCTTCGCCGCTGCCGTAATTGGCCAGGCCGCGCGCGATTTCGCGGCCCTCCGGGCTGATGCAGGCGACGGCGGCGCCGCGCTCGAACTCGCCTTCGCTGGCGACGACGCCGATGGGCAGGAGGCTCCTGCCGGCCTGCAGGGCGGCGACGGCGCCGGCGTCGAGGATGAGGCGGCCGGCGGTCTGCAGGTGGTCGGCCAGCCACTGCTTGCGGGCAGCCAGGGGCGGCGTGGTGGAAACGAGCAGCGTGCCGACGGCTTCGCCGGCCGCCAGGCGGACAATGGCGTCGGCCTCGCGGCCGCTGGCGATGGCGGTGTGGGCGCCGCTCCTGGCGGCGCGCTTGGCTGCCAGGACCTTGGTGATCATGCCGCCCTTGCCGATGGAAGTGCCGGCGCCGCCGGCCATGCCTTCCAGCGTCCCGTCGCCGGCGGTGGCTTCGGCGATCAAGGTGGCGGCCGGGTCCTTGCGCGGGTCGGCGGTATAGAGGCCCTGCTGGTCGGTGAGGATGATCAGGGCCTCGGCCTCGATGAGGTTGGCCACCAGGGCGCCCAGGGTGTCGTTGTCGCCGAACTTGATTTCGTCGGTGACCACGGTGTCGTTTTCGTTGATGATGGGCACCACGCCCAGGTCGAGCAGGGTGGTGAGGGTGGACCGGGCGTTCAGGTAGCGCTTGCGGTCGGCGAGGTCGTCGTGGGTGAGCAGGATTTGCGCCGTATGCAGCCCGTAGCGGGTGAAGGCGCCTTCATACACCTGGGCCAGCCCCATCTGGCCGACGGCGGCCGCCGCCTGGAGTTCATGGACCGACTTCGGTCGCTTCGTCCACCCCAGGCGCTGCATGCCGCAGGCGATGGCGCCGGAGGAGACGAGGACCACTTCCTTGCCCTGCTGGCGCAGGATGGCGATCTGACGCGCCCAGTCGTTGATGGCGGCGAGGTCGAGGCCGGAGCCGTTGTTGGTGACCAGGGCGGAGCCGACCTTGACGACCAGGCGGCGGGCGGTGGCGAGGCGGGTGGTCATGCGGCGTCCTCGCTTTCGTCCGGGTCGTGGTCATCGGAAGCGGAATCCGCGGCGGGCGGCGGCGCGATCTGCTCCAGCGCTGCCTGCACCGCGTAGATCAACGGCTTGGTGCCGTCGCCGCTGATGGCGGTAATGGGGAAGACCGGGCCGTCGTACCTGGACGCCTTCTTGTAGGCCTTGAGAAAATCCTTGATGCGCTGCTCGCGCTCGTCCTCGGGGATCAGGTCGAGTTTGTTCAGCACCAGCCAGCGGGGCTTGGCGGCCAGTTCCGGATCGTGCTTGGCCAATTCGCCGACGATGGCCACGGCGTCGTGCACCGGGTCGGCGTCCGGGTCCATGGGCGCCAGGTCTACGAGATGCAGCAGCAGGCGGGTGCGCTGCAGGTGCTTCAGGAAGCGGATGCCCAGGCCGGCGCCGTCGGCGGCGCCCTCGATGAGGCCGGGCACGTCGGCGACGACGAAGCTCTTGTTGGCGTCGACCCGCACCACGCCGAGGTTGGGGTGCAGGGTGGTGAAGGGGTAGTCGGCCACCTTCGGCCGGGCGGCGGAAATGGCGCGGATGAGGGTGCTCTTGCCCGCGTTGGGCAGGCCGAGAAGGCCGACGTCGGCCAGGACGCGCAGTTCCAGGGCCAGCTCGAATTCCTCCCCGGGCTCGCCCTTGGTGCATTGGCGGGGGGAACGGTTGGTGCTGGACTTGAAGTGGATGTTGCCCAGCCCGCCCTTGCCGCCCTTGGCGATCAGCACCTTCTTGTCGTGGTGATCGAGGTCGGCGAGGATTTCGTCGGTGTTCAGATCCTTGATGACGGTGCCCACCGGCATTCGCAGGGTGATGTCGTCGCCACCGGCGCCATAGCAGTCCGAGCCGCGGCCGTTCTCGCCTCGCTGAGCGAGGAATTTGCGGGTGTAGCGGTAATCGACCAGGGTGTTGATGTTGCGGTCGGCAATGACGTAGATGCTGCCGCCCCGGCCACCGTCGCCGCCGTCCGGACCGCCCATGGGGATGTATTTCTCGCGGCGGAACGAAGCCACGCCGTTGCCACCGTCGCCGGCTTTTACATAAATCTTGGCTTCGTCGATGAATTTCATGTTGGATACGCCAGAAAAACAAAAGCCCTATCCGGCGGATAGGGCTTTTTGACTCCCGCCGGACCGAATTATTCGGCGGCCGGAACGATGGTCACGGTACGACGCTTCTTCTCGCCCTTGACGGTAAACAGGACGGTGCCGTCCTTCAGCGCGAACAGGGTGTGGTCCTTGCCGCAGCCGACGTTCTCGCCGGGGTGGAACTCGGTGCCGCGCTGGCGAACGATGATGTTGCCGGCGAGGACGAACTGGCCGCCGTAGCGCTTTACGCCCAGGCGTTTGGATTCTGAGTCGCGACCGTTGCGGGAACTACCGCCTGCCTTTTTGTGTGCCATGTTTTACTCCTTGCTCTCTACTTAGGCGGCGATCGTTTCGATGCGCAGCTCGGTGTAGTTCTGGCGATGCCCCTGGTGCTTCTGGTAGTGCTTGCGCCGGCGCATCTTGAAGATCTTGACCTTGTCGTGGCGGCCGTGGGAAACCACGGTGCACTTGACGGAAGCCCCAGCGACGAGGGGGGCGCCGACCTTCACCGACTCGCCTTCGCCTACCATGAGGACCTGATCGAGGGTGACTTCTGCGCCAACTTCTGCCGGTATCTGTTCTACTTTAAGTTTTTGGCCGGCGGACACGCGATACTGCTTGCCCCCGGTTTTTACGACCGCATACATGTTGGACTCCGAAAACGTGTTGCAAAGAACCGCGCATTGTACACAAAATCTTCGAAGAGTCAAAGCCTTGTATGGGCTGTGGTAGACTCGCCTTCTTTACCGAAGGAGCACTCCCATGGCTGAAATCACCACCGCCTCCGGCCTTGTCATCGATGACCTCGTGGTCGGCACCGGCGCCGAAGCCGTCGCCGGCAACCAGGTTTTCGTTCACTACACCGGCTGGCTCACCAATGGCAATAAGTTCGACTCCAGCAAGGATCGCGGCCAGCCCTTCGACTTTCCGCTGGGCATGCGTCATGTCATCGCCGGCTGGGACGAGGGCGTCCAGGGCATGAAGGTGGGCGGTACGCGGAAGCTGACCATTCCGCCGCAACTGGGCTATGGTGCCCGGGGCGCCGGCGGCGTCATTCCGCCCAACGCCACCCTCGTCTTCGAAGTCGAGCTTCTCGACGTGCGATGAGCGAATCCGGCCGCGACGACCGGAAGCCGCGGCGGGTGGTGAAGCCCGCCGAGGACCCCTGGGCCCGCTGGCGCCAGGGCGAGGCCAAGGCACCCCGGCCGGCGGCGCCGCGGCCGCCGCAGAAGGAGGGGCCAAGGCAGCGGCCCGCCGCGACCCCGGCAAAGACGCCGGGGCCTTTGCCGGCGGCTGGCGCGCCTTCCGCGCCTCCGCAGGCCGGAGAGGCCCGCCCCGAGGGGGTGCGCCTCTCCAAGATCATGTCGGAGCGAGGCCTGTGCTCCCGCCGCGAGGCCGACGCCTGGATCGAGCGGGGCTGGGTCTTCGTCGATGGCCAGCGCATCACCGAACTCGGCACCCGCATCGACCCGGACGCCGAGATCACCCTGTCCCAGGACGCGCAAAAGGACCAGGCCAAGCAGGTCACCATCCTGCTCAACAAGCCGGTGGGCTACGTCTCCGGCCAGCCGGAGCCGGGCTGTACCCCGGCGGTGACGCTGATCACCGCGGAGAGCCAGGTGCGGGCCGCCGGCGACCCCGATTTCAAGCCCTGGATGCTGCGCGGCCTGGCTCCTGCCGGGCGGCTCGATTCCGACTCCAGCGGTTTGCTGGTGCTGACCCAGGACGGCCGGGTGGCCAAGCTCCTCATCGGCGACGACGGCAAGGTGGAAAAGGAATACCTGGTGAGGGTTTCCGGCCAGATGATCGCCGACGGCCTCAAGCTCCTTTGCCACGGCCTGGAACTGGACGGCAAGCCCCTTAAACCTGCCTGGGTCAGGCAGCTGAACGAGGATCAGCTCCACTTCATCCTCAAGGAAGGCAAGAAACGCCAGATCCGCCGCATGTGCGAGCTGGTGGGTCTCAAGGTCATCGGCCTGAAGCGGGTGCGCATCGGCCGCGTCAAGCTGGGCGACCTGCCCCCCGGCAAGTGGCGCTTCCTGCGCGATGGCGAGCGTTTCTAAACGAGGCCGCGGTCGGCCAGTTCGCCCTTGAGGTAGGCGTAGTAGATCGGCGCCGCCACCACGCCGGGAACGCCGAAGATGGCCTCCATGGCCAGCATCGCCACCAGCAGCTCCCAGGCGCTGGCCTTGATGCCGGCGCCGACGATGCGGGCGTTGAGGAAATATTCCAGCTTGTGGATCACCACCAGGAAGACCAGGGAGGCCGCCGCCGCCTCCAGGGAATGGGAGAGGCTGACGACGACGATGACGGTGTTGGAGATGAGGTTGCCCAGCACCGGGATGAGGCCGGCCACGAAGGTGACGGCGATGAGCGTCTTGGTCAGCGGCAGGGGGATGCCGGCCAGGGGCAGCACGACCGCCAGGTAGATCGCCGTAAACGCGGTATTGGCCGCCGAGATTTTCACCTGGGCGAAGACGATGCGGCGGAAGGACTCGGCGAAGCGGTGGATGCGTTCGGCCAGGGCCGCCGCCAGCGGAGCCATGTCCGCGGCGGCGCAGGCTTCACGGAGGGCGGCCATGGCGCCGATGACCATGCCGATGAGGATGTGCGCGAAGGCGTGGCCCGCCTCCTTGCCCAGGGTCTGCAGTTCGGTGGCGTGTTCCCGCAGCCAGTGGCCGATGGCTTCGCGCATTTCGCCGGTGGTGCCGGGCAGCTTGTCGGCCAGCCAGCCGGGGAGCTTGTCCCGGGCGCCTTCGATGATTTCCGCCATCTTGCCCAGCAGGACGGTCAGGCTGCCCTGGTCGGAGCGGAAGAAGGCGACGGCACCGAAAATGGCGGCGCCGACCAGGAGCACGACGGCGGTGGCGACCAAGGCCACGGCCACCATCTTGCGCCGTTCCGTCGCCATGGCGCCCCGGGCCAGGTGGCGGGCCAGGATCTGGGTCAGCTCGAAGACCAGCAGGCCGGTCAGCAGCGCGGGCAGCAGGTGGAGCGCCAGGATGGCCAAGAGGGCCGCGCCGGCGCAGAACCAGGCGGCGATCTCGTGGGGAGTCGGGCGGGCGGTGGCGTTCAACTCAGGCGGCAGGGCGCTTGGGCGGCATCATCATGCACTCGCCCTCGATCACCACGGTTTCGCCCACGGTGCAGATGGTGTCCAGGATCACCCGATTCTTGGCGGCCAGCACTTCCTTGACGATGACCGTGGCCTTGACCGTGTCCCCGGGCCGTACCGGCGACTTGAACTTGAGGGTCTGGGAGAGGTAGATGGTGCCGGGGCCGGGCAGCTTGTTGGCCAGCACGGCGGAAATGAAGCCGGCGGAAAGCATGCCGTGGGCGATGCGGCCGCCGAACATGGTGCCCTTGGCGTATTCCTCGTCCAGGTGGGCGGGGTTCACGTCGGTGGAAATGCCGGCGAAGAGGATGATGTCCGCCTCGGTCACGGTTTTGGCGAGGCTTGCCGACATGCCGGGCTGGAGTTCGTCGATGAAATAGGCCATGGTGTCTTCCGTTGGTTTCTCGGTTTAAAGTGGCAAGACTGTAACCCGATGGGGATGCCGAGGGAAAGACCCCGCTTGCCATGGATCCTTGCCGCGACGCCGTTCCACGCTTCCTTTGCGACGAGATGCTGGGCCGCCTGGCCCGCTACCTGCGGGCTGCCGGCTACGACACCCGGCTGGCGGCAGCCGGGCAGCCGGACCGGGAACTGCTGCAACTGGCCATTGCCGAAGAGCGGCATTTCCTCACCTGCGACCGGTTGATCCTGGAACACCGGGGCGCCGCCGGCGTCGCCCATCTCCTTGTCCATGGCGACCTGGAGGCCCTGGCCGCCGCGGTGAGTCGGCGCTTCGCCCTGGATTGGCTGCACGCCCCCTTCAGCCGCTGCCTGGTGGACAACACCCCCCTCGAAGCGGCACGCCATGCCGCCCATCCCCACCTGCCCGCCGACCTGGCCGGCCGGGAAATCCGCTGCTGCCCGGCCTGCGGGCGCATCTACTGGTTCGGCGCCCACTGCCGGCGCATGCGGCAGCGCCTGGAATCCTGGCAGCTCATTCGGCGCGGAGCGCTTCCACCGGGTCGAGGCGGGCCGCCCGGCGGGCCGGCATGACGCCTGCCAGGAGGCCGATGGCCGCGGCCACCCCTTCCGCCAGGACGACGAAGGCGATGGGCGTATGCACCGGCAGCGCCGGCAGGGCGAAGTGGATGGCCTGGGCCAGCCCTACGCCCAGCACCAGGCCGAGCAGGCCGCCGATGGCGGAAAGGGCCACCGCTTCCCCCAGGAAGAGGCCGAGAATGGTTCGCCGCGGCGCCCCCAGCGCCACCAGCAGGCCGATCTCGCCGGTGCGTTCGGAGACCGCGATGGTCATGATGGTGACGATGCCGACCCCGCCCACCAGCAGCGAAATGCCCCCCAGGGCACCGACGGCCAGGGTGAGCACGTCGAGGATGTTGGAGAGGGTCTTCAGCATCTCCTCCTGGGTGACGATGGTGAAGTCCTCCCGGCTGTGGCGGGCGATGAGGCGTTCCTTGATGGCGGCGGCGACGATGGCCGATGGGACCCCCTCCTCGGCGGAAAGGTTGATCTCGTCCACGCCCTCCCGGTTGAACAGCTCCTGGGCGCGGCCGGCGGGGATGAAGGCGGTGTCGTCCAGATCGATGCCGAGGAATTGCCCTTTGGACTCCATGACCCCGACGATGCGGAAATGCAGTCCGCCGATGCGCAGGCGCTGGCCGAGGGGGTTCTCGCTGCCGAACAGCTCGTTCTTGAGCTTGGGGCCGAGGACGACGAAGGCCCGGGCGCCGGCGTCGCTGTCCTCGGCGGGGAGGAACTGGCCGCTCTTCACCTTGCCCTTGAACACCGCCGGCATCTGGGCGTTGACGCCGTAGATGAGGGTGCGGCGGGTGCGGCCGTTGCCCTCCACCTCGGCGTTGCCGCGGGCGTTGGGGGTGACGGCGACGACGTGGGGCAGCCGCTCGAGGGCGCGGGCGTCGTCCAGGGTCAGGGGCCTGGCGCTGGAAGGCAGGCCGGAGGGGGTGCCGCCGGTCTTGGTTTTGCCCGGCACGACGGTGATGTTGTTGGTGCCGAACTGGGTGAACTCGCCCAGGACGAAGCGGTGGATGCCCTCGCCGATGGAGGTCAGCAGGATCACCGCGGCGATGCCGACGGCGATGCCCAGCAGCGTCAGGAAGCTTCTCAGGCGCTGGGCGGTGATGGCCCGCAGGGCGAGGCGGAGGGCGTCGGAAAAGAGCATGGGCTTCACCGCGGCCGAAAAACGTGGAGCCGAGGCTCCGTTCGGGCTGAGCTTGTCGAAGCCCGGGGCATCCCGCCCTTCGACCGGCTCAGGGCGAACGGAGGGCTGACCGTCGGCGGGGCGGGGCTGGTGTTTTCGGTCACGGTCAATGCTTCATCAGGGCCTGCACCGGGTCCATCCGCGCCGCCCGGCGGGCGGGCATGACACCGAAGACGAGGCCGGTGGTCAGGGCTGTGCCAAGGCCGGCGATGACCGCCCAGTCCGGCGGATAGGCGGGAAAGACGGGAAAGGCCAGGCGGATGCCGAAGGCGCCGACCAATCCCAGCCCGTAGCCGACCCCGGCCCCGACGGCGGACAGCATGGCCGCCTCGGTGAGGAACACGGCGCGGATGGTGCGACCGGGGGCGCCGACAGCCTTGAGCAGTCCGATTTCCCCCGTGCGCTGGGTAACGGCGACCAGCATCACGTTCATCACCAGGATGCCGGCCACGGCGAGGCTGATGGCGGCGATGCCGGCGACGCCCAGGGTGAGCGTCCCGAGGAGTTTGTCGAAGGTGGCCAGCACGGCGTCCTGGGTGATGACGGTGACGTCCTCCTCGCCCTGGTGGCGGGCCTTGAGGATGGCCAGTGCCTGCTCCCGGGCCTGGGGGATGGCCTCCCTGCTCTTGGCCTCCACCAGGATGCGGAAGAGGGTGTTGGAATTGAACATGGCCTGGGCGAGCGCCACGGGGACGATGATCAGTTCGTCGGTGTTCATCCCCAGGCCGGTGCCCGTGGATTCCAGCACGCCGACGATGCGCACCCGGCGGTCGCCGATGCGCACCAGTTGGCCGACGGCCGGGTTGGCGCCGAAGATTTCCTCGCGGATCTTGGCGCCGATGACCGCCACCGCCGAGCCGCGGTTCCAGTCTTCTTCGGGCAGGAAGCGACCCTGGGCCAGTTCGAAATTGCGCACCGGCAGCATCTCCGCCGTCGAACCAGCCAGCATGCCTTCCCGCAGCTTGCCGCCGTAGCTGATTTCCGAGGTGCCCACCGCCAGGGGGGCGAGGCGCTTCACCGCCGGGGCGCGCAACAGGGCGGCGGCGTCGTCCACCGTGAGGTCCCGCGGCGTGCTGGTGATGGCGGTGGCCGGGTTGAAGCCGCCGGTACCGGTCTTGCCAGGCAGCACGATGACCAGGTTGGTGCCGAGAGACGAGAACTGCCCGACCACGTAGCGGCGCGCCCCGTCCCCCAGGGCGGTGAGCACCACCACGGCGGCGACGCCGATGGACATGGCCAGCACCGACAGGCTGGTGCGCAGGGGGGTGCCGAGGGCGGCGTCGCGGGCGAAGCGCAGGATATCGGCGGTGCGCATGGCTCGATTCCCTAGCTCCGCAGCGTTCCAGCCGTTCGGGCTGAGCCTGTCGAAGCCCGGGGCATCCCGCCCTTCGACAGGCCTGTCCTGAGCAAAGTCGAAGGGCTCAGGGCGAACGGAGGGTTGCCTATCCGTTCAGTCACTGCGCTTTCCCCGCGCTATCGTGTTGCAGCCGCCCGTCTTCCATGACCAATTGCCGCCCGGCCCGGGCACCCAGGCCGGGGTCGTGGGTCACCACCACTAGGGTGACGCCGCGGCCGTTGAGTTCCTCCAGCAAATGCACCACCTCGTCGCCGGTCTGGCGGTCCAGGTTGCCGGTGGGCTCGTCGGCCAGGAGGAGGGCGGGTTCCATGATGGTGGCGCGGGCGATGGCCACCCGCTGGCGCTGGCCGCCCGAGAGCTGGTCGGGCCGGTGGTCGGCCCGGTTCTCCAGGCCGAAGTCGGCCAGGGCCCGGGCGACGCGGCTGGCCCGCTCCTTGGGCGGGATGCCGGCGAGCGTCATGGGCAGGGCGATGTTCTCGGCGGCGGTGAGCCGGGGCACCAGGTGGAAGCTCTGGAAGACGAAGCCGATGCGCCGGCTGCGCACCCGGGCCTGTTCCTCCGGCGACAGGGTGGTGACGTCCCGGCCCTCCAGGCGGTAAACGCCGGCGTTGGGGCGGTCGAGGAGGCCGAGAAGGTTGAGGAGGGTCGATTTGCCGGAACCCGAGGGGCCCATCACCGCCACGTATTCCCCGGCGGCGATGGCGAGGTCGAGGTGGGCCAGGGCATGGACCTCGCTGTCCCCCAGGTGGAAGACCCGCTCGATGCCGGCCAGTTCGATGAGGGCCATGGCCTACTTGCCGGCCTTGGCTTTGTCGTCCGGCACCACGTGGGCTCCGGCCTTGACGCCTTCCTTTTCCAGGGAGGTGACGATGCGTTCGCCGGCCTGGAGGCCCTCGCTGATCTCGGTGTATTCCCAGTTGGCGAGGCCGGTCTTGATGGTGCGCTCGTCGAGCTTTTCCGTCTCCGGGTTATAGACCAGCACCCGGTTGCCTTCGAGGATGGCGGCGGTGGGAATGCGCAGGACGCTGTCGCGGGTGGCGAGCAGGATTTCCACGTCGGCGCTGTAGCCCACCAGCAGCTTGCCGGTAGTCTCGGGCTTGGCGAAATCCACTTCGATATCCACCGTGCGCGCCTGCTTCTCCACGGCGGAGACGTAGGGCGCCACCCGCCGCACGGTGCCCGGGATCACCTGCTTGGGCAGGGCGTCGAGGCTGATGCGAACGGGCTGGCCGGGTTTGATCTTGGGGGCGTCCACCTCGTCCATGGGGGCGGTGACGTAGAGGCAGGTGTCGTCGATGAGGTCGATGGCCGGCGGCGTGGGCACGCCGGGGGGCGAGGGGGTGGAGTACTCGCCCAGCTCGCCGACGATCTTGGCGACGATGCCGTCGAAGGGGGCGTAGAGCGAAGTGCGGCCCTGCTCGACGCGGGTCGCCTTGAACTTGGCCTGGGCCGAGGCGACGTCGGCCTTGGCCGTGTTGCAGGCGGCGCGCCTGGCCTCGGCCTCGGTGCGGGCCGCTTCCTCGGCGTTGATGGAAACGTAGCCCTGGGCGCGCAGGGCCGCCTGGCGCTGGGCGGTGCGTTCGGCGTTGGCAGCGACGACGCAGGCCTCCGCCACCCGCTTTTCCGTCAGCGCGATCTGGGTCTGGGCGAGGGTGGCCTGGGCCTGCTGGTCGTCGTTCCACAGCTTCATGAGAAGCTGGCCCTTCTTGACCCGGTCGCCTTCCTTGACCCCCAGGAACTCGATGCGCCCGCCCTGGATGGTCGAGAGTTTGGTGCGCTGGCAGGCGTCGACGGTGCCAGCCCGGGTGTTGGCGATGGTGGATTCCACGGTGCCGGCGGCGACCTCCTTCAGCACCACGGGAATCGGCTTGGGCCGGGTGCCCCACCAGATGAGGGTGGCGAGTACCGCGATGACGGCGGCAACGAGGGCGAGGCGGCGCAGGAAGGTAGGCATGGCGGATCAGGAAAAACCGGGGAGGAAGCCGGTGCGGGGGTAGCCCCAGATGGGTTCGAGGGCGCCCTGGAACAGGGCCTCGATCACCGGCGGCTCGCGCCAGGGCTCGTCCATGAAGGTGAGGCCGATCTCCTCCACGGTGCGTCCGGACCAGTAATGCTCGGCCACCTCGTCCAGCGCCGCCAGGGACAGGCTGTGGGGCAGGCGCAGGTAATCGAGCCAGCTGGCGTCGTGGAAGGAGCAGATGTAAGGCCCCTGGGTGCGGGCGCCGACCAGATCCTTGCCGAACACCCGGTCCGGGTGCTTGCTGCGGAAGGTCATGGCGTCGGTGCGGGTGGCGAAGAGGATGAGCGCGTGCAGGCGGCTGGGAAAGTGGTTGTAGCGCCGCTGGCGGAAGTATTCGAGATGGTACTCGGCGAAGTAGTTCTGCACCGTCACCAGTTGGCTGCCGGGGGTCGGCTCGCCCCCCTCGGGGGCGGCCAGGGTGGCGCCGAAGGGGCTGCCCTTGAGGATGTCCCAGCCCGGCAGCTCAGCCCCCGGATCGAGCCAGGCGGCGAGTTCCAGGGTCGCGGTGTCCTTGATCAGGTTGTCCATGAACGGCGGGGGATGGGCGCAATGCCGTTATTCTCGCCGATCACGGGGTTTTGACCAAACGCCGGCGCCAGAGCGGGGACAGCCCCCACAGTCCGAGTAGTGGCCCGGGCAGCAGCAGCCAGGCGATGCTCATACCCCACTCGCCCACCCAGCGGGTGCCGAACTGGATGGAAATCATAGTGATGGCGAAGCCCAGGGAATTCTGGAAGGCCAGGGCGCTGCCAACGATCTCCGGCGCGCAGGCGCGGGCGGAAAGGGCCGAGAAGTGTGGCGAGTCCGCCACCACCGTGGCGCCCCAGGCGAGGAACAGGACCATCTTCGCCCAGGCCGGCCAGGTGCCGGTCAGCGGAAATACGGCGCAGCACAAGGCGGAAACAGCAAGGGCCGCGGCGGCCACCCGGGCGCTGCCGATGCGCTGGCTCCACCAGCCGCCGGCGACGCAGCCCAAGGCGCCGATGCCGATGACGGCGAAGGCCCCGGCGGAAAGCTCGCGGCTGCCGGGGGCCGCCAGGCCGGCCAGGACCACCAGGGCGGGCACCAGGGTCCAGAAGGCGTAGAGCTCCCACTGGTGGCCGAAGTAACCGAAGGCCGAGGCCCGGAATTCCCGCACCGAGAAAGCGTAGAACACCCGGCCCAGGCGCAGGGGCGGCGCATCGTGGCGGCGTTTCAGGTGGGGGCCGTCGCCGAGCCGGAAGATGAGGGCCGCCGCCGCCAGGGCCAGGGCGCTGGAAACCAGTAGGGTGGCCTGCCAGGACCAGCCGGCGCCAGCCACCCGGATACCATGGGGCAGGGAGGTGCCCAGGGTCAGCATGCCCACCAGTTGGGCCAGGGCGGCGCCGGCCCGCTCCGGCACCCAGCTCACCACCAGCTTCATGCCCAGGGGGTACACGCCGGCGAGGCAGAAGCCGACGGCGAAGCGCAGCGGCACGCCGCTCCCCATGCCCTCGGCGAAAAGGGCGAAGGCCCCGTTGAAGAGGGCTCCCAGCACGGCGCAGACGGCGAAGATGCGGCTCGCCGCGAAACGGTCGGCGAGGCCGCTGACGGCGAAGGTGAGGGTACCCAGGATGAAGCCGAGCTGAACGGCGTTGGTCAGGGTGCCGATGGCCGCCGGGGCGATGCCCCAGGCCCGGATCAGGTCGTCCGCCGCGCTGTTGGCGGAAAACCACAGGGAGGTGCCGAAGAGCTGAGCGAGGACGATGACGGGAACGGGGTTGCGCATGGGCGACAGGATAGAGGGAAATGGCCGGCCCCCCAAGCGGGGCCGGCCCCAGGTGCGGCGCTCAGTCGGCGACGGCCGTGGCCCGCGGCAACCAGGTGTGCCCCTGGTGAAGGGCCAGTCCGAGGCTGATCAGCCCGGCGCCGAACCAGACCCGCGGCTCCACCGCTTCGCCGTTGGCCAGGTGCCCGAGAAGCAGCGCCAGCACAGGTGTGATCAGGGTGATGAGTGCCACCTTGCCCGCCTCCAGGTGCTTGATGACGTAGTAATACAGGGCAAAGCCGAGCACCGATCCGAAGACGCCGAGGTAGACGATGGCGGCGCCGGCCCGGGGCGGCACGGCGGCGGGCGGGCCGCCGTCGGCCAGCCACCAGGTGGCGACGAAAAGGGGCACCGCCACCACCAGGGTTCCGGCGGTGGTGGCCAGGGGCGGACTGCGGTCGCCGATGCGCTTCAGACCCACCAGGCTGGCGGAATAGACGAACACCGCCAGCAGCAGGGCGACGATGCCCTGCACCGCCCGGGGGCCGGCGACCTCATGGCCGGTGACGAAGATGACCGCCAGCCCCCCGACCCCGAGGGCCAGGCCGGCCAGACGGTAAGGACGCAGGGCATCCTCCCCCAGCCAGAAAGCGGCGAGGAGGCTGGTGACGAGGGGCGTCAGGCCGAAGAGGACGGAGACCAGGCCGGAGGGGATGTAGCGGGCACCCCAGTAGGTCGCCAGCATGGCGCCGAAGGTGCCCAGGCCGCCAACCAGATAGCTCAGGCGGGCGCGGCGGTGCAGGGGCAGGCCGGTGCGCCAGGCGGCGACGAGGGCGAGGGCGAGACAGACGCCGATGACCATGCGGGCCATGACGGCGAAGGCAAAGGTGGTGCCGAGGGCGCTCCACTGGATGGCCAGGGGCGTGGTGGACCAGATGGCGACGATGCCGAGGTAGGCGAGGGGAATGGACACGGGATTTCCTTTCGTCAGGGCAAGGGCGGGGTGGCGAAAACAAGGCGGTCGATTGCGCGGCGGGTGGAAGCGGGGGAAGTGCAGGGGCGGGGCATGACGATCTCCAGGGCAGGGACAAAGAAAAAGGCCGCGAACCTTGCGGTGCGCGGCCTTCGGGAAAGCGGTGATGACTCAGGCTGTCATCGGATGCTCGCCGCCGGGCCGCGCGCCAGCCAGCGGCGCAGGGCGACGCGGCGAATCATGGCGGGCAGGGGAAGGCGGGCAGAATGCATGACGGCAGTCTAGGGGCGCGCGCGGGGACGAGTCAAGCTGTCCGCGGGCCGCTATCATCACGGCCGTGACTCCGCCCGACGATCCCCGCCTGCCCCTCATCGCCGACAGCTACCGGCGTCTCACCGGCCGCCCGCTGGTGCAGGCCGCCGGGAGTCTGGCGACGGCACTGTGGGAGGCGCCCCGGGTCATCGTCGCCCACGGCACCGAGGACGATCCGGTCTTCTTCTATGGCAACCGGCTCGCTCTGGAGGTCTTCGCCATGGATTTCGCCGCCTTCACGCGGCTCCCCTCGCGCTTCTCGGCCGAGCCCCTGGCCCGGGAAGCGCGGGCACGCTTGCTGGAGCAAGTGCGGCAGCAGGGCTTCATCGACGACTACGCCGGCGTGCGCATCGCCGCCGACGGTCGGCGTTTTCGCATCGAACGGGCGACAGTGTGGAACCTGGTCGCCGCCGACGGCGCCATTCATGGGCAGGCGGCGACCTTCGACCGGTGGACGCCCCTGCCGATGATCGCGCCCTAGTTGCTGATTTCCGCCGTCGAATCGCAACCCCGGCCAGCGGCGATCCAGCGCCCCAGCAGGCGCCGGGCGAAGGCGTCCCAGCGGTCGGGCAGCCAGGGAAGGTAGTGGCGGGGGCGGGCCAGCAGGCCGCAGCGGTAGAGGTCGCCCTGCCACTCCAGGGCCGGGCAGGGGCCGCGCCGGCGCAGGAAGCGCAGGGCACCGACGGGACAGGGTTCCGCCGCGCAGCATACGCCGCAGCCGTTGCAGGCTTCCCCGGGGGCGGGCTTGGGCGGGGCTTGGCGGTGGAGGCGGATGGTCTGCATGGTCACGAAATGCAGGACGGGATAGCATAATGAACCATGCCCGTCGAAATTGATCGAATAGTTTCAGTTCCCTGTGCAAGGAGAGTCCCATGAAGAAGCTCGTATCCGGCGTGCTGGCCGCCCTGTTCGCCCTGGTCAGCGTTTCCGCCATGGCTTGTCCCGGTGGCGACAAGGCCAAGGACGAAAAGCAGATGAGTACGCCGTCCAAGCCCAAGGTCTGAGCCGGCCGGGTGTAGTACGAAGGCGCCCCGGGGCGCCTTCTTCTTTCGCGGGGGGATATGCTGGAAAAGGAGCACGCGGCCTTCATCCAGGGTGGGGTGAGCGTCAATCTGGCATCGTGCGATGCGAGCGGCCTGGGGTCGATGATCCGGGCCCTGGGCTGCAAGGTGCTGGACGACGGCCGGGTCGCCATTTTCCTCAACCGGACGCCGTGCCGGGATCTGCTGGCCAACATCGCCAGTAGCGGGCGGGTGGCCAGCAACTTCAGCCAGCCTTCCACCCACCGCACGCTGCAGCTCAAGGGGTGGGACGCCGAGATCACCGCGGTGGCGCCGGCGGATCTGGAGCGCATCAGTCGCCGCACCGACCAATTCATCCTGGAGGTGGTGCCCCTGGGCGTGTCCGAAGCCATTGTCCGCACCATCTACGCCTGCGATCCCGACGATCTGGCGGCGGTGGTGTTCACCCCTTGCGCCGTATTCACCCAGACGCCCGGTCCCCGGGCCGGCGAGCCCCTGCGATGACGCCGCGCCTGGAAACCATCCGCGAGTGCCTGGAAGGCGTCATTCCCGGCCTCATCGCCACCTGCGACCGGGAGGGCATGCCCAATCTGGCCTACCTCTCCCAGGTGCAGTTCATCGACAACGCCCACGTGGCGCTCACCTACCAGTTCTTCAACACGACGCGGCAGAACGTCCTGGCCGGTTCGCCGGTGCGCCTGTTCGTCAGCAGCCACCTGACCGGCGCCCAGTACTGGCTGACCTTGCAGTATCTGCGCACCGAGACCGCCGGGCCGGTGTTCGAGCAGATGAAGGCCAAGCTCGCCGGCATCGCCTCCCATTTCGGCATGGCCGGGGTGTTCCGGCTGCTGGGGTCGGACATCTACCGGGTGCTGGCCATCGAGCAGGTGCCCGGCCCGACCCTGGCGCCGCCGCCGCCCGCCGTCAATTTCCTCACCGCCCTGCGCCGGGCCAACCAGCGGCTGGCCGGCTGCTGCAGCCTGGCCACCCTTCTGGAGACCGCCCTCGACGCCCTGGCCGAGGAATTCGGCATTGACCACGTCATGCTGCTCATGCACGACGAGGGGCGCGGCCGCCTCTACACCCTGGCCAGCCGGGGCTATCCGCAATCCGGCGTGGGATCGGAGATTCCCGTCGGCGCCGGGGTGGTCGGCATCTGCGCCCGGGAGCGCACCCCCATCCGTATCGGTTTCATGACCGCCGAGTACGCCTACGGACGCACCGTGCGCGATGGCATTGCCGCCGAGGGCCAGGGGGATGCCCTGGAGACGGCCATTCCCCTGCCCGGCCTGCCGGAAGCGCGCAGCCAACTGGCCGTGCCCATCACCGCCATCGACCGCCTGCTCGGCGTGCTCTACGTGGAAAGCGTCGCCGACCTCCACTTCGGCTACGACGACGAGGACGCGCTGGTGGCCTTCGCAGCCCAGCTCGGGCTGGCCATCCTCCATCACCAGCAGGCCGAGGAACTGGCCGACGAGGCGCCGGCCGCCGAAGCCGCCCTCCCGGTGCCGGCCGGGCCGCTCCTGGTGGTGCGCCACTTTGCCGCCAACGACAGCGTCTTCATCGACGACGACTACCTGATCAAGGGCGTGGCCGGCGCCATACTCTGGGCCTTGCTTACCGATTTCGTCGAACGCAAACGGACGAGCTTTACCAACAAGGGCCTGCGGGTCGATCCCCGCATCCGCCTGCCCGGGGTGAGCGACAACCTGGAGGCGCGCCTCGTCCTCCTCCAGCGGCGCCTGGAAGAACGGGACGCCGGCATCCGCATCGACAAGGCCGGCCGGGGCCGTTTCACCCTGGCGGTGGGGAGGCCGCTACAGCTCGTCGAGGGCTGAGAAACCCCCTTTCCTTAAATCTTCATTCAGCGCTTCTTAAAAGATTCATAAAGGGCCTTGCCCCGTCTTGCATGGATTTGCGGGCGGCCTAGACTTGCTTCCATGACCACGACGGGAGCAAGCATGAACCCCAATCCCAGCGATCCGCGCCTTCTGGAGCAGATGCTCCTCATTCGCGCCTGCGAAGAGGCCGTCGGCGTGGTCAATGCCTTGTCGGCAGAGGACTTGACCTCACCAACCACCGCAGCGCCGGGCTCCTCATCACCCCGGCCGCCGCGGAACGGCTCTGCCGGCACCCGCCGGCGTGAAATTCAACAGCAACCATAAAAGGAGTTCAGCAATGCATCCCAACCCCCAACGTACCCTCACCACCATCGCCCTCGCCGGTGCCCTCTTTGCTGCCGGCGCCCAGGCCGGCGAGCGTGAAGCCTTGGTCAAGCGCGGCGCCCAGCTCGTCGCGGAGGGTGACTGCATCACCTGCCATACGCCCTTCAAGATGGGCCCCGGCGGCCCGGAAAAGGACGTGGCACGAGGCCTGTCCGGACATCCCGAGGAGCTCAGGCTGCCGGCGCCGCCCAAGCTCGAGCCGGCCTGGAACTGGGCCGGGTCGGCCACCATGACCGCCTTCGTCGGCCCCTGGGGGACGAGCTACGCCGCCAATCTGACGCCGGATCGGGAAACCGGCATCGGCGCCTGGCGCGAGAAGGATTTCATCCAGGCCATGCGCACCGGCAAGCATATGGGTGTCGCCCGCCCGATCATGCCGCCGATGCCCTGGGAAGCCGTGGGCCAACGGTCCGACAAGGATCTGCGGGCCATGTTCGCTTATCTGATGTCTCAGCCGGCGGTGAAGAACCGGGTGCCGGATTACGCACCGCCGGCGGCAGCGGCCGGGAAGAACCCCTCCTGACCGCGGGTCAGGCCCGGTCGGTGTCCGCCGCTTCTCCCTTGTTGCGGCGGAAGAGCTTGAGGAGGCCGGCACCGCCGGCAATGACCGCGATGCCGATGATTTTGGCGAACTTGGCCAGGAAGGCGGCGGCCAGGGCGAAGAAGCCGAGTTTCTTGGCGGCGACGCCGGCGACCAGGGCGGCCAGGCCGTACTCGGCCACCTTGTCGGTGCTCGAATTGAAGTCGGCGTAGCGCTTGCCGTCGTCGAATTCGAGCGCGGCCAGCAGACTGCGGGCGATGGGTTTCTGGGCCTCGACCTCCTTGAGGCCGGTCACCAGGTTCATGCTGACATAGCCCTCGCGGCCCAGGGCCAGGGTGTTGTAGTTGATGCCATCGTCGGTTGCGGCGGGGGAGCCCTTGGCGCGGGAGGAAACGGACCACACCAGGCGGTGGCTGGCGGCTTCGTAGCGGGGCGCCTCCACCCAGCCCACTACCTCGATTTCGGGCAGGCCGCGCTGGCGGCGCTCGGCATTGCCCTGTTCGGTGCCTTCGCGCATGCTCGTCAGCAGTTCGTCGGCCTTCCAGTCGCGGGCGTCGTCGTCCTTGATGTAGCCGGAAGCGACGTAGCGCACCACCATGAACCAGTTGTCCCCGTCGCCGGCCGGCAGGATCAGGCCCGCCAGGTCGTCGCCGGGGCGGTTGCCCATGGCCTTGAGCAGCTTGCCGGCCGGACCGGCGGGGACGAAGCCGTAGCCGGCGGGCAGGTCGAGCCGGGCCTGGCCGGCGATGGCGATCTTTTGCGGGCCGGCCTGGACGGCGGCGGTAACTTCGGCCACCGCCGCGGCCATTTCGGACTGCTGGGCGGCAGTGCCGTCGGCGAGGGCGGGAACGGCGAAGAGGGCGGCGGCCAGGACGGCCAGCCAGGCGGCGATGCGACGCATTGATTCTCCCTGTCCGATGGTGTGGTTATGCGGGCGTCAGTATGCCATACGGTTTGCGCTGGATGCCGTATGGATCAGCGTCGGGGGAGAAACAGTTCCGGGTCAACGGCGGTGCCGTTGAGGAATACCGCCCAGTGCAGGTGCGGGCCGGTGACGCGGCCGCTGGCGCCGACGGCGCCGAGGAGGTCGCCGCGCTTCACAGCCTGCCCTTCCTTCACATCGATGCGGGAGAGGTGCATGGCGGCGGTGATCAGCCCCTGGCCGTGGTCGATGAAGACGGTATTGCCGTTGAAGAAGTAGTCGCGGGCGCTCACTACCATTCCCGCTGACGGGGCGTGGACGGGGGCGCCGGTGGCGGCGGCCACGTCGAGGCCGGCGTGGGGGTTGCGGGGCTGTCCGTTGAAAATGCGCCGCAGCCCGAAGCGGGAAGAAAGCGGCCCCGCTGCCGGCGGCAGGAAATCGGTGGCCACGCCCTGTTCGCTGAAGGTGGCCTTGATGGCGTCGGTGATGTCCTTCTCCCGGGCGATGCGTTCCAGGTCCTCGTCGCTCGGCTCCACCTTGCGCTGGTCGCGGATGGTGAGGCGCTGGGTGGGGTAGAACCTGGGTTTCACTTCAACGGTGATGCTTCGCGGTTGCTGGCCGGCGGTGACGCTGAAGGCCAGGGGGCCGGGAGCGGTTTCCAGGGGAATGCCGAGGAGGGCGAACCAGCGGCCGCCTTCCCGCACCACCGCCAGGCGCTTGCCGTCCCAGCGGGCACGGGGGGCGGCGGCGCCGGTGTCACCGAGATCCACCACCGCCACGCCGCCAGGAACCGGGGCGTGGCGGGGCAGGGCCGCCACCGGGGCGGCGGCCAGGCAGGCGAGCTGGCCCGCCAGGAATAGCCATCTCTTCACAGGGCGGCCCTTTCCCGGATTTCCGCCAGGGTCCAGTCCTTGAGCAGGCGGCCGCTGTCCCAGACGTCCACCAGGGCCTCCTGCCAGCCCGGGCTGCCGTCGTCGCGGTCGCTCCAGCCCTGCCGGGCGACGGTACGCCAGGCGCCGCTGGCGGCGTGCCGCTGCAGGGTCAGGCGGCCGGCCTTGCTGACCTTGCCCGGGTCGGTGATGGGGTCCTTGAAGACGTCGCGCCACTCCTCGCCCACCCGGATGGCCGAGCACTTCATGGCGAAGCGCAGGGTGTCCCGGTTGAGCTGCTGCAGGAGCGCGCCGCCCATGCCGAAGGCGACGTTGTCGGCGGCGAAGCCGTTCACCTTCAGCCCCGCCAGGATCTCCCGGATGGAACGGGGGTTGATGCCGTCCCCCTGGATGATGCGGACGTTGTTGAGCACCCGGTAGCCCTTGCCGTTGGTGACGCTGCCAAAGCGCCTTTCGAGCAGGACGGCGGTCTTCAGCACCACCTCGGCCGGATAGCCGGAGTCGGGGCGGATGACCACGGTGGCGCCGCTGTCGATGACCTCCTGGCGCAGGGCCTCGCCCCACAGCTTGTCCACGGCGTGGTAGATGTCGTAGCTGTCGGAGACCACCGCCACCAGGGCGCCGGGCCTGGCGAACCGGCGCAGCATGTTGCGGTAGGCCTCGACCTCGTTGTCGCGGCCCCAGGAGGTGATGCTGCTGTGCTCGGCGGCCGGGATGGAGAAGGCCGCCAGGGGCTCGCCGTAGTACTGGCGTGCGGCCAGCAGGGCGCTGACGGTGTCGGTGCCCATGAAATTCACCAGGTGGGCGCAGCCGCCGATGGCCGCCGACTCGGCGCTGGAGACGCCGCGGGCGCCGAAATCGTGCAATTTGAAGGCAATCTGTCCGGCCGGGTCGTCGGAGGTCTCGTCGAGGAAGCCCTTGATCAGCTTCTTCACCGAACGCGACAGGGTGGCGACGGTGATCGGGTACCACACCCGCAGGAGCAGGGTCTCGGCGTAGCTGGCGGCCCAGAAGGCCTGGGGGTCGTCGCATTCGACGGTGACCAGGGCGTTGAGGCCCGGCACCACGCTGCCCTCCGGCACGGCCCGGATGCGTAGCGGCAGGTAGCCGCCGTAGCGCTGCAGGATGTAGCGGAAGCCCGCCTCGTTGAACGGCTCGCCGTGGGCGGTGAGGAGATCCCTCGCCTCGTCGATGTCGCCGGCGGTGAAGGGCCGGCCCAGGTATTCCTTCAGCAGGATCTGCAGGCCGAAGAAGACGGTCTCGTCGAATTCGCCGCCCCGGGACTCGATGTAGCTGAACATGCCGTTGGTCCCCGGCGGGTATTGCAGGTAGTGGGACGCCTTGTAGGAGTCGGTGTTGAGCAGGAGGTTGCGCAGAATGTCCATTTGGAAACCCTCCAAACGTTGTGCCCTGGCGGGCGGGAACGGGAGCGGTCTGTCCGCCCCCGGGGAAACTCAAAGCTGGCCGAGGAAGTAGCGGATGATGTCGAGGTGGTCCTCGAACATCTGCTCGTCCATCTCCAGAACCTGGGCGATGGGCACCCAGCGGGCCTTGGCCGCGTCGTCGCCGCCGCGCACCGGGTAGAGCCCCTCCGGTGTCGGTTCCAGCTCGATGAGAAAGGCCTCGGTGATGGTGCGACCGCGCAGGCTGCGCTCCGGGTGGTCGAAGCGCTTGTCGCCCCGGATGCCACCCTTCAAGACCGGCAGCGGCACCTTGAGCCGGGTCTCTTCCTTAAGCTCGCGCAGGCAGCCATCCACGCAGCGCTCGTCGGCCTGCAGGAAGCCGCCGGGCAGGGCCCACAGGCCGGCGCCGGGCAGGGCCTTGCGCTGGACGAGGAGCAGGTGCCCGGCCTGGACCACCACCGCGTCGACGGTCTGGAAGATGGGCGGGTACTTGAGGCCGGCGAACTGGGCCTTGTAGTCGGCGATGAAGGCGTGCTCGGCCGCCAGGTTGGCGTAGTAGGGCGCTTCCCGGAAGGCCTCGAGGAAGGCGGCCACCGGCTCCGGCAGGGCGGAGCGCAGGAGCAGGCGGTTGCCCTCGCTGTCGTCGGGCTTCAGGTAGTAGCCGCGGATTTCCGTGGCCGAGAGGCCGGCGGCGTTGGCGGCATGGACCCGCTCCCACTGGGGGAAGAGGCGCAGGTAGAAGGAGGAGTGGTCCTTCTCGTGGCCGATGATGCCGACCCGGGGCGGCGGCCCATCCTGGCCGCGGTCGGCGGCGATGGCGCCTTCCACGGCGGCCTGCACCTCGGCGGCCCACTGCTGGTCGTTATAGAGGCGATCCACCACCGAGGCGAAGAGCAGGCGCCCGTCGCGGACGGCCTTGTCGAAACAGGCGGAAACCATCACCTGCCGCTCGGCGATGTTCCACGGATCCTTGATGGTCCGGGGCCGGCGGGCGGAACCGAGGACGACGACGACCTTGCCGGCGAGGCTCAAGGCCCGCTGCAGGACTTCGTAGTGCCCGTTGTGGAATGGCTGGAAACGGCCAATGAAGGCCAGGTAGTCGAATTTCGCGTTCATCAGGAACCCCCTGAGATTTGGCAGCCGGCGGTCTATCCGCTGGCAGTGCCTCAACTATAACGCTTGAATTGCGCAGGCGGCAATGCTGCCCTCGCAATTCCTTGTTCGTGCTGTGGCGAACTACCGGTAGCGGTTGATGGCGGTACGGGTTTCTTGCGCCGCGGCCCGGGCGGCGGCGGCGAAATCCTCGCCCTTGCCGGCGTAGAGGATGGCGCGGGAGGAATTGATCATCAGGCCGGTGCCGGCGGCGGTGCGGCCGGCCTTGACGGTGGCCTCGATGTCGCCGCCCTGGGCGCCGATGCCCGGCACCAGCAGCGGCAGGTCGCCGGTGATGGCGCGCACCCGCTCGATCTCGGCGGGGAAGGTGGCGCCCACCACCAGGGCACACTGGCCGGTGGTGTTCCATTCCGTCGCCACCAGGCGGGCGACGCGCTCGTAGAGCCGCTCTGGGGTGCCGGGGCCGCCGACGTCGAGGAATTGCAGGTCGCTGCCGCCGGGGTTGGACGTGCGGCACAGGAGGATGACGCCCTTGTCCGGCCAGGCCAGGTAGGGCTCGACCGAATCGCGGCCCATGTAGGGGTTTACCGTCACGGCGTCGGCGCCGAAGCGCTCGAAGGCTTCCACCGCGTACTGCTCGGCGGTGGAGCCGATGTCGCCGCGCTTGGCGTCGAGGATCACGGGGATGCCCGGATGCTTCTCGTGGATGTGGGCGATCAGCGCCTCCAACTGGTCCTCGGCGCGGCGGGCGGCGAAATAGGCGATCTGGGGCTTGAAGCAGCACACCAAGTCGGCGGTGGCGTCGGCGATTGCCGAGCAGAACTCGAAAATGGCGTCGTCGCGGCCCTTGAGGTGGGCGGGGAACCTGGCGGGATCGGGGTCGAGGCCGACGCAGAGGAGGGAGTCGTTCTTTTGCCAGGCGGCGGCGAGTTGGGCGGTGAAGGTCATGGCGGGGCGGCGCCGGTCGGCGGCTCTCGAATGGCGAAAGCCGCTATTGTACCGGGCACCGGGGAAGACCAAAAAAAAGCCCGCCGGGGAGGCGGGCTAAACCATTCCGAAGGAGTGGAGGAGACGATTGCAGTATGCACCCGGCAATGGTGCGGTGCAACAAAAATATTTCACGCTTCACATAGAAAAATTCATTGGGGCTTTGGGGAACCGTTGCTGCAGGTGCACATCTAATGCCCACTTCATCGGTTCGCTCCTCAGCCCAGTTCCACCGGCACGAAGATGCGGGCGTCGCCCCGTTCCACCAGCACGGCGATGCGCTTGCCGGCCTTGCCGACGATGCCGCGCAACTGCTCGAGGCCGGTGATGCGCTCGCCGTTGACGGAGAGGATGATGTCCCCGGGGCGCAGGCCGGCCTTGGCGGCGGGGCCGGTGACGTTCTCGACCAGCAGTCCGTTGTCCACCTCGGCGCGGCGCTTCTCCTCCGGCGTCAGGGGGCGGGCGGCGATGCCCAGGCGGCCCTTGGGCGCCTCGACGGGTTCCGCTGCGGCGGCCTTTTCCTCACTGAACCTGCCCACCTGCACGTCGATCTGGCGGGTGCCGCCATGGCGCCACACCTGAAGCTTCGCCGTCTCGCCGGGGAGCAGGGTGGCGACGGTGGCCGGGAGTTCGGCGGAATTGACGATTTCCTTGCCGTTGATGCCGAGGATGACGTCGCCCGGCTCCAGGCCTGCCTTGGCGGCCGGGCTGCCCTTGTCCACCGAGCTGACGAGGGCGCCGGCCGGTTTGCCGAGGCCGAAGGAATCGGCCAGGGACTGGTTGATCTCCTGGATGGTCAGCCCCAGGCGGCCGCGCTGGACCTTGCCGCTGGTGACGATCTGGCGCTCGATGTTCATGGCGAGTTCGATGGGAATGGCGAAGGACAGGCCCTGGTAGCCACCGCTGCGGGAGTAGATCTGGGAATTGATGCCGATGACCTCGCCGGCCATGTTGAAGAGCGGGCCGCCGGAGTTGCCGGGGTTCACCGCCACATCGGTCTGAATGAAGGGCACGTAGCTGCCGTCCGGCAGGGAGCGGGACTTGGCGGAGACGATGCCGGCGCTGGCGCTGTTCTCGAAGCCGAAGGGGGAGCCGATGGCCAGGACCCACTCGCCGACGCGGGTGCTGGCGGCGCTGCCGATCTTCACCACCGGCAGGTTCTTGGCGTCGATCTTGAGGACGGCCACGTCGGTGGCCTTGTCCAGGCCCAGGACCTTGGCCTTGAATTCGCGCTTGTCGGTCAGCTTGACGGTGACTTCCTCGGCCCCGTCGACCACATGGGCGTTGGTGAGGATGGTGCCGTTGGCCGAGACGATGAATCCCGAGCCCAGTCCGCGCACGGGCGCCTCGCCCCGGGGCTGGAGCCCGCGGAAGTGGCGGAAGAAGTCGTAGAAGGGGTCGTCCGGGTCCAGTTGCGGCACGTCGGGTCCGACGCCCACCTTGCGCGTGCCGGCGACGCTGATATTGACCACCGCCGTGCCGTTGCGGGCGACGATGTCGCCCATGTCGGGCACCGAGGCGAGGGGAGCGGCCGGCGCCGCCGCCGGCACTGCCGCCTGGGCGGCACCGACGGTTTGCAGATGGCCGAAGGAGTAGGCGCCGGTCAAGGCGGCGGCGACGGCGACGGTGCCAACGGCTAGTTTGAGGCGATCATGGGTCATGTGAGTCTCCTTGTTCTCGGTAGTACGGGATGAATCAGACGCTCGGGGCAGCGGCATCCCCCGGCACGGGCCGGCCGGGGCCGTCGCGCGGCGGCGCAGGGGTTCAGCTCCAGTCGCTGTCGCCGGCGCCGCCGTCGTCCCAGGAATTGCCGTCGGCGATGCCGAAGTCGCCGCCACCCAGGTCGTTGAAGACGCTGTCGGTGGACGGTGCGAGATCGGCACCGGCGCGACGGGCCGGGGTTTCGTCGTCGTGCAGGAAGTGCCGGGCGATGGCTTCGCCGGCGACGACGCCCGCTCCGACCGCCGCCCCGGCGGCCAGACCGCCCATGATGCGGCTACCCAGGCCGTTGCCGGTTTCGGCGGGTGCCGGCGCGCCATAGCCGGCGGGCGGCGGGCCATAGCCGGCCGGCACACCGCCGGCGGGCGCCGGGATGGGGGCGGTGCGGCGGGCCATCAGGCGGACGGCCCAGGTGACGAAGGCGGCCAGGCCAAGGCCGCCG
>DAINDE010000034.1:41158-45972 GCA_036732025.1 Rhodocyclaceae bacterium
CCCCAGGGAATGGTGGCAGCCCCGGTGTCGGCGCCAGCGGAGACCGGTGTCGCCGGCGCGGCGTGGCCGCCCCGCAGCAGGGACTTCAGATTTTCCACGGCCTGGGGCTTGGCGAAGGGCAGGCCGGGGGCGAGGCGCTCGGCATTGGCCAGTTCCTCCCGGGCCTTGGCGAAATCCCCTTGCTTGGCCAGCAACTCCGCCTCGACGAAGTGGGCCTTGCCGCTGTTGGGGTGGTCTTTCAGGACCTGCCGCATCATGCCCTGGGCCTCGACCAGGCGGCCGGCTTCGGCGGCCTGGTAAACCTCGTGCAGGGTGGGCTCGGCGGCGAGGGCGGGGAGGCTGCCGCAGGCGGCGGCAAGGGCAAGCAGCAGCGCGATGGCGATGTTCTTGTTCATGGGCGACTCCTGGCTGGGGGGGGCTTGGGGCGCGGGCGGAAGGCCCGCCTACGGCAAGCAAGATAGGGGTCGCCGGTAACGCCTTCAAGACGGCTTCTGCAACAGGATGTTTCAAAACGTACCGCCTGCCGGCGGCGACGGGATCGCCCGCCCCTCAGCGCAAGGTGGCGAGGGTGGCCAGGGTGGTCTTGCGCATGGCTTCGATGCGCTGGGAAACGGCCTTGTTGGCGGCCTCGCCGTCGGCCAGATGCCCGACCTCCTCGGCCCAGGCCGCCTTGAGTTGCCGGGACTCGGCCTCCAGTTCCGGAGCGGTGAGCTGGGCGAGGTCGCAGATGTAGATGACGTGGGTCCAGCCGGCGATGGGGTCGCCCTTGTTGGGGTCGTCGTCGTAGGTGATGTGGTCGGTCAGGGTCTGCAGGCGAGCCAGTTCCTGGAGGATGGCAAAGCCCGCCGCCCGTTGGTTGCGATTAACCTCGCTGGCGTCGTTGCGCCAGGTGTTGTAGGACAGGCTGGCGATGGCGACGGCCAGGCTGATGATGGCCAGGAGGTTGCGGCGGAGGGCCTCCCGGAACGATGGCACTGGCCGCGGTTGCATGGGCGATCAGCCTCCCGCCTTGCCCCAGGAGTCCTTGAGGGTGACGGCGCGGTTGAAGACTGGCGACCCATCCTTCGAATCGACCCGGTCGGCGACGAAATAGCCGTGGCGCTCGAACTGGAAGCGCTCCTCGGCCTTGGCGTTCTTCAGGGCCGGCTCCAGCTGGGCGGTGATGACCACCTTGGAATTCGGGTTGAGGTCGTCGAGGAAGCTCCGCTCCAGGTCGGGGGCGTCGCCCTCGCGCCGGTTTCCGGGGGCGGGCACGCCGAACAGGCGGTCGTAGAGGCGGATTTCGGCGGTATAGGCGTGGGCCGCCGAGACCCAGTGAAGGTTGCCCTTGACCTTGACGCTGTCGGCGCCGGGGGTGCCGGATTTGGTTTCCGGCAGGTATTCGCAGAGGACGGCGGTGACCTTGCCGGCGGCATCCTTCTCGCAGCCGGTGCATTTGACCACGTAGCCGTAGCGGAGCCGGGCCATGTTGCCCGGGTAGAGGCGGTGGTAGCCCTTGACCGGCTCTTCCATGAAATCCTCGGCCTCGATCCACAGCTCGCGGCCGAAGGGCATGTCGCGCTTGCCCAGTTCCGGGTGGAGCGGGTGGTTGGGGGCCTGGCAGAGTTCCGACTGGCCCTCCGGGTAGTTGGTGATGATGAGCTTCAACGGGTCGAGGACGGCGACGCGGCGTTCGGCGGCTTCGTTCAGCACCTCCCGCTGGGCGTCCTCGAAGAGGCTGTAGTCGATGAGGGAGTCCGACTTGGAGACGCCGATGCGCTCGGCGAAGAGGCGGAAGCCCTCCGGCGTGTAGCCGCGGCGCCGGGCGCCGACCAGGGTGGGCATGCGGGGATCGTCCCAGCCTTCGACGTGCTTTTCCTCGACCAACTGGATGAGCTTGCGCTTGGATAGCACGACGTAGGTCAGGTTGAGGCGGGAGAACTCGATCTGCTGCGGCAGCGGGCGCTGCAGCAGGCCGCCCTCGGCGAGGCGCTCCAGGAGCCAGTCGTAGAAGGGGCGCTGGTCCTCGAATTCGAGGGTGCAGATGGAGTGGGTGATGTTCTCCAGGGCATCCTCGATGGGGTGGGCGTAGGTGTACATGGGGTACACGCACCACTTGTCGCCGGTGTTGTGGTGGGTGGCGTGGCGGATGCGGTAGATGGCCGGGTCGCGCAGATTGATGTTGGGCGAGGCCATGTCGATCCTGGCCCGCAGGATATGGGCGCCGTCGGGGAATTCGCCGGCCTTCATGCGACGGAAGAGGTCGAGGTTCTCGGCGGCGCTGCGGTTTCGGTAGGGGCTGTCTACGCCCGCTTCGGTGAGGGTGCCGCGGTTGAGGCGCATCTCCTCGGCGCTCTGGCTGTCCACGTAGGCGTGGCCGGACTGGATCAGGTATTCGGCGAAGGCATACATCCAGTCGAAGTAATTGGAGGCGTAGTAGAGGTTGCTCTCGCCGTTCTCCCAGGAGCAGCCCAGCCACTTGACGGCGTCGACGATGGAATCGACGTATTCCTGCTCTTCCTTCTCCGGGTTGGTGTCGTCGAAGCGCAGGTGGCAGCGGCCGCCGTACTGCTGGGCGAGGCCGAAGTTGAGCAGGATGGACTTGGCGTGGCCGAAGTGCAGGTAGCCGTTGGGCTCCGGCGGGAAGCGGGTGCGGATCTTGGCCGGATCCAGGGGCGCCGCGGCGTGGTCGGCGGCGGTGCCGGGGCGGCCGGCCCAGCGGCGCTGGGCGTGCTTGCCGGCGGTGAGATCGGCCTCGACGATGTTCTTGATGAAGTTGGCGGCGGGAGCCGCTTCCGGCTTGTTGTTGCTCACGGTGGAAACCTCGATGGGGAATGCCGCTTATTTTAAGCCGAGCGGCTACAATTCGCCTCCATGAACCTGCTCCACCATTTCACGGCCCTCAATTTCGCGGCGGTCGGCCTTGGCGCCGCCCTCGGGGCCTGGAGCCGCTGGCTGCTGGGGCTGTTGCTCAACCCTCTCTTCCTTGCCCTGCCCCTGGGCACCCTCGCCGCCAACCTGATCGGCGGCTACCTGGTGGGGGTGGCGGTGGGGCTTTTCCACATCAACACCCATTTCCCGACGGCGTGGAAGCTTTTTGCCATCACCGGCTTCCTCGGCGGCCTCACCACCTTCTCCACCTTTTCGGCGGAAGTGGTGGAGCGGCTCCTGGCCGGCCAGCCGGGGTGGGCCATGGGCCTGGGGGCCGTCCATCTGGCGGGATCGCTGCTGGCTACCTACCTCGGGCTCCTAACGGTGGGCGCCACCCGTATCTGGGCCTGATCCCGTTGGGGGTCACGCCCCAGGCGGCAGCCCACAATGGCCGTGCAATTCGGCCCTCATTGTCTATGCTTGGGTGATGCCCGGCGCTAGCGAGGCGGGCATTCCGCTCGCCTTCCCGGGTTCCCGCAAAGGGCTTGTCTTTCCGTGGAGTCCGTGGGGGCGAGGTGATCCATCAATCGAACAAGGAGACAAATGATGGCTACCTTTATCACCCTCGTGAACTTTACCGACCAGGGAATCAGGACTATCAAGGAGTCGCCGGATCGCTACGAGGCCTTCAAGGCGACCGCAGAGAAACTCGGCGTCACCGTCAAGAGCGTCCATTACACGGTCGGGCATTACGACATGGTACTCATCGTCGAAGGCAGCGAAGAGGCGGCGATGGCGCTGATGCTCAAGGGCGGATCCCTCGGCAATGTGCGGACGCAGAACCTGCGGGGTTTTTCCGTTGACGAGATGCGCAAGATCATCGGGCAGATGCCCTAGGAGTCTGCGCGGCAAGCGGCGGGCCGGGACGTCCTTGCCGGAACCGCCGAGAGTCAGGCGGCCTGCTTCAGCAGCTTGAGGCAGGCCAGCGATGCCGCCAGGTCGAGGGCGGTGAAGTCGTCGAAGTTCTTCAGCCGGGCGTTCGCTCCTTTTTCCAGCAGCAGCTTCACTAGATCAGGCTTGCTGTTGGAGGCCACGTACATGAGGCAGGTGGCGCCGTTGCCGTTCTGCAGGTCGAGGTCGATGCCGGCGCCGATGAGGCGCTCGATGATGGCGTGGCTGCCGTGGTAGCAGGCCAGCCAGAGGGCGTTGCAGCCATCGGCGTTGGTGACGGCGACGTCGACGCCAAGGGCCAGCAGTTCCTCGACGATGTCGAGGCGGCCTTCCTTGCAGGCCCGCATGAGGGGCGTGAAGCGGCCGTCGGCCTGGGGGGCGGAGAGGTCGTCGGCGGGGAAGCCGTGGTCGGCGAGGAAGGCGGCGAGGGTCGGGGTCATGGTTTTTCCTGTTGGCGTTGGGGGTAGGGCGGGCCGGTTTCGATGCGGGCGTCGTCCACCGGGTGGCCGACGGTGAAGTGGTAGACGCTCTGCCAGCGGCTATCGGCGAGGCCCGCCACCTGATGTACCGGATCGTCGAAGAAGCAGCCGATGCCGGTGCCGCGCACGCCGGCGGCTTCCGCCTCCAGGTAGAGCACCTGGCCGACCAGGCCGGCCTCCCGCAGCAGTTCCCGGTAGCCGTGGGCGGTGGCCGTGGCGGCGTCGAACTCGCCGAGCATGCCGAGGGAGAAGGCGCTGGTGGCGGCGATGTCCTGGTGGCAGGAGAGGCTCCGGGCGAGCCGTTGCAATTCCTGCAGGCCGGTTTCGGCGAGGAGGGTCAGACCCAGGTGGGGCGGGCAGGCGGGATCGAGGTCGGTGACGGGGCGGCGGCCGGCGAAGCGCTCGTGAGCCGCCCCCAGGGCCGTGGCCAGGTCGGCGGCAGCGGCCGGCGTGCGGGGCAGCAGGTAGATTCCGCTGGGCAGGCCGTCCACCCGCAGGACGAAGAGCAGCAGATGGATGCGGGGCGGCTCGGAC
>DAINDE010000035.1:0-45334 GCA_036732025.1 Rhodocyclaceae bacterium
GCCCCCGCCCACCCCGAACCGGAGCATGAAACGGCGGACCGGCGGGCCACCGTGCGGGTTCGCGCCGACCTCATCGACCGGCTGGTGAACGAAGCCGGCGAGCTATCCATCGCCCGCGCCCGCATCGAAGGCGAAATGCGCAGCCTGAAGGGCTCGCTCCTCGACCTGACGGAAAACGTCATCCGCCTGCGCCGCCAGTTGCGGGACATCGAAATCCAGGCGGAAACCCAGATCCAGGCCCGCGTCGCCCAGGCCCACGACGGCCAGGCGGAATTCGATCCCCTGGAGCTAGACCGCTTCACCCGCTTCCAGGAACTCACCCGTTTCATGGCCGAGTCGGTCAATGACGTGGCCACGGTCCAGCAGAACCTGCTCAAGAACCTCGACGACGCCAACGCCGCCATCCTCGCCCAGGCCCGCCTCAACCGCGGCCTGCAGCAGGACCTCATGGGCGTGCGCATGCTCCCCTTCGCCAGCCAGGCCGAGCGGCTTTACCGCATCGCCCGCCAGACCGCCAAGGAACTGGGCAAGCGGGCCAACCTCGACATCCGGGGCGGCCAGGTGGAAATCGACCGCTCGGTGCTGGACAAGATGCTGGCGCCCCTGGAGCACATGCTGCGCAACGCCGTCACCCACGGCATCGAGTCCCGCGAGGCCCGAGCCGCCGCCGGCAAGCCGGACATCGGCGAAATCGCCCTTGCCCTGCAGCAGGAAGGCAATGAAATCGTCATCGCCATGTCCGACGACGGCCGCGGCCTGGACAAGGAGCGCATCCGCCAACGGGCCGAAAGCCTCGGGCTGCTCGCCCCCGGCGAGGCCGCCGACGACGCGCGGCTGTACGACTTCATCTTCCAGCCGGGCTTCTCCACCGCCAGCGAGGTCACCCAGATCGCCGGCCGCGGCGTGGGCATGGACGTGGTCAAGACCGAAGTCGCCTCCCTCGGCGGCCGCATCGAAATCGCTTCCGTCCCCGGCCAGGGCACGACTTTCCGCCTCTACCTGCCGCTCACCCTGGCCGTCACCCAGACGCTGCTGGTGCGCGTCGGCGGCGCCCTCTACGCCATTCCCTCGACCATGATCGAGCAGGTCCTGGAGCTCAAGGAAAAGGCCCTGCACGAACTGCAGGAAAAGGGCGAGGCGGAATGGCAGCACAACCGCTACCCCTTCCACTTCCTCCCCCGCCTCCTGGGCGATACCGAAAGCCTGCCGGAAACCCACCGCCAGTACTGGGTGCTGTTGCTCCGCTCCGGTACCCAGCGCGTTGCCGTGCAGGTGGACGAACTCAAGGGCAACCAGGAAGTGGTGGTCAAGAACATCGGGCCGCAGCTCGCCCGCATCGTCGGCATCGCCGGCGCCACGGTCCTCGGCGACGGCCAGGTGGTGCTCATCCTCAACCCGGTGGCGCTGGCCAGCCGTGGGGCCGTCTCCACCGGCCCGGCCCCGCTGGTGGCGCCGATCCTGCCCGAACCGACGCCAGCGGCCACGCTGCCCACCGTCCTGGTGGTGGACGATTCCCTCACCGTGCGCAAGATCACCGGCCGCCTGCTGGCCCGGGAAGGCTACCAGGTGGTGGTAGCCAAGGACGGCGTCGACGCCCTCGAGCAGATGCTGGAAATCGTCCCCGACGTGGTCATTTCCGACATCGAGATGCCGCGCATGGACGGCTTCGACCTGGTCCGCAACATCCGCGCCGACGACCGCCTGAAGTCCCTGCCGGTCATCATGATCACCTCCCGGACGGCGGAGAAGCACCGCAACTACGCTTTCGACATCGGCGCCAACCACTACCTCGGCAAGCCCTACGACGAAGAGGAGCTGCTCGGCCTCATCGCCGGCTACGTCAAGGCGAAGCGCGCGCTGGCCTGATTGCTCCGTAGCGCGCCAGGGTACGCTGGCGCGCCAGGGCGTGGTCCACGAGGGGGGCCGGGTAATCCCGGCCGATGACCACCCCGCAAGCCACCTGTTCCGCTACATCCATGCGCCAGGGCGCATGGATGTAGCGGTCCGGCACCCGGGCCAGTTCCGGCACGTAGCGGCGGATGAAACGGCCGCCGGGGTCGAACTTTTCCGACTGGGTCACCGGATTGAATATGCGGAACCAGGGCTGGGCGTCGCAGCCGGTGGAGGCGGTCCACTGCCAGCCGCCGTTGTTGGCGGCCAGGTCGAAATCGTTGAGCTGCTCGGCAAAGTAGCGCTCCCCCAGGCGCCAGTCGATGCCCAGATCCTTGGTCAGGAAAGAGGCCGCCACCATGCGCAGCCGGTTGTGCATGTAGCCGCTGTGGTTGAGCTGGCGCATGGCAGCATCCACCAGGGGATAGCCGGTCTGCCCCCGGCACCACGCGGCGAGGCCTTCCGGCCAATCGTCCCAGGCGATGGCGTCATACTCGGGCTTGAAGGCATTGCCGACGACATGGGGAAAGCGATCGAGGATCATGAAGTAGAACTCCCGCCACACCAGTTCGTCGAGCCAGGCGGCAGCCCCCGCTGTCCCCTCCTGCCAGGCGGCGTTGGCCAGCTCCCGCAGGGAGAGGGTGCCGAAGCGCAGATGCACCGAGAGGCAGGACACGCCCCTGACCGCCGGATAGTCCCGGGTCTCGGCATAGCGTGCGATGCGCCCGCGGAAGTCCTGCCAGGCGGAGCGGGCGCCGCCCATGCCCGGGCGCACGCCGAGGTCCGGCAGGTTGCTGGCGGCAAAGCCCAGGGCCGCCAGCTCCGGCACCCCGGCCCCATCCGGCGGAGCGGCCAGGGGGCCGTCGCTGGCGAAGGGCCGAACCGGCGCCTGTTGCCAGCGCCTCAGCCAGGCGTTCCGATAGGGCGTGAAGACGGTAAAGGGCCGCCCCGCCTGGGTCAGGACGTCGTCGCCGTCGAAGATGACTTGGTCCCGGCAGAGTTCGAGGGCGATGCCCATACCGGCCAGGGTGGCGGCCACCGCCGCATCCCGGGCCTTGGCGGCGGGCTCGTAGTCCCGGTTGGCGAACACCTTGACCACCCCCAGTTCCCTGGCGATGGCCGGTACCACATCGCGGGCCCGACCATGGCGCACGATGAGGCCGCCGCCCCGCCGGCGCAGAGCGGCATCCAGTTCCACCAGGGAATCGCGGATGAAATGCACGCGACGGTCCCGGCGGGAAGGCAGGGGATCGAGGATTTCGGTATCGAAGACGAAAGCGCATAAGACCGCCCCGCCCGTAGCCAGTGCGGCGGCCAGGGCGGCGTGGTCGTAGTCGCGCAGGTCGCGGCGGAACCAGACGAGGGTCTTCAAGGCCGTGCTCATTTCCAGGTTGGTTTGTCAGGGGCCGGCGATTAGAATTCCACCCATGGACAACGTCAATCTGACCGACAATTTCCTCATCGCCATGCCGGCCATGCAGGATCCCTATTTTGCCCATTCCCTGGTCTATGTGTGCGAGCACAACGAGAACGGCGCCCTCGGCATCATCGTCAACCGCCCCATCGACATGAACCTGGCGGGGCTTTTCGAGAAGATCGACCTGCCCCTCAATCACCCCGCCCTGGCCGACCTGCCCGTCTATTTCGGCGGCCCCGTCCAGCTCGACCGGGGTTTCGTCCTGCACCGCCCCATCGGCCACTGGCAATCCACCCTCGCCGTCAATGGCGAAGTGGGCCTCACCAGTTCCCGGGACATCCTCGTCACCGTCGGCAACGAAGGCCAACCTGCGGACATCATCGTCACCCTCGGCTACGCCGGCTGGGGCGCGGGGCAACTGGAGGACGAGCTGGCCCAGAACGCCTGGCTGACCGTGCCGGCGCCGGCCGGCATCCTCTTCGACATGCCGCCCGAGGAGCGCCTGCCGGCGGCCATGCAGAAACTCGGCGTCAGCTTCACCCAGCTTTCCGACGTGGCCGGCCACGCCTGATGGGCACGGTCCTGGCCTTCGACTACGGAGAAAAGCGCATCGGCGTCGCCACCGGCGAAACCCTGCTCGGCCAGGCCCATCCGCTGACCGTCATCCACGCCGAATCCAACGACCATCGCCTCGCCGCCATCGGCAAGCTGGTGGCCGAATGGCAGCCGGAACGACTGGTGGTGGGCCTGCCCACCCACGCCGACGGCACGCCCCACGCCATGACCGCCCGCTGCCAGCGCTTCGCCGAACGCCTGCAACGGCGCTTCAACCTGCCCGTCGCCCTGGCCGATGAACGCCTGACCTCCCTCGACGCCGAAGCCCGCCTGCGGGAAGCCGGCCGCGACGCCCGCGCCGCCCGGCCCATCCTCGACGCCGTCGCCGCCCAACTCATTCTGCAAACCTGGTTCGATACCCGCCATCATGCCTCCCCTCCCGACTCCCCTGCCTGACGCCGAAAGCCAGTGCCGGCAACTGGCCGAACTGATCCGCCCTCAACTGGGGCGGAACCCCGCCCTGGTGGGCATCTACAGCGGCGGCGCCTGGATCGCCGAACGCCTGAAGGAACTCCTCGGCCTGCCCGAGGAGGTCGGCCTCATCGACGTTTCCTTCTACCGGGACGACTTCGCCGAGAAGGGCCTGCATCCCCAGGTCAAGCCGACGGCCATTCCCTTCGACGTGGAGGGCCGCCACCTGATCCTGGTGGACGACGTCCTCTACACCGGCCGCACCACCCGCGCTGCCTTGAACGAATTGTTCGACTACGGCCGGCCGGCCTCGGTGGGTCTGGCCGTGCTGGCCGACCGGGGCTGCCGCGAACTGCCCATCGCCGCCGACTACTGCGTATGGAACGTCGATCTGGCCCCCGGCCAGAGTCTGGTGCTGAGCAAGGCCGACGCCGGCACCCTGGCGTGGAGGCTCGAACATGCGTAACCCGCAGCTCAACGCCAACGGCGAACTCAAGCACCTGCTCACCATCGACGGCCTGCCGCGGGAGATCGTCACCCACATCCTCGACACCGCCGCCTCCTTCATGGAGGTATCGGCGCGGGAAGTGAAGAAGGTGCCGCTGCTCCGCGGCAAGAGCGTCTTCAACCTCTTCTTCGAGAACTCCACGCGCACCCGCACCACCTTCGAGATCGCCGCCAAGCGGCTTTCCGCCGACGTCATCAACCTCGACATCGGCCGCTCCTCGACAGCCAAGGGCGAGACGCTGCTGGACACCATCGACAACCTCTGCGCCATGCACGCCAACCTGTTCGTGGTGCGGCACGCCTCCAGCGGCGCCCCCTTCCTCATCAGCGAGCACCTGGCCCGGGTCGGCCGCGACGACATCAGCGTCGTCAATGCCGGCGACGGCCGCCATGCCCACCCCACCCAGGGCCTGCTGGACATGTACACCATCCGCCACTACAAGCAGGATTTCACCCAGTTGCGCGTGGCCATCGTCGGCGACATCCTGCACTCCCGGGTGGCCCGCTCCGACATCCACGCCCTCACCACCCTGGGCGTTCCCGAGGTGCGCGCCATCGGCCCCCAGACGCTGTTGCCCGGTTACCTGGACAAGATGGGCGTCCATGTCTTCCACGACATGAACGAGGGCCTCAAGGACTGCGACGTGGTCATCATGCTGCGCCTGCAGAACGAGCGCATGACCGGCGCCCTGCTTCCTTCCGCCGGCGAGTACTTCCGCCACTACGGCCTGACCCCGCAGAAGCTGGCGCTCGCCAAGCCCGACGCCATCGTCATGCACCCGGGGCCCATGAACCGGGGCGTCGAGATCCACTCCGCCGTGGCCGACGGGCCCCAGGCCGTCATCCTGCCCCAGGTCACCTTCGGCATTGCCGTTCGCATGGCGGTCATGAGCATCGTTGCGGGAAATTGACAGCGCCCTCACTCACTTCGTTCGTTGCCCCCCGCGGGGGGCGGGCCTCCCTCGGGGCGGCCCTTTGGGAGTCCCAGATATGAAGATCGAAATCAGGAACGGGCGCCTCATCGACCCGAAGAACGGCCGCGACGAGCGCGCCGACCTCTTTATCGCCGACGGCCGGGTGGCCGGCATCGGCCGCACCCCGGCCGGCTTTGTCGCCGACGAAGCCATCGAGGCCGCCGGCTGCATCGTCTGCCCCGGCTTCATCGACCTGGGCGCCCGCCTCAACAGCATCGAAGCCGAACTGGCGGCAGCCGTCGCCGGCGGCGTCACCTCGGTGGTCGTCCCGCCCGACGCCGATCCGCCCCTCGACGAGCCGGAACTGGCCGCCCGCCTGGTGCACCGGGCGGCGGACGTTGGCAAGGCCCGCGTCCTGCCCCTGGGCGCCCTCACCGTCGGCCTCAAGGGCGAGCGCCTGGCCGAGCTGGCGGGCCTCGCCAAGGCAGGCTGCGTGGCCTTCTCCCAGGCCAATCGGCCGCTGGTCGATACGGAAGCCCTGTTGCGCTGCTTCGAATATGCCGCCACCTTCGGCTTCGCCGTGTGGATGCAGCCCCAGGACCACTGGCTCGCCCGCAACGGCATCGCCCATGCCGGCGAAGTGGCCAGCCGCCTGGGATTGGCCGGCATCCCGGTCAGCGCCGAGACCGTCGCCATGGGCACCCTGCTCACCTTGGCCGCCGACACCGGCGTGCGCCTGCACTTCACCCGCATTTCCTCCGCCGCCGGCATGCGCATGCTGGCCAACGCCCAGGCGGCGGGCATCCGGGTCACGGGGGACGTGGGCATTCACCATCTCCACCTGACCGAAAACGATATCGGTTATTTCAACAGCCAGGCCCGCTTCGACCCGCCCCTGCGCAGCCAGGCCGACCGCCAGGGGCTCTCCGACGGCGTGGCCCGCGGCGTGGCGGCCATCTGTTCCGACCACACCCCGGTCGGTGCTGACGACAAGCTCCTTCCCTTCGGCGAAGCCAAGCCCGGCGCCACCGGCCTGGAGCTGCTGCTGCCCCTGACCCTCAAATGGGCCGCCAGCGCCGGCGTGGACCTGGCAACGGCCCTGGCCAGGATCAGCGCCGACCCGGCGCGCATCCTCGGCATAGACCGCGGCCACCTGGGCGAAGGCGCCGCCGCCGACGTCTGCGTCTTCTCGCCCGACGCCTACTGGCAGGTCACCGCCGAAACGCTGCACAGCAAGGGCAAGAACACGCCCTTCATGGGCTACGAGCTGAATGGCCGCATCCAGGCGACGGTGGTGGACGGCCGCACAAAATCAAACAAACGTTCCACTTGAAAAAAGTGGATCAATTGTGTAATTTGAAAAAACCAGTTCGATAAAGGCATAACCGCCGAAAGGCGGCGACGCAAAGCTACCGGCTAAACACCTGCGGGTGCAAGTCAGAGGGGCTACCGAAAACAGGTTGCAGCGAGGCATGTCGCTTCCGCTGGCCAATCGATCTGGACGAATCTCGACCGATGATTGGAGCGGAACATGAATACACGCTTGTACGCGCTGCTCGCCGTCCTGGCCTTTCTCCCTCTCTCCGCCCTGGCCGGCGATACCCTGCAGTGGCGCTGCTGGTACAACCAGCAGGTGCACATCACCTGCCTCATCGACGAGGTCCCGGAAACCGCACCGGTCATGGGTGCCCTCAATCTGCCGGACAACCTGCCGCCCATCGTCGCCCGCCTGCGCCGGGATCCCGCTTCCTTCCGCAATCAGGCCGTGCATATCCCTCTGCACACCCAGCCCTATGACATGGCCTTCACCGCCCTGCTGGCCCGCTCGGCGGTCTGCGGCAGCCGCCCCGACTGCGCGGTCAACTTCACCGCCCGGTCACCCTCGACCGAGGAGCTTACCGCCCTGCTCACCAAGCATCTGGCTTTCCGCCAGGACAAGCCGGCGATGGTGGCGATGATCGATCCCGAGGACGACTGAAGGGGCAACTTCAATAGCCCAGGCGGGCCGCCACCGTCGCCGCCGGCAGTTCGAGGGCGACCACCTTGTGCCGGGATGTCGCCCCGGACTGCAGGGTGATCGCCCGGCGCGGCACCCCCAGGCGCTCTGCCAGGAAAGCGATGAGCGCCTCATTGGCCCGGCCGTCGCGGGGAGGCGCCGCCAGGCGGATCTTCAGGGCTTCGCCATGTTCCCCGGCGAGTTCGCTCACCTTGGCCCCGGGCTGGACATGCAGGGTCAGCGTCGAGTTCGCCCCGTCGCCGCGCAACCAGACCGGCGTCACAGGAACATCAGCACCACCTGGGCCAGCAGGATGGCCACCAGGGGCGACAGGTCGATACCCGATATCGGCGGCAGGATGCGCCGGATGGGATCGAGGAAGGGCCGGGTCAACTGGTTGGCCGGGGCCGCCACCGGGGAATAGGGATTCACCCAGGAAAGCACCGCCTGCAGGATGAGGACGCCGATAAGCAGGTAGATGGACAGGCGCAGCAGGCCGCGCACCGCCCACCACAGGACGGTGAGGGCAGCACCCGCCCCGTCGGCGAACGGCAAACCGCCCCCCAGAGCCACCAGCAGGCCAGCCAGGAACAGTTGCAGGGCCAGGGCGGAGAAGAGGCTGGCCCAGTCCAGCCCGGCGACGCCGGGGATGATCCGGCGCAGGGGCTTCACCGCCCAGTTGGTGAGGCTCACCACGAAGTGACCCACCGGACCGGCGAAGGAAACGCGAAAGGCCTGCATGTAGAAACGCAGGAGGAAAAGGGCGCTGAAGAATCCGACCACGGCGTCGGCCAGGAAAACGACGACCTGGACCAGCATCAGTCGGCCTCCCCGAGCAGTAAGCAGGGGCCCCGGTGCGCATCGCGCAACGGGGATGCGCACGTCCGCGAGTGGGAGGCCCTGGCAGCAATCGCGGCCGGTCGCATTCCATTCTTCGCTTCGCTCATCATGGAACCTTGCTCCCTGCTCATGCTGCCCCCAGCAGGGCGCCCAGTTCCCGGCCCCGGGCCTCGGCGGCGCGGACGCCGGCGACGATGCCTTCCTTGACCCCCTTCTCGGCCATCGCCCTGAGGGCGGCCTCGGTGGTGCCGCCCTTGGAGGTGACCCGCTCCCGCAGGACGGAGGCCGGGTCATCGGATTGGGCGGCCAGACGGGCGGCCCCGAGGACGGTTTCTATGGAAAGCTGGCGCCCCTGCTCGGGGCTGAACCCCAACTCCGCCGCCGCCTGCTGCAGGGCTTCGATGAAAAGGAAGACGTAGGCCGGCCCGCTGCCGGAAACGGCGGTGACCCCGTCCATGCGGGCCTCGTCCTCGATCCACAGGGTGCTGCCGACGGTGCTCAGCACCTTTTCCGCCGCCGCCCGCTCGGCCATGTCCACTTCCGGCAGGGCGCAGAGGCCGGTGATGCCGGCGCCGATGAGGGCGGGGGTATTGGGCATGCAGCGCACGATGCGGCGGTGCCCGCCCAACCAGCGGGACAGGGTTTCCAGGCTGAGGCCGGCGGCGATGCTCACCACCAGTTGCTCCTCCAGGTAGGGGACGAGGGGGGCAACAGCCGCCTTCATCTGCTGGGGCTTGACCGCCAGGATGGCGAGGTCGCAAGCCCAGGCCGCCGGTTCGGGGCCGGCGTGGCAGGTGACGCCGAATTCCCGGGCGAGCTTGTCGCGGTTGGCCGGGTTGAGTTCGACGACCTGGATGTCGGCGGCGGCGAACCCCTGGTTGAGCATGCCGCCGATGAGGGCGTTGGCCATGTTGCCGCCGCCGAGGAAGGTGATCTTCATGAATAGTCTCTTTCGCCAAAGATGGCCGTGCCGACGCGGACGAGGGTCGCCCCCTCGGCCACGGCCGCTTCAAGGTCATGGGACATGCCCATGGACAAGGTATCGAGGTCGAGCCCCCCCGCCCGCAGGTCCGCCAGCAGGCCACGCAGGCGGCGGAAGGGCTCGCGCTGGGCCGCCGGATCGCCCACCGGGGCGGGAATGACCATCAGCCCGCGCAAGCGCAGGCACGGCAGGACGGCGATGCCCCGGCACAGGGCAGCCGCCTCCGCCGGCGAGCAGCCGCTCTTGCTCGCTTCGCCGGAAACGTTGACCTGCACGCATACCTGCAGCGGCGGCAGGTTCGCCGGACGCTGCTGGGACAGCCGCTCGGCGATCTTCAGGCGGTCCACGGAATGGACCCAGGCAAAGTGCTCGGCCACGGGCCGCGTCTTGTTGCTCTGCAGGGGCCCGATGAAATGCCACTCCAGCGGCAGGGCGGCCAGCTCGCCGATCTTGGCCACACCCTCCTGCACGTAGTTCTCGCCAAAGGCAGTCTGGCCGGCGGCGAAGGCTTCCCGCACGCTGCCCGCCGGCCAGGTCTTGCTGACGGCCAGCAGGGAGACGGCTTCCGGCGCCCGTCCGGCCGCCAGCGCCGCTTGTCGGATGCGCTCCCGGACGGCTTGCAGGTTGACGGCTATGTCGCTCATAATCCTTTGGAATTCCGCTCACAACAAGTATACACGCGCGCTGGGGAACGCTTTCCATGGACATTACCGAACTGCTCGCCTTCGGGGTCAAGAACAAGGCCTCCGATCTCCACCTGTCCTCCGGCCTGCCGCCGATGATCCGGGTCCATGGCGACGTCCGCCGCATCAACCTGCCCCCCATGGAGCACAAGGACGTGCATTCCATGGTGTACGACATCATGAACGACGCCCAGCGCAAGACCTACGAGGAAACGCTGGAGTGCGACTTCTCCTTCGAGATCCCCAACCTGGCGCGCTTCCGGGTCAATGCCTTCGTCCAGCACCGGGGCGCCGGCGCCGTTTTCCGGACCATTCCCTCCAAGGTGCTGACCCTGGAGGATTTGAACGCCCCCAAGATCTTCAAGGACATCGCGGAATACCCCCGCGGCATCGTCCTCGTCACCGGCCCCACCGGCTCCGGCAAGTCCACGACCCTGGCGGCGATGGTCAATCACATCAACGAAAACGACTACAGCCACATCCTCACCGTCGAGGACCCCATCGAATTCGTCCATGAGGCCAAGAAATGCCTCATCAACCAGCGGGAAGTGGGCCCCCACACCCTGTCCTTCAACAACGCCCTGCGCTCGGCCCTGCGGGAAGACCCGGACGTCATCCTGGTGGGCGAAATGCGCGACCTGGAGACCATCCGCCTGGCGCTCACTGCGGCCGAGACCGGCCACCTGGTGTTCGGCACCCTGCACACTTCCTCCGCCGCCAAGACGGTGGACCGGGTCATCGACGTCTTCCCGGCGGCCGAAAAGGAAATGGTCCGCGCCATGCTTTCCGAGTCCCTGCGGGCCGTCATCTCCCAGACCCTGCTGAAGACCAAGGACGGCCAGGGCCGCGTCGCCGCCCACGAGATCATGATCGGCACCCCGGCCATCCGCAACCTCATCCGGGAAAACAAGGTGGCCCAGATGTATTCGTCCATCCAGACCGGCCAGCAGTTCGGCATGCAGACTCTCGACCAATGTCTGCTCGACCTGGTGCGGCGCAACATCGTCGCGTCCAACGAGGCCCGCCTGAAGGCGGCCAACAAGGATGCCTTCCCGGGTTGACCCGGCAATTGCCAGCCACGCCGAGACAAGGCGGCATACCAGCAGGAGAGAGTAGATGGAACGCGACCAGGCGATGAAATTCATGCATGACCTGCTGCGGCTGATGACGCAGAAAAAGGGCTCGGACCTCTTCATCACGGCGGGCTTTCCCCCCGCCATCAAGATCGACGGCAAGATCACGCCCGTTTCCAACCAGGTCCTCACTGCCCAGCACACCACGGAGCTGGCCCGCTCCATCATGAACGACCGGCAGGCGGCGGAGTTCGAGGCCAGCAAGGAGTGCAACTTCGCCATCTCGCCGGCCGGCATCGGCCGCTTCCGGGTCAATGCCTTCGTCCAGCAGGCCCGGGTCGGCGTCGTCTGCCGCACCATCAACATGACCATCCCCAAGCTGGACGAACTGGGCCTGCCCGGCATCCTCAAGGACGTGGCCATGACCAAGCGCGGCCTGGTCATCTTCGTCGGCGGCACCGGCACCGGCAAGACCACCTCCCTGGCTGCCCTGGTCGATTACCGCAACGAGAACAGCTACGGCCACATCATCACCATCGAGGACCCCATCGAGTACGTGCACGAGCACAAGAACTGCATCGTCACGCAGCGGGAAGTGGGGGTCGATACCGACGACTGGGGCCCGGCCCTGAAGAACACCCTGCGCCAGGCGCCGGACGTCATCCTCATGGGCGAAATCCGCGACCGCGACACCATGGACTACGCCATCGCCTTCGCCGAGACCGGCCACCTCTGCCTGGCGACGCTCCACGCCAACAGTTCCAACCAGGCTATCGACCGCATCATCAACTTCTTCCCGGAAGAGCGCCGCCACCAGTTGCTCATGGACCTGTCGCTCAACCTGCGGGCCATGATCTCCCAGCGCCTGATCCCCAAGAAGGACGGCAAGGGCCGGGTGCCGGCCATCGAGGTGATGCTCAACTCGCCACTGATTTCCGACCTCATCTTCAAGGGCGAGGTGCAGGAGATCAAGGAGATCATGAAGAAGTCGCGGGAACTGGGTATGCAGACCTTCGACCAGGCCCTCTTCGACCTCTACGAGGCCGGCAAGATCACCTACGAGGACGCCCTGCGCAATGCCGACTCGCTCAATGATCTGCGGCTGCAGATCAAGCTGCATGGCAAGGAATCCAAAGACCGGGATCTGACCTCCGGCATCGGCCACCTCGACATCGTCTGAGTACCAGGAGCCGGCCCGGCAATACGTCGTTGCCGTCGACCGGGCGCACCTTGTCGTACCGCGGTACTGTCCCACAGGGACTTCCTTCGGTCGCCTGCGGCGCGCCCGGTCTAGGCGCCTAGTCTTGCCTTCGCTTAACCGCCTGCGTCTGCTTGGCCGCCAGATTCGCGCGGCTTGCGGTTGCTCCCCGCCACCATCTTTATCTCATACAGCCGGCACTCCAGGGCGCCGTTGAAGAGTGGGGTCTTGCGGCTGGGTTTGAGGCCGACGCCCTTGGGCAGGCGGGTGTCGGCGGTGAAGAAGTAGCAGTTCCAGCCGGACCAGTGCCGTTTCAGGGCGGCGCCCAGTTGCGGGTAAAAGGCGGCCAGTTCCTCCTGTTCGCCGATGCGCTCGCCGTAGGGCGGATTGGCGACGAGGATGCCGGCGTCGGCGGGCTTTTCCAGGGTCAGCATGTCGGCGGAGGTCACCTTGGCCGCGTTGCCGAAGCCGGCCTCCTGCAAGTTGCGCCGGGTGGCGCGGACGGCGCGCTCGTCGCGGTCGCTGCCCCAGATGGGCAACGGCTGGGCGGGGCGGCAGCGGGCTTCGGCGGCGGCGCGCAGCCGGCTCCAGGCCAGGGCGTCGAAGGGCGTCAGTTTCTCGAAGGCGAAGCTGCGGCCCAGGCCGGGCGCCCGGTCCAGCGCCATCTGCACGGCTTCGAGCAGGAAGGTGCCGCTGCCGCACATGGGGTCCACCAGGGGCGTGCCGGGCTGCCAGCCGGTGAGCTTGAGGATGCCGGCGGCGAGATTTTCCTTGAGGGGGGCCTCCACCGAAGCCTGGCGCAGACCCCGCTGCCACAGCGGCGCCCCGGAGGTATCGATGTAGAGTGAGCACTCGCTTTCAGTAAGATAGACGTGAATACGTACATCCGGCTCCCTGGTATCGACACTGGGGCGTTCGCCGCCCTGGGCACGGAAGCGGTCGCAAACGGCGTCCTTGACCCGCAGGGTGACGAAGTCGATGGAGCGCAGGGGCGACTTGGTGGCCGTGGTGACGACGCGGAGGGTGCGGGTGACGGGAAACCAGTCGGGCCAGCGCTGGGCCAGGGCGAGGCGGTAGATGTCCTCCTCCCGGGTGTAGGGCGCCTTGGCGGCAAACCAGAGGATGCGGGTGGCGATCCGCGATTCGAGATTGGCACGGTAGCAGACCGGCCAGTCGCCGGCGAACTCCACCCCGCCGGCGGCGGCCTTGACCTGGGCGGCGCCGAGGGCGGCCAGTTCCTCGGCCAGCAGGTTTTCCAGGCCCCGGGGGCTGGTGGCGAAATAGCGGTTCATCAGAAGGGCTTGAGGACGACGAGGAAGACGACGGCGAAGAGTACCAGCACCGGCATCTCGTTGTAGAAACGGAACCAGACGTGGCTGCGCTGCGCGGTGCCGGCCCGGAAGGCCTTGAGCAGCACTCCGCAGTGCCAGTGATAGGCCACCAGCAGGGCCACCAGGACCAGCTTGGCGTGCAGCCAGCCACCCCGGAAGCCGAAGCCCAGCCACAGCCACAGCCCGAAGACGAGGGCCAGGATGCCCAGGGGCGTCATGAAGCGGAAGAGCTTGCCCGCCATGAGCAGCAGGCGCTCCCGTTCGGCGACGCTGTCCGCCGGCACCATGGCGAGATTGACGTAGATGCGGGGCAGGTAGAAGAGACCGGCGAACCAGGCCACCACCAGGGAAATGTGCAGGGCTTTGACGACGAGCATCAGGCGTTCCTTTCTCGGGCGGCGGCGATCCCGGCGTCGACGGTGGGATGGCGCAGCCGCAGCTTCAATTCGTTCTTCAGGCGCCCATTGCCGATGCGCCGGGATTCCCCCAGGAAGGACATCTGCAGCGGCGTCAGCGCTTTGGCGATGGCCGCCCGCCCCAGGCGCGGCGGACGCGGCAGGCCGAAGGCATCGGCGACCCGGTCGAAATATTCCCCCATCTTCAGGTCGGAATCGTCGACCACGTTGTAGGCCCGGTTGGCCGCCCCCCGGCGCAAGGCGGCGACGCAGGCGGCCGCCAGATCGTCGGCGTGGATGTGGTTGCTGAAGACGTCCTCCTCGGCCGGCAGTGCCGGGAGACCGTTCTGCAGGCGCTCCAGGGGCAGGCGCCCGGCGGCGTAGATGCCGGGGGCCCGCAGCAGGCAGACGCGACTGCCGTGCCGGCGGCCGAAGGCCCGCAGGGTGCCTTCGGCGTCGACCCGCCGCCGGGCCCGGGCGGTGGCCGGCCGGGCGGCACGGGTCTCGTCGATGCGCGCCCCGGCGCAATCGCCGTAGATGCCCGTGGTGCTAACGTAGATGATGGCGCGTGGTAGACTTTTGCCTTTCGCCAAGGCCGCCAGCAGGTGGCGGGTGCGGCTGTCGCGCTCGCCGGTGCCGGGCGGCGGCGCCAGGTGCAGGACCAGATCGGGAAGACCCGCCAGCCGCCGCAGGCTGTGGCGGTCGTCCAGGTCGGCCAGGACCGGCACCGCGCCGGCGGCACGCCAGCCGGCGGCTTCCGCCGGATTGCGCAGGAGGGCGAAAACGCGATAACGAGGAATCAGCAAAGGGAGCGCGCGGCGGGCCACGTCCCCGCTGCCGACAATGAGAAGTTTTTGCACGGCTGCATTTTAGCCGATGCCGTGATGGAACAATTGAAGGGGAATCCATGAGCCACCAGATCAGCGTCCAGCCGGGCGGCCAGCAGTTCACCGCCGAGGCCGACGAAACCATTCTCGCCGCCGCCCTGCGCCAGGGCCTGGTCATGCCCTACGGCTGCCGCGACGGCGCCTGCGGCGTGTGCAAGGGCAAGGTCCTGGCCGGCGCGGTGGACGACGGCAAGGCGCAGCCCCATGCCCTCACCGACGCCGACAGGACCGCCGGCCTCACCCTCTTCTGCTGCGCCAAGCCCCGCGGCGACGTGACCATCGAATGCCGCCAGATGGGTTCCGCCGCCGACATCCCGGTGAAGACCCTGCCCGCCCGCATCGAGAAGATGGAAAAACTCGCCCCGGACGTCATCGAGATGCACCTGCGGCTCCCCGCCAGCGAGCGCCTGCAGTTCCTGGCCGGCCACTACATCGACATCCTGCTGAAGGACGGCAAGCGGCGCAGCTTTTCGCTCGCCAACGCGCCCCACGACGATGCCCTGCTGCAACTCCATATCCGCCACGTTCCCGGCGGTCTGTTCACCGAGCAGGTCTTCACCACCATGAAGGTGCGCGACATCCTGCGCATCAATGGTCCCCACGGCAGTTTCACCCTGCGCGAGGATTCCGCCAGGCCGATGATCCTGCTGGCCGGCGGCACCGGCTTCGCCCCCATCAAGGCCCTGGTCGAGCACGCCATCGCCGAGAAATGTCCGCGGCCCATGCACATCTACTGGGGCGCCCGGGCCCGTGCCGACCTCTACATGCCCGCCCTGCCGGAATCCTGGACGGCGCAGCACGCCAACATCCATTACGTGCCGGTACTGTCGGAGCCCGCCGCCGGCGACGGCTGGCAGGGCCGTACCGGCCTGGTGCACCAGGCGGTGATGGCCGACTTCCCCGACCTCTCCGGCTTCCAGGTCTATGCCTGCGGCGCCCCGGTGATGATCGACGCCGCCCGGAGGGATTTCACCACCCTTTGCGGCCTGCCCGAAGACGAGTTCTTCGCCGACGCCTTCACCTTCCAGACCGCCTGAGGGCCGGGATCAGCGCTGCCAGGCGCAGCCCTTCAGGGTTTCGCCATTGGCCGTGACGCTGGCCGTCCAGCCGAGCAGGACGTCGCCGGCCTTGTCCCGGCAGACGCCCCGCTCGAAGCGCAGGGCCAGCCTGTGGGCGCCCTGGCCGGCTTCGTAGGTGGCGACGTTGCCCTCGCTCTTGAAGGGGGCGTAGGGCACCGTCACGTCGGCTTTGCCCTTGCGCTGCAGGATCACCTTGTCGCCCCCCGCCACCAGGCTCCAGGCCGGTTCGCCGCCGGCCGCCCGCCAGGACTCCTCGCTGCCGCCAGGGGCCTGGCAGCGGCCCTCGGCCCGGGCGAAATTGAGGCTGTGGGCGCGCAGGTTGATGCCCTCGACGACGCCCATCAACTCCACGTAGATTTTCTTGCCCGCCTCCAGGCCGACGCTGTTGAGAGCCTGGGTCACCGCGCCGCCGGGGGAGGCGTCGTCCACGATGGCATAGCTGCGGTCGCGGCAGGGGGCGAAAACCAGCTTGCCGCCCTGCTTCATGAGGAGCCCGTTGGCAAGCTTGGGGGTGGTGTCGACGGGCTTGGCCTCCTCGGCCAGGGCGGGGAGCGCCAGGAGCGCCGCCACGACGGCGGCAAGGGCGAAGGGGGTATTCATGGTCATGGGCAATCGGTTCCGGGAAGTGGCCGTCATTGTCCCCGGGCCGGGGGCCGGGGCGCTTTGATCCAGATGGGAAAAAAGCCCACCGCCTTCATTCGCCGAGATAGGCCTGGCGCACCTTGGGATCGCCGAGCAGTTGCGCCGACTCGCCCCCCAGGACGATCTCGCCGCTTTCCATGACGTAGCCGCGCTGGCTCGCCTCCAGGGCGAGCTTGGCGTTCTGCTCCACCAGCAGGATGGTCATGCCGGCCGCCGCCACCGTGCGGATGACCTCGAAGATCTTCTGCACCATGATGGGGGCCAGGCCCATGGACGGCTCGTCGAGGAGCAGCAGGCGGGGCCGGCTCATGAGGGCGCGGCCGATGGCCAGCATCTGCTGCTCGCCGCCGGACAGGGTGCCCGCCAACTGGCCCGCCCGCTCCTTGAGGCGCGGGAAAAGGCCGTAGACGTGGTCCAGGTCGCCAGCCACCGCCGCCTTGTCGTGGCGGATGAAGGCGCCCATGGCGAGGTTTTCCGCCACCGTCAGGCGGGGGAAGACGCCCCGCCCCTCGGGGACCAGGGCGATGCCCTTGCGGATCAGGCGATGGGGGCGAAGGCGGGTGATCTCCTCGCCGCAGAAGCGCACGTCGCCCCCGGCGGCGTCGAGAACCCGGGCCAGGGCCCTGAGGGTACTGGTCTTGCCCGCCCCGTTGGCGCCGATGAGGGCCACCATCTCCCCCTCGTCCACGTGGAAGGTGATGCCGCGGACGGCCTGGATGCCGCCGTAGGCGACGCGGAGTCCGGTGACTTCAAGCACCCAGGTAGGCCTCAATGACGCGTTGATCCTGCTGCACCACGGCGGGCACGTCCTCGGCAATCTTCTCGCCGTAGTCCAGCACCGCCACCCGGTCGCACAGCCCCATGACCAGCTTGACGTCGTGCTCGATGAGCAGCACCGTCACGCCATCCCGGCGGATGCCTTCCACCAGTTGCCGCAGCTCCCCGGTTTCGGTGGCGTTCATGCCCGCCGCCGGCTCGTCCAGGCAGAGGAGTTTTGGTTCCGTCGCCAGGGCCCGGGCGATTTCCAGGCGGCGCTGGTCGCCGTAGGAAAGGTTCTTGGCCAGGTCGCCGGCGCGGTCGGCGATGCCCACGTAGTGGAGCAGTTCCTCGGCCCGCCGGGCGATGGCCGCCTCCTCGGCCCGGGCGGCCGCCCCCCGCAGGATGGCGCCGAAGACCCCGGCCCGGGTGCGCACGTGGCGCCCCACCATGACGTTCTCCTTGGCGCTCATGTTGCCGAACAGGCGGATGTTCTGGAAGGTCCGGGCGATGCCCCGTTCCGCCGCCTGGTGGGGAGCATCGGCGCGCAGCGGCGCGCCGGCGAAGGCGAAACCACCGCCATCGGGAACGTAGAGGCCGGTGAGACAGTTGAAGAAGGTGGTCTTGCCGGCGCCGTTGGGGCCGATGAGGCCATAGATCTCCCCCTGGCGGATGGTCAGGGAAACGTCGCGCAGCGCCTTGACCCCGCCAAAATGCTTGGCGACGCCGATGGCTTCGAGGAGGACGGGAACCGCCGCCGTCATTGCCGCTCCGCCAGTTCCCGGCGCCGCTCCGGCGAAGGCCACAGGCCCGCCGGCTTGAGGCGCATCACCAGCACCAGGGCCAGGCCGAAGATGAGCATGCGCAGGCTTTCCGGATCCGCCAGCACCTTGCCGAACAGCGCCTGCTGCACCGGCCCCACGCCGTAGCGCAGAACTTCCGGCAACACGGTGAGCAGCACCGCCCCGAGGATGACCCCGGGGATGTGCCCCATGCCCCCCAGCACCACCATGGCCAGGACCATGACCGATTCGATGAGGGAAAAGCTCTCCGGCGAGACGAAGCCCTGCATGGCCGAGAAGATGCCGCCGGCAATGCCGCCGAAGCTGGCCCCCATGGCGAAGGCCAGCAGCTTGATGTTGCGGGTGTTGATGCCGATGGCCCTGGCCGCCACCTCGTCCTCGCGGATGGCCTGCCAGGCCCGGCCGATGCGGGATTGCTGCAGGCGCAGGTTGACGACGATGACGAGCAGGGCCAGGGCCACCAGCAGGAAATAGTATTTCTGGGGCCCGCTGACGACGAAGCCGAGGATTTCGCTGTTGCCGCTGAAGCGGAAGCCCCCCAGGACCACCGGGTCGATGAGGGTGATGCCCTGGGCGCCGTTGGTGATGTTGACCGGCGCATTGAGGTTGTTGAGGAAGATGCGGATGATCTCCCCGAAGCCGAGGGTGACGATGGCCAGGTAATCCCCCCTCAGCTTGAGGGTGGGCGCCCCCAGGAGCACGCCGAAACAGCAGGCCACCACCGCCCCCAGGGGCAGGATGGCCCAGAAGGGCCAGTGCACGCCGAAGTGGGGGCTGGCCAGGAGGGCATAGAGATAGGCGCCGACGGCGTAGAAAGCGATGTAGCCCAGGTCCAGCAGGCCGGCGTAGCCGACCACGATGTTGAGGCCCAAGGCGAGAAAGGTGTAGAGAATGGCGAAATTGAGGATGCGCACCCAGGCCTGGCCGCCCATGGCCACGACGAAAGGCAGCGCCACCAGGGCGAGGGCGATGAGGGCGATGCCCAGGGCCGAGCGGGGATTGAGCGAGAGCCTCACGCCCGGTCCCCCGTCTTCTCGCCGAACAGCCCCGAGGGCCGGAACATCAGCACGCCGATGAGGACGACGAAGGCGAAGATGTCCTGGTAGTGGCTGCCGAGGAAGCCGCCGGTGAGGTCGCCGATGTAGCCGGCGCCGAGGGCCTCGATGATGCCCAGCAGCACCCCGCCGGCCATGGCCCCGGCGAGGTTGCCGATACCGCCGAGGACCGCTGCCGTGAAGGCCTTGAGGCCGAGCATGAAGCCCATCTGGTAATGGGCGATCTCGTAGTAAGTGCCCACCATCACCCCAGCCACGGCGCCCATGGCGGAGCCGACGACGAAGGCGGCGGCGATGACGCGGTCGATGTTCACCCCCATCAGGCTAGCCACCTGGGGATTCTGGGCCGTGGCCCGCATGGCCAGTCCGAGGCGGGTTCGGTATACGAGGAAGAGCAGTCCGGCCATGGTGACGGCGGAAACCGCCACGATCATCACCTGCACGCTGGTGAAATGGGCCCCCGCCACCTCGTACTGGACCTTGGGCACCAGGGGTGGGAAGGTGAGGTAGTTGCGCCCCCAGACCATCATGGCCAGGTTCTGCAGGACGATGGACATGCCGATGGCGGTGATCAGCGGCGTCAGCCGCGGCGCATGGCGCAGGGGCCGGTAGGCGATGCGCTCCAGCCCCCAGCCGAGGGCCATGCAGACGGCCATGGCCCCCGCCAGACCGGCCAGGCCGGCCACGGCTGCCGGCACGCCGGCGGCGATGAGGGCGCCGCTCACGCTGATGGTCACCAGGGTACCGATCATCACCACCTCGCCGTGAGCGAAGTTGATCAGGCCCATGATGCCGTAGACCATGGTGTAGCCGAGGGCCACCAGGGCGTAGATGCTGCCCTGGACAAGACCGTTGACGAGTTGCTGGAGGAGGATTTCCATGCGGAATGGGTAGGGCCGCAGACATGGAAACGGCGCCCGGAGGCGCCGTTTCCCCTTGGCAATGGCCGCTTACTTCTTGTCCACCGCCGCCTTGGCCGCCTCGGCAGCGCCCTTGACGGCGTCGGCCCCGGCCTTGACGCCTTCCTTGGCCGCATCCTTGGCGGCCTCGCCCACGGCCTTGGCGGCCTCCTTGACCTCGGCCACCGCCTGCTTCACTTCGGCCTTGGCCGTTTCCATGGCCGGCGCGCCGCCCAGGGTCTCGACATAGTCGAGCTTGCCGCCCTTGTACTGGTAGAGGGAAATGGCACCGCTCTTGAGGTCGCCGACGCTGTCGAACTCGATCAGGGCGGTGACGCCGTCGTGCTTGGTCTTGCCCACTTCCGGCAGGTACTTGGCGGGCTCGACCGAATTGGCGCGCTTCATGGCGTCGGCCATGACCATCACGGCGTCGTAGACGTAAGGCGCGTAGAGCTGGATCTCGGCGTTGAACTTCTTGGTGAATTTGTCCTTGAACTCCGGCCCCTTGGCCAGCTTCTCCAGGGGCATGCCGGGCAGGGAGCAGTAATTGCCCTCGCTGGCCTCGCCGCCCAGCTTCATGAACTCCGGCGTGCACACGCCGTCGCCGCCGAGGAACTTGGCCTTGATGCCCAGTTCCTTCATCTGCTTGACCATGGGGCCGCCCTGGGCGTCCATACCGCCGTAGAAGACCAGGTCGGCCTTGGTGGACTTGATCTTGGTGAGGATGGCCTTGAAGTCGGTGGCCTTGTCGTTGGTGTATTCGGTGGCGACGACCTTGAGGCCGGCAGCCTCGGCGGCCTTCCGGAACTCGTCGGCGAGCCCCTGGCCGTAGGCGGTACGGTCATCGACGATGGCCACGGCCCTGACCCCCTGCTTGGCGGCGAATTCGCCCAGCGCCTTGCCCTGCTGCACGTCGTTGGCCATGACGCGGAAGGCGGTGGTGAAGCCCTGCTGGGTGTATTTGGGATTGGTGGCGGAACCGGAAATCTGCGGGATGCCGGCGTCGAAGTAGAGCTTGGAGGCCGGGATGGTGGTGCCAGAGTTAAGGTGGCCGATGACGCCATTGACCTTGGCGTCGATGAGTTTCTGGGCGACGATGGTGCCCTGCTTGGGGTCGGCCTGGTCGTCTTCGCCAAGGAGTTCGAACTTGACCTTGGCGCCGCCGATTTCCAGGCCCTTGGCGTTCAGTTCGTCGATGGCCAGGCGGGCGCCATTCTCGTTGTCCTTGCCCAGGTGGGCCTGGGGGCCGGTCATGGGCGCCACGTGGCCGATCTTGACCGTCACTTCCGGCGCGGCCGCCGGGGCCGCGGGCGCCGCTGCCTTGGGCTCCTCCTTCTGGCCACAGGCTGTCAGGGCGAAGGCCGAGGCGATGGCGAGGGAAAATACCGACAGTTTGGGGGTGATGTAAGGCATTGTCTGGGCTCCTGGGCGGTAAGGACGGGACTATCGCGGCGATTGTCCCGGCGGCAATGCGTCATGTCAATGTGCCGGCAGCCCAGCCTCTCCCCGGCCCCCTTGTTTGGTAAGGATTTCTTTACCGGGCGGTGCTAAGATGAACAAAATATATGCCGAAGGGAAGGCGGCAGGAGGAGGGAACCATGTTGAAACGTGCGCAACAGAAGGTTCACAAGCTGCTCAGCTCCCTGATGCGCCGCATCGTCGCCATGCTGCCGCAGAAGAAGCGTTTCGCCGTCATGCGTTCCTTCGTGGATTGCGACACCCACCCCACCGAGCGGCTGGTGCTCAAGATCGCCGAGACCAAGGAAGAGCTGGAGGCCTGTTTCGCGCTGCTGCACGACGCCTACGTGGACAGCGGCTTCATGACCCCCGACCCCTCCGGCATGCGGGTGACCATCTACCACGCCCTGCCCACCACCACCACCCTGTGCGCCAAGTTCGACGGCAAGGTGGTCGGCACCATTTCCCTCATCCGCGAAAGCGCCCTGGGGTTCCCCCTGCAGCGCATCTTCGACCTCACCGCGGTGCGGGCCAAGGAGGGCAACATCGCTGAAGTCTCGGCCCTGGCGGTGCATCCGCGCTTCCGGCGCACCGGCGGGAGCATCCTCTTCCCGCTGATGAAGTTCATGTACGAGTACTGCACGACCTTCTTCGACACCCGCCACCTGGTCATCGCCGTCAACCCGCGCCACATCGAGATGTACGAGTCGCTGCTCTTCTTCCAGCGGCTCACCGCCAACATCGTCGAGAGCTATGACTTCGTGAACGGCGCCCCCGCCGTCGGCGCCACCCTGGACCTCAAGGTCGCCCCGGAAATCCTCCGCCGCCACTACGGCACCAAGCCGGCCCGCCGCAACCTGTATGCCTACTTCGTCGAAAGCCGGCTGGCCAATATCGAAATGCCCCACCGGCGCTTCTACACCACCAACGACCCGGTCATGACGCCGGATCTGCTGGACTACTTCTTCAACCAGCGCACCAAGGTCTTCGCCAGCCTGTCGGAACGCAAGAAGGCGCTGCTGCATTCCATCTACGACCTCGAGGACTACCGCGACGTCCTCCCCGCCCTGGCGGAGCGCAAGGACAACATCCCCATCCGCCGCCACCAGCGCTTTTCCGTACGCTGCCCGGCCAAGATCGTCTTCGCCGGCGCGGAAGGGAAGCTGGAGAAGGTCGGCCTGGAGGTCATCCAGGTTTCCCGCTACGGTTTCCAGGCCCGGGCCCGGGAGCCCCTGCCCGTGGACACCTGGGGCGAGGCCACCATCCACCTGGGCAAGGCGGAAACCTCGGTGATCCAGGCCGCCGCCATCCGGGACAAGGGCAATGGCTTCTACGGCTTCCAGATCGGCGAGCCGGATCTCATCTGGCGCAAGTTCGTCACCGCCCTCTACCATGGCAGCACCCACAGCGACCTGGACAACGCCACGGTGTTCCTCTCCCACTCCATGGGTTAGGGGACGGCGAGGTACACTAGGGCCTGGCGAAAGCAACCTCGGGGGGAGGGACAGGCCATCATGAAAAGCCCATTGCGGACGGGCCGCAAGCTGTTGCGCCAGGCGCTGCGCAAGCTGTTCGCGCTGCTGCCCCGCGAGCGGCGTTTCGCCATCTACCGCGCCTTCGTCGATTGCGACCCGGCCCCGCCCGACCGCCTGGAACTGAAGATCGCCGACACCCGGGAGGAACTGGAGGCCTGCTTCACCCTCCTGCACGACGCCTACGTGGACGCCGGCTTCATGAAACCCGACCCTTCCGGCATGCGGGTCACCCTGTACCATGCCCTGCCCACCACCACCACCCTCTGCGCCAAGTGGGACGGCAAGGTGGTCGGCACCATTTCGCTGATCCGCGAAAGCGCCATCGGCTTCCCCCTCCAGGCCATCTTCGACCTCACCGACGTGCGCGCCAAGGAGGGCAACATCGCCGAGGTCTCCGCCCTGGCCGTGCATCCGGACTTCCGCAAGACCGGCGGCGCCGTGCTCTTTCCGCTCATGAAGTTCATGTACGAGTACTGCACGACCTTCTTCGACACCCGCCATCTGGTCATCGCCGTCAACCCCAACCGCATCGAGATGTACGAGTCGCTCCTGGTCTTCGAGCGCCTGACCGCCACCACGGTGGACAACTACGATTTCGCCAACGGCGCCCCGGCAGTGGGCGCCTCCGTCGATCTTTCCGTGGCCCCCGCCACCTTCCGCGCCGTCTATGGCGACAAGCCCCTGCGCAAGAACCTGGCCCACTACTTCCTCGACCACAAGCTGCCCAACATCAAGCTGCCGGAGCGGCGCTACTACACCACCAACGACCCGGTGATGACGCCGGAACTTCTCGACCACTTCTTCAACCATCGCACCGAGGTCTTCGCCAGTCTGGACGAGCACAAGAAGGCCCTGCTCCACAGCATCTACGACCTGCCGGAATACCGGCGGGTGCTGCCGCCCCTGCCCGATGAAGGCGACCAGCCCCGGGTCCGGCAGCACAAGCGCTTCTACATCAAGGCCCCGGGCCGCCTCACCGTGGAAATCGCCGTCGGCCAGCGGCAACGCTATCCCATGGAAGTCATCGAGATATCCAAGTACGGCTTCCAGGCCCACTCCCGGGAAGCCATCCCCCTCAACATCTGGTCCGAAGCCACCATCTACCTGGGCCGCACCGACATCTCCACGGTCAAGGCCCTGGCCCTGCGGGAAAAGGCCAACGGTTTCAACGGCTTTTACGGCTTCCGCCTGGGCGAGCCGGACCTGGTCTGGAACAAGTGCGTCACTGCCCTGCAGCAGAGCCAGACCCGGGACGACCTGGAACACGCCACGCTGTTCCTGACCTGACCGGCCGTTGCCGGAACAAGCGGCGCGGTCCACAATCCAAAGGGCAGACAGTCAGCGCCCTTACCCCTGGCGCTGACCGGCCTTCACCATGCCCACAAGGCGTGCCTTTCCGGAGACCCCCATGAGCGACCCCGCCCTCGCCGCCACCCTCGCCCGCGCCAGCCTGGAAGACAAATACACCGCCACTTCCGGCCGCGTCTTCCTCACCGGCACCCAGGCCCTCGTCCGCCTGCCCATGCTGCAGAAGCTGCGGGACCAGGCCGCCGGGCTGGACACCGCCGGCTTCATTTCCGGCTACCGGGGCAGCCCCCTGGGCGGCCTCGACCAGGCTTTGTGGAAGGCCAAGGCGCACCTCGCCAGCCATCAGGTCGTCTTCCAGCCGGGCATCAACGAGGACATGGCTGCCACCGCCGTCTGGGGCACCCAGCAGGTGGGCCTCTTCCCGGGCGCCAAGCATGACGGCGTCTTCGCAATGTGGTACGGCAAGGGCCCGGGGGTGGACCGCTGCGGCGACGTCTTCCGCCATGCCAACGCCGCCGGCACGGCCAGGCATGGCGGCGTGCTGGTGGTGGCCGGCGACGACCACGCCGCCAAGTCTTCCACTCTGCCCCACCAGACCGAGCACGTCTTCAAGGCGGTGATGATGCCGGTGCTCTACCCGGCCAACGTCCAGGAATACCTGGACTACGGCCTGCACGGCTGGGCCATGAGCCGCTATTCCGGCTGCTGGGTGGCCTTCAAGGCCCTGGCCGACACGGTCGAAACCTCGGCCTCGGTGACCGTCGATCCCTTCGCCCTCAAGATCCGGCTGCCCGACGACTTCGACCTGCCCCCCGACGGCCTCAACATCCGCTGGCCCGACCCGCCCCTGGTGCAGGAGGCGCGGCTCCTCAACGTCAAGCTCTACGCCGCCCTGGCCTACGCCCGGGCCAACGGGCTCAACCGGGTGGTCATCGACAGCCCGCGGCCGCGCCTGGGCATCCTCACCGCCGGCAAGTCCTATCTGGACGTGCGCCAGGCCCTGGACGAACTGGGCATCGACGACGCCCTGGCCGCCGAGATCGGCATCCGCCTCTTCAAGGTAGGCATGGTCTGGCCCCTGGAGGCCGACGGCGTGCGCCGCTTCGCCGAAGGGCTGGAGGAAATCCTGGTGGTGGAGGAAAAGCGCCAGCTCCTCGAATACCAGTTGAAGGAAGAGCTCTACAACTGGCGGGAAGACGTGCGCCCCCGGGTCATCGGCAAGTTCGACGAGAAGGGTGAATGGGCCCTGGTGCCCGACGGCCGCGGCCACCTGCAGCACGGCGACTGGCTGCTGCCGGCCACCGGCGAGCTGCCGGTGGCGACCATCGCCCGGGCCATCGCCGAGCGCATCGGCCGCTTTTTCACCTCTCCCGCCATCGAAGCGCGGCTGGCCATCATCGAGGCCAAGCAGAAGGGCCCGATGCCGATGGTGCTGGCGGAAAGGAAGCCCCACTTCTGCTCCGGCTGCCCCCACAACACCTCCACCCGCCTGCCGGAAGGCTCCCGCGCCGTCGCCGGCATCGGCTGCCACTACATGGTCACCTGGATGGACCGCGGCACCGCCACCTTCACCCATATGGGCGGCGAGGGCGTGCCCTGGGTGGGCCAGACCCCCTTCACCACGGAAAAGCACATTTTCGCCAACCTGGGCGACGGCACCTATTTCCACTCCGGCTTGCTGGCCATCCGCCAGGCCATCGCGGCCAAGGTGCCCATCACCTACAAGATCCTCTACAACGACGCCGTGGCCATGACCGGCGGCCAGCCGGTGGACGGCCAGCTCTCCGTCGCCCGCATCACCCGCCAACTGGCGGCGGAAGGGGTGGAGAAGATGGTCATCGTCACCGACGACCCGGCCAAGTACGCCGAAATCACCGACCTGGCGCCCAACGTGCCCGTCCGTCACCGGGACCACCTGGATGCCATCCAGCGGGAGCTGCGGGAATATCCGGGCGTCTCGGCCCTCATCTACGACCAGATGTGCGCCACCGAGGCCCGCCGGCGCCGCAAGCGCGGCAAGATGCCCGCCGTCGCCCGCCGCGTCTTCATCAACCCCCACGTCTGCGAGGATTGCGGCGACTGCTCCGCCCAGTCCAACTGCCTGTCGGTGGTGCCGATAGAAACCCCCCTGGGCCGCAAGCGGGCCATCGACCAGTCCGCCTGCAACCAGGACTTCTCCTGCCTCAAGGGCTTCTGCCCCAGCTTCGTCACCGTCGAGGGCGGCCAGTTGCGCCACGGCAAGGCCCTGGACGTGGACGACGCCGGCCTGCCGCCCCTGCCCGAGCCCACCCTCCCCGCCACCGACCGCCCCTACAACCTGCTGGTCACCGGCGTCGGCGGCATGGGGGTCATCACCCTCGGCGCCCTCATCGGCATGGCCGCCCACCTGGACGAAAAGGGCGTCTCGGTACTCGACATGACCGGCCTGGCCCAGAAGTACGGCGCCGTCTTCTCCCACCTGCGCATCGCCGACCGGCCGACGGACATCCACGCCGCCCGCATCGCCACCGGCGAGGCCCACGCGGTGCTGGGAGGCGACCTGGTGGTCACCGCCGGCAACGAGGCCCTGGCCAAGATGCTGGCCGGTCATACCCGGGCGGTGGTGAGCAGCACCGAGACCCCCACCGCCGACTACACCCGCAACCGCGAGTGGAGCTTCCCCCTCGGCGCCATGGAGCGGCGCATCGCCGATACCGTCGGCGGCGACGCCGTGGATTTTCTCGATGCCCAGCACCTCGCCACCCGCCTCATGGGCGACGCCCTGTTCACCAACATGCTGCTGCTGGGCTACGCCTGGCAGAAGGGCCTCATCCCCGTCTCCCGGGAAGCGCTGGCGCGGGCCATCGACCTCAACGGTACCGCCGTCGCCCGCAACCTCGCCGCCTTCACCTGGGGCCGGCGGGCCGCGGCCCAGCCGGAAGCGGTACGGCGCGCCCTGGGCGAGTCGGTGGACGAGACGCCCGCCGAAGCGACCCTGGACGAACTGATCGCCCAACGCACGGCCTTCCTCGCCGCCTACCAGGACGCAGCCTACGGCGAACGCTACCGGCAGCGCGTGGACGCCGTCCGCCGCCTGGGGGATGACGCCCTGACCGCCACCGTCGCCCGCAATTACGCCAGGCTGCTGGCAATCAAGGACGAATACGAGGTCGCCCGCCTTTATGCCGAAACCGATTTCCGCCAGCGTCTGGCGGAAACCTTCGAGGGCGACTTCCACCTCACCTTCCACTTCGCCCCCCCGGGAATCGCCCGGACCGGCCCCGACGGCCGGCCACGGAAGCGCCGCTTCGGCCCCTGGGCGCTGACCGCCCTGGCCTGGCTGGCCCGCCTGCGCCGGCTGCGGGGCACACCCCTGGACATTTTCGGGCGCAGCGCCGAACGGCAGGCCGAACGCCGGCTCATCGCCGACTACGAGGCCGACCTCGACCTGCTGCTGCAGCAGGGTGCCACCGGCAATGCCGCCCGCGCCCTGGCCGCCTGGCCGGACGCGGTGCGCGGCTTCGGGCCGGTCAAGGCCGCCGCCATGGCCGGCGCCGCGCGACGGCGGGAGGAGTTGCGCCGGGGGCTCGCCGCAGGCGGCTGATCGGCAATCCCGGGTGCAAGCCGCGGCGGATGGGCTCTACAATGGCGTTTTCTACGCCAAGCGGATTGTCGTGCCCTCATCCCCCCTGCGTCAGCTCGCCCTGCAGGCCGCCGCCGTCATCCTCGTCCTCTCCCTGGCCTGGCCCTACTACGGCCTGCAGGCCCGCCCCGTGCCCTGGCCGGAGACCAGCCTGGCCATCGGGGCCGTGGCGCTGGCGCTGGCCACCCTGCGCCGCCAGCCCTGGTGGTGGCGGGCCATGCACGCCGGCTTCGCCCCCCTGGGCTGGGCCGTCAGCCAACTGGCCATCGACCCGGGCTGGTTCCTCCTCGCCTTTTTCCTGCTGCTCCTCGTCTACCGCGGCGCCGTCACCGAACAGGTGCCCCTCTATCTGACCAACCGCTCCACTGTCCAGGCCCTGGCCGACCTCGTCGCCGACCGGCCGGGCGTACGCTTCCTGGACATCGGCGCCGGCGTCGGCAGCACCCTGCTGCCGCTCGCGCACCAGCGCCCCGACGGCCGCTTCTGCGGCGTCGAGAACGCCCCCCTCACCTGGCTCGCCGGCCGCCTGCGCTGCCTGGGCAAGGCCAACATCGACTGGCGCTGGGGCGACCTCTGGCAGACCGACCTGGGCGACCACGACGTGGTCTATGCCTTCCTGTCCCCGGCGCCCATGGCCGCCCTGTGGGAAAAGGCCCGGCGCGAAATGCGGCCCGGCAGCCTGTTCGTTAGCAACAGCTTCGCCGTGCCGGAAGTGGCCGCCGACCGGGAGGTGACGGTCGCCTGCTCGCCGCCCCGCACCCTCCACTGCTACCGCCTCTGAGATGGCGACACGCAAGCCGGACACCCTCGCCCTGCTGGTCGCCCTGGTCGGCTCCCTGGCGGTCCTGCTCGCCTTCCTCGTGGACCTCATGCTATCCCGCCAGCGGGACCTGGAAGACGGCCAGCGGCGCCTGCAGCATTTCACGGCCATGGTGGCCGACCACACCTCCCGTTCCCTGGCGGCGGTGGATATCGTGCTGCGGGACATGACGACGGACCTCAACAGCAATCACCCCAACTGGCGCGACTGGGAACCCAGCCGCGGCTGGGAATACATCGCCCAGCGCCACTCCCGCTCCCTGCCGCAGTTGCGGGATCTGATCCTGTTCGACGACCAGGGCAGCCAGCGCTTCATTTCCACCTTTTTCCCGGCGCCCCGCATCAACGTGCGCGACCGCCCCTATTTCGGCGAACTGGCCAACGGTGCCGAGGCGGCCACCTTCGGCCCCTACGTCGGCCGCAATTCCGGCCGCTACACCTATGCCCTGGCTCGGCGCCTGCAGGACGGCCTGTCGCGCTTCGCCGGCGTCGCCTTCGCCGCCATCGAGCCCGGCTACTTCCCGGATTTCTGCTGGAGCAACCGGCTGTCGGACGAATTCGAGGCCGTGCTCATCAACGCCAAGGGGCAGATCGCGGCCTCGTGCCGGCCGGTAGACCTCACCCGCCATGCCTCCTTCCTCGGTTCCCAGGCCGACGAAACCCTCATGGGCGGCGTCCTGCGGGGCCGCCTGCCGGCCGCCGGCATTGCCGCCATCGACGGTCTGCTGGTCTCCGTCACGCCGGTCCCCAACTTCACCGACCTCAGCATCCTGGCCGTCATGCCGGAAGCCGCCATCCTCGCCCCATGGACCCGGCGCGCCCTGGAGTTCGGCCTGCTCGCCATGCTCGTCATCGTCGTCCTGCTGGCCGGCGGCTGGCTGGTGCGCCGCCAGATCCGGGAATTGAGCCAGGTCACCACCGCCCTCGAGGAACACCGCCGGCACCTCGAAGAGCGGGTGCGGGAAGCCACCGCCGAACTGGCCTACAAGAAGGAGGAGGCAGAACGCTCCAGCACTGCCAAGAGCCGCTTCCTGGCCGCCGCCAGCCATGACCTGCGGCAACCGCTGCATGCCCTCTCCCTCTTCGCCACCGACCTGCAGCGGCAGGTGAAGACCGGCAATCTCGCCGGCCTGCAACGTCTTTCCGAACAGATCACCACGTCCACCGGGGTGCTGGGCGAACTGCTGGACTCCCTCCTCGACGTATCGCGTCTCGACGTGGCCGGCATCAAGACCGACCTGCGCCCCTTCCCCGTGCAGGGCGTCTTCGACCGCCTGGCCGCCTCCTACAAGCGCTCGGCCCAGGCCAAGCACATCACCCTGCGTTTCCGCCCCACCGCGACCCATGTCCTCTCCGACGCCACCCTGGTGGAACGGCTGCTGGCCAACCTCATCTCCAACGCCATCCGTTACACGCCCGACGGCGGCCGGGTGCTGGTGGCGGCCCGGCGCCAGGGAGAGCATCTGCGCATCGAGGTTCGGGACAGCGGCGTCGGCATCGCCCCCGAACACCAGGCGGCGATCTTCGCCGAGTTCTACCAGGTGGGCAACACCGCCCGGGAGCAGAACAAGGGCCTGGGGCTGGGGCTTTCCATCGTCGACCGCCTGGCCTACGCCCTGGGGGCCCCCATCTACCTGCGCTCCCAGCCGGGCCTGGGCACCACCTTCGCCGTCGCCCTGCCCCGCTGCGAGGCGCCCACGGCGGAGATCGGCATGGCGGCGCCAACCGGCGCTCCGGCCGGGTTGCTGGTGATCGGAACGTCGGACGCCATCGACAGCGCCGCCAAGCTCGCCGCCGGCTGGGGCATGGCGGTGCAACGCCACGGCGACTGCCAGGCCTACGGCCAGGAACCCGGCCGCCTCCCGCCCGCCATCGCCATCGTCGACGCCGAGTCTGCCGCCGAACTACGGGAATTGCTGCCGGAGCACTACCCCCTGGTGGTGGTCACCGACGGCCCGGTGCCGGCGGGCAGCTACGCGCTGAAACCCCCCATCCGCCCGGCCAAGCTGCGGGCGCTGCTGGAACAGCTTCAGAAGACCGATTCGAAATCGACGCCGTAACGGGCCACCGCCACCAGGGCCTGGGTGCGGCTGGAGACGCCGAGGGCTTTGAAGACAGCTGTGGCGTGGATCTTGACGGTGCCTTCGGAAAGATCGAGCTGCTGGGCAATATCGCGGTTGGACAGGCCGCGCACCATGAGCGCCAGGACCTGGGCCTGGCGGTCGGTGAGGCCGATTTCGGCAGGCAGGACCGTGCCCTTCTGGGGCGGCAGCGGTGCCGCGTCGTCGATCTTGGCCTGGGGTTGCACCGTCCCGGGGTGGAAGATGTTGCCGGCCAGCACTTCGCGCACGGCGTTGAGCAGCGCATCGCCGGCAAATGCCTTGGGAATGAAACCGGACGCCCCGTGGTTCATTACCCGGGTAACGGTCGGAACGTCGTCAAAAGCGGAAACGACCGCCACCGGGATGGCCGGATAGCGCTTGCGCAGGATGTCCAGACCGGCAAAGCCATCGATGCCGGGCAGGGCAAGGTCGAGCAGCACCAGGTCGAAATCCTGCTCGCTGTCGAGCAGGGCGAGGGCAGACTCGAAATCGGCCCGCTCATTGACCGTCACACCCTCCTCCAGCTGCAGCAGCAGCCGGGCGAGGCCTTCCCGCACCAGAGCGTGGTCTTCGACAACCAGCAGTTTCAGCATGCAATCCCCTTGCTACTCGGTTTTTTTCGCTAATTTAGCATTTTCCGGCCCGTTCCGGCAGCCGAAACTGGTTTAACATTTATGAGTCTATTCCAGTAGGTGCTTTGCCCCGCGTCGAACGCCTACCGCCCTAGGCATCATCACCTCACCTTCCCGGGAGCTTGCCATGTCGAACGATCAAATCAACACCGGCGATCCGCTGGAATTCGTCAGGAACATGTGGGGCAGCATGGGCTTCTCCCTCCCGGGCATGGTCGTGCCCACCTTCGACGTCGACGAACTGGAAAAGCGCATCGCCGACCTCAAGGCCGTGGAAGGCTGGCTGCGCATGAATCTCTCCATGCTGCAGATGACCATCCAGGGCATGGAGATGCAGAAAGCCACCCTGACGGCGGTGAAGGCCATGGGCAGCATGGCCTCCGACGCTTCCCGCAGCTTCGCCGACGCGGCGACGCCCGCCGCCCCGCCCGCTGGCGACGACGCCGCCGCTGCGCTTTCCCAGGCGGCGATGTGGCCGTGGAACATGATGCAGCAGATGCAGGAGCACCTGCAGCAGCAGGCGGAAGAGGCCCAGGCCCAGCAGGCCGCCGCCAAGCCGAAGAAAGCACCGACCCGCAAGCCGCGGAAATCCTGATGCTCAGCCGCCGCTGACCCACGCCGCCCAGAGCGGCAGCGTCACCATGGAAGCCAGGGTGGTGGCGGATATCAGCCAGGCGACGCTGGCCCCGTCGCCGCCCATGCGCATGGCCAGGATGTAGGCGGAGGACGCCGTCGGCAGGGCGGCAAAGAGCACCGCCACCTGGAAAGCCAACCCGTGCAGTCCGAGCGCGCGGCTCAGCGCCGCCGCCACCAGCGGCAGCGCCAGCAGCTTGACCGCCGCCAGCCACAACGAGATGCCCCGCATGCCGGGCTGGCCGCCCAGACGCAGGGCGGCGCCGACGGTGATGAGGCCGAGGGCGATGGAGGCGTCCGCCAGCCGGCCGAGGAAGGCCTGGGCCGGCTGCGGCGGCACGAAACCGGCGAGGTTGAGGACGAAACCGGCCCCCGTCGCCCAGATCAGGGGATTGCGCGCCACCTCCCGCCAGAGCCCGGCCTCGCCGTGGCGGGCCAGCATCCACACCGAAACCAGGTTGGCCAGGGGCACCGCCGCCCCCACCACCAGGCCCATGGTGGCGATGCCGGTGGAACCGAAGAGCATGCCGGCGACGGCCAGGGCGATGTAGGAATTGAAGCGGTAGGCACACTGGAAGACGGAAGCGAAGGCCATCGCCGGCACCCGCAGCCACAGCCGGGGCAGCCAGGCGAGAGCCATGCCCGCGGCCATGGCGGCGAAGGCCGTGGCCAGCAACGGCGCGGCAGCCCCGAGATCGAGCCGGGTGCGCAGGATGGCATTGACCAGAAGCGCCGGGAAGAGGATGAAATAGACGAGTTTTTCCACCCCGTTCCAGAAATGATCCCCCAGGTGCATCCAGCGGCGGATGCCGGCGCCGAGGAGGATCAGGGCGAAGTCGGGGAAGAGCAGGAGGGCGGTATCCATTGACCCATTGTAGGGGGCGCGCCGGGTCGGCCCAATTTCGGAAATCCCGTAGCCGGCGGGCGGCGTCCAGGCCAGAGGAATAGAATGGGCGCTCCCCGAGTCCCTTGTCTTCCGCCCCCATGCCCGATTCCTCCCCTCCGTCCCGCCACGGCCCCCTGGCCGGCGTCAAGGTCGTCGAATTCGCCGGTATCGGCCCCGGCCCCTTCTGCGGCATGCTCCTCGCCGACATGGGGGCGGAAGTGGTCCTGCTGGAAAGGGCTGGCGGTACCTTCGCCACGCAGCTTTTCGGCGGCGGCCGCAAGGCGGTGGCCAACCGGGGCAAGCAGTCCCTGTGCATCGACCTCAAGCATCCCCAGGCGCAGGACGTGGTGCTGCGCCTGGTGGCCGAGGCTGACGCCCTCATCGAGGGTTTCCGCCCGGGGGTCATGGAACGCCTGGGCTTCGGGCCGGCGGTCTGCCTCGAACGCAACCCGCGCCTGGTCTATGGCCGCATGACGGGGTGGGGGCAGGACGGCCCCCTGGCGCCCCGGGCGGGCCATGACGCTAACTACGCTGCCGTCGCCGGCGTGCTCGACACCGGCCGCCGCCACGGCGGCGCGCCCTGGGCGCCGCCCACCGTGGTGGGCGACATGGGCGGCGGCGGCCTGCTGCTGGCCTGGGGCATCGCCTGCGCCCTGCTGGAAGCCCGGCAAAGCGGCCGCGGCCAGGTGGTCGACGCCGCCATGAGCGAAGGCGCCGCCCTGCTCGCCCACGGGCTGTTCAACCTGCAGGCCCTGGGCGAATGGCAGGGCAGTTGCGCCATCGACTCCAGCGCCCCCTTCTACGACGTCTACCAGTGCGCCGACGGAGGCTGGATCAGCGTCTGCCCCCTGGAGCCACAGTTCTACGCGGCCTTTCTCGAGCGCCTTGGCCTCGCCGCCGATGGGGAGTTCGCCGGCCCCCAGTACGACACCACCCGCTGGCCGGCCCGCAAGGCCCGCCTGGCGGACATCTTCCGCAGCCGGCCACGCGCCCATTGGGAGGCTCTCTTCGCCGACACGGACGACTGCGTCTGGCCCATTCTGGCCCTGGCCGAGGCGCCGGCCCATCCCCACCACCTGGCCCGGCAGACCTTCACCGAGGTGGCCGGCGTGACGCAGCCGGCGCCGGCCCCCCGCTTTTCGCGCACGCCGGGGGCCATCGGCAACCCGCCGCCCTTACAGGGGGAGCAGACGCGGGAATGCCTGGCCGGGTTGGGATTCAGCGCCGAGGAAATCGCCTGCCTGGTCGCCGCCGGCGTGGTGAGCGAACCCTCCGCCTGACGGGCGGTTCAGGAGGCGTCGCAGGCGGACAGCAGGTCCGCCTCGATTTCCAGTTCGCCACCCTTGCGCAGCGGCTTGTCGAGGAAATGCCCCTGGAAAAGGCGATAGGCATTGGCGGCCCGCTTGGCCCAGGGGGTTTCCCAGTCGCTGACCTGCAGGCGCACCACGCCCGCCGGCTCTTCCCGCACCTGGTCGTCACGGCTGACGCAAGGACGGGCGTTGGCGAGGCGGACGAACTCGTCACGGGTGTAATGGTCGAGGGTCTTGCCCGGCACCTCCGGGCAACGGTCCAGCCGACGCGGGCGGATTTCCGCCGCCACCACCTTGCCGCGCAGCCAGAAGACGGGATCTGTGGCGATCCAGCCGGCGCCGCCTTCCCGGTACATGGCGCAGGCGCCGGGACGGAGCAGGTCCGGCTGGGCGAAGAGCAGCCTGGCCGATGGACGCAGGGCGGGTTCGTCAGCCCCGGCGGCGCCGGCCAGAATCAGCAGGGAAATGGAGTAAAAACGCCGCCTCATGAGTAAGTGCGGCTATCTTCGATCACTTTCCCGTCGTTAGGCAAGCCCCCGGGGGCGCAAAAGGCCACTTCGCCGCGCAATTTGGTGATTTCGCGCAGGGTGGAGACCACCGCCTGGTCGATGACCTCCCCGCCCGCCCCGATTTCGCAGTGGAGGACCATGCGGTCCTGGCCGCCGGGGTTGTCCACCACCAGGCGCAGCCGGCGGATTTCCGGGTGGCGCCGGGCGATCTCCGCCACCTGCTCGGGATGGACGAACATGCCCTTGACCTTGGTGGTCTGGTCGGCGCGGCCCAGCCAGCCCTTGATGCGCACGTTGCTGCGGCCGCAGGGGGAGCGGCCGGGCAGGAGGGCGGAAAGGTCGCCGGTGGCGAAGCGGATGAGGGGGTAGTCCGGGTTGAAAGTGGTGACCACCACCTCCCCCACTTCCCCGGGGGCCACCGGGTCGCCGGTGCCGGGGCGGACGATTTCGAGGAGGATGTCCTCTTCCACCACCATGCCCTCCACCGCCGGGGTTTCGTAGGCGATGGCGCCGATGTCGGCGGTGGCGTAGCACTGGTACACGGCGATGCCGCGGTCGTTCAGGGCCTGGCGCACGGCCCCGTGCAGGGCCTCGCCGGAAACGCAGGCTTTCTTGAGGGAGGAGATGTCGGCCCCCAGTTCGTCGGCCTTGTCCACGATGATCTTGAGAAAGGAAGGCGTACCGGCGTAGCCGTCCGGCCGCAGGTCCGCCATGGCTTGCACCTGCTGCTCCGTCTGCCCCGTGCCACCGGGGAAGACGGCACAGCCGAGCTTCCGCGCCCCGCCTTCGACGAGAAAGGCGCCGGGCGTGAAGTGGTAGGAGAAGCAGTTGTGCACCAGGTCGCCGTGGCGGAAGCCGGCGGCGTAGAGTACCCGGGCCATGCGCCAGGGGTCGCTGTCCTTGCCCTGCAGTTCGTAGATCGGCCCCGGGGAGGCGAAGATCCGCTTGGCGCCGCCCCGCGGCAGGGAATTGAGCCCGCCGAAGGGGGGATGGCGCTTCTGCAGGTCGATGAGATCCCGCTTGCGGGTCAACGGCAGGGCCGCCAGGGCCTCCCGGCTGCCCAGGTCGAAGGGATTGATGCCGGCCAGGGCCTGGAAGTAATAGGAAGACGTCTCCTTGGCATGGGCCACCTGGCGCACCAGCTTGTCCATCAGGTCCCGTTCGCGTTCCTCGGGGTCGCGGGTTTCGAGGGGGTCGTAATAGCTCATGACAGCCATCTTTTTCTCCGGCGGTAGTGCTTCACGTCCTTGAACGACTTGCGCCCCGCCGACGACAGCCCCAGGTAGAACTCCTTGACGTCCTCGTTGCTGCGCAGGCCTTCGGCATCACCTTCCATGACCACCCGGCCGTTTTCCAGGATGTAGCCGAAGTCGGCGTAGCGCAGGGCCACCATGGTGTTCTGCTCGGCCAGGAGGAAACTGACGCCTTCCCGCTTGTTCAGGTCCTGCACGATTTCGAAGATTTCCTCGACGATCTGGGGCGCCAGTCCCATGGAGGGCTCGTCGAGGAGGATCATCTCCGGCCGGGCCATGAGGGCGCGGCCGATGGCGCACATCTGCTGCTCGCCGCCGGAGGTGTAGCCAGCCTGGGAGGTGCGCCGGGTCTTGAGGCGGGGGAAGTAGTGATAGACCTTTTCCAGGCTCGCCTTCAGCTCGCTGCGGGAAATGGCGCGGGTGTAGGCCCCGGTCAGCAGATTTTCCTCGATGGTCAGGTGGCCGAAGCAATGGCGGCCTTCCATGACCTGGATGACACCGCGGCGGACGAGCTCGTTGGGGGTCATGCGGTCCACCCGGTTCCCCTTGAATTCGATGGAGCCCTTGGTGACGTCGCCCCGTTCCGCCCGCAAGAGGTTGGAGATGGCTTTCAGGGTGGTCGTCTTGCCGGCACCGTTGGCGCCCAGCAGGGCGACGATGCGGCCCCGCGGCACTTCCAGGGAGACCCCCTTGAGGACCAGAATGACGTGATCGTAGATGACCTCGATGTTGTTGACGCTGAGGTAGCCGTCAGCCGTCGCGGATGGTGTTTGTTCATGCATGGGCTCGTGCCTCGCTCGGTGTTCCGGGCCGGAGGGAAGGAAGCGGCCCGGCGCCGCCCCTCCCTCCTTCACGGCTTCACTTTTCCTTGGAGCAGTCCCGCGGGGTGATGCCCTTCTCCTTGGCGTACTGCTTGGCGGACGCCTGGAAGAGGGGGTGGATCAGCGCCTTGTTGCCTTCCAGCCAATCCGAGACGACCACCCACTTGGCGCCGTCCCACTGCTGGATCTTCACCTTGCCGGAGCCCTCGTGGTTGTCGCAGGAAGTCTTGACCTCGGGCAGCAGGCCGGTGGCGCCCAGGGCTTTCAGGCGAGCCTCGGTGATGTTGAGGTTCTCCATGCCCCAGCGCACCTGCTCGCCGGTCATGGGCTTGCCCTTGCCGTATTTTTCCTGGGCCTTGCGGATGGCCTCGACGGAAAGGACGGCGGTGGCCACCCCGCGGTTGTAGAGGATGGTGCCGACCTTGCCGGGATCGGCCATGTTGCCCTTGCCGGCGCCGTAGACCACCTTCTCGATGTCGGCGATGAGGGGGACGCCCTTGCCGGCCACGTTGAAGGTTGCCGACATGTAGCCCTTGGCCGCGTCGCCGGCCGGCACCGTGTCCTCCTCCGACCCGGCCCACCAGGAGCCGACCATCTTCTCCCGCGGGTAGCCCACCTTCTGGGCGGCCTTGATGGCGGTCTGGTTCATCACGCCCCAACCCCAGAAGATGACGTAGTCAGGCTTCTCCTGGCGGATTTTGAGCCACTGGGCGCCCTGCTCGTTGCCCGGGTGGGCGACGGGAATCTGCACCAGTTCGAACTTGTTGAGGCTGGCCTCGGCCTGCAGGGCGACGATGGGTTCCTTGCCATAGGCGGAGTCGTGATAGAGGAAGACGATCTTCTTGCCGGCCAGGCTGCCCTTCTCCTTGTCCTTGAGGAACTTGACGATGGCCGAAACCTGCATCTGGTAGGTGGTCACCAGGGGGAAGGCGTAGGGGAAGACGGAGCCGTCCACAGCGTCGGTACGGCCGTAACCGACCATGGCCAGGGGCAGTTTGTCGGCCGCCGTCTTTTCGATGAGGGCGTAGGAGATGCCCGTGGACAGCGGGTGGATGGGGCCGGCGGAGACCTTCGCCTTGCCCTTGAGGCGCTCGTAGCACTCCACCCCCTTGGCGTTGTTGTACTCGGTCTCGCACTCTTCATAGACCATCTTGACGCCGTTGACCCCGCCCTCCTTCAAATTGACGTAGTTGAGGTAGTCGATGAAACCGCCATAGAGGGATTGCCCGTTGGCCCCATAGGGACCGACCCGGTAGTCGATCATGGGGAAGAACTGCTCCTCGGCGGCAAACACCGGCGAACCGAACTGGGCGAGGGCAACGGCAGCAGCGCCGAGAACGGGGGTGAAGCGCTTGGTCATCTTGTGTCTCCTCAGGGTTGATGGCGTCGGCATCGAATTCGCCGACGGGTGAACAGCGACGGCTCCCCTAATGGGGGAACGGCCACAAACGCAGCTTCTCCTTGGCGATCTGCCATAGCCGGGCGAGGCCGTGGGGTTCGACGATCAGGAAGAACATGATGAGGGTGCCGAACACCAGGATCTGGAAATGGGAAACGGTGGCGGTGGAAAAGGGCAGGCCGAACAGGTGGGCCGCCCAGGGCAGGGCGATGTCGAGGAAGATGGGCAGCAGCAGGATGAAGGCGGCCCCCAGGAAACTGCCGAGGATGGAGCCGACGCCGCCGATGATGATCATGAACAGGATGCGGAAGGAGAGGTCCAGGGAAAAGCCGTCCGGCTCCACCGACCCCAGGTAGCAGAAGGCGTAGAGGGCGCCGGCCACGCCGCAGTAGAAGGAGCTCACGGCGAAGGCCAGCAGCTTGGTGGGCATGAGGCGGATCCCGATGACCGCCGCCGCCACGTCCATGTCCCGCACCGCCATCCAGGCCCGGCCGGTGGAGGAGCGGACCATGTTCTTGGCGGCCAGGGCGAGGAGGACCACGATGCCCAGCACCAGCAGGTACTTGTCCCGGGCGGAGGCGAACTCGTAGCCGAGGATGACCACCTTCTGGGCGGAAATCACCCCGGAAGACGAGTTGTTGGACAGCCAGGGGAATTTGGTCAGGCACCAGACGATGAAGAACTGCGCCGCCAGGGTGGCGACCGCCAGGTAGAAGCCCTTGATGCGCAAGCTGGGCAGGCCGAAGAGAATGCCGACCACTGCTGCGGTGAGCCCGGCCAGGGCGAAGCTCGCCAGGATGGGTATGCCTTCCACCCGCAACTGGAAGTTGTAGGCGGCATAGGCACCCACCGCCATGAAGGCCGCCGACCCCAGGGAAAGCTGGCCGGCGTAGCCGGTGAGGATGTTGAGGCCCAGCGCCGCCAGGGAAAAGACCAGGAAAGGGATGAGGATGGCCGAGAACCAGTAGTCGCTGGCGACCATGGGCACCACCAGGAAAGCCAGGGCGAGGATGACGAGGACGCCGATGCGGTCCTGGCGGATGGGGAAAAGCTGCTGGTCGGCAGCGTAGGAGGTCTTGAACTGGCCGGCTTCGCGGTAGAGCACGCTTTATTCTCCCTATACCCGGTCGATGTGCTTTTCCCCGAACAGCCCTTCGGGCCGAACGAGCAGGAACAGCAGGGCCAGCACATAGGGGAACCAGCCCTCGATGCCGCCGAAGTTGCCGCCGAAGAGGTCCTGCAAGACCGGCGGGATGTAGATTTCGGCGAGTTTTTCCGAGGCGCCGATGATGAGCCCGCCGACGATGGCCCCCGGCACCGAGGTGAAGCCCCCCAGGATGAGCACCGGCAGGGCCTTGAGGGCGGTGAAGGTGAGGGCGAACTGGACGCCGTTGCGGGCGCCCCACATCATCCCCGCCACCAGGGCCACGAAGCCGGCCACGCCCCAGACGATGGCCCAGATGTGCTGCAGGGGGATGCCGATGGACAGGGCCGCCTGGTGGTCGTCGGCCACTGCCCGCAGGGCGCGGCCGATGCGGGTGTATTGGAAGAAGAGGGCCAGCGCCGTCACCAGCAGCGCCGCCACGCCGGCGGCCACCAGGTCGAAGCGGGAAATCACCATGTTCCAGTTGTCGAGGATGTAGGCGATGGGCTCATCGACCACGCCGATGTCCAGGGGCCGCGGCTCGTTGCCGAAGACCAGGGGCGCCAGGCCCTCGATGAAGAAGGCCAGGCCGATGGTGGCCATGAACAGCGTGATGGGCGGCTGGTTCACCAGCTGGCGCAGGACGAACTTCTCGGTGGCGATACCGAACAGGGTCATGATGGCGAAGGCGAGGATGATGGCCAGCCAGAGCGGCGCGCCGTGCTCCATGCAGCCCACCACCGACAGGGCCGCCAGGTAAACCATGGCCCCCTGGGCGAAGTTGAAGACCCCGGAAGCCTTGAAGATGAGCACGAAGCCGAGGGCCACCAGAGCATACATGACGCCGGAGAGGAGGCCGCCGATGAGCACTTCGAAGAAGAAGGTCATGTCTCGTCTCCCGTCGGGCTAGTGGGCCACGCCGAGGTAGGCCTTGATGACCTCCTCGTTGTTCTTGACCTCGTCCGGCACGCCGTCGCCGATCTTCCTGCCGTAGTCGAGCACCACCACCCGGTCGGAAATGTCCATGACCACGCCCATGTCGTGCTCGATGAGGACGATGGTGGTGCCGAACTGGTCGTTGACGTCGAGGATGAAGCGGCACATGTCCTGTTTTTCCTCCACGTTCATGCCCGCCATGGGTTCGTCCAGAAGCAGCATGGAGGGCTCGGCGGCCAGGGCCCGGCCCAGCTCCACCCGCTTCTGCAGGCCGTAGGGCAGGCGGCCCACGGGGGTCTTGCGGATGTGCTGGATCTCCAGGAAATCGATGACTTCCTCCACCTTGCGTCGGTGCTCCAGCTCCTCCCTGCGGGCGCGGCCGAACCACAGGGCATGCTCGAGGAAGGTGGATTTCATTTTCGTGATGCGCCCGGCCATGATGTTGTCGAGCACGGTCATGCCCTTGAACAGGGCGATGTTCTGGAAGGTGCGGGCGATGTGCTGGCGCGCCGCCATGTGGGGCTCCATGCGCCTCCGTTCCTGGCCGCGGAAGACGATCTTCCCTTCCTGGGGGTGGTAGACGCCGTTGATGACGTTGAGCATGGAACTCTTGCCCGCCCCGTTGGGGCCGATGATGGCGCGAATCTCGTGTTCGCGCACGTCGAAGGAAATGTCGGTGAGGGCCTTGACGCCACCGAAGCGCAAGGAAATGTTCCGGAGGTCGAGGATGACGTCGCCGATTTCCCTGCTCATGCCGCCCTCTTCACGACGGGAAAGGTCCTGGCATCGACGATCGGCAGGTCGGCGGCGACCTTGCCGCGCCGGCCGTCCTCGAAACGCACTTCAGTTTCGATGAATTGCGACGCCTTGCCGGAATAGAGGGCGTCGATGAGCACCCGGTACTTTTCGGCGATGAAATTGCGGCGCACCTTGCGGGTGCGGGTCAATTCGTCGTCGTCCGGGTCCAGCTCCTTGTGCAGGACGAGGAAGCGGTGGATCTGGGAATCAGCCACCATGGCATCGCCCACCAGCGCGGCATTGACCTCCTCGACGCACTGGCGGATCAGCTCGATCACCTGGGGCTTGCCCGCCAGGTCGGTATAGCCGGCATAGGGGATGCCCCGCCGCTCGGCCCAGTTGCCCACGGCGCCCATGTCGATGTTGATGAAGGCGCACACCATGTCCCGGTCGTGGCCGAAGCAGACGGCCTCCTTGATGTGCTGGAAGAACTTCAGCTTGTTCTCGATGTAGTTGGGGGCGAACATGGCGCCGTTGCTGAGCTTGCCCACGTCCTTGGCCCGGTCGATGATCTTCAGGTGTCCATCTTCGTCGATGAAGCCGGCGTCCCCGGTCATGAAATAGCCGTCGGCGTTGATGGATTCGGCGGTGGCCTCGGGGCGCTTGTAGTATTCCCTGAGCAGCATGGGCCCCTTGACCAGCACCTCGCCGCTGTCGGCGATCCTGATATCGACACCCGGCGCCGGCCGGCCGACGGAATCGAGCTTGATCTCGCCGTCCGGCTGCAGGCAGACGTAGGCGCAGGTTTCCGTCTGGCCGTAGAACTGTTTGAGATTGATACCGACGGAACGATAGAAGCGGAAGAGGTCGGGACCGATGGCGGCGCCGGCCGTGTAGGCGACGCGGATGCGGCTCATGCCCAGCACGTTGCGGAGGGGCCCGAAGATCACGAGGTTGCCCAGCCAGTACAGGAGGCGGTCGGCGAGAGGCACCGCCTTGCCGTCGAGAATCTCGGCGCCGCAGCGCCGGGCCACGGCCATGAAGTAATGGAACAGCCAGCGCTTCAGGCGGCCGGCGTCCTCCATCCGGATCATGACCTGGGTGAGCAATCCCTCGAAGACGCGGGGCGGAGCAAAGTAATAGGTGGGACCGATCTCCCGCAGGTCGGTCATGACCGTATCGGCAGACTCGGGGCAGTTGATGGTGAAGCCTGCCACCAGGGCCTGGGCGTAGGAAAACAGGTGGTCGCCCACCCAGGCCATGGGCAGGTAGGAGAGAATGTCGCCGTCGGCGCTCAGGTGATCGACCTCGATGCCGCCCCGGGCGGCGGCGATGAAGGCGGCGTGGGTCTGGCAGACCCCCTTGGGCTTGCCGGTGGTGCCCGAGGTGTAGAGCATCACCGCCACGTCGTCGTAACGGCCCTTCGCCACCTCGGCTTCGAGGAAATCCGGATGGTTCCGCTCGTGGATGCGTCCCATCTCCATGAGTTCGTGGATGTCGTGGAGGAAAGGCTGGTTGTAGTGGCGCATGCCACGGGGATCGTCATAGACGATGTGCGCCAGCGCCGGCACCCGGCCCCGGACCTCCAGGAGCTTGTCCACCTGCTCCTGGTCCTCCACCACCGCAAAGCGGATGCCCGCGTCCTCCAGCACGAAGAGCATCTCCGCCGCCACCGCGTCCTGGTAGAGGGGAACCGGCACGCCCCCCAGGCATTGGGCGGCGGTCATCATCATGTAGAGGTGGGGCCGGTTGTCGCCGATGATGGCCAGGTTGTCGCCGCGCTTGAACCCCAAGGCCGCCAGCCCGCAGGCCAGGGCGCGCACGCGCTCGGCGACGCCGGACCAGGTCCACGTCTGCCAGATGCCGAGATCCTTCTCCCGCATGGCCGGCGCCTCGCCCCGCGTGCGCGCGTGGTGGAACAGCAGGCGCGGAAAGGTGTGCAGTCCGTCAAGCCCGGCAGGGCCGCTTCCCACAGGCATTACTTGTCTCCTCATGCCTCCTCTCGGCCCCCTGGGCCGGATTCGGTCAAAGCATTTTGCGCCCCATTGTAGTCTGCGCCTCGCCCCGCGGTTACTGCAGCGCAACATCGGCAACCGGGCGGCTGCGAATCAGTGTAGCCACACACGGGCCCTATAATTGTCGTCCGGCGGACAATCGGGAAAGAAACTTGAAGAACGCTGAAGAACTCGTACGCAGCTCCCAGTGGGGCCAGGGGCTGAGCGGAGAAGAAATGGCCCGCGCCCTCGCCGGCACGGTGGAGCGTCACATTCCCGCCGGCGGCTTCGTGTGCGCCAAGGGTGAGCCGGTGGAACACTGGATCGGTGTCGTCGACGGCCTGGTCAAGATGGCCTCCCACTGGAGTACCGGCAAGACCACCTCCCTGGCCGGCATCCCCGCCGGCGGCTGGTTCGGCGAAGGCTCGCTATTGAAAACCGAGCCCCGCCGCTACGACGTCATCGCCCTGCGCGACTCCAAAGTGGCTTACCTTAAGCGTGGCACCTTCCAGTGGCTGCTGGACCACAGCATCCCCTTCAACCGCTTCATCGTCACCCAGATCAACGAGCGCCTCGGCCAGTTCATCGCCATGGTCGAGAACGAACGCCTGCTGGAAACCGACGCCCGCATAGCCCGCTGCCTGGCCGGCCTCTTCAACCCCATCCTCGGCCCCGGCGCCCAGTGCCAGGTGGAGATCTCCCAGGAAGAACTCGGCTACCTGGCCGGCATCTCCCGCCAACGGGTCAACCAGGCACTCAAGGCCCTGGAGGAAGCGGGGCTCCTGAAACTGGAATACGGGCGCATCCATGTGCTGGATGTGGCGGGACTGGGGAAGTTCGGGGGCAAGTAAGCCGGGAAATACGGAGTACCGGCTGAACCCGTCAGAACGACGCCACGCCGAGAAGAATTTCACACGAAACATTGATCTGCCCCAAGGGTAGCGCTTACGCCCATGGTAGATTAGAAAAGTTAAATATATCTACGGGATAGAGTCGCTCGACCACCATCCCGGCCAGCTCAGGGACAATCAAAATGGCGGTCATTACCACTCACTCCACCGACCCTGCCGCACTGTCGGGACAACTCGATCCGTTTGTCGACACGCTGCAGTCGAAGATCACTTCGCTCCAAAACGAGGCAGATTCAATGCTTGGCCGCCTCGAAACGGGATACTTGACCAGCCGATCGGACACCCAGATCAATATTCAATGGATCGGCGGCTATGGCTCGGTCTACGGGAGCGGGTTCAACGCCCTTTACAACAGTGGCACCACTGCCGCCCTAACGGGGATGGTGCTGCACGACACGGATCCCTATACGCATCTGCCATTCCTATTTTCGATGTCCGGTTCGGGTGCGGTAGACATGTGGGGCAACGTATCCGGCACCGTCAGTCAAGCCACCATCTCGGACTCCATCGCCACAATCACCTACCGTGGCAGTATCTCATTAACAACTGGTATAGGCACTTACAGTTCCATTACCTATTCCATCAAGGCAAACGACGGATCCATTTCGAAACTGGTGGTCGGGGGGGCTTTGACGGACGACTATTACGGAAACATTGGTGGAACGGTCAATTCACTGATCTTCTCCACCGACCCGGATGGCAGCGGCCCCCAGGGGTTCACCACTCAAGTCAGCATCTCGGGGATAGCTCTACCAATCTCGACCTTGGCCTCGGTTACCGACCCGGCAGTACTTGTCACTTCGGTTCTCGGAGGCGATGACACGCTCTATGGAACCTCGGCCGCCGACCTGCTCAACGGCTATGGCGGCAACGACCTTCTGGATGGCAAGGCCGGCGCCGACGACCTCATCGGCGGCGCCGGCAACGACACCTACGTCATCGACAACGCCG
>DAINDE010000036.1:0-44055 GCA_036732025.1 Rhodocyclaceae bacterium
CAACCTCGAGAACCTCGTCCTCACCGGCAGCGACGCCATCGACGGCACCGGCAACTGCCTCGCCAACACCCTCACCGGCAACGACGGCGCCAACACGCTGGATGGTGGGTTGGGGACGGATGTCTTGAAGGGAGGAGCCGGCGACGATACCTATCTGGTCGATCTCACGGCGGCGAACCTCCTGCAAGATGCGTTGGTCGAAAATCCTGGGGAGGGCATCGATACTGTTCGGCTTCGGGGGGGCAGCTCTGCTCTCACTACTTTCACCACCCTGACTCTCGGCGCCAATCTGGACAATCTGGATGCTTCGGCAACTGGCGCCGCTAAGCTACATCTCGTAGGCAACTCTCTCGACAACACCCTGATCGGTAACGACGCGGCCAATACTCTCAATGGAGGTGCCGGCGCCGACCACTTGATCGGCGGCATCGGTGACGACACCTACCTGGTCGACAATGTTGGCGACGTCCTCGTCGAGGAAGCAGGTCAGGGCAACGACACGGTGATATTGAACATCCCCGGAGCGGGCAGCAGCTATTTCCTCGGCGACAACGTCGAATCGGCGATAGTTCTCGGCTCCCTTGGCGTGACCCTCACTGGTACTGACGCCAACAATACCCTCCGCAGCGGTTCCGGGGCCGACCATCTAGTTGGTGGTGCCGGCATGGACCTCCTCTACGCAGGGGGAAGCGATACCGTTCTGGCGATGGGATTGGCGGACATTCTCGAGGGCGGAACCGAGAGCGATTCCTATTTTGGAGTCCAGGAAAACACTCAGGTGATCGAATTGGTCGGAGGAGGCGTACTTGACACCGTTTATCTCAATTACACCAATACGTCGCAGATCATCGTCCCGCTGATAAATATGGCTTCAGACTTCCCGAACGTCGAAAGCCTGAGCCTGCGGGATTCAACCGGAAAGTTCGACGTCTGGGGGACGGAGAATGCCGACACAATCTACGGCAACACGTGGGATAACGTGATCATCGCCAATGGCGGCAACGATACTTTGTGGGGCGGCGGTGGTAGGGACTTTCTACGGGGTGATGACGGTAATGACACATACTTCATCGACAGCATTGACGATCAAGTCATCGAATTGGTAGGCGAAGGCACTGATCAGTTATACGTCATTGACGGCAATCGCTCGTCCACGCCATGGGAACTCGCGTTTGCCAATGTCGAGGCCATTGACCTCACGAATACCGTTGGCCTGATCAATATCACCGGTGGAAGCGAAAACAATTGGTTCCGTGGAAATGAACTCGCCAGCCGGCTCTCTGGCGGCGGTGGAAATGACGTTCTCCTAGGCATGGGAGGTAACGACACGCTGGACGGCGGAAGCGGTGACGACACCTTCTGGGGGCACACCGGCCTCGATCTGCTCACCGGGGGCTCCGGCGCTGATACATTCTATTTTTCTGCTCCCTTGACATCGACCAACCTTCAAACCATCACCGATTTTCAATCCGGCGTTGACCATTTGCTGCTGTATAAAGGCTATATTTCGGGCCTTCCAACAACATACGACATCAACATGTTCCAATCTGGGGCAGGACATGTTGCAGCAAACGCTTCGGTTCACTTCCTCTACGACACGACGCTCGGCAATCTCTACTACGATGCGGATGGCAGTGGAACTGGGAGTAGCACCACCCTTTTCGCCCATTTCGACAACCACGTGAATCTCACCGCCAACGACATTGGCATAGTATGAAGGGGGAATTTCGGGGCGGTTTCACGGTGGCTATAGGGGGCGCTTGACCGTCAACGCCCCACGAATCTGGCCCTTGGTGTAGCCGACCGCCTGGTCGTCCGCGTAGCTTGCCTTGAGCCTGGTTTTCAGATCCGCATCCAGGGATTCCGCGGGGCCGTGGCATTTGAGGCAGACGTCACCGGTAGGCAGGGCCTTCATGTAGCGCAGGTAGCGCCTACCGTCTTCGTTGACGACCTCGGCATGCTCGATGGTGTCGGGGCGCTCGCCGGCCGCCGCACGGATGTTGAAATTGGCGAGCACCCGGGCTTCCCAGAGGTCCGGTGTGCCCCGCTCGGCGTTGCGGGGCTTGAGGCTGACCCGGCGGATGGACCAGCCGGTGCTCTCGCGCACCTCGCGGATGAGCCGGGGCGCCTCCTCCTTGCACACGGGAATGGCTTCCGTCGCGCCTTTGGCCGCCACCGTCTCCTGCATGGTCGCAACGACCTTCGGCACCACGGGCAGCACCGCCTTCTTGGTTTCGGCCGTCAGGGCCTCGACATTTTCCGCCGCGGCCGGTAACGCGACCGAAAGCAGCAGGGCAATGACGGCAAGTCTCGGGATCATGGCTGGCTCCGTAAATAAATTAGCAATTGCTAATATATCAGGGTCGCCGCAGGAAATAAATGGCCGGCACGGCCGCCGGCCCGCGCCCGCAGCGCTTCCCGGGATAGGGAAACCCTAAAATACGGCCCTTACCGCCGCCCCCCGAGAATCGACCCCAGGACACCGCGCAGGATCTGCTTGCCGATTTCCCGGCCGACGGTGCCGGCGACGCCACGGACGGCGCTCTTGGCGGCCGCCTCGATGACGCCTTCGCGGCGGCCGCCGCGGGGGCCGGTACTGCCGCCGAGCAGGTCGCCGAGACCGCCGAAGAAGCCGCCGCCCGACTCTTGCTCGGGCGCCGGCGGGGGTTCTGGGGCCCGCCGTGGCGGCACGCCGACATGGCCGCCGCCCCCGCCGCCGGCCGGAGCGGGAATGGCGCCGGGGCCGGCCGGCCTGGGTGCAGCGGGTTTGCCCTTGAGAGCCTCGTAGGCGGATTCCCGGTCCACCGCCTGGCCGTAGGCGGCAAGCAGGGGCGACGCCTGGATGGCAGCGCGGCGCTCGTCGGCGGTCAACGGGCCGAGGCGGGAGGCCGGCGGGAAGATGAGGCTGCGTTCCACCACGTTGGGCCGCCCCTTCTCGTCGAGGAAGGAGACCAGGGCCTCGCCGACGCCGAGTTCGGTGATGGCGGTGGCCGCATCGAACTTGGGGTTGGCGCGCATGGTTTCGGCGGCCGACTGAACGGCCTTCTGGTCCCGCGGGGTGAAGGCGCGCAGGGCGTGCTGGACGCGGTTGCCGAGCTGGCCGAGGATATTTTCCGGCACGTCGAGGGGGTTCTGGGTGACGAAATAGACGCCGACACCCTTGGAGCGGATCAGGCGCACCACCTGCTCGACCTTGTCCACGAGGGCGGTGGGCGCATCGTTGAAGAGCAGGTGGGCCTCGTCGAAGAAGAAGACGAGCTTGGGCTTGTCCAGGTCACCGGCTTCCGGCAGGCGCTCGAAGAGTTCCGAAAGCAGCCAGAGGAGGAAGGTGGAGTAGAGGGCCGGCGAGTGGATGAGCTTCTCGGCGGCGAGGATGTTGATGACGCCACGGCCGTTGCCGTCCACCTGCATGAGGTCGGCGATGTCGAGCATGGGCTCGCCGAAGAAGACATCGCCCCCCTGCTGTTCCAGGGTGAGCAGGCCCCGCTGGATGGCGCCGATGGAGGCGGCGGCGATGTTGCCGTACTCCGTGGTGAAATCCCTGGCGTTGTCGCCGACGTGCTGGACCATGGCCCGCAGGTCCTTGAGGTCGAGGAGCAAGAGGCCCTGGTCGTCGGCAATCTTGAAGACCAGTTGCAGGACGCCGGCCTGGGTGTCGTTGAGGTTGAGGAGCCGGGCCAGCAGGAGGGGCCCCATGTCGGAAATGGTGGCGCGCACGGGGACGCCGTTTTCACCGAAGACATCCCAGAAGGCGACGGTGTTGGCGAAGGGCGCGAAGCCGTCCAGCCCCAGTTCCTTGACCCGCGCCTCCAGCTTGGGGGTGAGGGTGCCGGCGGCGCCCATGCCGGCAAGGTCGCCCTTGACGTCGGCCATGAACACCGGCACGCCGGCGTAGGACAGGCGCTCGGCCATGGACTGCAGGGTGACGGTCTTGCCGGTGCCGGTGGCGCCGGTGATGAGGCCATGGCGGTTGGCCATCTGGGGCAGCAGGGCGGGGTAGCCTTCTTCCGACTTGGCGAGGTAGAGGGGGTCGGCCATGGGGGGGTCTCCGGGGATCGAACAGGGCGTTGTGCTAGAATTCGCGCCCTATTATCAACCATTTGCGCCGCAAGTGATTGGCATGAAGCCGGTCAAAACTGCGGCGCAAGCGCTCGACGACGAGGTTCACCATGGCCGGACATTCCAAATGGGCCAATATCCAGCACCGTAAGGGCCGCCAGGACGAGAAGCGCGGCGCCGCCTTCTCCAAGATCGCCAAGGAAATCACCGTCGCCGCCAAGATGGGTGGCGGCGACCCCGGCTTCAACCCCCGCCTGCGGGTGGCGGTGGACAAGGCCAAGGGCATCAACATGCCCAAGGACAAGATCGACACCGCCATCAAGAAGGGCACCGGCGAGCTGGAAGGCGTCGATTACGTCGAGGTCCGCTACGAGGGCTACGGCATCGGCGGTGCCGCCGTCATGGTGGACTGCCTCACCGACAACAAGACCCGCACCGTCGCCGAAGTGCGCCACGCCTTCAACAAGTACGGCGGCAACATGGGCACCGACGGCTGCGTCGCCTTCCAGTTCAAGCACTGCGGCCAGATGATCTTCGCCCCCGGCACCGACGAGGCCGCCCTCATGGACGCCGCCATCGAGGCCGGCGCCGAGGACGTGAACAGCAACGACGACGGCTCCATCGAAGTCATCACCGGCCCCGCCGACTTCATCACCGTCAAGGATGCCCTGGAAGCCGCCGGTTTCAAGCCGGAATTCGCCGAGGTCACCATGAAGCCCGAGGGCGAAAGCGAACTGACCGGCGACGACGCGGTCAAGATGCAGAAGCTCCTCGACGCCCTGGAAGGCCTGGACGACGTGCAGGAGATCTACACCACCGCCGTCATGGACGAGTAATCCGGGCCGCGCCCAGGACAAGGCGGCGCCCCGGCGCCGCCTTTTTTCATGCAGAAACTCTACCCCCTCCTCTTCGTCTTCCTCTGGAGCACCGGCTTCATCGGCGCCAAGTTCGGCCTGCCCTACGCCGAGCCCCTCTCCTTCCTCCTCGTCCGTTACGGCATCGTCATCGCCCTGATGACCGCCATCGCGCTCGCCACCCGCGCCCCCTGGCCGCGGGAGCCGCGCCAGTGGCTGCACATCGGCGTCTCCGGCATCCTGGTACACGCCGTCTACCTGGGGGGCGTCTTCGTCGCCATCGGCCACGGCCTGCCGGCCGGCGTCACCGCCCTGGTGGTCGGCATGCAGCCCCTGCTGACGGCCCTCGGTGCCGGCTGGCTGCTGGGGGAAAAGGTCAGCCCGCGGCAGTGGGGCGGCCTCGCCCTTGGCTTCGCCGGCGTCGGCCTGGTGGTGTCGGGCAAGTTCGGCAGCGGCGGCGCCCTCGGCCCCATGCTCCTGCCGGCGCTGGCGGCGCTGCTCGGCATCACCGCCGGCACCCTCTACCAGAAGCGCTTCTGCGCCCGCTTCGACCTGCGCACCGGCTCGGTCATCCAGTTCGTGCCGACGGCTGTCGTCACCGCCCTCGCCGTCGCCGCGTTCGAGGACTTCCGCATCGAATGGACTGTTCCCTTCGCCTTCGCCCTCGGCTGGCTGGTGCTGGTGCTCTCCCTCGGCGCCATCAGCCTCTTGAACCTGCTCATCCGCAGCGGCAGCGCCGTCAACGTGGCCAGCCTCTTCTACCTCACCCCGCCGACGACCGCCCTCATCGCCTGGGCGGCTTTCGGGGAGACCCTGTCGCCGGTCGCCCTGGCGGGTATGATCCTGGCGGTGAGCGGTGTCTACCTGGTGGCCAAGGCAAAATGAACGCGATTCGCATCCTCGGCATCGATCCCGGCCTGCGGGTGACGGGCTTTGGCGTCATCGAGAAGCACGGCAACCAACTGGTTTATGTCGCCAGCGGCTGTATCAAGTCGAAGGAATCCGAATCCCTCCCCGACCGCATCAAAACCCTGTTCTCCGGAATCAGCGAGGTTGTAAGCACTTACTCACCGGGCCAGGCAGCGGTGGAGAAGGTATTCGTCAACGTCAATCCCCAATCCACCCTGCTCCTCGGCCAGGCCCGGGGTGCCGCCCTTTCCGCCCTGGTCCACGCCGGCCTGCCGGTGGCGGAATACACCGCCCTTCAGGTCAAGCAGGCGGTGGTCGGCCACGGCAAGGCCGCCAAGGAGCAGGTGCAGCACATGGTGGTCAAACTGCTCTCCTTGCCCGGCGCGCCGACGGCCGACGCCGCCGACGCCCTGGCCTGTGCCATCTGCCACGCCCACGGCGGCTTGGGCCTGGGCGCCCTGGGAGGGTTGGCAAAAGCGGCGGGCTATCGCGTGCGGGGCGGCCGGCTGATTTAATACGGCTTATTTGCGCAGGCTACCTGTCACTGTAGCCCTAAAGCCTGGCACCCACCCTCAAGTTGCAAGAAAGTGGAGGGTGGATTCTCAATCTCGATAACCGCTCCCTCATAGCGAGCCGCTAGAGTGTTCCGGTTTGCGTCAGTCAAGATTTCAATTGGCCGACTGCTCTCGCCAACCATACGATCTCTGATTTCGAGCGTTCCTAGCTTTCTTGGGAACTCGGTTTCTACCCGCTGTAGTTGAATCTGCCGCCTTGCAACAATGGTCGACAACGCTGTAAGCGACCCAGCCAAGTCCGGTGAAGCGATGCATTGCTGCGCGCTACGCCCGTCTGAAAAAGTGATTTGTACGGCAAAGCGCCCCCCTGGTTGCGAGCGTTGCGCACCGAACGTCAGCGCTTCTGTCGTGTAGATGAGCGACATCACCTCCTCTTCTAGTACGCTGATGGCTTCTGTCCCCGGCGCAACCTCAACTGATTCGGTCGGAAAACTTGTCCTATAAACTGCCAAGGCGAAGCCACAAATTGCTCCCACGAGGAAAAGACTGCCAGCGAATAGAGTCTTTCTGATTTCCATCCCGTCATTGCACCTGAACGGTCGTACCGCGAGGAGCCCAATCAAAAAGGATCTTCGCATCCGCTTCGGACAAACGAACACAGCCATGTGACCCGAACCAGTCACCAACGCCATTACGTGCAGTACGAACAACAGCCAATGGCACCACGCCGTGGTACTGATGCAATGCCTTGCCGTCATGGGTGAAAAACAAGGCGTAATTCATTTGAACGTTATAAGTTTGGCTACGGTAGGGATGCCGCTTGTCAAAAATTTTGAAAACGCCTCGATCCGTCGGATGGTCTTTGTCTCCGGATACACACTCGAACAGGAAAACACGAGCATTTCCTTCGTAGGCCTCAACCGTTTGTCGCTCCAAGCTGACCCGGATAAGCTTCACAACCCCGGGCCGATCTTTCTTTTTTATTGACGATGTAACCACTTATTACGCTCCTCTTGCGTCTATCGGAGAGCCACTCCGCGAAAATGCCAATATCATCGCACATTCGGTACCAACTTAGAAGATTCGGCTTTCCCGCGACCGATGCGGTCATGCCGCCATTTCCGGATGCGTTTGATGTGCAGGCATTTCTCCGAAGACACTTGGGCAAACACTTCGGGGAGTCAAACCTTATCAGGTAGCATACTGAAATGATTGGACGACTCACTGGCACCCTCGCCGAAAAAAACCCGCCCCAGATCGTGCTCGACGTCCACGGCGTCGGCTACGAGCTGGACGTGCCCATGAGCACCTTCTACAACCTGCCGGCCGCCGGTGAAATGCTGACGCTGCTCACCCACTTCGCGGTGCGCGAGGACGGCCATTTCCTCTACGGCTTCCTGAGCGAGGCCGAGCGCTTCGCCTTCCGCCAGTTGCTCAAGATTTCCGGCATCGGCGCCCGTACCGCCCTCTCGGTGCTGTCCGGCCTGTCGGTGGGCGACCTCGCCGCTGCCGTCGCCCGCCAGGAAGTCGGCCGGCTGACCAAGATTCCCGGCATCGGCAAGAAGACCGCCGAACGCCTGCTGCTGGAGCTGAAGGGCAAGCTCGCCGACACCACCGCCGCCGCCCTGCCGGCGGCCGGCGACAACAGCCAGGACATCCTCAACGCCCTCATGGCCCTGGGCTACAACGAGCGGGAAGCCACCGCCGCCATGAAGCCCCTGCCGGCCGGCGTCGGCACCTCGGACGGCATCCGCCAGGCGTTGAAGCTCCTGTCCAAGGTCTGACGTGGAACGCGACACCAGCCCCACCCGCCTCGCCCGCCTGGCCCTCATCGGCTTTCTCATCGCCGGCTGCATCGCGGTGCTGTGGCCCTTCATCGGCGCCGTGCTCTTCGCCTTCGTGCTGTGGATCTGCACCTGGCCCTTCTACGCGAAGCAGGTGCTGCCCCGGCTGCAGGGCCGCAACGGCCGTAGCGCCGCCGTCATGACCCTGCTCCTGGTGCTGGTCATGCTGGTGCCCATGATCTTCCTCTCCGGCGGCCTGGTGGATGGTGTCGAAGGACTGGTGGCCAAGAGCAAGCCCTACATCGAGCAGGGCCTGCCGGCCGAACCTCCGGCCATCCTCGGCAGCCTCCCCATCGTCGGCCCGGAACTCGACGCCACCTGGCGGCGCATCGCCAGCAGCCGGGAAGAGCTGAACAAGCTGGTCAAGCCACTGGTCGAACCGGCCCGCAACCTGGCGCTGTCACTCGGCGGCATCGTCGCCAACGGCCTGCTGCAACTGGTACTGGTCCTGTTCATCGTCTTTTTCCTCTACCGGGACGGCGAGGCCATCGGCCGGGCGCTGACCACCGCCGCCCGCCGGCTGGGGGGCGAGCTGGGCGAGAAGATGCTCGATCTCGCCCGCGGCACGGTCATCGGCGTCATGCTCGGCCTGGTGGGGACGGCGGCGGCCCAGGGCGCGGTGGCGCTCATCGGCTTCCTCATCGCCGGGGTACCGGCAGCGGTGCTGCTGGGCTTCGCCACCTTCTTCCTTTCCCTCATCCCCGCCGGGCCCGTGCTCCTTTGGGGCGGCGCCGCCTGGTGGCTCTACGATTCCGGCCAGACCGGCTGGGCCATCTTCATGGTGGCCTGGGGCGTGCTGGTCATCAGCAGCATCGACAACTTCGTCAAACCCATCCTCATCGCCCGCGGCGCCGGCATCTCCATCCTCCTCATCGCCCTTGGCGTGCTGGGCGGGGTGATGGTCTTCGGCTTCATCGGCATTTTCCTCGGGCCGGTGCTGCTGGCCCTGGGCCATGCCATGATCAGCGCCTGGACGCAGGAAGAAGCCGCTCCATGATCGAAACCGACAAACTGGGCACCCCCCCAGGGGACTTCCTCCGGGGCGCCGACCGCCTCATCGCCCCCCAGTCGAAATCCGCCCAGGAAGAGGCCCTGGAGCGCGCCCTGCGGCCCAAGCGACTGGCCGACTACACCGGCCAGTCCAAGATTCGGGAGCAACTGGAAATCTTCATCCAGGCGGCCAAGAAGCGCGGCGATTCCCTCGACCACGTGCTGCTCTTCGGCCCGCCGGGACTGGGCAAGACCACCCTCGCCCACATCGTCGCCCACGAGATGGGCGTCAATCTGCGCCAGACCTCGGGGCCGGTGCTGGAGCGGGCCGGCGACCTGGCCGCCATCCTCACCAATCTCGAACCCCACGACGTTCTCTTCATCGACGAAATCCACCGCCTGAGCCCGGTGGTGGAGGAAATCCTCTACCCGGCCCTGGAGGATTTCCAGATCGACATCATGATCGGCGAAGGCCCCGCCGCCCGCTCGGTGAAGCTCGACCTGCCGCCCTTCACCCTGGTCGGCGCCACCACCCGGGCCGGCATGCTGACCAACCCGCTGCGCGACCGCTTCGGCATCGTCGCCCGCCTGGAGTTCTACACCCCGGGCGAACTGCAGAGCATCGTCAGCCGTTCGGCGAGCCTTCTGAACGCTCCCATCGACCCGGAAGGCGCCCTGGAAATCGCCAAGCGCTCCCGCGGCACCCCCCGCATCGCCAACCGCCTGCTGCGGCGGGTGCGTGACTACGCCGAGGTCAAGGCCGACGGCTGCATCACCCGCGCCGTCGCCGACGCGGCGCTGGCCATGCTCGACGTGGACCCGGCCGGTCTCGACATCATGGACCGAAAGCTTCTCAGCGCCGTCATCGACAAGTTCGGCGGCGGCCCGGTGGGCGTCGACAATCTCGCCGCCGCCATCGGCGAAGCCCGTGACACCATCGAGGACGTGCTGGAGCCCTACCTCATCCAGCAGGGCTACCTGCAGCGGACGCTCCGCGGGCGCATCGCCACCCCCGCCATCTACCGCCACCTGGGGCTGGCCGAACCCAACAGCGCCGTCGTGCGCGACCTGCTGGCCGAAGAATAGCCGTGGCCAGCCGGGAATTCGCCGAGTACGTCGTCGAATTGCTGGAACCCCTCGGGGCCGTGCGGGCCAAGCGCATGTTCGGCGGCTACGGCCTTTACCTGGACGGCCTGATGTTCGCCCTCATCGCCGACGATATCCTCTACGTCAAGGCGGACGCCGAGAACCGGGAGGCTTTCGAGAAGCGGGACATGCCGCCCTTCCTCTACCAGCGCCAGGGCAAGACCGTCACCATCGCCTACCACGCCGTCCCCGCGGAAGCACTGGACGACCGGCACGACCTCCTCGCTCTCGCCCGCCTGGGCTTCGCCGCCGCCCTGCGGGGACGCAGCGTAGTCCGACGGGCCTAGGCCCGATGGCCGACTGGCGCCCCCATGCCGCCGGCCTAGAATGGCCGCCATGGCCCGTCGCGTCATTCCCACCTATTGCGCCCTCTGCATCTCCCGCTGCGGCTGCCTGGCGACCGTGGAGGACGGGCGCCTGGTGCGCGTCGACCCCGATCCGCTGCACCCCACGGGGCAAGCCATCTGCATCAAGGCCCGGGCGGCGCCGGAACTGGTCGCCCACCCGGAGCGCCTGACCACGCCCCTGCGGCGTACCCGCCCCAAGGGCGAGGCCGACCCCGGCTGGCAGCCCGTCGGCTGGGGCGAGGCCCTGGCCTGGGCCGGGGAACGCCTGCAGGCTGCCGGCCCGCAGGGGACGGCCTTCGCTGTCGCCACGCCGAGCGGGACAGCCGTCGCCGACAGCTTCGGCTGGATCCATCGGCTGGCCCACCTGTGGGGCAGCCCCAACCTGGTCTTCGCCACCGAGAACTGCAACTGGCACCGGGACTTCGGCACCGCCCACACCTGGGGCGCCGGCCTGGGCATGGCGGATTTCGAGCGAAGCGAAACCATCGTGCTCTGGGGCTGCAACCCGCCCGCCACCTGGCTGGCCCAGACCGAGCGCATCCGGGCGGCGCAGCGGCGGGGCGCCCGCCTCATCGTGGTGGACCCACGCCAGAACGGCCTCGCCCGCCTCGCCGACCTGTGGCTGCCGGTGCGCCCCGGCACCGACGCCGCCCTGGCCCTCGGCCTCATCCACCTGCTCCTCGACGAAGGCGGCGCCGACCTGGCCTTCCTGCGCCGCCATTCCGACGCCTTCGACCCGGCCCCCGACGGCGCCGACACCGTCATCGAGCGCCTGGCGGCCGGGGCGGCGGCCTGGCCGCCGGCCCGGGTGGCCGCCGTCACCGGCGTCGGCGAAGCCGACCTGCGCCGGGTTGCTGCGCTCCTCGGCGAGAACCGGCCAGTCTCCCTCGTCACCTGGACGGGCACCGGCCAGCAGGGGCAAGCCACCGCCGCCACCCGCGCCATCGGCATCCTCTACGCCCTCACCGGCAGCCTCGGCCAGCCGGGCGGCAACCGCTGGTTCCCCAAGCCCCTGCTCAACGACATCGCCGCCTTTGCCGCCGTGACGCCGGCCACCCGGCGCCTGACCCTCGGCCTGGAAGAACGCCCCCTGGGCCCGCCCGGCCGCGGCTGGATCACCACCCGCGACCTGTTCCGCACCGTCGTCAGCGGCAAGCCCTACCCGGTCCGTGCCCTGGTGGCCTTCGGCAGCAACTTCCTCGTTTCCAAGCCCGGCGCCGGCCAGGCCGAGGCGGCCCTGGGCAAGCTCGATTTCTTCGTCCAGAGCGAACTGTTCCCGACGCCGACGGCGCGCTGGGCCGACCTCCTGCTGCCCGCCGCCTCGTGCTGGGAACGGGAAGGGTTGCAGCCCGGCTTCCTCGTCAGCCGCAGCGCCGACACCCGCCTGCAATTGCGCCCCGCCGTCGTGCCACCACCGGGAGAGGCCCGTTCCGACACCCGCATGGTCTTCGACCTGGCGGTGGCCCTGGGCCTCGCCGACGATTTCTTCGACGGCGATCCGGAAGCCGGCCTGCGCCATGTCCTGGCGCCCAGCGGCCTCGACCCGGCCGCCCTGCGGGCATCGCCCCGGGGCCTGGCCACCACCCGCCTCACCGTCGAGCCGCCGGTGCCTGCCATCACCCTGTGGTCCGCCGACCTCGCCCGCCACACCGGCCAGCCCCTGCCCGAATTCGTGCCGCCGGAAGCCCCTCCCGGCCTGCCCTACCTGCTCACCTGCGGCAAGACCGTGCCCTACTGCCACAGCCAGTTCCGCCAGATCCCCTCGCTCCGCGTCCGGCAGCCGGCTCCCGAGGCCGAGCTGGCCCCGGACGTGGCCGCCGCCCGGGGCATCGCCAGCGGCGACGCCATCGCCATCCGCACCGCCGCCGGGGAAATGCACTGCACCGGGGTCGTCAACCCGCGGCTCGCCGCCGGCACGGTCTGGGCGCACTACGGCTGGTGGGATGCCGAAGCCCCGGTCAATTACAACGCCTGCGTGGATGAGGAAGCCTTCGACGCCGTGGCCGGCAGCAACGCCCTGCGGGGCGTGCCCTGCGACGTGCGGCGGCGGGGCTGTTGATCCGGCAATCCGTTACCCCGCTCCGTTCGGGCTGGGCCCTTCGACATTGCTCAGGACAGGCCTGTCGTAGCCCGTGGCGCACCGCCCTGCAACAGGCTCCCGGTCAGGACGAGAGGCGAGGTGCCTGGCAGGCGCTGTCCACCATGCCCGCCTGGTCCACCATGCCGGAGAGGGCGAGGCTGTCGTGGACGCTGAGGACGGCGATGACGCAGATGCCGATGGCCATGACGATCTGCACGCACAGCTTGGCCACCTGCAGGCCGTCGGAACCGACCTGTTCCACTTCCCGGGAAACGAGAACGCCGTTTTCGAACTTTTCGCGGATGATCTTGCCCATGGCCTGCCTTTGCGCAACGTGAACCGGCGGTCAGTATACCGCCGCCGCGGCAATCACGCCGCCGCCAGCGCCACCCGCCGGTAAAGGGCGGCGATGAGGTCGGACTGGGTGACCATCCCCACCAGCTTCTTCTTCTCATCCACCACCGGGATGTGGTGCAAACCCTTGTCCGAAAGCTGATGCACCAGTTCCGCCACCGGCGTGGTGATGGCGGCGGTATAGACGTCCCTGGTCATGATCTGGCCCACCACCTCGGCCTTTTCCGAGGCATCGCCCGGCGTGCGGCGCAGGAGGCCCTGCAGGCGGGTAGCCAGGCCGGCGGCGGTGGTGTCGTCGAGCTGGCGCTGGTAGTCGGCGACCGTGACGATGCCCACCACGCGCCGGAAGCTGTCCACCACCGGCAGGGCCTTGATCTTGTGGCGGCGCAGCAGGGTCCAGGCCTCCTCCAGGTCGGTGCCGAATTCCACCGTCACCACGTCCCGGGCCATGATGTCGCCGCAGGAAACCCCCAGGTGGCGCTCGAAGGCGCTGCGCACCGCCAGGTTGTAGATATCCACCAGTTGCTGCTCCTGGATGTCCACGAAGGTACCATGGGCCCGCACGGCGTGGTCGAGATCGGCGTGGGAAAGGCCGGTGCGCTCGGTGGGCAGGCCGTCGCCGGTGCGGTGGGGGCTGGCCGGGGCGTCGGTACGGCACTGGGGATAGCGGCGCCCCAGCACCCGGTTGTTGATGAGCAGGGCCGCCAGCAGCGCCGCCAGGGCGTTGGCCAGGACCACGCCCATGACATGCAGGGCATGGGCGGCGGTGGGCGCCCCTTCCGCCACGATCAGGAGGACGAGGGCGCCCCCCGGCGGATGCAGGCACTTGCAACGGGTCATGAACCACACCGTCGCCCCCAGCGCCAGGGCGGCGGCGGCCAGGGGCCAGGGCACGAGGGCGGCGGCCGCCAGGGCGAAGACGGTGGCCCCCAGGTAGCCGCCGAGGATGGACCAGGGCTGGGCCAGGGGGCTGTGGGGAAGGGCGAAGAGGATGATGCAGGAGGCGCCGACCGCGGCCACCAGCCAGATGCTGCCGGCCGGTGCCGCCAGCAGCAGCGCGCCCGCCACGGCCATACCCGCCAGGGTGCCCAGGGCCGCCTTGCGCCGTTCGGCCGGAGCCAGGGGCGGTGTATCGGCCACCAGGTAGTGGCGGGCGAAGCGTTTGAAGTCGAAGGCCATGGCTGGGGCGACGGAGGCGTGATGGCCGATGTTACCGGATGGGCCGGCGACCGCGGCGGGCGCGAAGGACTAGTCCCTTCGCCCGATGCCGCCGGCGCTGGCGGCTGCCGCCAGGGCCCCGGGGGCCCTCGTTCCGCGCCGGGATTTCCGCCGGCCTTGCAAGGAATATCAATGGGATAGCAACAGATCGTTACATATTGCTGCAACGCGGTAAGGTACAATCCGGCGCCATGAAATACGAACAGAAGCCCAATGCCTTCGCCATCCCCGTGCGCATCTACTACGAGGATACCGATGCGGCCGGGGTCGTCTATTACGCCAACTACCTGAAGTATTTCGAGCGCTGCCGCACCGAATGGATGCGCCAGGTGGGCCACGACCAGTCCGACCTGGCCCGGGACGCCCGCATCGCCTTCGTGGTCAAGTCGGTGAGCTGCGAGTACCTGCGGCCCGCCCGCCTGGACGACGCCCTCACCGTCGGCCTGGAGGTGGAAAAGCTCGGCCGCGCCCAGGTGGTCTTCCGCCAGCACGTGCGCCGCGGCGAGGAAGAACTGGTCACCGGCACCATCCAGATCGTCTGCGTCGACGTCGACCGTATGAAAACCGCCCCCATCCCCGATTTCCTGCGAGCCAAACTGGAAGCGCTGCAATGAACGTCACCCAGGACCTCTCCATCCTCCACCTCATCCTCAACGCCAGCGCCGTGGTGCAGGCGGTCATGGGACTGCTTGCCGCCGTCTCCTTCATGTCCTGGTACTACATCTTCATGAAGTGGTTCGCGGTGCGCCAGTCCCGCACCCAGACCGAAGACTTCGAGAAGGATTTCTGGTCCGGCGGCGACCTCAACAACCTCTACAGCAGCGCCGTCAACGACCGCCACCACGCCGGCGCCATGGAGCGTATCTTCGAAGCCGGCTTCCGCGAATTCACCAAGCTGCGGGGCCAGAAGAACCTCGACCCGAAGGACGTGGTGGACGGCTCCCGCCGCGCCATGCGCGCCACCTACCAGCGGGAGATGGACGCCCTGGAATCCCACCTCGCCTTCCTCGCCTCGGTGGGCTCGGTTTCCCCCTACATCGGCCTGTTCGGCACCGTGTGGGGCATCATGCACGCCTTCCGCGGGCTGTCCAACGTCGGCCAGGCCACCCTGGCGGCGGTCGCCCCCGGCATCGCCGAAGCCCTGGTGGCCACCGCCATCGGCCTTTTTGCCGCCATCCCCGCGGTGCTGGCCTACAACCGCTTCTCCCATGACATCGACCGCCTGGCCACACGCTTCGAGAGCTTCATGGAAGAGTTCTCCAACATCCTGCAGCGGCAGATGAGGTAAGGGGATGCGCCCGCGCCGCCTGAAAAACGAGATCAACGTCGTCCCCTACATCGACGTCATGCTGGTGCTGCTGGTCATCTTCATGGTGGCGGCACCGATGATGACCACCGGCAGCATCGACCTGCCCTCCGTGGGCAAGGCACCCCAGGCCCCGGCCGCGCCCCTGGAGGTCGCCATCAAGGCGGACGAGAGCCTGACCCTCACCGACCGGGCCGGCAAGGGCGTCGAGCGCAGCGTCTCCCGCAGCGAACTGAAGAGCGCCGTCCTCGCCGCCCAGGAGAAGAACCCGGAGCAGCCGGTGCTCATCGCCGGCGACAAGAACGTCAAGTACGAGGCCGTCCTCAAGGTCATGGACGAACTCCAGCGCGCCCAGGTCAAGCGCGTCGGCCTCCTGGTGCAGCCGCAAGGAAAATGATTCCCCTGGAACGGGTCGAACCGGGCAAGAGGCCGGCCCTGGCGCTGACGGTGCTGATGCACGTGCTGCTGGTGGCGGTGCTCTTCTTCGGCGTCCAGTGGAAGCAGCAGCAGCCGGAAAGCGTCGAGGTGGAACTGTGGTCCGCCCGCCCCGCCCCGGCGACGACCCTGCCCCCGCCGCCGCGGCCGGAACCCCGGCCCGAACCGAAGCCGGAGCCCAAGCCGGAACCGAAGCCCGAGGTGAAACCGCCCCCCAGGCCGGACATCGCCCTCAAGGAAGAAAAGAAGAAACCCGAGCCGAAGAAGCCAGAGCCGAAACCGGAGCCGAAACCCGAGCCCAAGGCCGATCCCTTCAAGGAAATGATGGAGCGGGAAAAGCACGAGCAGCAGCAGCGCACCCTCGCCGCCCAGGCCCAGAAGGAATCGCAACTGAAGGCCCAGGCCGAGGCCGAGCAGCGCGCCGCCGCCAGCAAGCGCGGCATGGCCGACTACGCCGCCAAGATCCGCGGCAAGATCCGCGGCAACATCGTCCTGCCCCCCGGCATCCAGGGCAACCCGGAAGCCGTCTTCGAGGTCAACCAACTACCTTCCGGCGAGGTCCTGGCGGTGAAGCTGAAAAAAACCAGCGGCAACCCCGGCCTCGACACCGCCATCGAGCGGGCCATCCTCAAGTCCTCACCCCTGCCCAAGCCGGACGACCCGGCCCTGTTCCAGCGGGTACTGGAAATAAAATACCGTCCGATTGAAGAGTAAAATCGCGAAAATCCACGCCAAATGAACGCAATGCGCCAACTTTTCCGCCACTTTTCCCTCCTCGCCCTGGCCCTGGCGGCAGCCGTCGCCCAGGCCCAGCTGTCCATCGAGATCACCGGCGCCGGCGCCAACCGCATCCCGGTGGCCATCGCCGATTTCGCCGGCGATGCCGGCACCGCCCGGGCCCTGACCTCGGTCATCCGCGCCGACCTGGAGCGCAGCGGCCTGTTCCGCCTGGTGGATGCCTCCGGCGCCGGCCTCAACGAGAATTCCCCCATCAACCACGCCGAATGGAAGGGCAAGGGCGCCGACGCCATCGCCGCCGGCAGCCTCGGCACCACCCCCGACGGCCGCCTGGAGGCCCGTTTCCGCCTCTACGACACCAACAAGCAGATTTCCCTCGGCGGCGCCGCCTACGTCACCTCCAGCGCCCAGTTGCGCACCGCCGGCCACCGCATCGCCGATTTCATCTACGAAAAGCTCACCGGCGAAAAGGGCATCTTCTCCACCCGCATCGCCTACGTGGTCAAGAGTGGCGGCCGCTACGAACTGCAAATCGCCGACGCCGACGGCCAGAACGCCCAGGCGGCCCTGGTTTCCAAGGAACCCATCATCTCGCCGGCGTGGTCGCCGGACGGCACCCGGGTGGCCTACGTCTCCTTCGAGAACAAGAAACCTATCATCTTCGTGCACTCCCTGGCGTCCGGCAAACGGCAGGCGGTGGCCAATTTCAAGGGCTCCAACTCGGCCCCCGCCTGGTCGCCGGACGGCCGCCGGCTGGCCGTCGTGCTCACCAAGGACGGCGGCTCCCAGCTCTACGTCATCAATGCCGACGGCAGCGGCGTCCAGCGCCTGGTCAGCTCCGCCGGCATCGACACCGAGCCCCGCTTCGCCCCCGACGGCAGCGCCCTCTACTTCACCTCCGACCGCGGCGGCAGCCCCCAGATCTACCGGGCCAACGCCGACGGCAGCGGCGTCCAGCGCGTCACCTTCGAGGGCAGTTACAACGTCTCCCCGCGCCCTTCTCCGGACGGCAAGACCCTGGCCTTCATCAGCCGCCGCGAGGGCCGCTTCCAGCTGGCGGTCATGGACCTCGCCTCCCGCCAGGTGCAGGTGCTCACCGATTCCCACAAGGATGAATCGCCCAGCTTCGCCCCCAACGGCCGCATGATCCTCATCGCCACCGAGATGGGGGGCCGCGGCGTCCTTTCCGCCGTCTCCTCCGACGGCCGCATCAAGCAACGCCTTTCCATTTCCGCCGGCGACGTCCGCGAGCCGGCCTGGGGGCCCTTCCTCCAGTAATCCACCACCCGTCCCACACCCGGAGTCCATGTAATGAAAAAACTTCTGATCCCCGCGCTCATCGCCGCCGCCCTGGCCGGCTGTAGCTCCACCCCCACCGACCAGACCGGCGGCGCCCCCGTCGAAAGCCGCAGCGGCAGCGACGGCGCCAGCGTGGCCCGCGTCACCGCCGACAGCCTGGACGGCAGCGGCCTGCCCCGGGAACTGACCGACCCCAAGAGCGTCCTCTCCAAGCGCAGCGTCTATTTCGACCTCGACAAGTACGAGGTCAAGGACGAGTACAAGGATCTCGTCGCCGCCCACGCCAAGTTCCTGAGCAACAACCGCAACTTCAAGATGCTCATCCAGGGCAACACCGACGAGCGCGGCAGCCGCGAGTACAACCTCTCCCTCGGCCAGAAGCGCGCCGACGCCGTGAAGAAATCCCTGGTGCTGCTGGGCGCCAAGGAAGACCAGGTCGAATCCGTCAGCCTGGGCGAGGAGAAGCCCAAGGCCGAAGGCCACGACGAGGCCGCCTGGGCCGAGAACCGGCGCGCCGACATGCTCTACAAGGGCCCCACCGGCAAGGGCGAGTTCTGAAAATGACACGGCCCCCGCGCTCGCGTCACTCGCCGCCCCCCGCGGGGGCGCAGCCCCCCTTCGGCGTGGCCCGGCGGGGGGTCTGGACCCGCCGCCTGCGTGTCGCCCTCGTCCTTGCCGCCCTCGGCGCCGGGCAGGCGCAGGCTGGCCTGTTCGACGACGAGGAGGCCCGCCGCCAGATCGCCGACTTCCGGGTCAAGACGGAAACCCGCCTCGACCAGCAGGCCAAGGCCCAGCTCGAGCTGGCCAACCAGATCTCCCGCCAGGCCGAGGAAATCGCCCGCCTGCGCGGCCAGATCGAGACCCTGACCTACGAGCTCGAAACGGCCAAGAAGCGCCAGCAGGATTTCTACCTCGACCTGGACAGCCGCCTGCGCAAGCTGGAACCCCAGCCCGGGGCCGCCACCGGCGAAGCACCGGCGACCGAGGCCGCCAGGCCCGCCGCCGACCCGGCGGCGGAAGGCCGGGAGTACGAGGCCGCCCTCAATCTCTTCAAGGGCAACAAGTACAAGGAGGCCGCCGCCGCCTTCGCCACCTTCCTGCAGAAGCACCCCGACGGCACCCTGGCGCCCAACGCCCAGTTCTGGATGGGCAATGCCTGGTTCGCGCAGCGGGACTGCCGCAAGGCCATCGAAGTGCAGAGCGTCGTCCCGAGCAAGTGGCCGGATAGCGCCAAGGCCCCCGACGCCATGGCCGCCATCGCCACCTGCCAGCAGGAAATGGGCAATCCCGCCTGGGCCAGGCGCACCCTGGAGACCCTGGTCGCCAAGTACCCCAATTCGCCCGCGGCCGAGGCCGCCCGCCAGAAGCTGAAGAAGAAGTAAGCGGTGGCCCTGCGCATCACGGAAATCTTCTTCTCCCTGCAGGGGGAAGCGTCCCGGGTCGGCCTGCCGACGGTGTTCGTACGCCTCACCGGCTGCCCCCTGCGCTGCGCCTGGTGCGACACGGCCTACGCCTTCACCGGCGGCACGGCCATGGAAGTGGCCGACATCCTGGCCACCGTTGGCCGGCACCCGACGCGGCAGGTCTGCGTCACCGGCGGCGAGCCCCTGGCCCAGAAGGATTGCCCGGCGCTGCTCGCCGCCCTCTGCGACGCCGGCTACGACGTCTCCCTGGAAACTTCCGGGGCCCTCGACATCGCCCCGGTGGATCCGCGGGTGTCCCGCATCATGGATCTCAAGGCCCCGGATTCCGGCGAGGCCGCACGCAATCGCTGGGAAAACCTGGACAACCTCGGCCCCCGCGACGAGGTGAAGATCATCGTCGCCTCCCGGGCCGACTACGAGTGGGCCTGCGACGCCATCCGCGAATGGCGCCTCGCCGAGCGCTGCCCGGTGCTGCTGTCGCCGGCCCAGGGCCAGCTCGAACCCCGGCAACTGGCCGAATGGATCCTGGCCGACGGCCTGCCGGTGCGCTTCCAGATGCAACTGCACAAGCTCCTCTGGGGTAACATGCAGGGGAAGTAGCCGCCGGGGAGGTTCCCATGCTCGCCAACCGCCGCCAGTTCTCCCGCATCCGCTTCCAGGCCGCCGCCCGGCTGATCCTGCCCGACGCCGAACTGGCCGTCGCCGTCGCCGACCTTTCCCTGCGCGGCGCCCTGGTCGACGCGCCCGCCGGTATTTTCATCCCCATGGGCACCCCCTGCACCCTGAAGATCCACCTCGACGGCGAGGGGGTCGCCATCCGCATGGAAGCCACCGCCGTCCACCGCGAAGGCGGCAAACTCGGCCTCCATTGCCGGGAAATCGACCTGGACAGCGTCACCCACCTGCGCCGCCTGGTGGAGCTGAACCTGGGGGACGAAGCCCTCCTGCACCGGGAGCTGTCGCGGCTCGCCGCCGGCTGACCCGGCGCCGTCAGATGCCCAGGTAGCGGTGCCAGACGCCGTGATCGGCGTCCAGCTCGGCGGAGGCTCCCCGCCAGACCACCCGCCCGCCCTCGACGATGGTGTGGCGGTCGGCCAGGGCGATGAGTTTTTCCACGTACTTGTCCACCACCAGGATGGCTTGGCCGGCCTGGCGCAGGCGGGCCAGACAGGCCCAGATTTCCTCCCGCACCAGGGGCGCCAGGCCCTCGCTGGCTTCGTCGAGGATGAGGAGGCGCGGGTTGGTGACCAGGGCGCGGCCGATGGCCAGCATCTGCTGCTCGCCGCCGGAAAGCTGGCCCCCCAGGTTGCCGGCCCGCTCCCGCAGGCGGGGAAAGAGGTCGAAGACCCGCTCCGGCGTCCACGGCTCCCGGCTGCCGGCGCGGTTGGCGGCGAAGGCCACCAGGTGCTCCTTCACCGTCAGGTTGGGGAAGACCTGCCGCCCCTCGGGCACCAGGGCGATGCCGGCGCGGCCGATGCGGTCGGGCCGCCAGCCGTCGATGCGCTGGCCGGCGAAGCGGATGCAGCCGCCCCGCACCGGCTCCAGGCCGCAGATCGCCCGCAGGGTGGTGGTCTTGCCCATGCCGTTGCGGCCGAGGAGGGTCGCCGCCTCGCCTTCGCCGAGGGCGAGGTCGATGCCGAAGAGCACCTGGCTGGGGCCGTAGGCGACTTCCAGGCCCTCGACGCGGAGCAATTCATTCACCGGACTACCCTCCTGTCGCTGTGCGACACCCTCCCCAGGGGAGGACGAGCGCCCCCTGCGGACGGCCTGGCGGAGGCGCTCATAGGTGGTCCCCCAGGTAGGCCCGGCGCACCTCGGGGTCGGCCCGCACCGCTTCCGGCGTGCCGGTGCACACGAGGCGCCCGCCCACCAGCACCGAAATGCGGTCCGCCAGGCGGAAGACGGCGGCCATGTCGTGCTCGACGAGGAGGATGGTGACGTGGCGGGCCAGGTGTTCGATCAGCTCCACCAGGCGGGCCGACTCCTCCGGCCCGGTGCCGGCCATGGGCTCGTCGAGGAGCAGCAGGCGGGGTCGGCAGGCCAGGGCCATGGCCAGCTCCAGGGCCCGCTGCTCGCCGTGGGCGAGGCTGCCGGCCAGGCGGCCCTCCAGTCCGGCCAGACCGACCTGGGTCAGGTAGGCGGCAGCCTCGTCGGCGAGCCGGGTCTCGGCCCGCAGGGGCCGCCAGAAGCGGAAGCTGCTGCCGGCGTCGGGCCGCCCCTGAACGGCGAGGATCACATTGTCGAGGGCCGAGAGGCGGGAGAACACGTTGGTGATCTGGTAGGAGCGGGCCAGCCCCGCCGCCACCCGCCGGTGCATGGGCAGCGCCGTCACCTCGCGGCCGGCGAAGCGGACGTGCCCGGCATCGGGCCGCAGGGCGCCGGAAACGTGGTGGATGAAAGTGGTCTTGCCGGCGCCGTTGGGGCCGATGAGGGCATGCACCTCGCCCTCCTCCACCGCGCAATCGACGCCGTCCAGGGCCCGCACGCCGCCGAAACTGCGGCTGAGGCCGGCGACTTCGAGCAGGGCCTCAGCCACGGTCCCTCCCGAAGAGGGCCTCCACCCCCCGCGGGGCGAAGAAGACCACCGCCAGCAGCAGCAAGCCGAGGGCGATGTGCCAGTGCAGGGTGAAGCCGGCCAGGATTTCCTCCAGCAGCAGCAGGATGGCCGCCCCCGCCACGCCGCCGTAGAGGGCGCCGGCGCCGCCGATGATGACCATCACCAGCAGGGTGCCCGACTGGGTCCATTGCAGCAGATTGGGGCTGGCCAGGCCGCTGAGGTTGACCAGCAGGGCTCCGGCCAGGCCGGCCAGGGCGCCGCCCAGGGCGAAGCAGGCCAGGCGGTAGCGGAAGACGGGGTAGCCGAGGGCTTCCATGCGCGTCTCGTTCTCGCGGATGGCCTGGACGACGCGGCCGAAGCGGGCCTCGGCCAGGCGGCCGAGGAAGAACACGACCAGCGCCAGGCAGCCCAGGGCCAGGGCATAGAGGGCGCCATCGGCGGCCAGGCTGAAGCCGGCAAAGGTCAGGCGCCCAGCCAGGGGCAGGCCGTCGTCGCCGCCCCAGGCACGGGCGGAGACGACGAGGTAGTAGGCCATCTGGGCGAAGGCCAGGGTGATCATGATGAAATAGACGCCCCGGGTGCGCAGGCTGACCGCCCCCACCACCATGGCCAGCCCGCCGGCCGCCGCCATGGCGGCGGGCAGGACGACCAGGGCCTCGCCTACCCCCGCCGCGGCCAGGAGGGCGGCGGCGTAGGCCCCGACGCCGAAGAAGGCGGCATGGCCGAGGGAAAACATGCCGCCGAAGCCCAGCACCAGGTTGAGGCTGGTGGCGGCCAGGGCGAAGATCATCACCCGCGTGGCGAAGCCGACGTAGAACTCCTGGCCGACGGCCTCCAGCCCCCAGGGCAGGACGGCCAGGAGGGCGAAGCCGACCAGGGCGGCGGTCCGCTGCCAGGGGGCGGGGTGGTAGAAGCCCATCTCTTATGCCCGCGCCGGAAACAACCCCTGGGGCCGGAAGAAGAGGATGCCGGCCATCAGCAGGTAGATGAGGATGGAAGCCAGGGCCGGCCCCAGGGTGGCCGCCGCGTCGGCCGGCATGGCAGCCCGCAGCAGGGTGGGCAGGAGAGCCCGGCCCAGGGTGTCGGCGATGCCGACGATGAGGCTGCCCACCAGGGCGCCGCGGATGGAGCCGATGCCGCCGATGATGATGACCACGAAAGCCAGGATGAGGACGCTCTCGCCCATGCCCACCTGCACCGCCAGGAGCGGCCCGAGCAGGCCGCCGGCCAGGGCGCAGAGGGCGGCGCCGAAGACGAACACCGCCGTGAACAACCGCTGCACGTCGATGCCCAGGGCCTCGGTCATTTCCCGGTTGGCGGCGCCGGCCCGCACCCACATGCCGACCCGGCTCTTGGCCACCAGCAGGTAGAGCGCCGCCGCCACGGCGAGGCCGCAGGCGATGATCACCAGGCGGTAGGCGGGATAGGCGAAATCACCGATCTCCACCGGCCCGGCCAGGGCCTCCGGCGGGTTGAGGAGCACCGGCTGCGCCCCCCGCACCATCCGCACCGCCTCGTTGGCGATGAGGATGAGAGCGAAGGTGGCCAGGACCTGGGACAAGTGGTCGCGCCGGTAAAGGCGGCGGAAGAGGGACAGCTCCAGCAGGAGACCCAGCAGCGCCGTGCCCGCCACCCCCGCTCCCAGCCCGATCCAGAAGGAACCCGAGGCCTGGGCGGCGGCCGCCACGAAGTAAGCGCCCACCATGTAGAGGGACCCGTGGGCCAGGTTGATGCAGTCCATGATGCCGAAGACCAGGGTCAGCCCGGCGGCGAGGAGAAAGAGCATGAGGCCGAACTGGAGGCCATTCAAGGCCTGTTCGAGGACGAGCTGGGTCATGGGCTCTCCGTCACTTCCGCACCGCAAGAAACGACAACTGGCCTCACTTCATCTTGCAGGCGCTGACGTAGGCATCCGCGTGGTTGCTGAAAATGGTCCCCATGGTCTTGTTGGTCACGCGCCCCTGGGCGTCCTTGCCGATGACCCGCAGGTAGTAGTTCTGCACCGGATAATGGTTGCTGTTGAACTTGAAGTCGCCCCGCACCGACTTGAAGCGCTTGGCTTCCAGGGCCTTCCGCAGAGCCTCCTTGTCCTCCACCCTGCCCTTGACGTCGCGCACGGCGGCGTCCATGAGGAGGGCCGTGTCGTAGCCCTGGGAGGCGTAGAGGGAGGGGATGCGGCCGTATTCCTTCTCGAAGTCGGCGACGAAGCGCTTGTTTTCCGGGTTGTCCATGTCGTGGGCCCAGTGGGAGGAGTTGAACATGCCCAGCATGGAGGAACCCACCGCCTTGATGACGTCCTCGTCGGCCGAGAAGCCGGGGGCGAAGAGCTGGATGTCCTTGGAGAGGCCGGCGGCGACGAATTGCTTGACGAAGTTGATGCCCATGCCGCCGGGCAGGAAGAAGAACAGGGCGTCGGGCTTCAAGGCGCGGATCTGGGCCAGTTCGGCGGCGTAGTCGAGCTGGCCGAGCTTGGTATAGACCTCTTCGGCCACCTTGCCCTTGTAGTAGCGCTTGAAGCCGGCAACGGCGTCCTTGCCCCCCGGATAGTTGGGCGTGACGATGACCACGTTCTTGAAACCCTTGTCCTGCACGACCTTGCCGACAGCCTCATGCAGGTTGTCGTTCTGCCAGGCGACGTTGAAGAAGAAGGGGTTGCACTGCTCGCCGGCGTACTGCGACGGCCCGGCGTTGGCAGAGAGGTAGAAGGTCTTGTTGTCGAAGACGGACGGCCCCACCGCCAGCATGATGTTGGAGAAGACGATGCCGGTCATGAAATCGACCTTGTCCTTCTTGAGGAACTTGTCGGCGGCCTGCTTGGCGATATCCGGGGTCTGCTGGTCGTCGGCGACCAGCACCTCGGCCGGCAGGCCGCCCAGCTTGCCGCCCAGTTGCTTCATGGCGAGGTTGAAACCATCGCGGATATCCACGCCGAGGCCGGCGCCGGCGCCGGAAAGGGTGGACACGAAACCGACCTTGATGCGGTCGGCGGCATGGGCGGAAGCCGCCAGCAGGAGCGCGGCGGCAAGGACGGTCGGGCGAAGCGGCATCGAGGTCTCCGGAAGGCGCTGGAACCGCCGGATTGTAGCGCAGGAACAAGCAGATAGAGGGCTGCCGGCCGTTCTCCGGGGCCGCCAAACGCGGTATATTCGGCTCCCATGATGAAGAAAGCCGTGGTTCTCCTGTCCGGCGGGCTCGATTCCGCCACCTGCCTCGCCATCGCCCGCAGCCAGGGCTTCGCCTGCTACTGCCTGTCCTTCGACTATGGCCAGCGCCACCGCGCCGAACTGGCCGCCGCCACCCGCGTCGCCCAGGCCCTCGGCGCCGCCGAGCACCGCGTCCTCGACCTGGGGCTGGCCCAGTTCGGCGGCTCGGCTCTCACCGACACCGCCATCGCCGTCCCCACTGGCGGCGTCCAGCCGGGCATCCCCGTCACCTACGTGCCGGCCCGCAACACCATCATGCTTTCCCTGGCCCTGGCCTGGGCCGAGGTGCTGGAAGCCCGCGACATCTTCGTCGGCGTCAATGCCGTCGATTACTCCGGCTACCCGGACTGCCGGCCGGAATACATCGCTGCCTTCGAGGCCATGGCCAACCTGGCCACCAAGGCCGGGGTCGAGGGCAACAAGCTTACCCTCCACGCGCCCCTGATCGCCCTGAGCAAGGCCGACATCATCCGCACCGGGGCGGCGCTGGGCGTCAACTACGGCCTCACCGTCTCCTGCTACCAGGCCGATGCCCAGGGCCGCGCCTGCGGGGCCTGCGACTCCTGCCGCCTGCGGGCCGAGGGCTTCACCGCCGCCGGCCTGGCCGACCCCACCCGCTACGCCGCCTGACCGACATGGACGCCGCCGTCTCCCCCGCCACCCTCCTCTGGCTCGCCTTCGCCATCGCCATCGCCTTCGGCGCCATCGGCCAGAAGACCCATTTCTGCACCATGGGCGCCGTCGCCGACATCGTCAACATGGGCGACTGGAACCGCATGCGCATGTGGCTGCTGGCCATCGGCGTCGCCGTCCTCGGCGCCGCGGCCCTGCACGGGGCGGGCCTCATCGACCTCGGCAAGTCCATCTACCGCACCCCCAGTTTCATCTGGCTTTCCCACCTCGTGGGCGGCGCCTCGTTCGGCATCGGCATGGTGCTGGCCTCCGGCTGCGGCTCCAAGACCCTCATCCGCATCGGTGGCGGCAACCTCAAGGCGGTGGTGGTCTTCGTCGTCCTCGGCCTGGTGGCCTACATCACCATGCGCGGCATCCTCGGTGTCTTCCGCGTCAATGTGCTGGAAAAGGCCGCCATCGTCCTGCCCGCCGGCCAGGACCTGCCTGCGTTGCTGGCGGCGGCGGGCCTGCCGGCCGCGGCGGCGCTGTGGCTCCCCACCCTGGCCCTGGGCGGCGGCCTCGTCGCCTTCGCCCTCGCCCGCCGGGACTTCTGGACCACGGACAACCTCGTCGGCGGCCTCGGCACCGGCCTCGCCGTGGTCGCCGCCTGGTACGTCAGCGGCCACCTGGGTTACCTGGCGGAGGACCCGGAAACCCTGCAGGAAGCCTTCGTCGCCACCAACTCCGGACGCATGGAATCCCTCACCTTCGTCGCCCCCCAGGCCTATGCCCTGGAACTCCTCATGTTCTGGTCCGACGCCAGCCGCCACATGACCCTGGCGGTGGCCAGCGTCCTCGGCGTCATCGCCGGCGCCTTCGCCTCCGCCCTGGCCACCCGCAGCTTCCGCTGGGAAGGCTTCGGCGACGTCGCCGACACCGCCCGCCACCTGGCCGGCGCGGCCCTCATGGGCTTCGGCGGCGTCACCGCCATGGGCTGCACCATCGGCCAGGGCGTCAGCGGCGTCTCCACCCTGGCCCTGGGCTCCCTCGTCACCCTCGCCGCCATCATCGCCGGTGCCGCCGCCACGCTGCGCTACGAGTACTGGCGCCTGATGCGGGAAAGCTGACGGCCCCCGGCGTTGACAGGCCCGGGGGCGCTCCCTATAATCGCGCCTCCCTGCCGGGTCGGTAGCTCAGTCGGTAGAGCAGCGGACTTTTAATCCGTTGGTCGCGAGTTCGAATCTCGCCCGACCCACCAGCCTGCAGGAAAAATGCAGTACAATGCGCATCCTGTCGTTTTCGGCATGATTCTGGGTCGTTAGCTCAGTTGGTAGAGCAGCGGACTCTTAATCCGTAGGTCCACAGTTCGAATCTGTGACGACCCACCAGAATTCAAGCGGCCCTCCCCACGGAGGGCCGTTTCCGTTTGGGGCCGGCGCAACGCCCTTCCCAGCAGGGAATGCGAGGAATATTCCTTTGCAATATCGCTCCGGGCGGCGCTATATTGCGCGGATGTTCCGCCGTCTGGCTTCCTTGTCGCTGCTGTTCCTGCTTGCCCTGGTGTTTCACCCCATGGCGAGGGCGGCCGACATTGCCGTCGTGCTCAGCGACAGCGGCGGCGCCTATGGGGAATTCGCCGGCGCCTTCCAGCAGTTCGCCTCTTCCTCGACCTGGCGGGTGCGCTGGGTGGGAACCGCCGATTCCCTGGAGAGCGCCGCCTTCCGGGCCGATCTCATCGTCGCCGTGGGCAACGAGGCGACGCGCCTGAGCCTCAGGCGCAGCGAGAACCGCCCGGTCATCGCCACCCTGCTGCCCCGCCAGGCCTACGAGAAGGCCCTGGCCGAAACGCCCGGCCGGCCGCGCGTCACCGCCATTTATCTCGACCAGCCGGTCGCCCGGCTGGTGGCCTTCACCCATCAGTTGCTGCCGGAGCGGCATCGTCTCGGGCTGCTGGTGGGGGCCGACACCCGCCCCCTCCTCCCCCAGGCGCGACAGGCGGCAAGCGGTCTCGGCAAGACCCTGGAAAGCGAGGATCTGGAGAACGACGGGGCCCTGGTGCAGGCGCTCAACCAGCTCTTCGCCCGCAGCGACGTCCTTCTCGCCCTGCCTGACAGCACCGTCTATCGCCGCGACAATATCCGCGTCATCCTGCTCACCTCCTACCGTTACCAGAAACCGGTCATCGCCTTCTCCCAGGCTTTCGTCACCGCCGGCGCCCTGGCCGCCCTCTATTCCTCCCCGGCCCAGGTGGCGCGGCAGACGGCCGACGCCATCCGCGGCCTCAATCCCGATGCCATCGCCCTGCCACCGCCCCAGGGCCCGACGTTTTTCTCCATCGCCATCAACCGCAACGTGGCGCAGGCCTTCGCCCTTTCCCTCCCTGACGAGGCCACCGTACGCCGCGCCCTCGGCGCCGAGAAGGAGACCCGATGATCCGTCTGAGCCTGCGCCACCGGCTCCTCGCCCTGGCCCTCTTGCCGGCGGCGATCCTGGCCATCGTGCTGGTGGCTTACTTCACCTATTCCGGCATGAAGGCCCTGGACGCGGAACTGCGCCAACGGGGCATGGCCGTGGTCCGCTACCTCGCCCCCGTAAGCGAATACGGGGTCATCGCCGGCAGCATGGAAAGTCTCCAGGCCCTGGCCCAGACTACGGTCCAGCAGCCGGGCATCAAGGCGGCCATCGTCATCAACCGGGAAGGCCGTACCCTGGCGGTGAGCGGCCGGGTCTCCCTGTCCAGCGAGCAGTTGCGCACCGCCCCGGAGGCGCCCGGCATCGTAGCCGAGGAACCTCACTGGCTCGCCTTCGGCGCGCCCATCCAGCGTACCCTGGCCGACCCGGACGTGCTCTTCGACCCGGCCGGCAGCAAGAGCACCGCCGAGACCATCGGCCGCATCTTCGTCGAACTCGACAAGACGGAAGTGACCAACCAGCAGCAGGCCCTGTTCAACCGGGGCCTGGCCATCATCGGCTTCGGCCTCCTGGTGGTGGCCCTGCTCGCCATCGCCATGGCCGACAGCCTGACGCGGCCGGTGGAGCGTCTGGTGAAGGCGGTGAGGGCCGTTTCCCGCGGCGACCTGGAAAGCCGGGTGCCGGCCACGTCGACGGCGGAATTCGGCGAGCTGGAGCGGGGTTTCAACGAAATGGCCGAGCACATGGCCAAGGCCCACCAGACCATGCAGGAACGCGTCGAGGAAGCCACCGCCCAACTGGCCTTCCAGGCCCGGCACGATCCGCTGACCGGCCTCATCAACCGCCGCGAATTCGAAGTGCGGCTGGAGCGGGCCATCGCCGCGGCCCAGGCCGGGGGCCTGGAGAGCACCCTGCTCTTCATCGACCTGGACCGTTTCAAGCCGGTCAACGACACCTGCGGCCATCTGGCCGGCGACGAGCTGCTGCGCCAGATTTCGCGCCTGCTGCAGGGACGGCTGCGGGACGAGGACACCCTCGCCCGCGTCGGCGGCGACGAGTTCGCCGTGCTCCTGCACAACTGCACGGGGAACCGCGCCGTCCAGGTGGCCGAGGGCTTCTGCACCCTGGCCGCCGCCTACCGCTTCATCTGGCAGGACAAGATCTTCTCCATCGGGGCCAGCATCGGTCTCGCCACCATCGGCCGCCACACCCACAACGTGGCGGAAGCCCTGGCAGCGGGCGATTCCGCCTGCTATGCCGCCAAGGAGCAGGGCCGCAACCGGGTGCAGGTGCACAAGGCCAAGGAACCTCACAACCGGCGCCAGATGGAACATCCCTGGCACGACCGCATCACCAAGGCCCTGGAGGAAGGACGCCTGATCTACGACGCCCGCCCCCTGCAGCGGCTGGCCGGCGCCGCGTCTGCCGGGCACTTCGTCGAAATCGGCGCCCGCCTGGACGACCGCTCTGCCCCCGGCGTCCCCATGTCGGTGCTGCTCGACGCCGCCGACCGTTACGACCTCGCCCCGACCATCGACCGCCACGTCATCGAGGCGGCGGCGGCGGGTCTGGCCCGGGCCCGCGACCACGCCCGCCCCCTGCGCTGCCTGGTGCCGCTGTCGGCGGCCTCGATCCGCGACCGGAACACGGTCTCGGTCATTGCCGACATCCTCGGCCGGCACTCGCTCCCCGGCGCCAGCCTCTTCCTGCAACTGGACGAAGCCAGCGCCGTCCAGCACGCCACCCAGACCATGGAACTGTGCAGCGCCGCCCGGGAACTGGGCTGCGGCATCGTCCTCGGCGAATTCGGCGGCGGCTTCGCTTCCTTCAGCCACCTCCACTCCATCCGCCCCGGCTGCGTCAAGATCAACCACAGCCTGACCCGGGACATTTCCAGCAGCCGCAGCGCCCTGGCCCTGATCCGGGCCATCCAGGAGGTCACCAACGACCTCGATATCGAAACCGCCGCCGAGGGCGTGGACGACATCAGCACGGCCACCCTGTTCGAGGAACTGGGGATCACCTACATCCAGGGCCGGCTGGTGGCGCCGGTGGAACCGTTCGAGAGCTGGCTGGAAGGCGCCGTCATCCGCGGCGGCTGACCTACAGCTCGAGGCGCAGGGTCAGCCAGTGGCGCTCGCTGACGATGCGGGAGGCCTTGAATTCCGCGTGGTCGCCGTTGGCGGATTGGGAAACGAAGGCCACTTCGCCCCGCACGCCGGCTTGGCGGAAGGGATAGGCCAGGCGCAGGTCAAGGCGGCGGTAGCGCTCCACCTCGGTGTTGGTCGTCCAGCGCATGGCGCCGACCCAATGGTGGGTGGCCGAGAATTCCAGCCCGTAGGGCAGGCGCTGCATGAGCATGAGGGTGGTCGAGTCCGCCGGCGACGACTTGCGGGTACGCATCGCCGCCAGGTTGATGAGCCGGCTGCTGGCCGAGGTCGCAGCCAGGAAATCGTCGCCGAAGCGCTGGTCGATTTCGGTGAAGGCCTGGTTGAGCAGCAGGCGGGTACTGTCGAAGGGCTGCCAGCGCAACTGGTATTCCAGGCCGCGGATCCAGATCCTTTCGCCATTGCCGGCGAAATCGGCGCTGCCGCAGCCGGGCGAACCGTTGTTCTCGCAATCGGGCGGTCCTAGGAAGCGGGGTCCCTGGAGGACGCGATCGCCGATACGCTCTTCGAAAATGCGCAGGTCGACGGTCGCGCGGTAAGCCGGGAATTCGCCCAGGTAGCCGATCTCGGCGCTGTCGATGCGCTCGGGCTTGATGCCGGGGGCGGCCAGGTAGAGCCGTTCGAAGAGCGGTGACGTGAGGGGAACCACCCGCTGGTCGCCGCGGGCCTCATAGGTGCTCGGCGTGCGGTAGGCCCGGGACAACCCGAGGCGCACCGTCTGGCCCGCGGCCGGGTGCAGCCCAAGGTTGAGGCGGGGGGCGAAGGTGGTGCCGCCGATAGTGTCGTGTTCCCAGGTCCCGCCCAGGTTGGCCACCACCTGCGGCGAAAAGCGCCATTCCATGTTGCCGAAGAGGCGGCTCATGCGCCGGCCGATTTTCTCCTCGACGTAATAAAGCATGCGCGAATCGACCATGTCGAAACGGCTGCCGAGGCCCCATACCAGGCGTCCCCGCTCCCCTACCGGCCGGGTAAGCTGGATTTCCAGGTCGTCGCGCCGGGACTGTCCGCCGCGGTCGATGGCGAAGGGCAGGACGATGAAGGAAAGCGGCGGCGGCAAGCGGTAGGAGACGGGATAGGCGTCGTCCACCCGCTCGTTGGCGTGGAAGTAGCGCACGCTGAGTTCCTCGCCCGGAGAGAGATTGCGGCGCCACTGCAGGTGGAAATAGGAGCTTTGCTGATCCGCCTTCCTGGGCGGGTTGAAGTCCTCGTCGGAACGGCCCGTGTCGAAATAGTTTTCGAGGAAGGCCGCGCCCACCTGCAGTTCGTCCCGCTCGGTGAGGGCCACGTCGGCCCGCAGGTCCGCCAGGCGCTGGCGGTAGGCGTCGGCGATGTCGGCGGGGTCGCTTGCCTTCTGGGGCCGGAAACCGTAGCCCTCGTCCGCCTGCTGCTTGACCGTCACCCGCACGTCGGCCCGGCCGACGCGCGCGCCCAGGCGCAGCAACTCGTCGCGCACCCCCTGGCTGCCGTGGCTGACGACCAGGGTGGCCCCCTTGGCCTGGCTGGCGTCCTGGGTAATGATGTTGACCACGCCGAGAAAGGCGTTCGATCCGTAGGCCGCCGAATTCGAGCCGCGCACCACTTCGATACGGTCGATGTCCTCCATGGCCACCGGCAGGACGTTCCAGTTCACCCCGCCCTGGAACAGCGGCGAATATTGGGAGCGGCCGTCGATCAACACCTGCACCCGGGGCGAATATTCTTCGTCGCTCAGGCCGTGGTACACCACCCGGGGGGCGTCGGTATTCATCGGCGTCACCTGGAACCCCGGCACCAGCCGCAGCAGGTCCGACAGGCTGCGGGCCCCGGACTGCCGGATCAGTTCGCGGTCGATGACGGTGACCGAGCCCGGCGCGTCGGCGAGCGGCTGCGGCAGGCGGCTGACGGTGGCGACTACCGGCAGGGTGGCGAAAAACATCTCCTCGTCCGCGGCGCCGACCCACGCGGGGAAGGCCGAAGCAAGGATGAAGGCCAGCAGCCCGGGCTGCAGCGCCCCCTCCCGCCGCCGCCCCCCCACCATGGCTAGCTTCCCACCTGTCCGGGCTGCTGCAGGATCTCTTTCCAGCCCCGGGCGAAGCAGTCGGACTGGTTGCCGATCCTCACTCCGTGCTTGGTCTGGGCGGTCAGGCAGAGGGCCAGGCCGCCCTGGTCCACCGCCGTCACCGCCGAAACGTCGATTTCCTGGATGCCGACCTGCTTCAGGCTGTGCAGGAAATCGTTGCGCAAGCTGCCGGTGAGGCCGCCGGTGATACGCATCACCCGCCGGCCGCCGACCTCATGGTTGCTGAGGATGGAAGCATGGCCCTCGGCCAGGGCCTTGACGATGACTTCGTCGATGAGGATCTGGTTGAGGGGGCCGGCCTCGAAGCGGGCGCCGGCGAGGTCGCCGACCTGGCTGACCACCACCGCCACCACGTCGATGGCAGGTGCGCCGAAAAGGCTGAACTCGCAGCCGAAGCGGCGGCCCACCTCCAGGTTGAGGCCGGTGCGCACCATGATGCCCGCCAGGGAAAGGTTTTCGATGACCCCATGGGCAATCTCGCCGCCGTAGCCGATCTTGATGGCAGGCGGGTAGCAGAAGCGGATGCGTTGGTGGCGGCGTGGCTCGATCATGCGCGAGGCGGGGAAGCGCTTGGCCCCTCGGGCGGTAGGGATTTCATGTTACCAGTTGGGCCGGCTATGTCCATAGACATAGGGAGGGATCGGATTGACTTTGCCGGGGCCTGTCGGTATCTTGCAAGGGCCCGGTCTTCCGGGGGCGCCGATTTGACTTCAGCTTGCGGGCGCCTCACAAATGCGGCTAAAGCGAGGTCGGTTGGAAACACCCGGTCCGCGACAGCCGACCGGGTTTTTTGTTTCTGCGGACAGGAAAAGCACAAAGATGGCAGCAGACACTCACGGCGTCGGACAGGTTGCCGCACAGACGGCGCATTTCAGCGAGCCCCTGGCCCTGCGCAGCGGCGGAGTCATCCCCGAGTACGACCTGGTCTACGAGACCTACGGCACCCTCAACGCCGCCAAGTCCAACGCCATCCTCGTCTGCCACGCCCTCTCCGGCCACCACCACGTGGCCGGCCACTATGCCGACCAGCCCGGCAACCTCGGTTGGTGGGACAACATCGTCGGCCCCGGCCGGCCCCTGGATACCGACCGCTTTTTCATCGTCGGCGTGAACAACCTGGGGGGCTGTCACGGCTCCACCGGCCCCTCCACCATCAACCCCGCCACCGGCAAGCCCTGGGGGGCCGATTTCCCCATCGTCGCCGTGGTCGATTGGGTCAAGGCCCAGGCCCGTCTGGCCGATCTCCTTGGCATCGACGCCTGGGCCGCGGTGGTCGGCGGCAGCCTGGGCGGCATGCAGGCCCTGCGCTGGTCGATCACCTTCCCGGAACGGGTGCGCCACGCCGTGGTCATCGCCGCCGCCCCCAAGCTCTCGGCCCAGAACATCGCCTTCAACGACGTCGCCCGCCAGGCCATCCTCACCGACCCGGATTTCCACGGCGGCCATTATTATGAGCACCACACCCGCCCCGCCCGGGGTCTGCGCCTGGCTCGCATGCTCGGCCACATCACCTATCTGTCGGATGACCAGATGGGGGCCAAGTTCGGCCGGGAACTGAGGAACGGCGCCTTCTCCTTCGGCTTCGACGTGGAATTCGAGATCGAATCCTATCTGCGCTACCAGGGGGACAAGTTCGCCGGCTACTTCGATGCCAACACCTACCTCCTGATGACCAAGGCCCTCGACTACTTCGACCCGGCCCGGGAGGAAAACGGCGACCTGGTGGCGACCCTGGCCCGCAGCCGGGCCGGCTTCCTGGTGGTGTCCTTCTCCACCGACTGGCGCTTCTCCCCGGCCCGTTCCAAGGAAATCGTCCACGCCCTGGTGGCCAGCGGCCGGGACGTTTCCTACGCCGAGATCGACCTCAATTTCGGCCACGACTCCTTCCTCATGGCCGATCCCCACTACCACGGGATCGTCGGCTCCTACCTCGCCAACATCAAGCTATGACCAATACCCTGGGCAGACCCGACTTCGACGTCATCGCCGGCTGGGTGGAACCCGGCCACCGCGTCCTCGACCTGGGCTGCGGCGACGGCGCCCTCCTGAAGCTCCTCATCGAGAGCAAGGGCGTGCGCGGCTGGGGCGTGGAAATCGAGGACGCCAACGTGCTGGCCGCCATCAAGAACGGCATCAACGTCATCCAGGGCAACCTGGAGCAGGGCCTCACCGGCTTCGCCGACCAGGCCTTCGACCATGTGGTGCTCTCCCGCACCCTGCAGACGGTGCGCCACACCGAGGGCATCCTGGCCGAGATGCTGCGGGTCGGGCGCGAGGCGGTGGTTTCCTTCCCCAATTTCGCCTACTGGAAGAACCGGCAGGCCGTCTTGAACGGGCAGATGCCGGTATCCGAGGATCTGCCCTACGAGTGGTACGACTCCCCCAACGTGCGCTTCTTCACCATCCCCGACTTCGAGGGACTGGCCGGCAAGATGGGCCTGGTCATCCGCGAGCGGCAGGTGCTCGACGAAAAGGGGCGGGTGGTCACCGAGGAACCCAACTTCCTCGGCAGCCTGGCCGTCTACCGGCTGACCCGCGGCCAGTGAGCGGCAGCGCCCCGGCCTGGCTGGCGCCGCTGTTGACGCGGCGCATGGCCATCTGCGTCGTCACCGGCTTTTCCTCCGGCCTGCCCCTCTTCCTGCTCCTCAACCTGCTGCCGGCCTGGCTCAAGACGGAAGGGATCGGCCTCAAGGAAATCGGCCTCTTCGCCCTCATCCAGTTCCCCTACACCTGGAAGTTCCTGTGGTCGCCCCTGGTGGATCGCTACGCCCTGCCGCTGCTTGGCCGCCGGCGGGGCTGGATGCTGGCCACCCAGGTGCTGCTGGTTGCGGCCATCGCCGCCTTCGGCCTGGTGTCGCCCAAGGAAGGACTGCCCATGGTGGTGGTCATCGCCGTCGCCGTGGCACTGCTCTCCGCCACCCAGGACATCGTCCTCGACGCCTACCGGCGGGAACTGCTGCTGGAAACCGAGTTGGGCCTGGGCAACGCCGTCCACGTCAATGCCTACAAGGTCGCCGGCCTCATCCCCGGCTCCCTCGCCCTGTGGTTGGCCGACCGCCTGCCCTGGGGCGAAGTCTTTTGGGTCACCGCCCTCTTCATGCTCCCCGGCGCCGTCATGACCCTCCTGGTGCGGGAGCCCGCCAACGCCGCCGGCGCCCCCAAGACCTTGGAGCAGGCAGTGGTCGAACCCTTCCGGGAATTCCTGGGCCGGGCCGGCGTGGGCGGCGCCCTGCTGGTGCTCTCCTTCATCTTCCTCTACAAGCTGGGGGATTCCCTGTGCACCGCGCTCGCCACCCCCTTCTACCTGGATATGGGCTTCACCAAGAGCGAGATCGGCATCGTCGCCAAGAACGCCGGCCTCTGGCCCTCGGTCGTCGGCGGCCTGCTCGGCGGCCTGTGGATGGTGCGCCTGGGCATCAACCGCGCCCTCTGGATCTTCGGCGTCGTGCAACTGGTGTCCATCTTCGGTTTCGCGTGGCTGGCCTGGCTGGGGCCGGCCGCCGCCACGCCGGAGCGCCTCGCCACCCTGGCCGGCGTCATCGGCTTCGAGGCTCTCGGCGTCGGTCTGGGCACGGCGGCTTTCGTCGCCTACATCGCCCGGGCCACGCACCCGGCCTATACGGCGACGCAATTCGCCCTGTTCACCAGTCTCGCCGCCGTACCGCGCACCGTCGTCAATGCCTCGGCCGGCTGGCTGGTGACGCAACTGGGGTGGACCGGCTTCTTCCTACTTTGCGCCGTCCTGGCCGTTCCCGGCATGGTCCTGCTGCTGCGGGTGGCGCCCTGGAACCACCCGCCGACTCAGTGACGGCGCCGCCGACGGCGATCCAGCCACCAGGCGTAGGCCGGCAGCAAGACCGCCGAACCGGGCATCAGCAGGAGAACCAGATAGGGGGAAAGATGGCTCAGGCGCCGCAGGTGGGCCAGCAACTGGGCTTTTTCCTGGGGTGTCCAGGATTCGCCGTTGCGGGATTTCATGAGCAGCGGCATGAGGCCGCGCAGGACCAGCAGCTCTCCCAGCACCCGGCGCACTTCCCGCCGCTGGGAATGGAACAGTTGCCGCCACCAGGAAGGCAGCGCCACCGCCGCCGGTTCGAGCTCCCCCGCCATGGTCACCCGAAAAGCTTCTTCTGCAGGGCTTTCCAGGCGCTCCACAGGGTGAAGCCGCGGCGCCCCCAACGCCAGAAGCGGCCCGGCCGCAGAATCACCGCCGCGGCGACCACCGCACCCACCAGGCCGGGGCGCTGCTTGAGCCAGTCGACGCCGGCGGCGGCGGCATCCGCCGCCGCGAGGACCTTTTCCACGGGCCAGACGCTGGCCGCCAGATCTTCCCGCTGCTGAGCGCAACGGGCCTTCAGTTCGCCCCGGCGCACCGCCAGTTCGAGTTGCCGCGCGTTCACGGCTGCCTTTCGGGTGCCTTGCCGTCCCCGCGCAGGGCGATCAGGTCGGCCTGCAGTTCAGCCAGGCTGCTGCGGAAGACGGGCGAGCCGCGGCCGGCGGCCTTGGCGGCCAGGCGCGCCAGGATGGCGGCAACGGCAAGGAAGAGGACGGTAAACAGGCCGAAGACGAGAACCCGCTGCTCCCAGAAGGCGACCGCCACCCAGGCCACCGCCAGCACCACGGCCACGCCGAGGCAGAACAGGGTGGCGAGGGCGTAGGCGAGCAGCCCGACGAGCCGCAGCTTTTCTTCCTGCAGCTCGACGGACAGCAACTCAAGCCGGGTCTTCCCGATCCCGACCAGCGTGGCGAGCAGGTTCTTGAGGGCGGCGAAGAATCCTTCGCCGCCAGGGCCGGCCGTCATGAATCAGCGGCGGCCGATGAGCACGCCGAGGGCGAGGCCGACGGCGGCAGCGACGCCGACCGCCTTCCAGGGGTGATCGTGGACGAAATCGTCGGTGGCGGTGGCGCAGGCCTTGGCCTTGTCGACGATGGCAGCCTCGGCGTCGGCCAGACGCTCCTTGGCGTCGCGCAGGCGGGACTCGATCTTGCCGCGCATCTCGGCCACCTTCTCGCCGGCGGCACCGGCGGTGGCGCGCAGGATTTCCTCGGCGTCGGCAATGACGACCTTCATGTCGGAAACCAGTTTTTCCTTGTTGGCAGCGGTCAGTTCTTGGGACATTTTCAACCTCTTGAGCGGTTATGGATGGTTACGTGGCTAGACAGCCAAAGCGTAGCCCCTCCCGTAGGCAAATGCAATGCGGGTCAGCACGCCCTGTCGTAGTCGACGGTGAGCGGGGCGTGGTCGGAGAAGCGGGTCTCCTTGAAGACCGCCGCCGCCCGCGCGGTGGCCGCCAGCCCCGGGGTCGCCACCTGGTAGTCGATGCGCCAGCCGACGTTCTTGGCCCAGGCCTGGCCCCGGTTTGACCACCAGGTATAGGCCTCGCCGGTGGCTTCGGGATGAAGGCGGCGATAGACGTCCACCCAGCCCAGTCCGTCGAGGACCTGGGTCATCCAGGCCCGCTCCTCGGGGAGGAAGCCGGAGTTCTTCTGGTTCGACTTCCAGTTCTTGAGGTCGATTTCCTTGTGGGCGATGTTCCAGTCGCCGCACACCACGATCTCCCGGCCCTCGGCCCGCAGGCCGCGCAGGTGGGGGAAGAAGACTTCCATGAAGCGGAATTTGGCGGCCTGGCGCTCGGGGGAGGACGAGCCGGAAGGCAGGTAGAGGGAAATGACGCTAAGGTCGCCGAAATCGGCGCGGATGTAGCGGCCCTCGGCGTCGAATTCCGGCTCCCCGATGCCTTCGACCACCCGGTCGGGAGCCCGCCGGCACCACAGGCCGACGCCGCTGTAACCCTTTTTCTCGGCGCAGTGGTAGTAGGCCGCCATGCCATCGGGCCGCAGCATTTCCGTTGTCATATCCGGCAACTGCGCTTTCAGTTCCTGAAGGCAGACCACGTCGGCCTGCAGCGCCTCCGCCCAGGGCAGCAGATTTTTGTTCCAGGCGGAGCGAATACCGTTAAGATTCAGGGTTGTTATGCGCAACATGGGTCAGAGGCTAGGAAATATGGCGGAAGCAGTGGATTTTCGGCAGGAATTTATCGAATTCGCCCTCGGGTGCAAGGTATTGCGCTTCGGCGAATTCAAGACCAAGGCCGGTCGGCTTTCCCCCTACTTCTTCAACGCCGGGCTGTTCAACGACGGCGATTCCCTGGGGCGCCTGGCCCAATTCTACGCCAAAGCCGCTAGCGCCGGCGGCGTCCCCTTCGACATGCTGTTCGGCCCGGCCTACAAGGGCATTCCGCTGGTGGCGGCCATCGCCATCGCCCTCGCCCAGCAGGGCCGCAACTTCCCCTTTGCCTTCAATCGCAAGGAGGCCAAGGACCACGGCGAGGGCGGCAGCATCGTCGGCGCGCCCCTGGCCGGGCGGGTGCTCATCGTCGACGACGTGATTTCCGCCGGCACTTCGGTGCGGGAATCGGTGGAACTGATCCGTGCCGCCGGCGCCACCCCGGCCGGAGTGCTGATCGCCCTCGACCGCATGGAACGCGGCCAGGGGAGCCTTTCCGCCGTGCAGGAGGTGCAGCGCGACTACGGCATTCCGGTGATCGCCGTGGCCAGCCTCGCCGACCTCATGGCCTATCTCGAACACCATCCCGAGTTCGCCCAGTACCGGGATGCCGTTACCCGCTACCGCGCAGAGTATGGCGTCGCCTAGCCGGTTGCTCCTGCTCCTCGGCCTCCTCCTGGCCGGCGGCGCCCAGGCCGCCGAAATGTTTTGCTGCCAGGACCCCCACACCGGCCGCCGGGTCTGCGGCGACGCCCTGCCCGACCAGTGCCGGGGCAAGCCCTACAGGGTGCTCGACGGCGCCGGCAATGTCATCCGCGAGGTGGAGGGCGCCCTGACGCCGGAACAGAAGGCCCAGCGCGCCGCCCAGGAAAAGCAGCGCAAGGCCGAGGAAGCGGCGCTGAAGGAGCAGCGGCGCATGGACCAGGCGCTGCTGGACACCTACGGCAGCCTCCAGGACATCGACATCGCCAGGGACCGGGCCGTGGGCCTGACCCAGGAGGCCATCCAGCGGGCCGAGGCGAAAATCGCGGAAATCCGCCAGCGGCGCAAGAAGTGGGAAAACGAGGCCGAGTTCTACAAGAAGGGCAACCTCCCCCCGGAAGTGGACAAGGGGCTGCGGGAAGCGGATTACGAATTGCGCGCCTACGGCAACCTGCTGGAGAGCAAGAACAAGGAACTGGAACAGATCCGCCGCAAGTACGACGAGGACCGGCGGCGTTTCCTGGACATCACGGCCGGCGGCCGCCGCACGCTGCCGCCGCCCCCTCCCCAATAAGGGCTCAGCCGGCCAGCTTCCGGCGCAGGAGTTCGTTGACCTGCTGCGGATTGGCCTTGCCCTTGGCCGCCTTCATCACCTGGCCGACCAGGGCGTTGAAGGCCTTTTCCTTGCCCGCCTTGAACTCGGCCACGTTGGCGGCATTGGCGGCGAGCACCTCGTCCACCAGGGCCTCGATGGCGCCGGTGTCGGTGATCTGCTTCAGGCCCTGCTTGTCGATGATTTCGTCGGCGCTGGCCCCTTCGCCGCTCCACAACGCCTCGAAGACCTTCTTGGCGATGGCGTTGGATATGGTGTTGTCGGCGATGCGCAGGATCAACCCGCCCAGCTGGGCGGCGGCGACCGGCGATTCGGCCAGCTCCCTGCCCTCCTTGTTGAGGCGGGCGGCAAGGTCAACCATGACCCAGTTGGCGCAGGGCTTGGCGTTGGCCTTGCCGGCAACGGCCACCACCGCTTCGAAGTAATCGGCGGTTTCCTGGTTGGCGGTCAGCGTGGTGGCATCGTAGGCGGAAAGCCCCAGCTCGGCCATGAAGCGCTCCCGCTTCTGGCCTGGCAGTTCGGGCAACCCGGCCCGCACCCGCTCGATCCAGTCGCTGCCGATCACCAGCGGCAGCAGGTCGGGATCGGGGAAGTAGCGGTAGTCGTGGGCGTCCTCCTTGGTCCGCATGGTGCGGGTTTCACCGGTGTCCGGGTCGAACAGCACGGTGGCCTGCTGAATCCTGCGGCCTTCCTCGATCTCGTTGATCTGCCACTGGACTTCGTAGTCGATGGCTTCCTTCAGGAAGCGGAAGGAGTTGAGGTTCTTGATCTCGCGGCGGGTGCCGAACTCGGCCTGGCCCTTGGGCCGCACCGAGACGTTGGCGTCGCAGCGGAACGAGCCTTCCTGCATGTTGCCGTCGCAGATGCCGATCCAGCGCACCAGGGCGTGGAGGGCCTTGGCGTAGGCCACCGCCTCGTCGGAGGAACGCATCTCGGGCTCGGAAACGATCTCCAGCAGCGGCGTGCCGGCCCGGTTGAGATCGATGCCGGACTTGCCGTGGAAATCCTCGTGCAGGGACTTGCCGGCGTCCTCTTCCAGGTGGGCGCGGGTCAGGCGGACAACTTTCTCATAGGCCCTGTCGCCCTGGCCCACCTGGAGGGTAACGGTGCCGCCCACCACCACCGGCAGCTCGAACTGGCTGATCTGGTAGCCCTTGGGCAGGTCGGGGTAGAAGTAGTTCTTGCGGGCGAAGACCGATTTCGGCGCCACCTGGGCGCCGATGGCCAGGCCGAAGCGGATGGCGCACTCGACGGCGGCCTTGTTGAGTACCGGCAACACGCCCGGCAACGCCAGGTCCACGGCGCAGGCCTGAGTGTTGGGGGCGGCGCCAAAAGCGGTGGAGGCACCGGAAAAGATCTTGGACCGGGTGGCGAGTTGAGCGTGGGTCTCAATGCCGATGACGACTTCCCATTGGGTCATGACGTTTTTCTCACGTACAACGGCCGGTCTTGGCATCTACCAGGATCGGCCAGAGATAGTTGAAAGCTTCGCCCTCGCAGGCCTTGGGGCAGCTGTTGAAGGCGATGGTCACCTCCTTGCCCTGTTCCCACAGGCGGACCGAGCAGTCGGAGCCGTCCTTGGCCTTGAGCAGGGCCTGGGGCAGGGTCGCCGTCTGCTGGAAATTCTTCAGGTCGAAGCGGCAGATACCGTGTTTCGGAATGTTCACCTGGGCATTGAAGGTCTTGACCTCGGCGTCCTTCACCAGCAGGCTGAGGCGGGTCTGGGTGCCCACGGCGTCCCGGTGGGAGCACTTCGACTTGACGTTCAGCGGCCTGGTGGGCATGGGTTTGAGGTTGCGGCCCGCCAGGTGCTTGAGGGGCTGGGAGCGGATGGGTTCTTCCGGCGCCGCCATGGTGTCAGGGAGCGGTACCGGTTCCGGCGCCGGCTCGGGCGCCTTGGGCGTCTCGGCGCAGGCCGCCAGCAGGCCTGCCGCCAGGAACAACCAGCCGCGCCGCATCAGATGCCCTCCGGCACCTGCCGATGCCAGTCGGTGGCCTGCTGGTAGCGGTGGGCGACGTTGAGGAGCTGCCCCTCGGCAAAGTAATTGCCGATCAGCTGCAGGCCCACCGGCAGACGGCTCTGGCCAACTTCGGCAAAGCCGCAGGGCAGCGACATGCCCGGCAGGCCGGCCAGGTTGACGGCGATGGTGTAGATGTCGGAAAGGTACATCTGCACCGGGTCGGCGGCCTTTTCCCCGAGCTTGAAGGCGGTCCCCGGGCTGGTGGGACCGAGGATGACGTCGCATTCCTGGAAGGCGGCGACGAAATCGTCGGCGATCAGGCGGCGGATGCGCTGGGCCTGCAGGTAGTAGGCGTCGTAATAGCCGTGGGACAGCACGTAGGTGCCGATGAGGATGCGCCGCTTGACCTCTTCCCCGAAGCCCTGGGCCCGGGTTTTGGCGTACATGTCGTCGAGGCTGCCGTACTCCGGGGCCCGGTAGCCGTAGCGCACGCCGTCGAAGCGGGAGAGGTTGGAACTGGCCTCGGCGGGGGCGATGACGTAGTAGGCCGGCACGGCCAGGTGGGAATTGGGCAGGGAGACTTCGACGGTGGTCGCCCCCAGCTTCTCGTATTCGGCGATGGCGGCGCGGACGGCGGCCATCACGGCGGGGTCGCAACCCTCGCCGAAGAATTCCTTGGGCAGGCCGATGCGCAAGCCTTTCAGGGATTGCTCCAGGCCGGCGGCGTAGTCCTCGGCGGGGCGCTGCAGGGAGGTGGAATCCCGCTCGTCGAAGCCGGCCATGGCGTTCAAGAGCAGGGCGCAGTCCTCGGCGGAGCGGGCCATGGGGCCGGCCTGGTCGAGGGACGAGGCGAAGGCGATCATGCCGTAGCGGGAAACGACGCCGTAGGTGGGCTTCAAGCCGGTGAGGTTGCACAGGGCGGCGGGCTGGCGGATGGAGCCGCCCGTGTCGGTGCCGGTAGCGACCGGCGCCAGGCGGGCGGCCACCGCCGCGGCGGAACCGCCGGAGGAGCCGCCGGGCACGCGCTGGCGGTCCCAGGGGTTCTTCACCGGGCCGAACCAGGAGGTTTCGTTGGACGAGCCCATGGCGAACTCGTCCATGTTGGTCTTGCCCAGGGACACCAGGCCGGCCTCCGCCTCCAGTTTGCGGATGACGGTGGCGTCGTAGGGCGAGACGAAGCTGGAAAGCATCTTCGAGCCGCAGGTGGTGAGCCAGCCTTCGGCACAGAAGATGTCCTTCTGGGCAACGGGGATGCCGGTCAGCGGCCCCGCCAAGCCGGCAGCCAGGCGGGCGTCGGCGGCGCGGGCGGCGGCCAGGCTCTTCTCGGCGTCTCCGGTGATGAAGGCGTTGAGGTCCGGGTTGAGGCGGGCGATGCGGTCCAGGTAGAGCTGGGTGAGCTCGACGCTGGAAATCTCCCGGGCCGCCAGGGCGGCGGACAGTTCCTTGAGACTCTTCTCGATCATTCGATCACCTTCGGCACCAGGTAGAGGCCGGCCTCGGTCTCCGGCGCCACCGCCTGGTAGGCAGCGCGGCGGTCGGCTTCGGTGACGGCGTCGTCGCGCAGGCGCTGGCTGACGTCCTGGGCGTGGGCCATGGGCTCGACGCCCCTGGTGTCGACGGCCTGCATTTGTTCGATGAGTTGGAAGATGCCGTTGAGGTGGCCCAGGGTGACTTGGGCCTCGTCAGCGCTGACCTCGATGCGGGCGAGGTGGGCAATGCGCTGAACCTGTTCCAGTGTGAGCGACATGGGGATTTGACTCGGGTGGACCCTGCGTAAAATACGGGCAGAAGTCTTAATTCGGGAAGCGTTATAAGGTATCATAAAAGTTTTCCCTACCGCACCCCCAGCGGAGCTCCCACGATGTTCGGCTTCCTCAGCAAATACTTCTCCAACGACCTCGCCATCGACCTCGGCACCGCCAACACGCTCATCTACGTGCGCGGCCGCGGCATCGTGCTGGACGAGCCGTCGGTGGTCGCCATCCGCCTCGAAGGCGGCCCCAACGCCAAGAAAACCATCCAGGCCGTCGGCAAAGAGGCCAAGGACATGCTCGGCAAGGCGCCGGGCAGCATCACCGTCATCCGCCCCATGAAGGACGGCGTCATCGCCGACTTCACCGTCACCGAGCAGATGCTCAAGCAGTTCATCAAGAAGGTGCACGACTCGCGGCTGTTCTCGCCGTCGCCGCGGATCATCATCTGCGTGCCCTGCGGCTCCACGCAGGTCGAGCGCCGCGCGATCC
>DAINDE010000037.1:0-43525 GCA_036732025.1 Rhodocyclaceae bacterium
GGCCAGGGCACCGTGCGCGCCCTCGCCGCCCACGGGGTGGGCGGCTGCGTGGCTCCCGGCGAGCGTTTCGACTCCGAAGCCCTGCTCGCCCTGCCGGACCTCCAGCGCGAGCGGGTGGCGGGGCGGCGGGTGGCCATCTTCCGCGGCGACGGTGGCCGCGAGCTGCTGGCCGACACCCTGCGCGAGCGCGGCGCCGCCGTCGACTGCATCACGTGCTACCGGCGCCGGCCCCCCGCCGGCGGGGCCGAGTGCCTCCTGGCCGCCTGGCGGGCCGGCCGGCTGGACGCCATCACCGTTTCCAGCAGCGAGGGCCTGCGCTACCTGGTGGACATGCTCGATGGCGAAGGGCGGGCCCGGCTCGCCGCCACGCCGCTCTTCGTCCCCCACGCCCGCATCGCCGAAAACGCCCGGTTGCTGAACCTGCAACAGGTGGTGCTGACGGCGCCGGCCGATGCGGGGATCATTGCCGGCCTGTGCGCATATAATTGGCCGAAACCCCAGAGCCGACCATGAACGACAACGCTTCCCCCGCTCCCGCCGGTGTTTCGCGCCAGGCCTCCCCGCTCAATCCCTGGCTGTTCGTGGCCCTCGCCGCCCTCGGCCTGGCCGGCTGGCAATGGTTCGAGACCCGCGAGCGCCTCCTCGACACCCAGCAGGAAATCGCCCGCCGCCTGGGCGAGGCCGACGACGCCGACAAGGAAGCCCGCGGCGCCCTGCACCACCTTGAAGAACAGGTCGCCGACCTGCAGGCCCGGAACGGTGCCCTGGAGACCCGGGTGGCCGAGTTCCAGGGCCAGACCGCGGCCCTGCAGGGGCTTTACCAGGATATTTCCCGGGCCCGGGACGAGGCCGCCCTGCTCGAGGTCGAGCAGACCCTGGCTCTGGCCGCCCAGCAATTGCAACTGACCGGCAACGTGCCCGCGGCAGTCCTCGCCCTGCAAAGCGCCGACGCCCGCCTGGCCCGCCAGGACCGTCCCCAGTTCGCCGGGTTGCGCAAGGCCCTGGCCCGGGATCTGGACAAACTGCGGGCGCTGCCCCTGGTGGACGTGGCCGGCATGAGCCTCAAGCTGGAAAACGCCCTGGCCGCCATCGACCGCCTGCCTTTGGCCAGCGAGGGCCGGCCGGGGGCGCGGCGCGAGGCCCCGGCGGCGCCGGCCCAGGCCCAGCCGCTGCCCTGGTGGCAGCGGGCCGGCGGTGACCTCTGGCAGGAAATCAAGGGCCTGGTGCGCATCCAGCGCCTCGACCGGACGGAACCCGCGCTGCTGGCGCCTGGCCAGGCCTATTTCCTGCGCGAAAACCTCAAGCTGCGGCTCCTCAACGCCCGCCTCGCCCTCCTTGCCCGCGAGCAGGGGGTGTATCGCGGCGAACTGAAGGCCGCCCAGGACCTGCTCGCCCGCCACTTCGACGGCCAGGACAAGGCGGTGCAGGCGGCCGCCACCACCCTGCGCCAACTGACCGCCACCGAACTCAACATCGAGGTGCCCGGCCTCAGCGACAGTCTGGCGGCCCTGCGCGCCGTCCGTGCCGGCAAGGGCAGCAAATGAGAGGCCTGTTCTGGATCCTGGCCCTCTTCGGGCTGGCCGTCGCCGTTTCCCTCGGCGCCCGCCTCAACGAAGGCTACGTGCTCCTGGTCTTCCCGCCCTGGCGCCTGGAGATTTCCCTCAACCTCTTCATCGTCGCCACGGTGTTGTCCTTCGCCCTGGCCTATGTGGTTCTCCGCTCGCTGTCGGTGACCTTCAAGCTGCCCCGGCGGGTGGCCGAGTACCGCGAGCGCCGGCGCCGGGACCGGGCTGCGGCCGCCTTCCAGGAAGCGGTCCGCCTGCTTTTCGAGGGGCGTTTCGGCCAGGCCCTCAAGCGGGCCGGCGATGCCCATGCCGCCGACGAGGCCCGGGGCCTGCCCGCCCTGGTCGCGGCCCGGGCTGCCCAGCGCATGCGCGAGGGGGAAAAGATGCTGGACTGGCTGGCCCGGGCCCGGAGCGACGACGCCCGCAACGAGGCCGCCGCCCTCATGCTGGAGGCGGAACTGCTCAACGAATCGCGCCGCTTCGATGAGGCCGTCGACGTGCTGCGCCGCCTCCAGGAACAGCATGGCCGCCATCTCGCCGCCCTGCGCCTGGAACTGCGGGCGCGCCAGGGCTGCGGCGACTGGCCCGGCGCCCTGCGGGTGGCACGCCAGTTGGAAAAGCGCGGGGCCCTGCCGCCGGAAGTGGCGCGGGAGGTGAAGACCCAGGCCCATCTGGCCAGCATCGCCGCCCACGGCGCCGACGTGGCACAGCTCAAGGCCTGCCTGCGGGACATTCCCGCCACCGAGCGGGGGCCGCGGGTAGCCGCTGCCGCCGCCCGCGCCCTCATGGCGCTGGAGGCCCACGGGGAGGCCCAGTCCCTCATCGAGGCGACCCTTGGCGACGGCTCCGACGAGGCGGCCTGGAGCACCGATCTGGTGGCCCTCTACGGCCATCTTCAGGGCGACGACCTGACCGGGCGCCTGGGCCGGGCCGAGCAGTGGCTGCAGAAACATCCCGAGGACGCCGGCCTGTTGCTCGCCCTGGGCCGCCTGTGCGTGCGCCAGCGCCTGTGGGGCAAGGCCCAGAGCTACCTGGAGGCCTCCCTGGCGGTGGCCCCCAGCCGCGATGCCCATCTGGAGCTGGCCCGCCTCTTCGACCAGTTGGAGCGGACTGACGAGGCCAACCGGCACTACCGGGCGAGCGCGGCGATCACCATCCTATAAGACCGAGAGAGAGGGGACTATGCTGAACATCGACATGCGCAAGATATACAACTTCTATCCCGTCGAGCCGGCCCCCGATCCCGCCAGGCTGCCGACCGGGGGCGACCTCTATTACGAATGCCTGGACTGCACCGGCATCGTCAGTTCGGTGCCGCGCATCCAGTCGGCCTGCCCCTGCGGCAACATCACCGGCAACGGCGGCGTGGCGACCATCAAGAACCCGGCCCGCATCCGGGTGGTGCGGGGTCGCCTGAAGTGATCAAACCCACGCCCGGGGCTTGAGGAAGACGTCGTAGAGGCGGGCTTCCGGGCTGCCGGCCTGGGGGTGCCAGTCGTAGCGCCATTTGACCACCGGCGGCAGCGACATGAGGATGGACTCCGTCCGTCCCCCCGATTGCAGCCCGAAGAGGGTGCCCCGGTCCCATACCAGGTTGAATTCCACGTAGCGGCCCCGGCGGTAGGCCTGGAAGTCCCGTTCCCGCTCGCCGTAGGGGGTGTCGCGGCGCTTGGCCAGCACCGGCAGGTAGGCCCGGGTGAAGGCGTCGCCCACCGCCTGGGTCAGCCCGAAGCAGCGCTCGAAGCCGCCTTCGTTGAGGTCGTCGAAGAAGACGCCGCCGACGCCCCGGGGCTCGTTGCGGTGCTTGAGAAAGAAGTACTCGTCGCACCACTGCTTGTATTTCGGGTAGACCTCGTCGCCGAAGGGCGCCAGTGCGTCCCGGCAGGTGGCGTGGAAATGGCGCACGTCCTCCTCCTCGCCGTAGTAGGGGGTCATGTCCATGCCGCCGCCGAACCACCAGACGTCCTCCTCCCCTTCCTTGCGGGCGACGAAGCCGCGCACGTTCATGTGGGCGGTGGGGCAGTAGGGGTTGCGCGGATGGAGGACGAGGGAGACCCCCAGGGCCTCCCAGGAACGGCCGGCCAGTTGGGGGCGGACGGCGGTGGCCGAGGCGGGCAGGGAGCGGCCGGTGACGTGGGAGAAATTGACCCCGCCCCGCTCGAAGAAGGCGCCTTCCTCGATCAGCCGGGAAATGCCCCCACCGCCCTCGGGCCGCTCCCAGGCGTCGCTGCGGAAGGGTTCGCCGTCGAAGGCCTCCAGCCCGGCGACGATGCGGGCCTGGAGGCCGGTGAAGTAATCCTTGAGGCGGGTGCTGTCCATGGGGGCTCCGGGGATGGAAAACGGGCGGCTCGTCGTGACGACGAACCGCCCGTCTGATTCTGGTTGGTCGAATTGGTTCAGCGATTGATGGCCCGGTGGCCGATATCCTTGCGGAACTGCATGCCGTCCCAGCTGATGTGGGCGGCGGCCTCGTAGGCGGCCTTCTGGGCCAGCTTGATGTTCTCGCCCAGGGCGGTGACGCAGAGCACGCGGCCCCCGGCGGTGACCACCTGGCCCTCCTTGTCGGCGGTGCCGGCGTGGAAGACATGGGCGTCCTCGCCGAAGCTGTTGCCCTTGGGCAGGCCGGCGATGACGTCGCCCTTCTGCGGGGTATCCGGATAGTTGGCGGCGGCCAGCACGATGCCGAGGGCGACGCGGCGGTCCCATTCGGCTTCGATCTGGTCCAGGGTGCCGTCGATGCCGTGCTCCAGCAATTTGACGAAATCGGACTTGAGGCGCATGAGGATGGGCTGGGTTTCCGGGTCGCCCATGCGGCAGTTGAATTCCAGGGTCTTCACCGCGCCGTCCTTGCCGATCATCAGGCCGGCGTAGAGGAAGCCGGTGAAGGGGATGCCGTCGGCGGCCATGCCTCTGACGGTCGGCAGGATGATCTCGCGCATGGCCTTGGCGTGGATTTCCGGGGTGACGACGGGGGCCGGGGAATAGGCTCCCATGCCGCCGGTGTTGGGGCCGGTGTCGCCGTCGCCGATGCGCTTGTGATCCTGGCTGGAGGCCAGGGCCAGGACATTCTTGCCGTCCACCATGACGATGAAGCTGGCCTCCTCGCCGTCGAGGAATTCCTCGATGACGACGCGGGCGCCGGCATCCCCAAGCTTGTTGCCGGAGAGCATGTCGTCGATGGCGGCATGGGCCTCGGCCAGGGTCATGGCGACGACGACGCCCTTGCCGGCGGCCAGGCCGTCGGCCTTGATGACGATGGGGGCGCCCTTGCGGTCGATGTAGGCGTGGGCGGCGGTGGCGTCGGAGAAGGTCTCGAACTCGGCGGTGGGGATGCCGTGGCGGGCCATGAAGCGCTTGGCGAAATCCTTGGAGGATTCGAGCTGGGCGGCTTCCTTGGTGGGGCCGAAAATCTTCAGGCCGCGGGCGCGGAAGACATTGACCACACCCGCCGCCAGGGGGGCCTCGGGGCCGACGACGGTGAGGTGGATCTTGTTCTGCTCGGCGAAGTCGGCCAGGGCCACCGGATCGGTGATATTCACGTTCTCCAGCTCGTGCTCCCGGGCCGTGCCGGCATTGCCCGGCGCGACATAGACCTTCTGCAGGCCGGGCGCCTTGGCGAGGCGCCAGGCCATGGCGTGCTCGCGGCCGCCGGAACCGATGACGAGGAGTTTCATGGGGTTTCCTTGTGAAACGAACTTGAAGTCACAATTGGTGATCTCAAGATGGTCGATTTCGTGGACGGCAAAGCCGTGACGCGAAGACGAGCCGAAGACAGTGCTATTGCACGGCGAGGCGACGTCGACAAAGTCAAGGCGCAGCCGGGCACGAAATCAGTGGCGGAAGTGGCGGGCGCCGGTGAATACCATCGCGATGCCATGCTCGTCGGCCGCCGCGATGACTTCCTCGTCGCGCATCGAGCCGCCGGGCTGGATGACGGCGGCGGCGCCGGCTTCGGCCAGAACGTCGAGGCCGTCGCGGAAGGGGAAGAAGGCGTCGGAGGCCACCACCGAACCCTTCAGCTCCAGGCCGGCGTTCCTGGCCTTGATGCTGGCGATCTTGGTCGAATCGACGCGGCTCATCTGTCCTGCCCCGACGCCCAGGGTCATGCCGCCGCCGCAGAAGACGATGGCGTTGGATTTGACGAATTTGGCGACGCGCTCGGCAAAGAGCAGGTCTTCGATCTGCTGGGCGTTCGGCTGCACCTTGGTGACGACCTTCAGACCGCTGGCCTGGGCGGTGAAATCGTCGGCCGTCTGCACCAAGAGGCCGCCGCCGACGCGCTTGAGTTCCAGCTTGTTGAGGTCGCGGCCGAGCGGCACCACCAGCACGCGCAGGTTGGTCTTGGACGCCAGCGCCGCCTTGGCTTCGGCGGTGAAGGCCGGGGCGATCAGCACTTCGACGAAGTGCTTCCTGTCGTTCATGGCATTGACGACGTCGAGGCCGACTTCGCCGTTGAAGGCGATGATGCCGCCGAAGGCCGAGGTGGAGTCGGTCTTGAAGGCCTTTTCGTAGGCGCCCAGCAGGGTGCCGTCGATGGCCACGCCGCAGGGGTTGGCGTGCTTGATGATGACACAGGCCGGGGCGTCGAAGGCCTTGACGCATTCCCAGGCGGCGTCGGAATCGGCGATGTTGTTGTAGGACAGTTCCTTGCCCTGCAACTGGGTGTAGGCGGCGATGCTGCCGGGCAGCGGCATGGTGTCGCGGTAGAAGGCGGCGGACTGGTGCGAATTCTCGCCGTAGCGCAGGATTTCGACCCGGTCGAAGGCCAGTTGCAGCTTGGCCGGGAAGATGGCCGGGGTCGGGGCGGCCTCGGCGGGCTTGGCTTCGGCGCCTTCCTCCAGCCCGGTCAGCCAGTTGGCGATCATGCTGTCGTAGCGGGCGGTGTGGGTGAAGGCCTTCTTGGCCAGGCCGAACCGGGTGGCGAGCGCCAGGGCGCCGCCGTTGGCCTTCATCTCGGCGAGGATGCCGGCGTAGTCCTCCGGATCGGTGACGATGGCCACCCCGGCGTAGTTCTTGGCCGAGGAACGGACCATGGCCGGGCCGCCGATGTCGATGTTCTCGATGGCGTCTTCCAGGGTGACGCCCGGCTTGGCGATGGTGGCGGCGAAGGGGTAGAGGTTCACGCAGACCAGGTCGATGGTCGGGATGCCGTGCTGTTCGATGGTGGCCATGTGCTCCGGCAGGTCGCGGCGGGCCAGGATGCCGCCATGGACTTTCGGATGCAGGGTCTTCACCCGGCCGTCGAGCATTTCCGGGAAGCCCGTGTAGTCGCCGATTTCGGTGACGGCCAGGCCGGCGTCCCGCAGCATCTTGGCGGTGCCGCCGGTGGACAGCAGCTTGACGCCCTGGGCGGCGAGCCCAACGGCGAATTCGAGGACGCCTCGCTTGTCGGAGACGGAAATCAGGGCTTGCTTGATGGTCATGACGATTTACAGAAGTTGATATTCGGTGAGTTTCTTGCGCAGGGTGTTGCGGTTGATGCCGAGCATCTCGGCCGCCAGGGTCTGGTTGCCGCCGGCCTTGGCTAGCACTACCTCGAGCATGGGCTTTTCCACGCTCTTGAGGACCATGTCATAAATGGCGGCGGGTTTTTCGCCGTCGAGATCGTGGAAATACTTTTCCAGGGCGCCGAGAACGCACGCCGAAATGTCTTGCTGGCTCATGCGGCCAACTCCTCCTCTGATGTTCCGTCGTATTGAAGAACCTCACTCTTGGCGGCGAGGTTGAAAAAGAAATCGTTGACCGCCTGGTGCTGCGCCTCGACCGTGGGCAACTGGTTCATGACCTTGCGGAAGGCGGCGGACCCGACCAGGCCCTTGGTGTACCAGGAGATGTGCTTGCGGGCGACCTTGACGCCGGTTTCCAGGCCGTAGAAGGCGTAGAGGTCCTCCAGGTGCGCCTGGAGGATGGCGTGGATTTCGCTGACCTGGGCCGGCGGCAGGTGCTCGCCGGTCTGGAGGAAATGTTCGATCTCCCGGAACAGCCAGGGGCGGCCCTGGGCGGCGCGGCCGATCATGAGCCCGTCGGCGCCGGTCTTGTCCAGCACGTACTTGGCCTTTTCCGGCGTGGTGATGTCGCCGTTGGCGATGACCGGAATCCTGACCAGGGTCTTGACCAGGGCGATGGTGTCGTATTCCGCCTCGCCGGTGTATTGCTGGCAGCGGGTGCGGCCGTGGATGGCGACGGCGCGGACGCCGGCGCTCTCGGCGATGCGGGCGATGGTGGGGGCGTTCTTGTTGGCCAGGTTCCAGCCGGTGCGGAATTTGAGCGTCACCGGGGTGTCCGGCACGGCGGCGACGACGGCGTCGAGGATGCGGCCGACCAGGGCTTCGTCCTGCATCAGCGCCGAGCCGGCCATGACGTTGCATACCTTCTTGGCCGGGCAGCCCATGTTGATGTCGATGATCTGGGCGCCGTTGTCCACGTTGTGGCGGGCGGCCTCGGCCATCATCGCGGGGTCGGCGCCGGCGATCTGCACGGAGATCGGCGCCACCTCGCCCTCGTGGTTGGCCCGGCGCAGGGTCTTGGCGCTGCCGTAGAGCAGGGAGTTCGACGTCACCATTTCGGAAACCGCCAGCCCGGCCCCCAGCTTCTTGCACAACTGGCGGAAGGGGCGATCGGTGACCCCGGCCATGGGTGCGACGAAGAGGTTGTTGCGAAGCTGGAAACCGACGAATTCCATGGGCGAGCCGGGGCCGAAAAAGCATGCGGGGAAGGGGCAGGATTCTACCCGAAGCGGCGCCTAAAAAATAGTCAGGGGCCGTGAAGAAATTGGCCTTTTCCCGGTGCTATCAGACGACGAAGGCGGCGGCCAGGAGCAGGGCGAAGATCAGTTGCAGGCCGGCGGTGGCGGCCAGCAGCTTGTTGAAGACCGGGCCGGCCGGCGCCTGGTGGAAACGCCGGATCAGCGCGAGGCTCACCGGCAGGGTGAGCAGGGGCAGGGCGGCGGCGGCCCCCAGGCTGGGGGCGAGCAGTGCCAGCCCGGCGTAGGGGGCGAGCATCTCCCCCCGGTAGAGCTGGCGGGCGGCGGGCCGGCCCAGGAGCACGGCCAGGGTGTTCTTGCCGTTCCTGGCGTCGCCGTCCAGGTCCCGGTAATTGTTGACGGTGATGACGGCGGCGGCGTGGATGCCGACGAGGCTGGCGGCGAGCAGGACCAGGGGGCTGATGGACAGGGTCTGCAGGTAATAGCTGCCGCCGACGGCGACGAGGCCGAAGAATATCCAGACGAAGACCTCGCCCAGGGGCCGGTAGGCGATGGGCGCCGGGCCGCCGGTGTAGGCCCAGCCGGCGGCGAGCGACGCAATGCCGATGGCGACGATGGGCCAGCCGCCGTGGCGGGCCAGGTAGAAGCCGCACAGGAGCGCCAGGGCGAAGGCCAGCCAGGCGCCGGAGCGGACCTGGGCCGGGGTCAGCCAGCCCTGGGCGGTGGCCCGGGGCGGGCCGAGGCGGTCAGGGGTGTCGGTGCCGCGCAGGTAGTCGCCCACGTCGTTGAACAGGTTGGTGCCGATCTGGATGCAGGCCGCCGCCAGGATGGCCGCCAGCAGCGGCCCCCACAGCAGGCGACCGCTGTCGTGCCAGGCCGCCGCCGTGCCGACGACGACCGGTGACAGGGAAACCGTCAGGGTCTTGGGGCGCAGGGCGAGGAACCAGGCCTGGGCGACGCCGGGGCTTACGGCCAAGCGCGGGCCCCCCAGATCATGCGCCGGGCGACGAAGTGGCGGGCTGGCGGGCACAGGTCGAGGGCCAGCAGCCCCAGGCCCCGGGCCAGCTTGAGGGGCGGGAAGTCGTTGGAGAAGGCGCGGACGATGCCGTCGGTGAAGAGGGCGCCGCCGTGGCGGTCGAGGCGGCGGGACGCGGCATGGGCGGTCAGGGCGGCGGGCTCCGGGCCGTGGTCGAGGAGTGCCGAGGCCAGTTCCCGGGCGTCCCGCAGGCCCAGGTTGAAGCCCTGGCCGGAGACCGGGTGCAGGGTCTGGGCGGTATTGCCGACCCACACCTGGCGGTTGTCGGCGAGCTTGTCCCGCAGGCGCAGGGCCAGCGGGAAGCGGCTGCGGGGACCAGGGTTGGAGAAGCTGACGCGGCCGCCGAACTGGTCCTGCAGGGCTTGGGTGAAGCCGGCGTCGTCGAGGGCCATGACCCGGTCGGCCTTCTCCGGCGGAAGGGTGAAGACCACCGAGTATTCGTCGCTCAAGGGCAGCAGGGCCAGGGGGCCGTCGGGGGTGAAGCGCTCCCAGGCGCGGCGGTTGTGGCCGGGTTGGGGCGTAACTTCGGCGATCACGGCGTGCTGGCGGTAGTCGCTGACCGAGACCCCGGGGTCGTCGGCGGGGGTGCCTTCGGCGTGCACCAGGATTTTGGCGGCGATGCGGCGCACTTCGCCGGCCTGGCGCAGGGTGACGGCAACCTGGTCGGCGGCGGGCACGATTTCCAGGATCTCGGCCTCTTCCAGCACGCTGCCAGCGGGCAGGCGGGCGGCCAGGGCGGCAGCGAGGTCGCGGTAGCGCACCACGTAGCCCAGGGCGGGAAGGTCGTAGTCGGCGCGGTCGATCAGGGTGCGGCCGAAGCCGCCCTTCTGGGAAACGTGGATGGTCTCGATGGGCGTCGCCGCCCGGGCGGGCCAGGCGCCGAGAGGGTCGAGCAATTGCCGGGCACCGTGGGAGAGGGCCAGGGCGCGCGGATCGCCGGCCTGGGCGGCGAGGGGGCGGCGGTCCGCGAGGCGCACGGTGTACGGGCCGTCGGCCAGGGCCAGCGCCAGGGTCATGCCGACGGGGCCGGCGCCCACGATCAGGATGTCGACGGCCTCAGTCACGGCGCATCACTTCCTCGATTTCGGCCACGGTGCGGGGGGCGGTGGTGTAGACGTCGCAGCCGCCCTCGATGACCCGCACGTCGTCCTCGATGCGGATGCCGATGCCGGCCAGGGCGGGCGGGATGTCGGCGGCGGGGCGGATGTAGAGGCCCGGCTCCACCGTGAGGGTCATGCCCGGCACCAGGGGCGTCCAGTCGTTGCCGATCTTGTAGTCGCCGGCGTCGTGCACGTCGAGGCCCAGCCAGTGGCCGGTGCGATGCATGTAGAAACGCTGGTAGGCTTTGCTGTCGATGAGATTGTCCACGTTGCCGGCGAGGAGCTTCAAATCGACGAGCCCCTGGGTAAGAACCCGCAGCGCCGCCTCGTGGGCTTCCATGAAATGGCGGCCGGGGGCGATGGCGGCGAAGGCGGCCTGCTGCGCCGCCAGCACGATTTCGTAGGCGTCCTTCTGGGCGGCGTTGAAACGGCCATTGACCGGAAAGCTGCGGGTGATGTCCGAGGCGTAGCCCTGCACCTCGCAGCCGGCGTCGATAAGGACCAGGGTGTTGTCGTTGAGCACCTTGTCGTTGCTGACGTAGTGCAGCACGCAGGCGTTGGCGCCGCCGGCGACGATGGGGGTGTAGGCGTGGGCGTCGGCGCCGCGGCGGCGGAACTCGTAGGTCAGTTCCGCTTCCAGTTCGTATTCCGCCATGCCCGGGCGGCAGGCCCGCATGGCCCGGGCGTGGCCGGCGCTGGCGATGTCGGCGGCCAGGCGCTGGAGGTCGGTTTCTGCACTGTCCTTGACCAGGCGCATGGCATCCAGTTCGGCCCGCAGGTCGTGGATGGCCCGCGGCGCCCGGACGCCGGCCCGGGCCTGGGCGCGGACGGCGTTCAGCGCCTGGTTGACCCGGGCGTCCCAGGCCGGGTCGTGGCCGATGGCGTGCCACAGGGTCGGGCGGTCGGCCAGCAGCTCCGGCAGGCGCTTGTCGAATTCGCCGATGGGGTAGGCGGCGTCGAAGCCGAAGGCGGCCTTGGCGGCCTTGGGACCATAGCGGAAGCCGTCCCAGATTTCCCGCTCCTCGTTCTTTTCGCGGCAGAAGAGGATGGACTTCGCCTTTTGCTTGCCCTGGCCGCCCACCTGCACCAGCACCGCCTCCGGCTCGGGGAAACCGGTGTGGTACCTGAAGTAGCTGGCGAAGCGGTAGGGGTGATGGGCATCCCGGTTGCGGATGACCTCGGGGGCCGTGGGGACCACGGCGACGCCGTCGCCGATGGTCTGCAACAGGCGTTTGCGGCGGGCGGTAAAGTGGGCGTGGGTCATGAAGACTATGGGGTTGTGGATTCCGTGGATACCTGCGGACGTCAACGAACGTTGACGGAAACTGTAAGCTTGCCTAGCATTTCGTCAACACGGCCCCTCTCGGTGACTCCGCTTCAGCGGGGAAGCTGCTGAGGGGTTTTTTATTGCTACCATTGCGCTGCCCAGTCCGGTGGGGCCCCCTGCCGACCAAGTTAAGGCCCAGATGGTCCAACGCTGGAAAGGCAAGTAGATGCGACCGCATTCGTTCCTGCCAACCGGAGTTCGGGTTGATGGCGCGCAAGAGGTGGCAGGTTAGGCGCAGCAGCAAGAAGCAGCGGGCGCGGGCGTGTTCGCTGGCCTCGAAAGATGTTACCCAGGGGATATCGGAGGCGGGCGGCAGGCGCGGTTGCTCGACGATGTTGCGGTTCCACAAGCGGCTATGGTGCGCACAGACGTTATGGAGGTAGTTCAGGCTGCGCAGCCAGGTGGCGAAGATACGGCCATTGCCGACACCGTACAGATGGGCGATCGCATCCTGGTCTGCTTCGCGCATGCCGCTGAAAAGCGTGGACATCGTGCCGAAATCCCAGACCTCGCAGGCTACCCAGATGGCCAGAGGCAAGCCGTATTTACCCTTGTTGTGGCGGACAAATTCTTCCTTGGACCTGCCGATCAATTGAGCGTGCTTGCCCAGCCATTCGTGATGGCGGGATAGACCGCTGTCGCGGTCGAGTTTGTGGGAAAAGTCGCCGTGAAAATGGCTCGGATTCAGGTAGGCGAACGGATCGCGCTTACCTAGCATGTGCGAGATATCCGCTCGCAAGGCAATCTCGATGCGCTCCAACGCATCCATTGCCAACAGTCGAAGCTTTTTGTCGAACACGTAGAGATCGACTGCTTCCGAAAGGTTGCGCCCGGCTTGAAGTTCTCCAATGGGATGGTTTCGACTTTGGGTTTTTTCGGCTTGCGACCGTGTTCGTCGAGCAAGATCAGCTTGCCGCTGCGTTCTCGAAAGGCGAACCAATAGCCGCTCAGGCGGTAGTAGCCAATACGTTCCAGGCAATCAAGTGCCCGTGCCCTGTCCTCGACGAGCATGCCACGGTTGATCAATTGATCAACCTGTTCGGCGTAACTGGTCCAGGGTTTGGCGTAAGTCATACAGCACCGCGGCTCAATTGTTGCCGAATATCAATGTCCAATTCCGCCAAACGCTGGGGTGTCCCTACGTCGACCCAGCGGCCGCCGTGGCGTTCCCCGGTGAGGGCGCCGGCAGCGATGGCGGCGTCGAGCAGCGGACGCAGTTTCATCACCGCGCCGGGTGGCACGCCGCGGAAGAAGGAGGGGGAAAAGACGCCGATACCGGCGTAAGTGAGCGTTTCCTCACCGCCGGCGAAGACGACCCGTTCGCCCGCCAGGCTGAAGTCGCCGCCGCTGTGGTGCGCCGGGTTGGGCACCATCACCAGGTGGGCGAGGCGGCCGGTCAGGCCGCGGGCGCGGCCCACGTCCCAGTCGCACCAGATGTCGCCATTGACCACGAGGAAGGGCTCGCCCCCCAGGAGCGGCAGGGCGTTGGCGATGCCGCCGGCGGTTTCCAGGGCGCCCGGCGGTTCCGGGGAGTAGCGGATGTCCAGCCCCCAGGCGGCGCCATTCCCCAGGGCCGCCTCGATCCGGTCGCCCAGATGGGCGTGGTTGATCACCACCTCGCGAAAGCCGGCGGCGGCCAGGCGTTCCAGGTGCCAGACGATGAGGGGCTTGCCGCCTGCCGGCAGCAGGGGCTTGGGGGTGTGGTCGGTGAGGGGGCGCATGCGCTCCCCGCGGCCGGCGGCGAGGATGAAGGCGCGCATCAGAAGGTGTAGCCGACCTCGGCCTGCTTGCCTTCCAGGGTGTCGAGGAGGCAGAGGAAGGGCTTGAGGGCGATGTAGCGGCCGGCGACCTTGCGGGCGTAGCCGAGAAAGCGGGGCAGGTCGGCGATGTAACGCTCCTTGCCGTCCCGGTACTTGAGGCGGCAGAAGATGCCCAGCACCTTCAAGTGGCGCTGCAGGCCCATCAGTTCGTAGTCCCGCCAGAATTCGCCGAAATCGGCCCGCACCGGCAGCCCAGCGGCGCGGGCCTTTTCCCAATAGCGGACGACCCAGTCGATTTCCTGCTCCTCCTCCCAGGAGATGAAGGCGTCGCGGAACAGGGACACCACGTCGTAGGCGATGGGGCCATAGACGGCGTCCTGGAAGTCGATGATGCCGGGCACCAGGGTGGCTTCGCTTTCCACCACCATCAGGTTGCGGGGCATGAAGTCCCGGTGCACGAAGACCTTGGGCTGGGCCAGGGCGGAATCGATGAGGAGGCGGAAGGTGTTTTCGACGATTGCCTTCTCGCCGTCGCTCAGGGTGTGGCCGAGGTGGCGGCCGACGAACCATTCCGGGAAGAGGTCCAGTTCCCGCCGCAGGAGCGCCTGGTCGTAGGGGGGCAGGACGCCGGGCTTGGAGGCGAGTTGCCACTGCACGAGGACGTCGAGGACCGGGCGCATCATGGGGTCGGCCAGTTCCAGGTTGGCCTGGAGGGCTTCCAGGTAGCCGACGCGGCCGAGGTCGGTGAGGACCAGGAAGCCCTGTTCCAGATCCTGGTCAAGGATGCGCGGTGCGGCGAGGCCGGCGTCGGCCAGCAGGCCGGCCACCTTGATGAAGGGGCGGCAGTCCTCCTTGTCCGGCGGGGCGTCCATGAGGATGCGGCTGGTGCCGTCGGCGAAGCCGAGGCGGAAGTAGCGGCGGAAGCTGGCGTCGGCGGAGGCGGGGGTGACGCTGACGGACTGGCCGGGGAAGCGGCCGGCCACCCAGTCGTGAACAAGTTGGTCGCGGGGCATCTGGCAGGGGGTGGGTTCGATGTAAAATGCCCGGATTTTAACATCTGCGCCTGTTTTGCCTCCGGCGCCCATTCCACCCATTCCCATGCCCGGTTTCCGCCGTAGACCGCTTGCCGTTTTCGTGTGCTGCATGTTCGCCGGCGCCCAGGCCGTCCATGCCGCCGAGGAAGTGGCCCACCTCAGCCTGGCGGTGGTGGGGACGGGGTCGGCGGCGGCAGGGACCACCCCCGCCGGCGGTTGGCTGGACGAGAGTCCGGCCCCCGGCCTGCGGGTGGAGCGCAAGTTCAACCTCCTGGCCGCCAAGAAGGTGGAAGAACAGCCCCAGGGCAGCCGCTTCCTGCGCAAGCAGTTGCCCCGTGCGGCCGAGCCGGTGAAGGAAGAGGACCACCCGGTCTTCCTCACCGCCGACCACCTGGAGGGGCGCACCGACGACGTCATGGAGGCCGAGGGCAACGTCGAGTACCGCAAGGTTGGTGCCCTTCTCCTGGCCGACAAGCTGACCTACTGGCCCCTCGACGACGAGGTCGAGGCCGTCGGCAACGTGCGCCTGCAGCAGGACCGGGATGAGATCAGCGGCCCCTACATGCGCATGAAGATGTCGGAGCAGATCGGCGTCTTCGATGATGCCGACTACCGCTTCGCCAAGGACGTGCAGGCCGACGTGTTCCGGCGCAATTTCCTGCGCACCCGGGATGTCGCCATCAACAGCAGCAGCAGCGGTACGCCGCTCATGCTCAACGTGCCGGTCGAGGTCGGCCTGCAGGAGGCGCTGCCGCCGCGCCGCACCTCCGTCTCCTACGGCCACGCCCGCCGCATCAATTTCGAGGGGGAGAACCAGGTCCGCCTGGAGGAAGCCACCTATTCCACCTGCAAGCCGGGGGAGACGGACTGGTACCTGAAGGGCGAGGAAGTCCGCCTGGACTACGACGAGGAAGTGGGGCAGGCCAAGGATGCCAAGGTTTATTTCCAGGACGTCCCCTTTTTCTACATGCCGGCGGGCTCGTTCTCCCTCAACCACAACCGGCGCTCGGGACTGCTGCCGGGAACCTTCTCCGCCTCCACCAAGAACGGCCTGGACGTCATCGCCCCGGTCTACTGGAACATCGCCCCCAACTACGACGCCACCTTCTACCCCCGCTACATGAGCAAGCGGGGCTTCCAGCTGGGGACCGAGGCCCGCTACAAGGACTACTTCGGCGTCGCCGAGGCCCGCGTCGAATACCTGCCCGAGGACCAGATCGCCAACCGCGAGCGATACGCCTACAGCTTCAAGGACACCCACGTCCTCGGCCGGGGCTTCAACGTCGCCGTCAACTGGAACGGCGTGTCCGACGACCGCTACTGGGAAGACCTGTCCTCGCGCCTGATCCATACCACCAGTTCCCAGTTGCCCAAGCAGGTGACCTTCGGCTACAGCCCCGGCGACTGGTGGTCTTCCAGCCTGGCCTTCCAGCGCTTCCAGACGCTGCAGACCAGTTCGGCCACCCGTGTCGCCCGCCCCTATTTCATCGAGCCGCAACTGGGTTTCTCCGGGCGCCTGCTCGACGTGCTGGGCTTCGGCGACGTCAGCCTCTTCGCCCAGTACACCAATTTCACCCACCCGGACAAGATCGAGGGGGGGCGGGTCGTCGCCTATCCGCAGATTGCCCTGCCCTACGTGACGCCGGGATTCATCTTCATCCCCAAGTTCGGCATCCACGCCACCCAGTACGAACTCAACCGCGTCGCCGCCGGCCAGCCCGACAGCCTGAGCCGGGTGCTGCCCATCTTCACCCTGGATTCCTCCCTCATTTTCGAGCGCCCCATGGAATGGCAGGGGCGGGACTACCTGCAGACCCTGGAGCCGCGGCTCTACTACACCTACATCCCCTACAAGGACCAGAGCCGCATTCCGGTGTTCGATTCGGCCATCGGCGACTTCAACTTCTCGCAGATCTTCACCGAGAACCGCTATATCGGCGCCGATCGCATCAACGACGCCAACCAGCTGACCGCCGCCCTCACCACCCGGTTGCTCGATTCCCAGACCGGGGCCGAGAATTTCAAGGCCATGATCGGCCAGCGTTACTACTTCCAACGCCAGCGGGTGACCATCACCGACGAGACCGCCCGCACCGACAATTTCTCCAACTTCCTGGCGGCCTTCAGCGGCCTCATCCTGCCCAAGACCTACCTGGATGCCGCCTGGGAATACAACTACCACAAGAGCCAGAACGAGCGCCTGTCGGCGGGGGTCCGCTACCAGCCGGAATCGGCCAAGGTACTGAGCGCCGGCTATCGCTTCACCCGCGACGCCCTGGGGGTCGGCCAGGTGGACCAGATCGACATCGCCGGCCAGTGGCCCCTGGACAACCGCTGGTACGCCGTCGGCCGCTACAATTACTCCCTGCGCGACAAGCAGTTGCTGGAAGCCATCGGCGGCGTGGAGTACAACGCCGGCTGCTGGGCGGCCCGCTTCGTCGTCCAGCGCCTGGAAGCCCTGGGCGGCTCGCCCAACACCACCTTCTTCTTCCAGCTCGAGCTCAACGACTTCGCCAGCGTCGGCTCCAATCCCATCCAGTTGCTGCGCCGTACCATCCCGGGCTACGGCAAGGTCAACGAAATCCCCACAACCGGCAGCCTCATCACAACCGAGTGAGCCTATGACTTTCCCCGTCCGCAGCCTTCTTTTCCTGCTCAGCCTGTGTTCCTGCCTGGCCGCCCTGCCCGTCGCCCGGGCCCAGGGCGAACCCCAGGAGGTGGACCGCATCGTGGCGGTGGTGGGCGACGAGGTCATCACCCTCAACGAATTGCGCATCCGCCTCGCCTCGGTGGCAGCGCAGTTGCGCAAGCAGGGCACCCAGCTCCCGCCCCAGGACGTGCTGGAGAAGCAGATGCTGGAACGCCTCATCACCGACCGGGTGCAGCTCCAGTTCGCCCGGGAGACCGGCATCCGCATCGACGACGCCCAGCTCGACAACGCCATCGGCCGCATCGCAGCCGGCAACAAGATGACCCTCCAGCAGTTCCGCCAGGCCCTGGAAAAGGATGGCATTGCCTTCGCCAAGTTCCGCGAGGAAATCCGCGACGAAATCACCATGGCCCGCCTGCGGGAACGGGAGGTGGACAGCAAGCTGGTGATCTCCGACGGCGAGATCGACAACTACCTGGCCAACCAGGCCGCCGCCGGCGTCGGCGAGGAAGTCCAGCTGGCCCACATCCTCCTGCGGGCGCCGGAATCGGCCAGCCCCGAGCAGTTGCAGAAGCTCAGGGCCAAGGCCGAGCAGGTTCTCAAGCGGGCGCGTCAGGGCGAGAGCATCGCCGAACTGGCTGCGGCCTTCTCCGACGCGCCCGACGCCCTCCAGGGCGGGGGCCTGGGCTGGCGCTCCCTTGACCGCCTGCCGGGGCTCTACGCCGAGGCGGCGGGCAAGCTGAACCCGGGCGAAGTCAGCGACCTGCTCCGCTCTCCTGCCGGATTCCACATCATCAAACTGGTGGCCAAGCGGGGCGGGAGCACCTCGGTGCCGGTGCAGCAGACCCGTGTCCGCCATATCCTCATCCGCATCAACGAGGTGGTGTCCGAGGCCGAGGCCCGGCGCAAGCTGGAAAATCTGCGGGAGCGCCTCGAACACGGCAGCGACTTCGCCGAACTGGCCCGCCTCTACTCCCAGGACGGTTCTGCCGCCAAGGGCGGGGAACTGGGCTGGATCAACCCCGGCGACACGGTGCCCGATTTCGAGAAGGCCATGGATGCCCTCAAGGACAACGAGATCAGCCAGGTGGTCCAGTCCCCCTTCGGCCTGCACCTCATCCAGGTCCTCGAACGCCGCCAGCGGGACATGACGGAAGAGCGCAAGCGCCTCGATGCCCGCCAGGCCCTGCGTGAACGGAAGCTGGACGACGCCTTCCAGGATTGGCTGCGCCAGTTGCGCGACCGCGCCTACGTCGAAAACCGCCTGGAAGAGAAGTGACCGCCGTCCCCGTCGTCGCCGTCACCAGCGGCGAGCCCGCCGGCATCGGCCCCGAGCTGTGCCTGCGGCTGGCCGAGCGTTCCTGGCCGGTGCGGCCGGTGGTTCTCGGCGATCGCGGGCTGCTCGCCGACCGGGCCGCCCAACTCGGCCTCTCCCTTGAACTGCGCGACTACGCGCCGGCGGCACCGGCCTTGCCCGGCGCCCTGGAAGTCCTCCACATCCCCCTGGCCGCGCCGTGCCGGGCAGGCCACCTCGATGCCGCCAACGGCCCCTACGTGCTGGCCCTCCTCGACCGCGCCCTGGCCGGCTGCCAAACCGGCGAATTCGCCGCCATGGCCACGGCGCCCGTGCACAAGGGCGTCATCAACGACGCCGGCATCCCCTTCACCGGCCATACCGAGTACCTGGCGGAAAAGACCGGCACGCCGCTGGTGGTCATGATGCTGGCCGGCGACACCGACCGGGGGCCGCTGCGGGTGGCGCTGGTGACCACCCACCTGCCGCTGCAGGCGGTGCCGGCGGCCATCACCCCGGCCCTCCTGGAAGCGACCCTGGAAATCCTCCACGCCGACCTGCGGCGGAAGTACGGCATCGCCGATCCGACCCTGCTGGTGACGGGCCTCAACCCCCATGCCGGCGAAGGGGGCTACCTGGGGCGGGAGGAGATCGACGTCATTGCCCCCACCCTGGAAACCCTGCGCCGCCGGGGCATGAAGCTGATCGGCCCGCTACCCGCCGACACCCTGTTTACCCCGCCCGTGCTGGCCCGGGGCGACGCCGTGCTGGCCATGTACCACGACCAGGGGCTGGCGCCCCTCAAGTACGCCACCTTTGGCCGCGGCATCAACGTCACCCTGGGCCTGCCCATCATCCGCACCTCGGTGGACCACGGCACCGCCCTGGAACTGGCGGGCACCGGCCGGGCCGATCCGGGCAGCCTCTTCGAGGCCGTGGCGGAAGCCGCGCGCATGGCGGTTCGCCCATGAAAGGCCATGTCGCCCGCAAGCGGTTTGGACAGAATTTTCTGGTTGACGCCGGCATCATCTCGGCCATCGTCAATGCCATCGACCCCCGGCCGGGGGACACCGTGATCGAAATCGGCCCCGGCCTGGGCGCACTGACCGAACCGCTGCTGGCCCGGGTGCAACCGCTGCACGTGGTGGAAATCGACCGCGACCTCATCGCCCGCCTGAAGAAACGCTACACCCCGGCGCAACTGGTGATCCACGAGGGCGACGCCCTGGCCTTCGATTTCGCGGCGGTGGGCGGCGATCTGCGGCTGGTGGGCAACCTGCCCTACAACATCTCGACGCCCCTGCTCTTCCACCTGGCGACCTTTGCCGAGCGGGTGCGGGACATGCATTTCATGCTGCAGAAGGAAGTGGTGGAGCGCATGGTGGCGGCGCCGGGGGACGGCGATTTCGGCCGCCTGTCGGTGATGCTCCAGTACCGCTTCCACCTGGAGTGGCTCCTCGACGTACCGCCGGAGAGCTTCGACCCGCCGCCCAAGGTCGATTCGGCCGTGGTCCGCCTGATCCCCAAGGCTGTCGCCGAACGCGGCGCCTGCGACGAGGGGACGCTGGAGCGGGTGGTGACCGCCGCCTTCTCCCAGCGGCGCAAGATGCTGCGCAATACCCTGAAGGGCATCCTCGACGAAGCGGCCTTCGCCGCCCTGGGCATCGCGCCCACGGCCCGGGCGGAGGAGCTGGCGGTGGAGGATTACGTGCGCATCGCCAACTCCCTGCAATGACCATGCGAGACAATACCCGAATCGGGAGCCGTCGGGCTTCGGCCTGAATGGTGCCGGGGAAGCCACGTCCTGAAGGGCTGGGCAAAGGCAAAAAAGCCCGCCGGAGCGGGCTTTCCTGACTTTGGGCCGGCGTTCAGTCCTTCTTGCAGGTGCTCATGCCGAGCAGCGGGTAGGCCGGGCACCAGCCGATCAGGCCGGTGGCCAGGGGGACGACGCCGATCCAGGCCCAGGCCGGGCCGCCGAGGACCGCCGCCCAGGCGATCAGGCCGAGGCCGACGACGATACGCAGGATCTTGTCGATACCGCCAACATTCGCTTTCATGATGTGCTCTCCGTGGAATGGTTGCAACGGGAGCCACTGTAGTTCCGGCGGCGCGCCCTGTATGTAACCTGGGTCACACAGCGGCGACGCCCTTGAGTCCGGGGCGGTCGAGGATGGTCACCTGTTCCCGCCCGAGGGCCACCAGCCCCTGGGCGGCGAAGCCTTTCAGCAGGCGGCTGACGATCTCCCGCACGCTGCCCAGTTCCTCCGCCAGTTGCTGGTGGGTGACGGCAACGGTGTCGCCGGTACGGGCCAGGAGCAGCTTGGCGAGCCGCTGGTCGAGGCGGGCGAAGGCCACTTCTTCCACCAGTTGCATGAGCTCGGCGATGCGGTCGGCGAAAAGGTGGAAGACGAAGTCGCGGAAGGGAGGGTGCTCCGCCACCAGGCGGGCGAACAGGGGGGCGGGGACGAGCAGCAGGGTGAGCCCCGTTTCCGCCACGCCGCGGGCGTTGTAGTCGCTATGGCCGAGGAGGCAACTGGAGGTGATGATGCAGGAACCGCCCGGTTCCACCCGGTAGAGCAGCATTTCCCGGCCGCTGGCGGCGTTTTTCACCACCTTGATGCTGCCGGCGAGGAGCAGGGGGAAGCCCTGGCAGGGCTGGCGCTCGGCGAAGACGGTGGTGCCGGCCGGCACCTGCAGGCAGGCTTGCGGGCGGAGCAGCTCGTCCAGGAGGCGCTCCGGTGCGGCGGCGAGGGCCGGGTAGAGGGCGAGGACGGCGCCGCGGTCGAGGGTCATGCCAGCTCGGCGAAGACCGGGGCGTGGTCGGAGGGGCGCTCGCGCTTCCTCGGAGCGCGGTCGATGCCGGCGGCGACGCAGCGCTCGGCCAGGGGCGCCGAGAGGAGCACGTGGTCGATGCGCAGCCCCAGGTTCTTCTGGAAGCCGAGCATGCGGTAATCCCACCAGGAAAAGGCCTTTTCCGGCTGCTCGAAGAGGCGGAAGCTGTCCTTCAGCCCCAGGTCGAGGAGGCGCCGGAAGGCGGCCCGCTCCGGTTCGGAACAGAGGATTTGCCCAGCCCAGGCCTGGGGGTCGTGCACGTCGCGATCTTCCGGGGCGATGTTGAAATCCCCGGCCAGCGCCAGATGCGGGTAACGGGCCAGTTCGTCCTTGAGCCAGGTTTCCAGGGCGGCGAGCCAGCGCAGCTTGTAGTCGTACTTGTCGCTGCCCACGGCCTGGCCATTGGGCATGTAGGCGCAGATGACGCGCACGCCGTCCACGGTGCCGGCGATGAGGCGTTTCTGCTCGTCCGGGAAATGGGGGTTGCCGCAGACCACGTCGTCGATCGGCGAGCGGGCGAGCAGGGCGACGCCGTTGTAGGTCTTCTGCCCGGAGAAAGCCACCTGGTAGCCGGCGGCCTCCAGGTCGGCCCGGGGGAAATTGGGGTCCTCGAGCTTGGTCTCCTGCAGGCAGATGGCGTCAGGCTTCTGCTCCGCCAGCCAGTCGAGCAGGTGGGGCAGGCGGACCTTCAGGGAATTGACGTTCCAGGCGGCCAGCTTCATGGGGCCGCCGCGCCGGAGGGCCTGCCGGCGGACGCCGCCTTCGGGTAGCCCGCCATGTCGAGGACGTTTTCGTAGGCGTCCGGGTTGAAGCCGCGGACCGGCTGCTTGCCGACCTTGAGCACCGGCACGCTGAGTTCGCCGGCCAGGGCCTTCAGCTCGTCGAACTGCTCCGCCGTCTGCACTGCCACTTCCTTGAAGGGCACGCGCCGCCGGGTCAGCAGCTCGCGGGCTTCCTTGCAGCCCGAGGCGCAGTCGGGGGCGGTGTACAGGGTGACCGGGAAGTTCTCGATGGCCCGCCGGAGGGCGTAGGGGGTGCCGTCGACGTTCTCGGCCGGCGCGTTGAGCTTGGTGACGCTGCGGGCGTTGCCCGGCGGCGGCTGGTCGCTGATCATGGTGCGGCCGGTGGCCGGGTCGATCCAGCGGTAGGGCTGGGCCAGGGCGGCGCAACTGGCGCCGAGGAGGGCCAGGCAAAGAAGGCGGCGCATCGGTTTCTCCCTGTTCGTTGTCCGGGTTCTACGCCGCAATCATACCGCTGTGGCGGAGCAATGCGTCGACGCTCGGCCCACGGCCGCGGAAGGCCTTGAAGGAGTCGATGGCCGGGCGGGAGCCGCCGACGGAGAGGATTTCCTCCAGGAAGCGGCGACCGGTGGCGGCGTCGAAGGGGTTGCCGGCCTCCTCGAAGGCGGCGTAGGCGTCCGCCGAGAGCACCTCCGCCCACTTGTAGCTGAAATAGCCCGCCGCGTAGCCGCCGGCGAAGATGTGGGAGAAGCTGTTGGGGAAGCGGTGCCAGGCCGGCGGGAAGAGGACGGCCACTTCCCGGCGCACTTCCTCGATGAGGTCCATGACGCTCTTCGGGCCGGTCGGATCGAAGTCGCTGTGGAGCAGCATGTCGAAGAGGGAGAATTCAAGCTGGCGCACCGTCATCATGCCGCTCTGGAAATTCCTGGCGGCGAGCATCTTGTCGAAAAGCTCCCGCGGCAGCGGCGCCCCGTTGTCCACGTGGGCGGTCATGCCCTGCAGCACCTCCCACTCCCAGCAGTAGTTTTCCATGAACTGGGAGGGCAGTTCGACGGCGTCCCATTCGACGCCGTGGATGCCGGAGACCCCCAGTTCCTCCACCCGGGTGAGCAGGTGGTGCAGCCCGTGGCCGGTCTCGTGGAAGAGGGTGGTCACCTCGTCGTGGGTGAAGGTGGCGGGTCTGTCGCCCACGGGCCGGGAAAAATTGCAGTTGAGGTAGGCCACCGGGGTCTGGATGCCGCTCTTGCCGGCACTTGCGACCCGCCGCCGGGACTGGGCTTCGTCCATCCAGGCGCCGCCGCGCTTTTCCGGGCGGGCGTAGAGATCCAGGTAGAACTGGCCGACCAGGCTGCCGTCAGCCTTCTCCAGGCGGAAGAAGCGCACATCCTCATGCCAGACGGGGGCGCTGTCGGGTTTGACCTTGACGTTGAAGAGGCTCTCGATGACGCGGAAGAGGCCCCCCAGGACGGCGGGTTCGGTGAAATACTGCTTCACCTCCTGCTCGGAGAAGGCGTAGCGGGCCTGCAGGAGCTTTTCCGAGGCGTAGGCGGCGTCCCAGGGTTCCAGGGGGTCGAGGCCCAGTTCGTCCCGGGCGAAGGCGCGCAGCTCGGCCACGTCCTTCTCGGCGAAGGGCTTGGCCCTGGCCGCCAGCTCCCGCAGGAAGGCGAGCACCTGGGCCGGCGAGTCGGCCATCTTGGGCACCAGCGATACCTCGGCGTAGTTGGCGTAGCCGAGCATACGGGCTTCCTCGGCGCGCAGTTCGAGGATGCGCTTCATGAGCGGCGTGTTGTCCCATTCCGCCTTGCTGGCGCCATCGTGGAACTCGGCGGCGCGGGTGGCGTAGGCCCGGTACAGGCGGGCGCGCAGATCGCGGCTTTCGGCGTACTGCATCACCGGCCCGTAGGAAGGGGCGTGCAGGGTGAAGCGCCAGCCTTCGACGCCGGCCTTTTCGGCGGTGGCGCGGGCGGCTTCCCTGACATCCTCGGGCAGGCCGGCGAGCAGGGCCGGATCGGTCACGTCCTCGGCGAAGGCGTTGGTGGCGTCGAGCAGGTTTTCCGAGAATTTGGCGGCCAGGGCGGCCAATTCTTCCATGATGGCCTGGAAGCGGGGCTTCTGCGCCTCCGGCAGCTCCGCGCCGGAAAGGCGGAAGTCGCGCACCTCGTTGTCGATGATCTTCTGCCGGGCCGGGGCCAGGGTCGGGTACTCGGCGCCGTCGCGGATGGCCTTGTACTTCTCGAAGAGCTTCAGGTTCTGGCCCAGTTCGCTGTAGAAGCGGGTGACCTCCGGCAGCATCTCGTTGTAGGCCTCCCGCCAGGGCGGAATGTCGTTGACCGAATGCAGGTGGCCGACGATGCCCCAGGCCCGGGAGAGGTGTTCGATACCGTCGGCGAGGGGGGAAGCGAAGCCGGCCCAGGTGGCGGGGGCGGCATCGGCCGTGAGGCGCTCCACCAGGCGGCGGCCGTCGGCGAGGAGTTGCTCGACGGCGGGTTTGACGTGGCCCGGCTCGATGGCGTCGAAGCGGGGCAGGCAAGGCTCGGCGCCCGGGGCGGTGGCGAAGGCGAGGAGGGGATTGTTCTGGGTCATGGCGGCAGTCGGGGCAAGAAAAACGGGCGGTCACGGCCGCCCGTCGGGGTTGTGGGGCTGATCGGCCTATTTTACAAGGTCCTTGTAGGCATGCCAGGAAGCATGGCCGAGCAGGGGCATGAAGAAGATCAGGCCGAAGAGCAGGGTGGCGAAGCCGAGGAGGGTGAGAAAGACGATCATCGCGCTCCACAGCACCAGGGGTTCCAGATTGACGGCAAAGGCCCGCAGGCTGCTCATCATGGCGGTGATCACATCGCAGTCGCGGTCGAGGATCATGGGCACCGACACGACGGAGATGGCGAAGGTGAGGAGCGCCAGGCAACCGCCGACGATGAACCAGGCGGCCACGAAGCCCCGGTGTTCGCCGCTGGCCAGGATCTGGGTGAGGAAGTGGGTGGCGTCCACGCCGGCACTGCCCCCCAGCATGGCGAACATGATGGCCGAGGTGCGCTCCCAGACCAGGGCGAGGAGCGCCAGCACCAGCCCGAGCTGGGCCAGGGTCTCGGCCCGTCGGCCGAGGTGGGCGAGGGATTCGATGAAGGTCGGGAACTTGCCCAGGGCACGCTGGCGGGACAGCTCGTAGAGGCCGGCGGCGAGCAGGGGGGCGAGGATGAAAAAGCCGGAGATGGCGGCGGTGAACAGGTGCGGGTGGTTGAGGCTGGCGAGCAGGATGAGGTCGCCGGCAATGCCGAAGAGCAGGCCGTAGGCCAGGGATGGCACGGGGTTGCCCCGCAGGTCGCGCCACCCGGCCTTGAGCCAGGCCAGGGGCCGATCCAGGCCGACGCGGCGGACTTCCGGCAGGGAAAAATGGCGGTCCAGGGTGTCGAACGGAAGCTTCATGATTTCCTCCCGGGGAAAACGAATCATCCGTTCGACATTGTTCGGCGCGCCGGGTTCGCGCCGCAGTGAACTACAGGGTCTTGCCGGTGAGCCGCTCGCAGGCTTCCAGGTACTTGGCGCTGGTGCGGGCGATGACGTCCGCCGGCAGCTTGGGGCCGGGGGCCTTCTTGTTCCAGTCCAGGGTTTCCAGGTAGTCGCGCACGAACTGCTTGTCGTAGGAGGGCGGGTTGCTGCCTTCCCGGTACTGGTCGGCGGGCCAGAAGCGGGAGGAATCCGGTGTCAGGGCTTCGTCGATCAGGTGCAGGGTGCCGGCGGCGTCGATGCCGAACTCGAACTTGGTGTCGGCGATGATGATGCCGCGGCCGCGGGCGTAGTTGGCGGCCTCCTCGTACAGGGCCAGAGCGGCGGTGCGGGCTTGGGCGCAGAGCTCGGCGCCGTTCTTGCCGGTGCCGGCCAGTTGCTCGGCCAGGGCGGCGGCGCAGTTGGCCTGGGCAGTGGCGAAGGAGACGTTTTCGTCGTGATCGCCCACGTCGGCCTTGGTGGCCGGGGTGAAGATGGGGCTCGGCAGCTTGGCGGCCATCTTCAGGCCCGGGGGCAGGGCGATGCCGCAGATGGCGCCGGTAGCCTGATAATCCTTCCAGCCGGAGCCGATGACGTAGCCGCGCACCACCGCCTCGATGGGCAGGGGCTTCAGACGCTTCACCACCACTGCCCGGCCCCGCACCTGGTCCCGCTCGCTTGCTGCGACGACGCTCTCCGGATCGACGCCGGTGAGCTGGTTGGGGATGATGTGGCCGAGCTTCTCAAACCAGAAATCGGCCACCGCCGTCAGCACCTCGCCCTTTTTCGGGATGGGATCGGGCAGGATGACGTCGAAGGCCGAGAGGCGGTCGGTGGTGACGATGAGCAGCCGGTCGGCGTCGACGGCGTAGATGTCCCGCACCTTGCCGCGGGAAAGGAGCGGCAGGCTGGTGATGGATGAGTTGAAGAGGGGAGCGGTCACGACGGAATTCCCGGAGGCAAAGGGCGGATTATAAATGAAGCCTCGGACCCGGCGGCTGAGGGCTTGCTAGTGGTCGGGGCGAACGCGGGGCGGGAGTTCTGCCCCATGACATGTTTCATTCGATCATGCGGCGAATCGGATCAATGCCCGACGCCTTCTTCCGCCGCCAGCTTCCTGCGCATGCGGTGCGTCCCCCAGGCCACCAGGCCGGCGATGAGGGGGATGGAGATGGCGGTGACCACGTCCGGGTTGAGATGGTGCAGTTCCTTGCTGCCCTTGGCCAGGTACTGGACCAGTTGCGAGCCGTAGTAGGTCAGGACGACGACGGAGAGGCCTTCCACGGTTTCCTGCAGGCGCAGTTGCAGCTTGGCCCGGCGGTTCATCTGGGAGAGCACTTCCTGGTTCTGGCGCTCCAGCTCGATGTCGACCCGGGTGCGCAGGAGCTGGCTGGTGCGGGCGATGCGGGCGGAGAGGTCTTCCTGACGGCGGGCGATGGCGGCGCAGGTGTTCAGCGCCGGCGCCAGGCGCCGCTCCATGAAGCCGCGGATGGTGGGCATGCCGGGGATGTGGCTTTCCTTGAGTTCGCTGACCCGCTGCTGCACCAGGCGGTAGTAGGCGGCGGAGGCGCCGAAGCGGTAGTTGGTGCTGGCCACCGAATGCTCGATTTCGGCAGCCAGCCGGGTGAGGTCGTCGAGGACGGCCCGTTCGTCCTCGGCGGTGAGGGCCGAGCCCATGCGGTCGATGAGCTGGGCCAGTTCCTCTTCCGCCGGGTTGAGCAGCTTGGCCACGTTCTTGGCCACCGGGAAGGCGAGCAGGGCCATGACGCGGTAGATTTCCAGCTCCAGCAGGCGCTGCACGGTGCGGCCGGCCCGCAGGCGGTCGAGGTTCTCATTGACCACGATGAAGCGGGAGAAGCCGTCGTGGATGCGGAAATCGGTGAAAACCCAGGCGGCGCTGCCGGCGATGCGGGAAGCGACCACGACTTCCCCGGGGGCGGTGAGGGTGGCCATCAGGGCCTGGGGGTCCACCGCCGGGGTGCCCAGCACTTCCAGGTGGGTGGCGGCCAGGAGCTGGCCGGGGATGGCCTGGACCCAGTCCGCCGGCGCCGCCGCCAGGGCGTGCTCGCCGGTGCCGGCCGGCTGCTGGGGCTTCTTGAAGAAGGTGTAGGTGGAGAACTCGCCGTGGCGCTCCCACTTGAGCAGGAAGGTGCCGGCGTCGATGATGAGGTGGGCGGCGTCGGCGCTGGGCTCTACCGGCAGGCCGAGGCGCTCGTAGAGGGCGCCGAGGTGGCTGCGGTCGCCGCCGGGGTTGGCCTCGTCGTGGAGGAAGGCCAGGAAGCTGACCAGCATGGGGGCTTCCACCGGGACCGGCGGGCGGGCGTGGACCTCGTCGTTGAGGCGTTGGCGCAGGGGGTGCTGGGCGAAGTTCATGGGCGGGAGCGGTTGTTGTTTTCGGCTGATTATAAGGCGCTGACGGCGGTGAGCAGCCCCCGCACGATGCCGGCGATGGCCAGGGACAGCCCCACCGACAGCCCGGCCGAGAAGATCGCCTCGCGGCGGCCGAGGAGGCGCAGCAGGACGGCCAGAGTGGACAGGCAGGGGATGTAGAAGGTGAGGAAGACGAGGAAGGTGGCGATCTGCACCCGGTCGAGGACGGGGGCGATCTCCAGGGTGCCGAGGGCCTGGTAGATCATCACCAGCGACAGCTCCTTGCGCAGGATGCCGAAGAGGATGGGCACCCCGAGTACCACCGGCAGGCCCAGCCACCAGTGGGTCACCGGCAGGAGCAGGGTATTGATGGCGGCATCGGCGCCGAAATGGTTGAGCAGGGCCAGGACGACGCTGCCGGCGACGAGGAGCGGGGTGACGATGGTGGCGATGTCGCTGGTCCGCTCCCAGGTGGTGGCCAGCAGGGGGCGCCAGCGGGGCAGGGCGTAGGCGGGGATTTCCTGGATGAGGCCGGGGCCGGCATGGGGGTAGCGGCGGGTGAGGAGCTTGCCGGCGACGGCGATGACCACCAGGGTGAGCAGGAAAAGGCCGAGGACGCCGAGGCCCCCCAGGTACTTGCCGCCCAGGGCAAGGATGATGGCCGAACGGGCGGAGCAGGGGACGAAGGTGATGAGCAGCGCGGCGACGATGCGCTCGCGGCCGCTGGAGGCGGCCGCCGCCGCCGAGATGGCGGGGACGTTGCAGCCGAGGCCGAGGAGGAAGGGCAGGGCGACGCCGCCATGGAGGCCGATGCGGTGGAAGCCCCGATCCACCACGAAGGCCACGCGATGCATGATCCCCGACTCCTCCAGGGCCACCAGCAGCATGACCAGGGGCAGCATGTAGGGGAAGACGATGCCGATGAGCCCCACCAGCCCGTCGGCCACGGCGCGGCCGACGACGCCGGCGGTGGTGTCCGGCTGCCATTGTCCGACCCAGGCGCCGAGGGGGGCGGCGGTGAGGCCGTCGAGGACGGTGCTGACTTCGAAGACGAAGAAGAGCACCAGGGCGAAGACCGACAGGCTGCCCAGCAGGCCCCAGCGGGGGTGGAGGAAGAGGGCGTCGAGGCGCAGCTTCCAGCCTTCCGCGTCGTCGGCGCCGCCCAGCCGGGTCACCGTCTCGAAGAGGCGGGCCGCCCGGTGGTGGCGGTCGGCGTGCAGTTCGTCGGCCAGGGGGCGCGGCAGGGCCGTGGCCGCTGCGGCCCGGGCCGCATCCACCGCCGCCAGGGCGGCGGGGAAATGGGCGGCGAGTTCTTCCCGGAAGTAGTCGCTGTCGGCGGCCAGTTGCAGCACCAGCAGGGAGCGCGGCACGCGGAAGGCGCTTTCGATGGCGGGCTCGGCCAGGGCGGCGTTGAGGGCCTTGAGGCTGGCGGCGATGTGGGGGCTGGGCGGCTGCGGCAGGGGGCAGCTCCGCTCGTGGGCCGCCTTCAGGGCGGCGGCGAAGAGGTTGGCGATGCCCTTGCCCATGTGGGCCACGGTGGGCACCACCGGCACACCGAGGGCGTCGCCCAGGGCGCGCACGTTGATGTAGAGCCCCTTGGCCCGGGCCTCGTCGAGGCGGTTGAGGGCGATCACCAGGGGGCGGCCGAGGAGGGCCAGCTCCTGGGCGAGTTCCAGGTCCCGTTCCAGGGTGGTGGCGTCCACCACCTGGATGAGGACATCGGGGGCGGCGAAGCCCGCCGCCGGCTGGGCCCCTTCGTGGCTGGCCACGGCGGGCCAGTGGTCGCCCCACAGCAGATATTTGAGGACGACCCGGCTGGCGGGCGAGGTCTCGTGCAGGGAGGCGATGGGCGGCAGGTCCACCAGGGAGGCTTCTTCCAGTCCCACCTCGATCAGGCATTCGGCGTATTCAGCCACGCCGCCGGCCAGGGGCCGGTGTTCCACGTCGGTGCTGGAAGCGGCGTCGAAGACCGTGGTCTTGCCGGTGCGGGGCAAGCCCACCAGGGCGATGCGCGGCCGACGGTTGCCCCGCAGGAGCGGGCCCTGCAGGGGGCGTTCGGCGACGGGATGGGTGGCGGTCATCGGGCGTCAAATAAAAAAGGCCGCACCAGAGCGCGGCCTTGCGGGATCGTCCAGGCTTACTTGACGATCTGGTTCAGTTCGCCCTTGGCGTAGCGCTCGGCCATCTTCTCCAGCGGGATGACCTTGATCTGGCTGGCGCGGCCGGCGCACCCGAAGGCTTCGTAGCGGGCCAGGCAGATCTTCTTGGCGGCTTCCCGGGCGGGCTTGAGGTAGTCGCGGGGGTCGAACTTGGAGGGGTTCTCCGCCATGTAGCGGCGGATGGCGCCGGTCATGGCGAGGCGGATGTCGGTGTCGATATTGACCTTGCGCACGCCGTGCTGGATGCCCTTGACGATTTCCTCGACCGGCACGCCGTAGGTTTCCTTCATGTCGCCACCGAATTCGCGGATTTCGGCCAGCAGCTCTTGCGGCACGCTGGAGGAGCCGTGCATGACCAGGTGGGTGTTCGGGATGCGGGCGTGTATTTCGGCGATGCGGTCGATGGCGAGGATGTCGCCGGTGGGCTTCTTGGTGAACTTGTAGGCGCCGTGGCTGGTGCCGATGGCGATGGCCAGGGCGTCGCACTGGGTCTGCTTGACGAAGTCGGCGGCCTGCTCGACGTCGGTGAGGAGCTGCTCGCGGGTCATGGTGCCTTCGGCGCCGTGGCCGTCTTCCTTGTCGCCCTTCATGGTTTCCAGGGAACCCAGCACGCCCAGCTCGGCCTCGACGGAAACGCCGATGGAGTGGGCGAACTCGACCACCTTCTTGGAGACCTCGACGTTGTACTCGTAGGAGGCGACGGTCTTGCCGTCGGCCTGGAGCGAGCCGTCCATCATCACCGAGGTGAAGCCGGACTTGATGGCGGCCATGCACACCGCCGGGCTCTGGCCGTGGTCCTGGTGCATGACGATGGGCAGGTGGGGGTAGGCTTCGAGGGCGGCCAGGATCTGGTGGCGCAGGAAGGGCTCGCCGGCGTATTTACGGGCGCCGGCGGAGGCCTGCATGATCACCGGGGCGTCGAGCTGGCTGGCGGCTTCGCAAATGGCCCATACCTGCTCCATGTTGTTGACGTTGAAGGCGGGCAGGCCATAGCCGTTTTCGGCGGCGTGGTCCAAGAGTTGGCGCATGGAAACGAGGGGCATGGCGGTCTCCTAATCGTTAGTTGGGGATGTGAATTCAGGACTTGGGTTTGGGGTGTTCGCCGACGCGGACGATTTTCATGGTGTTGGTGCCGCCGGTGGAGCCGATGGGCTCGCCGATGGTCAGCACGATGAGGTCGCCCGCTTCCACCACGCCCTGGTCGATGAGCAGTTGCTCGGCTTCCCAGAGCAGGCGGTCGCGATCGACGTGCTTCTGCTTCATGAGCAGGGGAAAGACATCCCGGTAGAGGCTCATCTTGTAGCGCGAGCCCACTTCCGGGGTTAGAGCGTAGATGGGCACACCGGAGTTCAACCGGCTCATCCACAGGGCCGTCGATCCGGACTGGGTCAGCGCCGCGATGGCCTTCACCTTGAGGTGGTGGGCCGTCCAGATGGCGGCCATGGCGATGGACTGGTCGATGCGGGTGAACACCCGGTCGAGGAAGTCGTTGTCCAGGGTGACCTCGGCGGATTTCTCGGCTTCCAGGCAGATGCGGGCCATGGATTCGATGGTCTCCACCGGGTACTTGCCGGAGGCGGTTTCGGCCGAGAGCATGACGGCGTCGGTGCCGTCCAGCACGGCGTTGGCCACGTCGGAGACCTCGGCCCGGGTGGGCACCGGGCTGGTGATCATCGACTCCATCATCTGGGTGGCGGTGATGGCCAGCTTGTTGTGTTCCCGGGCGCTGCGGATGATCTTCTTCTGCAGGGCGGGGACGGCGGCGTCGCCGACTTCCACGGCCAGGTCGCCGCGGGCCACCATGAGGGCGTCGGAAGCCTCGCAGATGTCGGGCAGGGCCCCGATGGCCTCGGCCCGCTCGATCTTGGCGATGAGCAGGGCGGTGGAGCCGGCGCGGGTGAGGAGCTTCCTCGCCTGGCGCATGTCGTCGCCGTTCTTGGGGAAGGAAACGGCGACGAAATCGACCCCCAGTTCGGCGGCGGTGCGGATGTCCTGGCGGTCCTTGCTGGTCAGGGCCGGAGCGGTCAAGCCGCCGCCCTGGCGGTTGATGCCCTTGTTGTTGGAGAGTACGCCGCCGACGCGGACGGTGGTGACGATCTCCTGGCTATGGACGGCGACGATGTCCAGCACGATGCGGCCGTCGTCGAGGAGCAGGACGACGCCGGGTTCGACGTCGTCGATCAGCTCCGGGTAGTCGAGGCCGACCCGCTCGGCGTTGCCCAGCTTGCAGGCCACGTCGAGGATGAAGGTGGCGCCCACCGCCAGCTCCACCTTGCCATGCTCGAACTTGCCGACGCGGATCTTCGGCCCCTGCAGATCGGCCATGATGCCGACGGTGCGGCCGGTATCCTTGGTGATGGCCCGCAGCAGCTTGACCCGGGCGGCGTGGTCCTCGGCGGTGCCGTGGGAGAAGTTGAGGCGGACAATATCGACCCCCGCCAGCACCATGCGGCGCAGCACGGCTTCATCGCTGGACGATGGTCCCTGGGTGGCGACGATCTTGGTGCTGCGCTGCATGAAGGCTCCTTAGCCGTTGGCGCGTTGAGAAAGGATCTCGACGGCGGGCAGGGTCTTGCCTTCGAGGAACTCTAGGAAAGCGCCGCCGGCGGTGGAGATGTAGCCCACCTTGTCGGCGATGTTGAAGACGTTGATGGCGGAAACGGTGTCGCCGCCGCCGGCGAGCGAAAAGGCCTTGGAATTGGCGATGGCGTCGGCCAGGACCTTGGTGCCGTTGGCGAAGGCTTCCATTTCGAAGACGCCCACCGGGCCGTTCCACACCACCGTGCCGGCAGCGGCGACGATGGCGGCCAGGGCCTTGGCGGAGTCGGGGCCGATGTCGAGGATCATGTCGTCGTCGGCGACGTCGTCGATGGACTTGATGGTCGCCGGGGCGGTGGCGGAGAACTCCTTGGCCACCACCACGTCGGTGGGCAGGGGCACGGCGACTTTGGCCAGGATGGCCGTGGCCTGGTCCACCAGGTCGTGTTCAGCGAGGGACTTGCCGATCTTCTTGCCGGCGGCCAGGAGGAAGGTATTGGCGATACCGCCGCCGACCACCAGCTGGTCCACCTTGGCGGAGAGGGATTCCAGCACGGTGAGCTTGGTCGACACCTTGGAGCCGCCGACGATGGCCACCAGGGGCCGGGCCGGCTGGGCCAGGGCCTTGGTCAGGGCTTCCAGCTCGGAGGCGACGCAGGGGCCGGCGCAGGCCACCTTGGCGTACTTGCCCATGCCGTAGGTGGTGCCCTCGGCGCGGTGGGCGGTGCCGAAGGCATCGTGCACCCAGACGTCGCACAGCGCCGCCATTTTCTGGGAAAGTTCGTCGTTGGCCTTCTTCTCACCCTTGTTGCAGCGGGAATTCTCGAGCATCACCACTTCGCCCGGCTTCACCTCGAAGCCGCCGTCCACCCAGTTCTGCACCAGGCGCACTTCCTTGCCCAGCAGCTCGGACATGCGCTTGGCCACGGGGGCCAGGGAATCCTCGGCCTTGAACTCGCCCTCGGTGGGGCGGCCCAGGTGGGAGGTGACCATCACGGCGGCGCCCTTGGCCAGCGCGTACTGGATGCCCGGCAGGGCGGCCCGGATGCGGGTGTCGTCGGTGATGGCGAGGTTGTCGTCCTGGGGGACGTTGAGGTCGGCGCGGATGAAGACCCGCTGGCCGGCCACGTCGAGATCGGTGAGGCGCTTGAAGTTCATGGCAGTGCTCGATTCGGTTGCGGCGATAAAAAAGGGGCGCTCGCTGGCGCCCCCTCTCGGTCTTACTTGGAGATGACGCGGGCCATCTCCAGAACCTTGCAGGAGTAGCCCCACTCGTTGTCGTACCAGGAGACGACCTTGACGAAGGTGCCGTCGAGAGCGATGCCGGCCTCGGCGTCGAAGACGGAGGTGCAGGACTCGCCGCGGAAGTCGGTGGCGACGACCTTCTCGTTGGTGTAGCCGAGGACGCCCTTCATGGCGCCTTCGGAGGCGGCCTTCATGGCGGCGCAGATTTCCTCGTAGGAGGCTTCCTTGGAGAGTTCGACGGTGAGGTCCACCACGGAAACGTCGGAGGTGGGAACGCGGAAGGCCATGCCGGTGAGCTTCTTGTTCAGCTCGGGGATGACCTTGCCGACGGCCTTGGCGGCGCCGGTGGAGGAGGGGATGATGTTCTCCAGGATGCCGCGGCCGCCGCGCCAGTCCTTCTTGGACGGGCCGTCGACGGTCTTCTGGGTGGCGGTGGCGGCGTGCACGGTGGTCATCAGGCCACGCTTGATGCCCCAGTTGTCGTTCAGCACCTTGGCCACGGGGGCCAGGCAGTTGGTGGTGCAGGAGGCGTTGGAGATGATGGCCTCGCCGGCGTACTTGGTGTGGTTCACGCCGTACACGAACATCGGGGTGTCGTCCTTGGACGGGGCGGACATGATGACCTTCTTGGCGCCGGCCTTGAGGTGGGCCTCGGCGCCGGCCTTGTCGAGGAAGAGACCGGTGGATTCGACGACGATGTCGGCGCCGACGGCGCCCCAGTTCAGCTCGGCGGGGTCCTTGACGGCGGTGAGGCGGATCTTCTTGCCGTTGACGATCAGGTTGTTGCCGTCGACGGAGACGTCACCCTTGAAGCGGCCGTGCACGGAGTCGTACTTCAGCATGTAGGCCAGGTAGTCGGGTTCCAGGAGGTCGTTGATACCGACGATCTCGATGTCCGGGAAATCCTTGATGGCTGCGCGGAAAACCATGCGGCCGATGCGGCCGAACCCGTTGATACCGACTTTGATGCTCATGCTAAAAGCTCCTTACAGAATGTTTTTCACGGTGGCGACCACATTGGCGACCGTGAACCCAAAAAACTCGAACAATTTGCCGGCGGGGGCGGACTCGCCGAAGCGGTCGATGCCGATGATGCCGCCCTTGCTGCCGACGTACTTGCGCCACAGGTCCGGGTGGCCGGCCTCGATGGCGACCCGGGGCGTGCACTTGCCCAGGACCTCGTTGCGGTACTCGGGGCCCTGGCGGTCGAAGGCCTCGGTGCAGGGCATGGAGACGACGCGGGCCCGGAGCCCTTCGGCGGCCAGGGCGGCCTGGGCGTCCAGGGCCAGCTTGACCTCGGAGCCGGTGGCGATGAGGGTGACCTGGGGCTCGCCCTCGCAGTCGGCGAGGACGTAGCCGCCCTTGCGGATGGTTTCGGCGCTGATGGCGCCGGTTACCGTCGGCAGGTTCTGGCGGGAGAGGGCCAGCACCGACGGGCCGTCCTGGCGTTCGATGGCGTTGGCCCAGGCGACGGCGGTTTCGGTGGCATCGGCCGGGCGCCAGACGTCCAGGTTGGGGATGAGTCGGAGCGACGCCACGTGCTCGACGGGCTGGTGGGTGGGGCCGTCCTCACCCAGGCCGATGGAGTCATGGGTGTAGACCATGATCTGGCGCTGGCTCATGAGGGCCGCCATGCGGATGGCGTTCCGCGCGTAGTCGGAAAAGACCAGGAAGGTGGCGGTGTAGGGCACCAGGCCGCCGTGGAGCGCGATGCCGTTGGCGATGGCGGTCATGCCGAATTCGCGCACGCCGTAGTAGAGGTAGTTGCCGCCGTCCTCGCGGGAAACGCCCTTGGAACCCTTCCACAGGGTCAGGTTGGAGCCGGCCAGGTCGGCGGAGCCGCCGAACAGCTCGGGCAGGGCCGGGGCATACGCGGCGATGGCGTTCTGGCTGGCCTTGCGGGTGGCGATGTTGTCGGCCTTGTCCTTGCAGGCGGCCACATAGGCGGCGACGGTCTCGCTCCAGTTGGCGGGCAGTTCGCCCTTGACCACCCGGCGCTCGAATTCGGCGGCGAGTTCGGGGAAGGCGGCGCGGTAGGCGGCGAAGCGGGCACCCCAATCGGCCTCGAAGGCGGCGCCCTTGGCCTTGCAGTTCCAGGCTTCGTACACCTCGGCGGGGACGTGGAAGGGATCGTGCTCCCAGCCGATGTAGGCGCGGGCGGCGGCGATCTCGTCGGCGCCGAGGGGGGCGCCGTGCACGTCGTGACCGCCCTGCTTGTTGGGGGCGCCCTTGCCGATGATGGTCTTGCAGCAGATGAGGGAGGGCTTGTCGGTGACAGCCTTGGCGGCCAGCAGCGCCGCCTCGATGGCGGCGGCGTCATGGCCGTTCACGCCGGGGATGACGTGCCAGCCATAGGCCTCGAAGCGCTTGGGGGTGTCGTCGGTGAACCAGCCTACCACGTCGCCGTCGATGGAAATGCCGTTGTCGTCGTAGAAGGCGATCAGCTTGCCCAGGCCCAGGGTGCCGGCGAGCGAACAGGCCTCGTGGGAGATGCCTTCCATCATGCAGCCGTCGCCCAGGAAGGCGTAGGTGTGGTGATCGACGATGGTATGGCCGGGGCGGTTGAATTCGGCGGCCAGCGCCCGCTCGGCGACGGCGAAGCCGACGGCGTTGGCGATGCCCTGGCCGAGGGGGCCGGTGGTGGTCTCGACGCCCGGGGTCATGCCGTATTCGGGGTGGCCGGCGGTGCGGGAGTGGAATTGCCGGAAGTTCTTCAGGTCGTCGATGGAGAGATCGTAGCCGGTGAGGTGCAGGAGGGCGTAGATCAGCATCGAGCCGTGGCCGTTGGAAAGCACGAAGCGGTCGCGGTCGGCCCACTTGGGGTTGGCCGGGTTGTGCCGGAGGTGGCGGCGCCAGAGGACTTCGGCGATTTCCGCCATGCCCATGGGGGCGCCGGGGTGGCCGGAGTTGGCCTTCTGGACGGCGTCCATGGCGAGGGCGCGGATAGCGCCGGTAAGAGGGGTGAAAACAGGGGACTTGACCGTGGTTGCGCTCATGAGACTCTATCCGTTTGGCGTAAATTCGCGCCCGGGGAAAAGATGGAATTATCCGGCAAAGCGGGCGCTTTGGGTAGGTGGAAGGTGCGGTGCAATAGGGAAAATCCCGCGGCCGGGACGGGAAAAGCCCCGTCTCGACCGGGTTTTCGGCAAAAAGCTGGCGTCAGGCCAGCTTTTTCTTCTCCATCAGCTTCCAGATGAGGGGCGTCAGGATCAACTGCATGGCGATATCCATCTTGTCGCCGGGGACGACGATGGTGTTGGCCCGGGACATGAAGGAATCCTTGATCATCGCCAGCAGGTAGGGGAAGTCGACGCCACGGGGGTTGCGGAAGCGGATGACCACCATGGATTCCCCGGCGCCGGGGATGTCCCGGGCGATGAAGGGGTTGGAGGTATCCACCACCGGCACCCGCTGGAAGTTGATGTGGGTGTGCTCGAACTGGGGCACGATGTAATGCACGTAATCGGGCATGCGGGAGAGGATGACGTCGGTCACCGCTTCCTTGGAGTAGCCCCGCAGATTGGTGTCGCGGTGGATCTTCTGGATCCACTCCAGGTTGATGACGGGGACGACGCCGATCATCAGGTCGGCGTAGTGGGCGATGTTGATCTCTTCGTCCTTGACGGCCCCGTGCAGGCCTTCGTAGAAGAGCATGTCGGTGCCGCCGGGCAGATCCTGCCAGGGGGTGAAGGTGCCGGGGGCGGAGCCGAGGCGGCTGGCTTCGTCGTCGTCGTGCACGTAGTAGCGGCGCTGGCCGCGGCCGCATTCGCCGTAGGCGCGGAAGAGATTTTCCAGTTCCTTCAGGAGGTTGGCGTCGGGGCCGAAGTGGGAGAGACGGGTGGCGCCCTGGGCGGCCCGCTCGATATTGATGCGCTTGAATTCCTCGCGGTCGTAGCGGTGGAAGCTGTCGCCCTCGACGATGGCGGCCTTGACCCCTTCGCGGCGGAAGATGTTCTCGAAAACGTTCTTGACCGTGCTGGTGCCGGCTCCCGAGGAACCGGTGACGGCGATGACCGGATGCTTGATGGACATTTGTCTCTCCAGATAGTTGGTGTTGTGTCTACGCGGCCAGCGGCTGGCAGGCTTCGCGGTGGTAGGCGGCGAGGCGCTCCACTTCGTTCTTCGAGCCGAGGATCACCGGCACCCGCTGGTGCAGGGATTGGGGCCGGGTTTCCAGCAGGCGCTCGTGGCCGGTGATGGCCAGCCCGCCGGCCTGCTCGACGATCATGGCCATGGGACTGGCCTCGTAGAGGAGCCGCAGGCGGCCGGGCTTGGCCGGGTCCTTGGTGTCGCCGGGGTACATGAAGATGCCGCCGCGGTTGAGGATGCGGTGCACCTCGGCCACCATGGAGGCGATCCAGCGCATGTTGAAGTCGCGGCCGCGGGGGCCGCTTTTCCCGGCCCGGCACTCCGCCACGTAGCGCTGCACCGGCGGGTGCCAGAAGCGCTCGTTGGACATGTTGATGGCGAATTCCGAGGTGTCCTCGGGGATGCGCATGTCCGGGTGGGTGAGGAGGAACTCGCCGAGGCTGCGGTCGAGGGTGAAGCCATTGACGCCCTGGCCGGTGGTGAGGACGAGCATGGTGTTGGGTCCGTAGATGGCGTAGCCGGCGCAGACTTGTTGTGTGCCCGGCTGGAGGAAATCCTCCGGCGCCGGGTCCCGGTTGGGGTCGGGGTGCTTTAAGACGGAAAAGATGGTGCCGACGGTCATGGCGATGTCGGTGTTGGACGAGCCGTCGAGGGGATCGAAGACCAGCAGGTACTTGCCCCGCTGGTGGGTGGGCAGGATGTGTTCCATTTCCTCGGAGGCCATGGCCGCCAGGTGGCCGCGCCATTCGTTGGCGGCGACCATGGTGCTGTTGGCGATGATGTCGAGCTTCTTCTGCTCCTCGCCCTGGACGTTGCCGCTGCCCGCCGAGCCGAGGACATCGGCCAGGGCGCCGCGGGCCACGGCACCGGCGATGGCCTTGCAGGCCACGGCGATGTCGGCCAGGAGCCCGGAGAAATCCCCGGAGGCTTCCGGATGGCGGCCCTGCTGTTCGATGATGAACTGGGTCAGGTTGATTTTCTGCACTGCTGTCTCCTTTTATGTCTTTCGTATTCTTTCAGCGGGTGAGGCCCAGGTAGAGCATGGGCAGCTTCTCCGGCAGCCTTTCCACCCGATCCAGCACGCTGTAGCGGTTGCCGCCGAAGATGGACGACACGTAGCGGTCGGCCAGCGGATCGAGGGAAAGGCAATAGGTGGCGATCCCCTGGCGGGCCAGGCCTTCCACCGCCTGGCGGGCGTCGTGGCGCAGGTACTGGGGGTCGGCTTCGTCGATGTCGGCCGGTTCCCCGTCGGTGAGGAAGAGGAGCAGGCGGCGGGCGCTGGGGCGGGCGGCCAGATGGGCGCCGGCATGGCGGAGCGCCGCCCCCATGCGGGTGGACAGGCCGGCTTCCATGCCGGCGACGCGGGCCCGGGCGGCGTCGTCCCAGGCGCCGTCGAAATCCTTGAAGCGCAGGTAGGCGACGTCGTGGCGGCCGTTGGAGGCGAAACCGTGGATGGCGAAGGGGTCGCCGATGCCGGCGAGGGCCTCCGCCAGCAGCACGGCGGCCTGGCGGGCGAGGTCGAGGATGGTCTGGTGGCCGCCCCGCACCGGGTCGGCGGTGGAGCGGGAAAGGTCCACCAGAAGCAGCACCGACAGGTCGCGCACCTGCAGGCGGCGGCGGATGGCGATGCGGGGGTCGGGCTGGCGGCCGAGGCGGATATCCACCAGGGCGTCGATGGCGGCGTTGAGGTCGATGTCGTCGCCGTCCTCCTGGCGGCGCTGGCGCACCAGGCCCTGGGGCTGCAGGGCCTCGATGAGGGCGCGCAGGCGGGCCAGCAGGGGGCGGTTGGCCGCCAGGATGGCGTCCAGGGCGGCGCCGTCGCCGGCCTCGGCCCGGCGCTCCCAGAGGGACACCCAGGCCGGGCGGGCGAACTGCAGGCGGTAGTCCCATTCCGGGTAGAGCCGGGGCAGGCGCGGCTGGCTGCGGCCCGCCTTGCCGGCGAAGGTTTCCCCGTCATCGTCGAAAAGGTCCCCGTCGAGGGTCCAGATTTCCGCCGCATCGTCGCCGGCGGTTTCCGTATCCAGTTCGTTGATGAATTCCATGAGGCCGACGCGGCGGCGTACCTGGGCGGGTTCGGGGGCGGCCAGCAGGCGGGCGGCCTGGGCCGGGGCCTCGGTCCAGAGATAGGCGTTGTCGTCCCGGTAGGGGGCCCGGCACTCGTCGCGGCGGGGGTCGAAGGCCAGCGCGGCGGTGTCCGGGTGGCGGGCGAGAGCGGCGGCGAAAGCCAGGCCCTGGGCGACGGCGCTGTCCGGGTCGGCCAGGCGGGGCAGGCCTTCGGCCCAGCGCAAACGGGCTTCCACCAGCAGGGGATGGGGGTCGGCGGCCACCGCCGGGTCGTGCAGGGTGCGGGCCAGGCGGTCGCCCCAGTCGGCCAGGGTGCCGCTGCCGGCGGGGGCCGGCAGGAGGCCGCCCCAGAGGGTCTTGAGGCCGGGGAATTCGGCCATGGCCAGGGCTTCCACCCGGGCGTCCTCGAAGAGCTCCAGGCAGCGTCGCTGCAGGGGCGAGAGGCCGGCGTCGGGCAGGGTGGCCGTGCTGTAGGCGAGGTGGGCGGCGGCGTGGGCGGCGGCGGCCCGGTAGAGGTCGAGGGCGGGGACGCCGCGCCAGTCGTCGGCGGCGTCGGGCAGATGCACCACGTAGTCGGCGATACCGCCCCGCTGCAGGCGGCCGTCTTCGGCGGGCAGCCCGAGTTCCCCGCCCATGGGGCGGAGCAGCACGTCGCGGCCCCACAAGGCGCGCAGGTACATGCCCAGGCGGCGCTGCACATCCACCAGCAGGGTGCCCTTGCGCTCCTGCTGGAGCATGGCCTGGGCATCCTTGCCGGCGAGGGTGAAGTAGGCTTCCAGGCCGGCGGGGTCGGCGCGGTGGGCATCGGCGCCCCACAGGGCCCAGCGGGAGAGGCCATTGAGGGTGAGCTGGGCGAGGAGCTGCTCCTGGCGCTCCAGCAGGGGGCGGAGCGCCCGCGGGGCCTGGGCGAGGAGGCGGTCGATGAAGCCCAGCCAGGCGCGGAACAGGCTGGCGTCGCCGAGGCGGCCGGCGGCCACCGGCGCCGCGGCGAGAACCAGGGCGAGGACGCCGCCGCTGGTGCGGGAGGCGAAGCCGAGGACGGCCCGCTGCAGGTCGGGCAGCACCTCGTCGCCCACTTCCCGGGCGATGGGGGCGGCGGCTTCCAGCCAGGCCAGGGGCACCTCGGCGCCGCGGCCGAGGCGGGACAGGGCGCCGGCACCGGCCAGCCACGCCGCCAGGCCCGGGGGGGAGAGGGCGCGCCGCGCTTCGTCCCAATGGTCGGCCGCCTGCCGCGCCAGGTCGGGCGGCAGGTCGGCGAGAAGGGCGTCGAAGGCGGCGGGGATCACGGTCGGCTCAGAAATAGGTTCCGACGGCGGCGTCCAGCGCGTCGCGCATGTCGGGGTCGTCGGTGAGGGGGCACACCAGGGTCACCCGGCAGGCGGCCCGGGGGGCGATGCCGCGGGCGATGAGGGTGCCGGCGTGGATCAGCATGCGGGTGGACAGGCCTTCGTCGAGGCCGTGGCCCTTGAGGTTGCGGGCCCGCTGGCCGACGGCCACCAGCTTGCCGGCCACGTCGGCGGCCAAGCCGGTCTCGTGGGCGATGATGTCGGCCTCCACCGCCGCTTCCGGGTAGCCGAAGTCGAGGGCGGCGAAGCGCTGCTTGGTGGATTGCTTGAGATCCTTCAGCAGGTTCTGGTAGCCGGGGTTGTAGGAGATGACCAGCTGGAAGTCCGGGTGGGCATGGACCAGCTCGCCGGTCTTCTCCAGGGGCAGGACGCGCCGGCTGTCGGTGAGGGGGTGGATGATCACGGTGGTGTCCTGGCGCGCTTCGACCACTTCGTCCAGGTAGCAGATGGCGCCGTGGCGGGCGGCCAGGGCCAGGGGGCCGTCCTGCCAGCGGGTGCCGGCGGCGTCCAGCAGGAAACGGCCAACCAGGTCCGAGGCGGTCATGTCCTCGTGGCAGGCGACGGTGATCAGGGGCTTGTCCAGCCGCCAGGCCATGTGCTCGATGAAGCGGGTCTTGCCGCAGCCGGTGGGACCCTTGAGCATCATCGGAATGCGCTGGGCGTAGGCGGCCTCGAAGAGATCGACTTCGTCGCCCACCGGCCGGTAGTACGGCTCGGCGGCGATACGGTAGCGATCCAGCGGAGCGTTCATGACCAGGACTCCTGTGAGCCCGGATCGTCCGTGGGTGGCCCCGGAGGGGCTGTACGGGCGCTGTCGGCGGTGTCGCGGCGCCGACATCCCGTACCCTCGGACGGTCCGGTTTGAATAAAAAGCGCCCCGGAGGGCGGGAAAAAGGCGGGACGGGCACGGAGGGAGTGCAGCCGCCCGCAGGATGCCAAATCGTTACACCGGCTTGCCGCGGTAGATCACCATGCAGGCGCCCTGGCTTTGCAGCAGGTTGTCGTAGCCCACCAGGCGCACGTGGTTGCCGGGATGGGCCCGGTGGCAGGTGTCGGCCTCGGCCAGGATGCGGTCCACGTCGGTCTCGCCGAACATGGGCAGCTTCCACATGTACCAGTAGGCGCCGCCGGCGTTGTCCGGCTCCGAGTGTTCGATGGCCGGGTTCCAGCCGCGTTTGACGATGTACTCCACCTGCTTGCGGATCTCGGCGTCGGACATGGCGGGCAGGTAGGAGAAGGTCTCGAACCTGCGGCTGGCCGGATCGGACAGGGAGGAGGCGTAATCTTGCATTTCGGACATGGCGATTTCTCCGTCAATCACTTGTGCTGGCCGTCGAGCTTGTCGACGGTGTCGAATTCGAACTTGATCTCTTTCCAGGTTTCCATGGCCACCTTGAGTTCCGGGCTGTGGCGGGCGGCTTCGCTGAGGATGTCCTTGCCTTCCTTCTCCAGGACGCGGCCTTCGTTGCGGGCCTTGACGCAGGCTTCCAGGGCGACCCGGTTGGCGCAGGCGCCGGCGGCATTGCCCCAGGGGTGGCCGAGGGTGCCGCCGCCGAACTGCAGCACCGAGTCGTCGCCGAAGATGGTCACCAGGGCCGGCATGTGCCAGACGTGGATGCCGCCGGAGGCGACGGCGAAGGCGCCGGGCATGGAGCCCCAGTCCTGGTCGAAGAAGAGGCCCCGGGAGCGGTCCTCCTTGATGTAGCGCTGGCGCAGGAGGTCGATCCAGCCGAGGGTCGACTGGCGGTCGCCTTCCAGCTTGCCGACCACGGTGCCGGTGTGCAGGTGGTCGCCGCCGGAGAGGCGGAGAATCTTGGTGAGCACCCGGAAGTGGATGCCGTGGTGCGGATTGCGGTCGATCACCGCATGCATGGCGCGGTGGATGTGCAGCAGCATGCCGTTTTCCCGGCACCAGTTGGCCAGCCCGGTGTTGGCGCAGAAACCGGCGGTGATGTAGTCGTGCATGATGATGCGGGCGCCGATGCTCTTGGCGAATTCGGCCCGCTTGTACATCTCTTCCGGCGTCGGGGCGGTGACGTTGAGGTAGTGGCCCTTGCGCTCGCCGGTTTCCTTCTCGGCCTTCTCGCAGGCCTCCTGGACGAACTCGAAGCGGTCGCGCCAGCGCATGAAGGGCTGGGAATTGACGTTCTCGTCGTCCTTGGTGAAGTCGAGGCCGCCGCGCAGGCACTC
>DAINDE010000038.1:0-41669 GCA_036732025.1 Rhodocyclaceae bacterium
CCCGGTGGCAGCAGCGTGCAGGGCGGCCCAGTCGGGCTCGCCGCCGGCAGCCGCCGGCGACGGGGCGACCGGCTCGGATGCCGCAGCCGGGGGCGCTTCGGCGGCCACCGCCGCGGAATCGTTCAGGGCATGGTGCAGCCCGGCCAGGACCTGGCTGTCCGCAGCCTGGGGCTGAACCCCCTGGGACAGCTCCCCGAACATCTCCCGCACCCCCTTGGTCGCTGCCATGATGACGTCCATGAGTTCCGGCGTCAGGTGCAGCTCCGCGTTGCGCAAGCGGTCGAAGAGGTTTTCCGTCAGGTGGCAGAGGGTCACCAGTTCGGTGGCGTTGAGGAAGCCGGCGCCGCCCTTGATGGTATGGAACCCCCGGAAAATGTCGTTGAGCAAACCCCGGTCGTCGGGCATGCGCTCGAGATCGACCAGCTTGTTGTCCACGTCCGACAGGAGGTCGGTCGCTTCCTGCAGGAAATCCTGCAGGAGATCCTCCATTCCCGCGAAATCGCTCATGGTCTCCGCTCCCTCAGAATCCCAGGCTGTCCAGAAGGTCATCCACCTGCTGCTGGTTGACCACTACGTCGTTGCGTCCTTCGGCGCTGATGACCGGGCCGTTCATCAGGCAGTTGACCTCTTCGGTCCGCTTGTTTTCCGGCACCACGTCCAGGAGGACCCGCATCAGGCCGCTTTCGAGTTCCTGCGAAACGGCGACGATCTTCTTGATGACCTGCCCCGTCAGATCCTGGAAATCCTGGGCCATCATGATTTCGGTCAGTTGCGCGTGGGTCTCGGCGGTCTTCCTGGGCACCTGCTCGTTGAGGAAGGCACGGGTTTCCGCCGCCAACTGCTTGAATTCGTCGACACCCATCTGGTTGGCGAACAACTTGTCCCACCTGGCCCCCAGAGCCTTCGAGCCATCCGCGATCTGATCCACCAGGGGCGCCGCCACGTCGGTGGCGTTGAGAACCCGGCACGCCGCCTGCTCGGTCAGGTTGGCGATGTAGGCCAGGCGGTCCTGGGCGTCGGGCAGGGCCGACATGGTCTTTTCCAGGAGCTTGTCGTAGCCCAGCCCCCGGAGGTTGTCGTGCAGTTGGCGGACCATGTGGCCCAGACTGTTGAACACCGCCTCCTGGCCGGGCCACTCCCCGCCTGTCGCGGCCGGCGCGGGGGCTTCCTGGACGGCGACTGCCGGAGCGGCAGGCGGGGTTGCCTCGGCATACTCCGAGGAGACGCTGTCGAACAGCGCCTGCAGGTCGTCACTATCGCCAGCGGCAGCCGCTGCCGGCGCGGGCGCAGGTGCAGGTGGAGGTGCGGGTTCCACCCGCTGTACGTCGGCGGCGATGCTGTCGAAGAGGGCCTCGAGTTCGTCGGAATCGTTGTTGGCTGCCATTGCGTTCCCCGTCAGGCCTGACCCATCTTTTCGAAGATCTTGTTGAGTTTTTCCGACAAGGTGCCGGCGGTGAAGGGCTTGACGATGTAGCCGCTGGCGCCGGCCTGGGCGGCGGCGATGATGTTCTCCTTCTTGGCCTCGGCGGTGATCATCAGCACCGGCAGGTGTTTGAGGTTGGGGGTGGCACGGATGGTCTGCAGGAGGGTGAGGCCGTCCATGTTGGGCATGTTCCAGTCGGTGACCACGAATTCGAAGCCGCCAGCCTGCAGTTTCTGGAGGGCGATGGCCCCGTCCTCGGCCTCGTCGACGTTGGTAAACCCGAGTTCCTTGAGGAGGTTGCGGACGATGCGGCGCATGGTGGAAAAGTCGTCCACCACCAGGAATCTCATTTTCGGATCAACTGCCATGCAATAACTCCAGGTCTGTTAGCGTTCGAGCAAGGGCCGCAGGGTGTCGGCCAGCGCTTCGGCATCGAATTTCGCCACGTAGGCATCCACGCCCACCGACTTGCCCATGGCGCGATTGGCTTCGGAAGAGAGAGAGGAGTGCATCACCACCGGCACCCCTTCGAAACGGGAATCGCTCTTGATGTTCTTGGTCAGGACATAACCGTCCATTTCCGGCATTTCGGCGTCGACCAGGATGACCTTGACCTCGTCCCGCATCTTGCGCCCGATTTGCTGGGCGTGGGCGGCGATGCCCTGCAGGCGGGTCCACGCCTCGGAACCGTTGGTGGCATGTTTGTGGCGTACGCCGAGCTTTTCCAGGACCTCGGTGATCTTGCGGCGGGCGACGATGGAATCGTCCACGAAAAAGACGCTCGTCTCGGCGTCGACCCGGGCCGGCTGGATGTCGACCAGTACCGCTTCGCCGAAGGCGTTGGAGAGAATCTGCTCGACGTCGAGGATGGAAACCAGGTTGCCGCCGTCGAGTTCGATCACGGCGGTGATCAACCCCTGATTGGCGGAAAGCACGCTTTCCGGCGCCTTCACCCGCTCCCAGTCGACGCGGATGATGCGGTCTACCTCATGGACGAGGAAGCCCAGGGTGCGCTTGGAGTACTCGGCGACCATCATGGACTTGCCAAGCCCGCCGGGAACGCCGTCCAGTTGGAGGAAGGGGGCCAGGGAAAGGACGGGGATGACGTTGCCGCGCAGGGAAATCAAACCCTCGACGCCACGGGGCATGTTGGGGGTCTTGGTGATGTGCGGGGTACGCCCCACCTCGCGCACCTTGAACACGTTGATGCCGAAAGTTTCCCGCGTCCCCAGGGAGAACAGCAGGATTTCCATCTTGTTGGAACCGGCCAGGCGGGTACGCGCGTCGACGCTTTCCAGCAGGTTCTTGTTTTCCACCAGATCCATGGCCCCTCCCTCAAGCGGCATTGGCCGGCACGTTGCCCGCCAGCCGGCGGGACAGCGTTTCGGAAAGCCGCTGCGGCTCGAATTTCGGAACGTATTCGTCAACGCCCACCGACTGCCCCAGCTTCTGGTTGGACATGCCGGAAAGCGATGAATGCATGATCACCTGCACCCCGGTGAAGCGCGGGTCGGTCTTGATCTTCTTGGTCAGGATGTAGCCATCCATCTCGGGCATTTCGATGTCGGTCAGGACGAGGCTGATCAGCTCGCTGGGCGCCTTGCCGATGGACTGGGCATAGGCGGCCATCTTTTCCAGCTCGTCCCACATCTGCCGGCCATTGACGGCGCTCACCGATTTCACGCCCATGGTCGCGAGGGTCTTCTCGATCTGCCGCCGGGCCACGCTGGAGTCGTCGCAATAGAAGACTGTGGTCTCCGGGCGATTCACCTTCACCACGCCCCGGTACATCATCTCGTCGTCATAGGTGGTGGTTTCCGCGAGGATCTTCTCGACGTCCATCATCATCACCAGACGGCCATCCTCCAGTTCGGTGACGGCGGTCACCAGCCCCCCGGTCTGGGCAGTGAGCATCTCCGGGGGAACCCGCATCTTGCTCCAGTCCAGGCGCAGAATGGTATCGACCCCTTCCACCAGGAATCCCTGGGTATGGCCGGCATACTCGGTGACGATCATGATGTCCCGAGGGGTATTGGCAGCGATGCCCGTGTATTTGGCCAGATCGACCACGGGAACGAGGACGCCGCGCAGGCTGACCATGCCTTCCACCGATGCCGGCATGTCGGGCGCGGAGGTGATGGGGGGCGTGCGCATCACTTCGCGGACCTTGAATACGTTGATGCCGTAGGTTTCCCGCCGTCCGGTGCGCTGATCCACCCCCAGGAAGAACAGCAGGATCTCGAGCTTGTTGGTCCCCGCAAGCTTGGTCCGCGCATCGATGCTCTTTAACAGCTCAGACATTCTTCTCGTCCCCTCAACATCATTCTTTGCCCCGGACGGGCCAGGCCCGTACTATCGGTTCCCCGGTGCGCCCGCGGCGCCGTCCCTAAAAGCCGCCGGCCGCGCTCCATTTCCGGACAAGGCCCGCGCGGGGCCGCATCAGTCCTAGCTATCGTCCCGCCAAGGCGTTACTTTAGGCAATCTTGAACAACTTGCCAAAATTTGCAATATCTAGCACTTGTTTCACGTTGCCCCGCACGTTGCCCAGGGAAACCTCCTTGCCGGCGCCGGTGATCTTGTCCCGCAGCATGAGCAGCATGCCGAGGGCGGAACTGTCGAGGTAATCGACGGCGGCGAAATCCACCACCACGTCGCGCACGGAGGCGTCGCTAACCAGCGGCTCGTAGGCAGCGCGAAAGTCCCGGTGGGTGTTGAAATCGAAACGCCCGTTGAGCGTGATCAAGGCTTTGCCGCCTTCCTTGGTGACTGTCGCTTGCATACCCGTTTCCTCGATGCCTGGTGTTGTTTCGCCGCTAGTTTAACCCTTGAATCCCGCAGCAGGTAAGAACGTACTCAGCAATTCGCCGCAGCCAGTATGCGCCGGGATATTTCCTCGAGGCCGCACTGTTCTTCCACCGCGCCAATGAGGAAGGCTTCCCGGGGCATGCCGTAGACAACGCAACTGGCTTCGTCCTGGCCGAAAGTGCGGGCACCGGCCTGGCGCATGCGCAACAACCCCTGGGCGCCATCCTTGCCCATGCCGGTGAGAATGACCCCCACCGCCTGGCTGCCGACCACCTGGGCCGCGGACTCGAAGAGGACATCCACCGCCGGCCGGTGCCTGTTGACCGGAGCGGTATGGAGAAGCTCAGTGAGGTAGCCGGCGCCGTTGCGCCGGATCTGCAGGTGGGAGTGGCCCGGGGCGATGTAGACAGTGCCGGCCTCCACGCGCTCGTTGCCCTGGGCCTCGATCACCCGTGGCGGGCAGATGGAGTCCAGGCGACGGGCGAACGAGGCGGTAAAGGTTTCCGGCATGTGCTGGACGATGAGGACCGGCGGGCACTCCGCGGGCAAGCCGGAGAGCACGTGCTTGATGGCTTCCGTCCCGCCGGTGGAGGCCCCGATGAAAATGATGCGTCCTCCCGCCGGACGGGGACGGAGCGGAGTCCGCGCCGCCTCCGCCGCCCGGGCTCCGGTGGCGGCGCCCGCCCCCTGGCGCCCGAGGAGATGGGCGGCCTTGGCGGCGCGCAGTTTATCCAGCAGTTCCTCGGCGTATTCCTCCAAGCCCCTGCCACTCTCGGTCCGGGGCTTGCCGATGAAATCCACCGCGCCCAGTTCCAGCGCCCGCAGGGTGGTGTCCGATCCCGCCGCGGTGTAGGCGGAGACCATGACCACCGGCATGGGACGCAGGCGCATCAAGCGTTCGAGGAAGGCCAGGCCGTCCATGCCGGGCATATGGACGTCGAGGGTGAGGACGTCGGGGTTGAGGGTCTTGATCAGTTCACGGGCAGTGGCGGCGTCAGGCGCCGCGCCGACCACCTCCATGTCGGGCGCGGCGGCGATCATCTCGCCCAGAAGCCTTCGCATCACTGCAGAATCGTCGACAATCAGCACCTTGGTCTTCATGAATCCCAGCCTGGCTAGATGAACAGCTCCACATCCCCGGCCACCTGCTCGGTGGCGAGGCGGGTCTTGTATTCGCGTTCGCGGGTAAACAGCGTCTCGTTATGCACCCGGTGGAGCTTCTTGACCAGGACGCGCCCCGTTTCGGGAAAGAAATAGACCTTGCGCGGGTAGGAGTCGAGCAGATCCTTGGCGATCACCGGGATTTTTTCCATCTTGAGAAAATCGAGGACGAATTCGGCATTCCGTCTGCCGACATTGCTGCCGGCCAGGCTTTCCAGCACCGCCCCGCCCCCGAACACCTTGGCCTCCAGCCGGTTTTTCCGCGCCCCCATCTTGAGAAGGTGGTTGATGAGCACTTCCATGGCGTAGGTCCCGTAGCGGGCCGAGGAACTGACCACGTCCCGCCCGTCGTCGGGCAGCATGAAGTGGTTCATGCCGCCGACGCCGGTGTCGCCGTCGCGAATGCACGCCGCCACGCAGGAGCCGAGGACGGTGACCAGCACCATCGAGTCGCCGGTGACGAAGTATTCGCCGGGCAGGATCTTCGCCGCGTCGAGGGCGAAATGCCGGTCGAAATAGCGGTTGGAGGCGAGGCTCTCGTCGTAGGTATGCGCCACGTCGCCCTTCCTATCGTCCCGGCCGGCCGGGACGCGCCAGGGCGTAGACCGTCTTGCCGAGGGAACGGAAGAGGTCCGCCGCATGGAGGAAGCTTTCCGAATGCCCGGCGAACATCAGGCCGTCGGGCTCCATGATCGGCGCGAAGCGGGAAAGGATCCGGTACTGGGTCGGCTTGTCGAAATAGATCATGACGTTGCGGCAGAAGATAACGTCCAGGGGGCCCCGCAGCGGCCAGTTGGGGTCGAGCAGGTTGATGCGGCGGAACTCGATCATCTGGCGCAGTTCCGGGCGCACGGAGACCATGCCTTCCTGGGTGCCGGCACCCTTGAGGAAGAAACGCCGCAGCCGTTCCGGATCCAGTTTCTCCACCCGGTCCAGCGGGTAGACGCCACGCTGGGCCGTGGCGAGGACGCTGGTGTCGAGATCGGAGGCCACGATGGAGACATGGGAGGCGTTGCTGCCGAAGGTTTCGAGTACCGTCATGGCGATGGAGTACGGCTCCTCGCCGGTGGAGGAAGCGCTGCACCAGATGCGGATGGGCCGCCGGGTGCCGATCTTGCGCAGATGATCGGCGAAAATGGGGAAATGGTGCGGCTCCCGGAAGAAGGAGGTGAGATTGGTGGTGAGCGAATTGACGAAGCGCTCCCATTCGTCGCCGCCGCCTTTTTCCAGGGCATCGAGGTATTCGGCGAAGGAATGCTTGCCCGTCGCCCGCAGGCGTCGGGCCAAGCGGGAGTAGACCATGTCCTGCTTGACCGGCGACAGGGAAATGCCGGCGTGCTGGTAGATGAGCTTGCGGACCCGTTCGAAATCGGCCGAGGAAAAGGGGAACTCCCGGGCGGCGGCATCCCGCCCCCCGGCAGCCGGCAGCGGCCAGGGAGAGGGAGGCGGGGCAGGACGGCGGAAATCAGTCATGGCCAAGGCCCCCTCAGAATTCTTCCCATTCGTCGTCAAGGGAGGCCGGCAGGGCCGGCGAGGCCCTCCGTCCGCCGGAACGCCCGGGGTTCGCCGCAGCCGCCTGGCGCGGCTGGTACTCGCCCATCGCCGCCCCTTCCACCCGGAACACCGATACCGCCCGCGCCAGGTGGTGTGCCTGTTCTTCCAGGCTCTCCGCCGCCGCCGCCGCTTCTTCCACCAGCGCCGCATTCTGCTGCGTCGCTTCGTCCATCTGGCTCACCGCCACGCTTACCTGCTCTATCCCAGCACTCTGTTCCCGGCTCGCCAGCGATATGTCCGCCATCAGCTTCGCCACCCGCTTGATGCTCGCCACCACTTCTTCCATCGTCCGGCCCGCCTGGTCCACCAGCTTGCTGCCCGCTCCCACTTTCTCCACCGAGTCCGAGATCAGCCCCTTGATTTCCTTCGCCGCCGCCGCGCTCCGCTGCGCCAGGTTGCGCACTTCCGTCGCCACCACCGCGAAGCCCCGCCCTTGTTCCCCCGCCCGGGCCGCTTCCACCGCCGCATTGAGCGCCAGGATGTTGGTCTGGAAGGCGATGCCGTCGATCACCCCGATGATGTCCGCTATCTTCGCGCTGGCCTGGTGGATGGCGCTCATGGTCTGCACCACTTGCCCCACCACTTCCCCTCCCTTTTCCGCCACCGCTTGCGCTCCCCCCGCCAACTCGTTCGCCTGCCGCGCGTTCTCCGCGTTCTGCTTCACCGTCCCCGTCAGCTCTTCCATGCTCGACGCCGTCTCTTCCAGGCTCGACGCCTGTTCTTCCGTCCGCGTCGACAGGTCCTGGTTCCCCGACGCGATCTCCTTCGCCGCCGTGTTGATCGCCTCCGTCGCATGCTTGATCGACAGGACGATCTCCTGCAGGCGGGCGACGGTGGCGTTGGCGTCGTCCTTCAACCGGCCGAAGGTGCCGGAGTATTCGGCTTCAATGGTCTTGGTCAGGTCCCCCTCGGCCATGGCGCCGAGCACGCCGGCGACATCCTCCAGCCCCCGCTGGCTGGTTTCCAGCAGCCGGTTGAGGTCGTTGGCCAGCTTGAGGAAGAAGCCTTCCTTGTCCCCGGTGGCGATACGTTTGGTGAAATCGCCTTCCGCCGCGGCGCCGACGATGGTCCCGACTTCCCTCTCGGTGGCGATTTCCGCCGTCCGGTCCCGCCACTCGCCCACGGTGCCGAGGCGCACATTGCGGTCATTGACGATCGGGTTGGTGGTGACGAGGAATACGCGGTCGCCGATGGTCATCTCGTTCCGACGCGTCTCCGACAGGGTGCGCAGGCGGGCCAAGGCCTCCTCCCGGCCCTCGCGGTAGAAGACTCCCAGATCGCTGCCGACGAGCCGGTCGGCGGAAAAACCCGGGATATAGGCCCGCAGGGCGTCTTCCATGTCGCGGACGGCCCGCAGGCAAGCCTTGTTGGCGTAGATGATGCGGCCGTCGTTGTCGGCGATGCGGACCGGGCTGTTCACGCAATCGAGGCCGATCTTGATGCGCAGGTTTTCCTCCGCCGCCCTGCGCGCCTCGTTCATGTCCAGGCCGAGCCGGTTACGCATGAAGCGGATGGCATCCATGATGCGGCCCAGTTCGTCCTTGCGGCCGGCTTCGATGCGGACATCGGTGCGCCCCTCGCCCATGGCGCGGACCGCCTGCACGGCCGCGTCGACGGGCCGCCGGATGGAGCGCACCAGCAGCCAGGCCAACCCCAGGCCGGCCACCGTCGCAGCCAGCAGCGCCAGGGCCAGCTTGATCTTGAAGGAACTGCCGGCAGCCATGGAGACGTCGACCAGCGCCTGGGCCTCGCGCAGCTGGAGGGAAACCAGTTCGGACAACCTGTCGGAAATGGGGTCGATGGCCGGATAGAGGTCGCGGGCGGCGAACGCCGCCAGCGCTTCCTTGTCCCGGGCACGGAGAAGAACCTTGAGCTGTTCGGTGGTGGCGTCGCCTCGCTTCATCAGGGCTTCCGCCTCGCCGGCCAGACGTTTCTCTTCCTCGGTCAGGTAGGTGGCCAGATAGGCCTGCCAGTTTCGGCGGATGTTGTTCTGGGCGCCTTCGACCTTGGCCAGGGCTTTGTCCCAGGGTTCGGCGCCGTCCCGCGTCTTGTGGGTGAGATCGACGATGGAGACGGCGTAAGCGTCCGCCACCTGCTTGATCTGCTCCAGGGGAACGACCCGGTCGGCAGCGATGGAACGGATGCGCTCATTGCCGCCCTCGATGGTGCCGATGGCCGTCAGGCCCATGCCCAGCATGCCGGCCAGGAGCAGCAGGCAGATGGCGTAGACGCGCCCGGCGATGCTGCGGCTCCTGATCCAGGCCAGGGGATTGAAGCCGGTACGGACGACGAGGCCGTCGCGGATGGCGAGGCCGGTCGCGCGCTTTTCCCGGAACCGGCGGTAGGCTGCCTCGGCAGCCTCGACAGCGGCCCGCTCCGGCCGGGTGCGCACCGACTGATAGCCGGTGACCTGGCCGTTTTCCCAGATCGGCGTGACGTCGGCGACTACCCAGTAATGGTCGCCGTTCTTGCAGCGGTTCTTGACCAGGCCGCTCCACGGGCGCCCCTCGCCGAGGCAACGCCACAGGTCGGCAAAGGCTTCCGGCGGCATGTCGGGATGGCGGACGATGTTGTGGGCTTCCCCGAGGAGTTCGTCTTCCGAAAACCCGCTGATGTCGATGAAGTCGCAGTTGATGTAGGTGATGCGCCCCTTGAGGTCGGTCTTGGACACGATCAGGGTGTCGTCACCCAGGGGAATCTCGACGCCGCTCACCGGCTGGTTGTTTCGCACTGTGTTCCTCCTCGGATCAGCCGCAGGCGGCCCTTCAGAACTCTTCCCACTCGTCGTCGCCGCTGGCGCTCGGCACGGCGGTGCGCGCCCCCGTTTTCAGCCGCACCGGTTCACTGTGCGACAGCGCCGGATGGGACCGGGCCGGCCGTTCCGCCGGCCGCACGCGGTAGGCCGCCTGGCGCGGCTGGTACTCGCCCATCGCCGCCCCTTCCACCCGGAACACCGATACCGCCCGCGCCAGGTGGTGTGCCTGTTCTTCCAGGCTCTCCGCCGCCGCCGCCGCTTCTTCCACCAGCGCCGCATTCTGCTGCGTCGCTTCGTCCATCTGGCTCACCGCCACGCTTACCTGCTCTATCCCAGCACTCTGTTCCCGGCTCGCCAGCGATATGTCCGCCATCAGCTTCGCCACCCGCTTGATGCTCGCCACCACTTCTTCCATCGTCCGGCCCGCCTGGTCCACCAGCTTGCTGCCCGCTCCCACTTTCTCCACCGAGTCCGAGATCAGCCCCTTGATTTCCTTCGCCGCCGCCGCGCTCCGCTGCGCCAGGTTGCGCACTTCCGTCGCCACCACCGCGAAGCCCCGCCCTTGTTCCCCCGCCCGGGCCGCTTCCACCGCCGCATTGAGCGCCAGGATGTTGGTCTGGAAGGCGATGCCGTCGATCACCCCGATGATGTCCGCTATCTTCGCGCTGGCCTGGTGGATGGCGCTCATGGTCTGCACCACTTGCCCCACCACTTCCCCTCCCTTTTCCGCCACCGCTTGCGCTCCCCCCGCCAACTCGTTCGCCTGCCGCGCGTTCTCCGCGTTCTGCTTCACCGTCCCCGTCAGCTCTTCCATGCTCGACGCCGTCTCTTCCAGGCTCGACGCCTGTTCTTCCGTCCGCGTCGACAGGTCCTGGTTCCCCGACGCGATCTCCTTCGCCGCCGTGTTGATCGCCTCCGTCGCATGCTTGATCGACAGGACGATCTCCTGCAGGTTGTCGACGGTGGTATTGGCGTCGTCCTTCAGCTTGCCCAGCTGGCCGCGGTAATCGGCATCGATCTTGCAGGTGAGATCGCCCCGGGAGAGGGCCGCCAGCATCTCGCCGACATCGGCCAGCGCCCGGCTGTTGGCGTCCAGGAGCTCGTTGATGCCGTTCGACAGTTGCTGGAAGAAGCCCGACATGCGCGCCGAATCGAGCCGCCGGGAGAAGTCGCCGGCCACCGCCGCGGCGATGATCCCCGCCACCTCCCGCTCGATTTCCACCTCCGCCGTACGGTCCCGCCATTCGACGACGGTGCCCAACCGCTCCCGGCGGTCATTGACGATGGGCGTCGCCACGAGGGCGAAATAGTGTCCGCCGATGGTCAGCTCGGTGCGATGGCTGGCCGTGAGCCCCGCCAGGAGGTTGCGCTGGTGGGAAGGGTTGCGGTGGTAGGCGTCGAAGTTCGAGCCGAGGATGGCGTCGGCGCGGAAACCGGGGAGTTCCTTGCGGATATCCGGCTCCGCCCGCCGCATCATGTCCAGCACCGAGGCGTTGCAGTAGATGATCTTGCCGTCCGGGTCGGCGACCATGACATTGTTGGACGTCACGTCCAGGGCCACCCGGATACGCAGGTTTTCATTGGCGACGCGGCGCTCGGCGTCGAGGCGGGCCTTGAGGCCGGACTGCATTTTTTCCAGTGCCGCCTGCAACTCGGCCACCTCGTCCCGCCCGCTGATGACGATGGTGTTGTCCAGCTTGCCATCGGCGACGGCGTCGGCCAGGGCCACCGTTTCCCCCAGGGGGCGGGTGATGCTGCGGGTGAACACGTAGGCGAAGAGCGCGACCAGCAGGGTCACCAGGAGGGCCAGGCCGACCAGCACGCCGACGGTGGACGAATAGGTGGCCGCCGCTTTGGCGCTGGCGGCCTTGCCCCGCTCCATGTAATGCTGGCGCAGGGCCTCGGCCGCCTCAAACACCCGGGCGTAGGCGGGCCGCACGGCCTGGGCGTAGAGGTCGCCAGCCTTGTTGTAATCCCCTGCCAGCAGGGCTTCCCGGGCGGGCAGGAGGGCGTCGTTGACGTAGCTCGCCCTTGCCGCCTCGTAGGTTTCTGCCAGCCTGGCCTCCTCCCCGGACAGGGGACGCGCCTTGAATTCCCCCCACAATCCGGTGATCTGGTCGCGGTTGCGCAGGATGGCGTCGCCGTGGAAGGCGATGCCATGGGCGTGCTTCGCCGCCTGCTGGCCGGCGGGATCGTGCAGGAGTCCGCCGGCCACATGCTGGGCGTTGTCCAGCATGAGGATCTGGATGCGCAGGATGATGGTCAGCGGTTGCAGGTCGTCCGAGTAGATCGCTTCGGCATTGCGGTTGAGTTCGCGCATCTGATAGGCGGCCACGCCGACCAGGACGGCAAACCAGAAGGCCATGCCGACCGCCTGCCAGAACAGGCGGGTGCCGATTTTGATTTTGCTGAGCATCTTTGTCTTCCTCTCGATCAGGAGCAGGGCCGCTAGGCGGCGCCGTCAATCAGTTCCATGTCGCGGCTGGTCATCAGTTGTTCGATGTCGGTAACGATCAGCATGCGGGACGCCACCGTCGCCAGGCCAAGGATGTAGCGGGTATCGAAGCTGGCCGAAAAGTCCGGGGCCGGGCGTATCTGTTCCCGGGCCAGCGACAGCACGTCGGAGACGGTATCCACCACGACACCGACGACGCGGCCGGCGACGTTGAGGATGATGACCACCGTGAACGGGGTGTACTGCACTTCGGCCAGGTTGAACTTGATGCGCAGGTCGACGATGGGCACGATGATGCCGCGCAGATTGATGACGCCCTTGATGAAGGGCGGCGCGCTGGCGATGACGGTGGGCGGCTCGTAGCCACGGATCTCCTGGACCTTGAGGATATCGATGGCGTATTCCTCGCTGCCCAGGGTGAAGGTCAGGAACTCGCCGGCCAGCCCCCCCTCCTCACCTGCGCTTGCCGAACCGGCCTGGATCGCTGCTTCCATGTCGTTCTCCCACCGGCCCTCAGGCCGCCTTTTGCATCGTTGACCGGGCGCAGCCGACCAGGGCCGGCACGTCCAGGATCAGGGCCACGTGCCCGTCGCCCATGATAGTGGCCCCGGAAACCCCTGCCACGCGCCGGTAGTTGGCCTCGAGGCTCTTGATCACCACCTGGTGCTGCCCCAGCAGCGCATCGACAAAGAGGGCCGCCTTGGCCCCGTCGGCATCGAGGATGACCATGATGCCCTCGGCGAATCCGCCGCCGGCCGCCGGGAGGTTGAAAAATTCGCCCAGGACGACCACCGGCAGGTAGTCGCCCCGCACCTGGACGACCCGCCCCTGGTTGGCAAGGGTCTTGATGTCGCCGTGGCGCGGCTGCAGCGACTCCACCACGCTGGCCAGGGGCAGGATGTAGGTCTGGTCGCCCACGGCCACCGACATGCCATCGAGGATGGCGAGGGTCAGCGGTAGCCGCACCGTCATGCGGGTGCCGATGCCGGCCATGGATTCGATCTCGACCCGGCCGCCCATGGACTGGATGTTGCGCCGGACCACGTCCATGCCGACGCCCCGCCCGGAAACGTCAGTCACCTGCTCGGCGGTTGAAAAGCCGGCCTCAAAGATGAGGGCGAAAACCTCCCCGTCCGTCATCTGGTCGGAAACCGGCAGGCTGCGCTCCCGGGCCTTGGCGAGAATCTTCTGCCGATCGAGGCCAGCTCCGTCGTCGCCCACCTCGATGACGACGTTGCCACCCTGGTGATAGGCCTTGAGGGTAATGATTCCCACCGCCTGCTTGCCGACGGCGGCGCGCTTTTCCGGCGTTTCGATGCCGTGGTCCAGGCTGTTGCGGATGAGGTGGGTGAGCGGATCGGCGATGCGCTCGATCAGGCTCTTGTCGAGTTCGGTGGTTTCGCCGGAGGTCTTCAGTTCCACCTGCTTGCCGAGCTTGCCGGAAAGGTCGCGGACCACCCGGGGGAAGCGGGAGAAAACGGCGGAAATGGGCATCATGCGGATGGACATCACCGCCTCCTGCAGATCCCGCGTATTGCGTTCGAGCTGGGCAAGGCCGGTCGCCAGCCTTTCCGGGACGGGTATGTTCATGTGCGCGGCGGTCTGCAGCAGCATGGCCTGGGTGATCACCAATTCCCCGACCAGGTTGATGAGCTGGTCGACCTTTTCCACGCCCACCCGGATGGAGGAATCGCCGGCAACCGCCGCCTTCGGCCGGCCGGTGGCGCCGGGGCCGCGGCCCGTGTCGCCGGGCATGGCGGCCGGCGGCGGAGTGGCCGGCAGCGGCGGCAAAGGAGCGAAGAAGCCGTAGCCGTCGCCCTCCTCGCCGCCGGTGGAGACTGCCGGCGCCGTCGTGGCGGGCACGGGCAACGGCACGAAGAAACCGCAGCCCTCACCCTCCTCCGCCGCTGGAGTGGCCGGCGCGACATTGCCCGGCGCCGCCCCCAAGGGCTCGAAGAATCCATAGGCCTCCTCCGCAGGCGCTCCCGGGGCATCGGCAAAGATGCCGAAGGCATCCGGTTCGGCGGCCGCTGCTTCCTCAATGCGCCAGGCACCGGACTCGGAGATGAAATCGAGTTGCTCCTCGAAGGCCTCGCGCCCGGCCCCGGTCGTCAGGCGCAGGCGCCACAACCCGACGCCGCCGGCCCCAGCCTCCGGCTCGGCGAGGATACCGAGGACGCCCAGTTCCTGCAGATCCTGGAGGAAGTGGGCGACCCCTTCCCCGACGGCGGAGGCCGCCGTCGGCACGAATTGGATGTGGTACTCCCGGGTTTCCGCGCCTTGGCCAACATCGGCGCCGGTGTCCGGAGGCGCCTTGGCCGCCGGGATCGCCGAGGGTGTCGGAGGAGCCGCCGTCACCGCCGCGGCAAGGTTGCGCAACTTGTCGCACTGGCCGGCGACGGTGGCCGGATCGACCGGCGCCTGCCCCTGGTGGGCCGCCAGCATCGCCTTGAGTAGGTCGCCGGTTTCCAGGAAGGCATCGACCATGTCCGGTCGCAGCCGGAGTTCCTGCTTGCGGATGCGGTCGAGCAGGTTTTCCAGGAGATGGGTGACGTCCGCCAGATCCTTGAAGCCGAAGGTGCCGGCGCTGCCCTTGATGGAATGGGCCGCCCGGAAGATGGCATTGAGATCCTCCGGGTCGGGAGCATCGACATCCAGTTCCAGCAGCAGCGCCTCCATGGCAGCCAGGTGTTCCGCCGATTCCTCGAAGAACACCTGGTAGAACTGGCTCATGTCGATGGCCATGCTTCCCTCTCTCGCCGCTTGCCCCCGGCCGGTCTCAGCCGATGACCTTGCGCACGACCTCGATGAGCTTCTGCGGATCGAAGGGCTTCACCAGCCAGCCCGTGGCCCCGGCGGCCCGCCCCTGGGATTTCATGGTGTCCGAAGATTCGGTGGTCAGCATGAGGATGGGCACCGTCCCGTACTGGGGCGTGGCCCGGAGGCTCCGGATCAGGGTCAGTCCATCCATGCGCGGCATGTTCTGGTCGGTCAGCACCAGGCTGACGCTTCGGGACTTGGCCTTCTCCAGGCCATCCACGCCGTCCACTGCCTCGATCACGTCGTAGCCTGCACTCTTCAGGGTAAAGGAAACCATTTGCCGGATGGAGGCGGAGTCATCGACTGCGAGAATGGTCTTGGCCATTGATTCCTCTCGTAAATTCAGAACAATTCAATATCGCCGCTGGCTATACCGCTCTGTTGCACCGGATTGTGGGCCACGCCCTGACGCAATTCCCCCAGCCGCCGCGCCAGTTCCTCGACGTGGGACTGGAGGCTCATCATCGTCCGGATGGCCGCCTCGGCATCGCCGCTGGCGCCGAATACGGCGGCCAGCCGCGCCTCGTCCGCAGCGACCTCGCGCAGCACCTCCAGGCGCCGCAGCACGTGGCCAAGCAACTGGTTGACCATGTCCTGGAACTGCAGGGACACCACCGCCTGGTTTACCGATGACTCGACCCCTTCGGCAATGTGGTTCAGTTCGGCGACCGTCTCCCCGGTACGGCGGTTCACCGCTTCGATGCCCGCCATCGCCTGCTCGACGCTGTCCTTGGAGGTCAGGGCAAAGGTCATGTCCTGGGCGGCCATCTGGTTGATGGCCCCCTCCGCCGCCGCGATGGACTCCTGCATGCTGGCCAGCATGCCGCGGATTTCCTGGCTGAAATGGTTGGTGCGGCCGGAGAGATCCCGTACCTCGTCGGCGACGACGGCAAACCCACGCCCCGCCTCGCCGGCCCTTGCCGCTTCAATGGCGGCGTTGAGCGCCAGCAGGTTGGTCTGCTTGGCGATGCTCTCGATCTCGCCGAGCATGCCGTTGACCGTCCGCATTTGCCCGGTGATGCGTTCGGTCAGGTCCACCAGGCCCATGGCCAGACGGGAATTCTCCACCACGCTGTCGACGAAGCGCCGCAGGGTCTCCGACGTTTCCGCCGCGAACGCTTCGAATTCCGCCAGCGAACTCCGGCCGCCGACCGCTCCCTCGCCAGTCACGATCTGCATGCCGAGTTCGTGCTGCCGGCGGATCTGCCGGATCATGCCGTTGAAGCTGTCGATGAGCTTGCCGATGGCATCGCCGAACAGGTTCTGGGCCCGCACGACTTCCGCCTGCATTTCGTCGACTTGCCCGGCGAGCGTCTGGGACATGCAATTGATCGCCGCGGCGCCATGCTCGGCAACGTCTTGCGGACAGGACGGCACAGTCGGGGCGGCAGTACGCCCGGCCCCCCCCCCGGACAAGGACAGGGCGAGAAACCAGCCGGCCACCAGCGCCGTGAAGGCAAGCGCCACACCGACGCTGCGCGCTCCCGGATCGAGGACCAGCAACAGGCCAAAAATGAGCGCCGACCCAGCGAGGCCGACGATACGCCAATTCACCCCATCACTCATGTTGTCCCCCCGCCCAGTGTCTGCCGTACCTAGCCGGCGGTGCCCGCCGCTGCCCCGGGCAGGCGCAGGGTCTCTGGCGTCGCCTCGCCCTGGGCATCGACTTCCGACTCCGTGCCCTCTTCCTGGAGGACGGCCATCTCCGTCTTCTTGTTCATGACCACGATGCTTATCCGCCGGTTGACCGGGTTGAGGGGATCGTTCTTGTCGAACAACACCGTTGACGCCAGACCGACAACTCGCAGTATCTTGGCGTCGTCCATCCCTCCGGCGATCAGTTCGCGGCGGGATGCGTTGGCGCGGTTCGCCGACAGTTCCCAGTTGGAGAACCCTTTCTCCCCGCCCACGAACTGGGCGGCATCGGTATGGCCGGTGAGGCTGATGCGGTTGGGTACCGAATTCAGGGCCTTGCCGATCTGGCGCAGGATGTCCCGGGTATAGGGCTTCAAGTCGGCGCTGCTCGAGTCGAACATCGGCCGGTTCTGCTCATCCACGATTTGGATGCGCAGCCCTTCGGACGTTATGTCAAGGAGCATCTGGTTCTTGAATTGCGACAGCTGCGGGCTGTCGGCAATGGCCTTTTCGATCTGGGACTTGAGCTTCTCCAGGGATTCCCGCTCCTTGCGCTGGAATTCGAGGGTCGCCTCCTTTTGCACGAAACGCTTGTCCTTGGTCTCGATTTCCCCCTGCTTCACCTGGCCGGCCTGGCGGGTAAGGTCGCGCCCGCCGCCCTTGAGGATGGATGAAGAGTCCCCCGAGCCGGAGCCCCCCTGCAGGCCGACTTTCAGGGGATTCTGGAAGAAATCGGCAATCCCCTTGAGGTCGCCCTGGGAGGTGGAACCCAGCAGCCACATCAGGAGGAAGAAGGCCATCATGGCCGTCACGAAGTCGGCGTAGGCGATCTTCCAGGCGCCGCCGTGGTGGGCGGCCCCGCCCTTCTTGATGCGCTTGATGACGATAGGGCGTGTGGAGTCGTCGCTCACAGGCGCCTCTCAACCGGGACGAAAACCCTCGCCATCACTTGCCTTTGCGGGCCTTGAGGTCTTCCTCGAGCTCGCGGAAGCTGGGACGGTCGTGGGAAGCAAGAACCTTGCGGCCGAACTCCACGGCCACCTGCGGCGCATAGCCCGACATGGAGGCCAGCAGCACCACCTTGATGCACTGGTAGATCTTGCCCGACTCTTCGGCCTTCTGTTCGAGGACGCTGGCGATCGGGGCGACGAAACCATAGGAGATGAGGATACCGAGGAAGGTACCGACCAGCGCGCCGCCGATCATCTTGCCCAGCACCGCCGGTGGCTGCCCCACCGAGCCCATGACGTTCACCACGCCCATGACCGCCACCACGATACCGAAAGCCGGCACGCTGTCCGCCACCTTGCTGACGATATGGCCCGGGCCGGCCACCTCGTGATGGTGGGTTTCCAGCTCCATGTCCATGAGGGACTCGATTTCGAGGACATTGAGATTGCCGCCGACCATCATCCGCAGGTAGTCGCAGACGAAATCCAGGACGTGATGGTCGGAAATCACGTTGGGGTACTTGCTGAAGATGGGGCTGGCCTCGGGGTTCTCGACGTCGCCCTCGATGGACATGAGGCCCTCCTTGCGGACCTTGCCGAGTATCTCGAACAGCATGGCCAGGACGTCCATGTAGAGGGCCTTGTTGTACTTGGACCCCTTGAGTGCACCCGGAACGGCGGCGATCGTGGCCTTGATGTTCTTGATGTCGTTGCTGGCGACGAAACCGCCAACCGTCAGGCCGACGATGGCGATGTATTCGAGCGGCACCCAGAGGGCGGCAAGACTGCCATGGACGGCATAAGTACCGACGGAAGCGCCGAGAATAATGACATAACCGATGATCAGGAACATGCAAACCCCTCAAGCGCCCAATCACCGGCGCCCACCCTAACGATATTGTCCATTTTAGCCGCCCACCCGCCGCGAATGCGAGGCGCCCGGCCCTTTTGCCGCATTATGGGGCCGTCTCCCGGGGCGACGCAATGCTACACTGAATCTGTTCGACATTTCGGGTGGCACCGTGATCAAGTTCTGTACCCAATGCGCGTCGCCAGTGACGGTACGCATCCCCGCCGGCGACAACATGGCGCGTCATGTCTGCGACCAGTGTGGCCATATTCATTATGAGAATCCGCGCCTGGTGGTGGGGTGCATCGCCGAGTGGGAAGAGCGCATCCTCTTGTGCCGCCGGGCCATCGAGCCCCGCCTGGGCTTCTGGACCCTGCCGGCGGGGTTCATGGAGAACGGCGAGACCACCGCCCAGGCGGCCGCCCGGGAAACCCTGGAGGAGGCCTGCGCCACCGTCGCCGTCGGCGCCCCCTTCGCCATGGTCAATATCGCCCATATCCATCAGGTCCACCTGTTTTACCGCGGCGTGCTGACATCCCCCCGCTTCGGAGCCGGCGAGGAGAGTCTGGAGGTCGCCCTGATCGGGGAGGCCGACGTGCCCTGGGACGACCTGGCGTTTCGCAGCGTCAAGGTATGCCTGGAGCGCTATTTCGCCGATCGGCGCCATGCCACGTTCGCTTTCCATACGGTGGACCTGTCGCCGCTGCCGACGGCCTGATCAGTCTTCCAGACCGAAGCGCACGGGTACCGCCACCCGGAACGAGCGGCCACGCAAACTCGCCGGCACTTCCGCTGCTTCCACCGCCCGCTCGATCATGGCCAAGGCCTGCTGGTCCAGGAGGGGTATGCCGCTGGATTGGTCCACGCTGACGATGGGCCGGACTCCGGTGCCAAATACCGCCACGATCCCCACGGTTCCCTGCCACCCCCGCTCCCGGGCCTGCAGAGGATAACGCTTGTGGCGCCGTGCCTCCCGTGCCAGCAGCAGGCGGTATTCCGCCAATCCGTCCGGGTCCGGGCCGGGCTCCCGAACGCCCACCGGCGGTGACGGCTGAAACACCGGCACCTCGCTTCCGCCGGGAACCGCAGCCGCAAGGTCCGGAAGCACGGCAGGCTCGGCTTGCGGCGCCTTGGCTGCCGCAGGCCTGGCATTGGCGAAGACGTCGCTAGTCACCGGAGCAAGGGGGGCGGCAGCGGCCCGGCGGAGCTTGGTCGGCGGCGGCTCGGACTTGTCCGCGGGAGACGCCTCCCCGGTACGGGTGATGGTGGCTGTGAGGGCCTTGCGTGCCCCCGCGTCCGGGCGCAGCCAGGGGACACTACCGCCCAGGAGCGCGACGTGCAGTGCCACAGACAGCGTCAGGGGCCAGCCAAACCGGGAAAGTTCGTATCCTCGTGCCATGGCGGGAAAGCATACGCCGGAAAGTCGTTCCTCGCCCCGTCCGGCCCCCCCTTCAATTGCACGGGCAACAAAAAACCCCCGCCGGCCAGCCGGACGGGGGTCGCGGCCGCCAATGCCTCGGCGGCGCAGCCAGGCGGCGTTCAGCCTTGGCTACTGCCCTCCTGGTTCATGTTCTTGGTGTAAACCTTGGCCATGATGATACCGATGACCAGCACACCAACGATCACTCCCAGGCTCATGAGGCCGATGTCGCTGTTGAAAAGTAGTTCCCAAGCCATATGTCACCTCCCAGTAACAGATTGATGAGTCGTTGCAACTCCGTCTCCAGCCCCCAGCCGGAGCGGTTCCATGGCATCCGCCTGCCAGTCCCCCTGGAGCCGCCAAGAACCGGCCGGCTCTTCGAGGGTGACATGCCAACGCCCTGAAATCTCGTTTGTCAGTTTGCCGCCATAGAATCCCGGCGCCTCGGCGACAAGCGTGATAGTCTGGTCGAATCCCGCCCGGGTGGGGTGGAATACGCGCAGGCTCAAGGTTTCCGGGTACTTTACCTGCTCCCTCCCCTGGAGGGCCAGGCGTAGCTGCAGGCCGGAACGCATCAGGTCAGCGTGAATCCCAAGGTCAACGGCAGCCTGGTCGCGATGCATCTGCTGATTTACGGCCAGCCCCTGCTTGTAATAGTCATCGACAACCAGGCCATCGTTGCTTCGGATGGCGAGCCAGGCAGTCACCACGCCGGCAACGACGACCACGGCCGGACCGGCCATCAGTATCCAGGGCCACGGCTCCTTGTACCAGGGCTGTGAATCGGTTCGCAAACGCATGGACGCTCCAATCATGGCATGAGGAAAGTGGCCTTCTCATGGACCGCGACATTGTCGCGCTCGGCCGCCTTGATGTCGAAATAGATGGTGTTGGCGCCCTTCTTGCCGTTTTCCGGAGCCACCCGCACATTGACGATGATTTCACGGTTCTCCGCGCTGGCGACATCCACGGTACGCTCGCCGACGATCTCGATACCCTCCAGGCCGGTCACCGCCAGCGTGAACCGCCGCGGCTCTTCCGAGGTATTCATGATCTTCAGGTTATATACGTTCTCGATGCGACCGTCGTCCGCCTCGCGGGCGAGGGTACTGCGATCACGGATGACGTCCACCTTGAGCGGAACCCGCGTCGCCAGGGACCAGGCGGAAGCCACGATGATGGCGAGGAGAATGGCCGTGTACAATAGAATGCGCGGCCGCAGGATGTGAGCAACGATTTCCCGGCCGGTATAGTGCTTGGCCAGCGCGGCCTCGGTGGAGTAGCGGATCAGTCCCTTGGGGGAACCCACCTTGACCATGACCTGGTCGCAGGCGTCGATGCATGCGGCACAGCCGATACATTCATACTGCAAGCCATTGCGGATATCGATGCCGGTCGGACAAACCTGCACACAAATGCCGCAATCCACGCAATCGCCCAACCCTGCCGCCTTGGGATCGACGCCCTTGCGCCGCGCCCCCCGCGGCTCTCCGCGCTCGGGGTCGTAGGTAATGATGAGGGTATCCGGGTCGAACATCACCCCCTGGAAACGTGCATAGGGGCACATGTACTTGCAGACTTGCTCCCGCAGGAAACCCGCCTGCATGTAGCAGAAGCCGCCGTAGAAAAAGGTCCAGAACAATTCCCAGCCGCTCAGCCCGAAGGGCAAGGCCTGCAGCAGTTCGTGCATGGGGGTGAAATAGCCGACCAGCGTGAAGCCGGTCCACAGGGAGAGTGCAAGCCAGGCCGCGTGCTTGGCCGCCTTCAGCCGGATCTTGCGCGCAGTCCACGGGCCCTTGTCCAGCTTCATGCGGGCACCCCGGTCACCTTCGATGCGGTTTTCTATCCACATGAAGATTTCCGTATAGACGGTCTGGGGACAGGCATAGCCACAGAACAGCCGGCCGGCGGCAGCCGTGAACAGGAACAACGCGTAGGCTGAAATAATTAGCAGCAGGGCCAGATAGAACACATCCTGGGGCCAGAGAACCAGGCCGAACAGGTAAAACTTCCGCTCCACCAGGTGAAAAAGGACCGCCTGCCGATCATTCCACTGCAGCCAAGGCAGCCCGTAGAAGAGGAGTTGGGTGAACCAGACAAGGGCCCAGCGCCAGTTGGCCCACCATCCCTTGACCTCCTTGGCGTAGATAACCTTGTGCTTTTCGTAAAGAGTGACGAGTTGGGGTTCGGGACCGCTTGCAGGGGACTGGGGCTTATTGCCAGAAACTTGATTCATCGGGATTCCGCTTCGGTATCAGAATGGCTCGGGGTTGCTGGAGGAGCAGACGCCAAAACCATCATGATACAGATCGGCTCAACTGACGGCAGCGACAAAAAACAAAAAACGGGGCGGTTTCCCGCCCCGTCGCAGATCGGGATTACTTGGCGCCCTGGCTCAGGCTGAAGACGTAGGCGGCGAGGAGATGCACCTTGGCATCGCCCAGGAATTCCTTCCAGGCCGGCATCTTGTTCTGACGACCGTTGGTGATCGTCTCGGTGATGGTCGCCTCGGACGAACCGTACAGCCAGACCTTGTCGGTCAGGTTGGGAGCGCCGATGGCCTGCATGCCCTTGCCGTCGGGACCGTGACAGCCCACGCAACCGGCGGAGGTAAAGGCATCCTTGCCCTTGGCCGCGCGGACGGAGTCGTTGGGCAGACCAGACAGGGAGCGGACGTAGTTGGCCAGATCCTTGATGGTATCGGCGCCCAGGTGAGCGTGCGGCGGCATCATACCCTGGCGGCCACCAGCGATGGTCTCGACAACCTTCTCCGGTTCGCCGCCATACAGCCAGTCGGTATCCGCGAGGTTCGGGAACCCCTTGGAACCGCGTGCATCGGCACCATGACACTGCATGCAGTAGGTCATGTACAGGCGCTTACCCATCTCCAGGCCCTGCTTGTCGGCAGCCACGGCAGCCAAATCCATCTTCAGGTACTTGTCGAACAGGGGCTTGACGGTCTGGTCCATCTTGTCGACCTCGGCCTTGTGCTGGCCGGCGGAAGACCACCCCAGCATACCCTGGAACTTGCCCAGGCCCGGGTACAGGGCCAGATAGGCGAAGGCAAAGATGATGGTGATGTAGAACATCCAGCTCCACCACTTGGGCAGGGCATTGTTGTACTCCTCCAGACTCTCGTCCCAGACATGACCCATGGTCTTGCCCTGGGTGAAGGTTGCCCGGCTCTGGCTCCACAGCAGCCACGCGCAAGCCAGGATACTGGCCAGGACGATGACCACCACGTACATGTTCCAAAATTCGCTAACGAAATCGCTCATTTGCTTTCCTTTGTTCAGCGCGGGTGCGACGTACCGGACGCCGCTCCCTCGTCATCGTGCTCTGCGAACGGCAGGTTGGCAGCCTCGTCAAACTTCTTCTTGTTGCCCTTGGCATAGGCGAACCACACAATGCCAAGAAAAGTCAGCAACGAGACTACCGTCGAGATGGATCGCAGATCGTTGAGGTCCATGGCCTTTACTTGGTCGTCTTCAGCGCCGTACCCAAACCTTGCAGGTAGGCGATCAGGACATCAAGCTCGGTCTTGTCACCGATGGCGGCCTTGGCACCCTTCATGTCGTCGGCGGTGTAGGGAACACCCACCTTGGACAGAGCCGCCATCTTGGCCTCGATATCGGCACCGACGGTGTCCTTGGCCTTGGCATTGGCGAGCCACGGGAACGCCGGCATGTTGGACTCGGGCACCACATCACGAGGATTCAACAGGTGGGCACGTTGCCATTCGTCGGAATAACGGCCGCCGACGCGCTGCAGGTCCGGGCCGGTACGCTTGGAGCCCCACTGGAACGGGTGGTCGTAGACGAATTCACCGGCGACGGAGTAGTGGCCATAACGCTCGGTTTCGGCACGGAAGGGACGAATCATCTGGGAGTGGCAGTTATAGCAGCCCTCACGGATGTAGACGTCGCGTCCGGCCAGGCGAACCGCGTCATAGGGCTTGAGCCCCTCGACCGGCGTCGTGGTGGACTTCTGGAAGAAGAGCGGAACGATTTCCAGCAGGCCGCCCCACAGGACAACAAAGAGCGTGAGAACGATGAGCAGGCCTACGTTCTTTTCGATCTGTTCGTGCTTCAACATTGTATTTTCCCTCCCGAATCAGGCGTGATGCGCCGCGGCAGCCACCACCGGCACTTCCTTGGTATTGCCGCCAGCAATGGTCTTGAACATGTTGTACGCCATGATCAGCATGCCGCCCAGGAAGAGCACACCGCCCAGGAAGCGGATGGCCCAGAACGGATAGGAACCCTTGACGGACTCGACGAAGCTGTAGGCCAGGGTGCCGTCGGCATTGACAGCGCGCCACATGAGACCCTGCATGACGCCAGCGATCCACATGGAGGCGATGTACAGAACCACGCCGATGGTGGCCACCCAGAAATGCACGGTGATCAGCTTGACGCTGTACATTTCCTGCTTGCCGAAGAGGCGGGGCAGCAGGTAGTACAGGGAACCGATGGAGACCATGGCCACCCAGCCGAGGGCGCCGGAGTGCACGTGACCCACCGTCCAGTCGGTGTAGTGGGACAGGGCATTCACGGTCTTCACGGACATCATCGGACCTTCGAAGGTGGACATGCCGTAGAAGGACAGGGAGGTGATGAGGAACTTCAGGATGGGATCATCGCGCAGCTTGTTCCAGGCACCGGACAGGGTCATGATGCCGTTGATCATGCCACCCCAGGACGGAGCCAGCAGGATCAGGGAGAACAGCATACCGACAGACTGGGTCCAGTCGGGCAGCGCGGTGTAGTGCAGGTGGTGCGGACCGGCCCACATGTAGGTAAAGATCAGGGCCCAGAAGTGCACCACGGACAGCCGATAGGAATAGACCGGACGGCCAGCCTGCTTGGGCACGAAGTAGTACATCATGCCGAGGAAGCCGGCGGTGAGGAAGAAGCCCACGGCGTTGTGGCCGTACCACCACTGGATCATGGCGTCCTGGACGCCGGCGTAGCAGGAATAGGACTTCAGGAAGGAGACCGGGATCTCGCAGCTATTGACCAGGTGCAGCAGGGCCACGGCGAGGATCATCGAGCCGAAGAACCAGTTGGCCACGTAGATGTGGGAGACGGTCCGCTTGGCGATGGTGCCGAAGAAGACGATGGCGTAGGAAACCCAGACCAGGGTGATCAGGATGTCGATCGGCCACTCGAGTTCAGCGTATTCCTTGCCGGTGGTAAAGCCCAGCGGCAGGGAGAGGGCCGCCAGCACGATCACCACTTGCCAGCCCCAGAAGGTAAAGGCAGCCAGGGGACCGGCGAACAGCCGGGTATGGCAGGTACGCTGCACGCACCAGTAGGACGTGGCGAAAAGAGCACAGCCACCGAACGCGAAGATCACCGCGTTGGTGTGCAGGGGGCGCAGGCGCCCGAAGTGCAGCCAAGGACCGATGTTGAGCTCCGGCCAGACCAGCTGGGCGGCGATGATGACGCCGACCAGCATGCCGACGATGCCCCAGATGACGGTCATGACGGCAAATTGCCGTACGACCTTGTAGTTATATGTGGTTTGCGTTTCCGACATGGACCCACCTCTCGTTAAGAAAAAAATCTTGGATGCCACCCCCCCTGAACCCAAGGCGGCACATGGAACGAGATGGTATTCTAGAACCAAAGGTGACTTTTGACCTAGATCAACCTACCAAATATCTAGGCAAAAATTATCCCTAAGAACTAGATGTGGCGCGGGCTGTAGACAAAAAAAGGGTGCGTCGCAACGCACCCCAACCCCAACAGAGAAACGGTGTGGAGCAGCCGCTCCACCTGTCGAGAATAATGCCTTGCGCCCGCGAACAATGGGTTGATCCAAGTCAACCATCTGCTTTTTTTTGGAACTTTTCTCCAGCTTCGTCATCGCCGGCATTCGGATCCGCCGGCTTGGGCTTGTCGTCGTCCATCAGTATGCGGAAACCCGGCCCCTCGAGATCCTCGAATTGCCCACTCTTCACCGACCACCAGAAGATGACCGCGATGAGGAAGACCAGGACGACGGATATGGGGATGAGGAGATAGATGGATTCCATCAGTCATTCTCCAGGCGCTGGATGCGCAGCGAATTGAGAACCACCAGCAGCGAACTGGCGGACATGCCGATGCCGGCAAGCCAGGGGGTGATGTAGCCGGCGATGGCCAGCGGCAGGGCGACGAAATTGTAGGCGAACGACCACCATAGGTTCTGGCGTATGACCTTGAGCGTCATCGTTGCCCGGGCCAGGCCGTGGCGCAAGTGGTCCAGGTTTTCGGAGAGAAGGACGAAATCGGCCTGGGTACGCGCCAACTGGGCGCCGCCGCCCATGGCTACGGAAACCTGGGCCCTAGCCAGGACAGGCGCGTCGTTGATGCCATCGCCGACCATCGCCACCGTAGCCCCCGCCTGCTGCAGGTCGGTCACGCAATCGTGCTTGCCCTGAGGCGTCACTCCAGCGCGGATGTCGCCGATGCCCAGCAACTGCCCGACCCGTGCCGCCACCGCCGGTGCATCACCGGAGAGCAGGGTTACGTGCTTGCCGAGCCGACCAAGGCTTTCCACCAGGGCGCGGGCTTCCGGACGAACGTCGTCCCCCAGGCGGAAGAGCGCCAGGCAGCCTTCTTGATCCGCCAGGGCGATCACGGTATCACCGCTCTCCAGCCATTTCACCCCCGCCCCAGGCAGCGCCTTGCCCGTCCCCGCCATCGCGTAATCCGGGCGACCAATGCGATAGGAACGGCCGGCCATGAACCCTTCCACCCCTTGCCCCGGCGTGCTGACCACGCCTTCCGCCACGGCCCCGCCCGGAGTCGCGCGGCACAGGGCCCGGGCGACTGGATGTTCGGAACCATGCTCGAGTCCGGCAGCGAGGGCCAGACACTCCGCTTCGGACAACTGGCCGGTCGGCATCACCTCAAGGAGACGCATATGGCCGGTGGTCAGGGTGCCGGTCTTGTCGAAAACGAAATGGGTGGCACGGGCCAAGGTTTCGACGGCATGCCCGCGGGTGACCAGGAGCCCGTCCTTGGCCAGGGCGCCGGCGGCGACGGTAAGGGCGATGGGTGTCGCCAGCGACAGGGCACAGGGGCAGGTCACCACCAGTACGGATACGGTGATCCACAGGGCCCGCGACGGGTCATGCAGGTACCAGCCCACGGCCACGGCAGCGGCGACGGCAAGCAGCGCAGCCACGAAATAGCTGGCGACGCGGTCGGCCAGTTCGACGATGCGTGGCTTCTCGGCGGCGGCCCGCTCCATGAGGTGGATGATGGCCGACAGCCGCGTCCCCTCCCCCACTTCCTCCACCCGCACCACCAGCGGGCTTTCGGCATTGAGCGAGCCACCGGTGACGGCGTCCCCCGGCGCTTTCGGCACCGGGCGACTTTCCCCGGTGAGGAGGGATTCGTCGGCACAACTGACGCCATCGACGATACGACCGTCGGCGGGAATGATCTCGCCGGGGCGCACCAGCACATGGTCACCCGCCCGCAGATCCGCCACCACCACTTGCTCGGTATCGCGGCTACCCGGGAATCCCGGCAGCCGCTGGGCAAAGGCCGGCAGCAGCTTGGCCAGCGCCTCGGTCACGCTCACTGCCTTCTGGCGGGCCGTCATTTCCAGATAGCGGCCGCCGAGGAGGAAAAAGATGAACATGGTCACCGAATCGAAATAGACCTCTCCCTGCCGCACGAAGGTGGCCCAGACGCTGGCGGCGAAGGCGGCGCCGATACCAAGGGCGACGGGCACGTCCATGCCCACCCGGCGTAGCTTGAGATCGCGCCAGGCGTTGCGGAAAAACGGCGCGGCGGAATAGACGATCACCGGCAACGTCAGGAGCAGGCTTGCCCAGCGCATCAGGCTCTCGATGTCCGCCGTCATCTCTCCTTCACCTGCCATGTAGACGGGGACTGCGTACATCATCACCTGCATCATGCCGAAGCCGGCAACCCACAGGCGCCACATGGCATCACGGCGCTCCTTGCGGGAAATCTCCTCGTTCTTGGCGGCATCGTAGGGGTAGGCCCGGTAGCCGATGGCGGCGATGGCGGCGAGAATGTCCGAAAGCCTGATCTTCGTCTCGTCCCAGCGCACCCGGGCGCGGCGCGTGGCGTAGTTGATGTCCATGGCCGTCACCCCGGGCAGGCGGCCAACATGCTCCTCATTCAACCAGATGCAGGCGGCACAGGTAATGCCTTCGAGCAGCAGCGACGCCTCCCGCTCCGTGGGCCCGAGGGTGCGGACGAAGCTCTTCTGGAAATCGGCATGGTCGAACAGCGCCAACTGGTCGAGGATGGCCGGGCGCGCCTCCCGGGGCGATTCGGGCAGGGCATCGCGGCTGCGGTAATAGTCCTGGAGCCCGTTATTGACGATGGCCTGGGCCACCGCCTGGCACCCGGGACAGCACATCTCCCGCGCTTCTCCCGCAATGGTCACCGGCAGATGGACGTCGGCGGGAATGGGGAGGCCGCAGTGGTAACAGGCGTGTTCGCTCATGCAAAAGAAAAAGGCGCCGTGGCGCCTTTCGGGGTAGATGGCCGGCCGCAAGTATAAGTTATTTGGCCCCCATCCGGATGGCGCCGTCCAGGCGGATGACCTCTCCGTTCAGGTAGGCATTCTCGATGATATGCCGGACGAGGGCCGCGAATTCCGCCGGCTTGCCGAGTCGCGGCGGGAAAGGCACCGCCTTGCCGAGGGATTCCTGGACCTCCGGCGGCATGCTCAGCAGCATCGGCGTCTCCATCACTCCTGGGGCGACGGCCACCACCCGGATGCCGCTCCTCGCCAGTTCCCGGGCCACCGGCAGGGTCAGGGCGACGATACCGCCCTTTGAGGCAGCATAGGCCGCCTGACCCACTTGCCCGTCGAAAGCGGCAATGGAGGCAGTATTGACGATGACGCCCCGCTCGCCGCCGGTGTCCGGCGTCCCCTGCTGCATCGCTGCTGCAGCCAGGCGAATCATGTTGAAGGTGCCGACGAGATTGACGTCGATGACCCGGGCAAAGCTCTCAAGGCGATGAGGGCCGTCGCGGCCGACAACCTTTTCGGCCGGCGCCACCCCGGCGCAGTTCACCAGGCCATGCAGCCCGCCGAAGACATCCACGGCCTTGGCGATGGCCGCCCGGGCGCTTGCCTCGCTGGCGACATCGGTCTCGGCAAAAATGACGGCGCTCCCCAATTCGGCCGCCAGCATCGCGCCAGCCTTCGGGTTCACGTCGGCCAGCAGCACCCGCCCCCCGGCTTCTACCAGCGCCCGGGCGGTGGCCGCCCCCAGCCCCGAGCCCGCCCCGGTAACGATGAAAACTTTTTCCCTAATGTCCATGCCCCCTCCAGACGGTAGCGTATGGAAACGGTAGCGATACTACCCCAGGGCAGCCCGGCGGGTGTAAACGAAAAAGGGCCGGCTCGCGCCAACCCTTTGATTTTCCTGGTGCCGTTGAGAGGAATCGAACCTCCGACCTACTGATTACGAATCAGTTGCTCTACCAACTGAGCTACAACGGCACTAAGCGTAGAATTATAGCTTTTGTGCCCGCCTCGGGGCAACGCGCGCCAGCCATGAACCTCCTGAACGCCCTGGCCACGGTCAGCGGCATGACCCTGCTCTCCCGCATCCTCGGCTTTGTCCGGGATTTCGTCATCGCCCGCGCCTTTGGCGCCGGCCTGGCGACGGATGCCTTCTTCGTCGCTTTCAAGCTGCCCAACCTGCTGCGCCGGATGTTCGCGGAGGGGGCCTTTTCCCAGGCCTTCGTTCCCATCCTCGGCGAGTACAAGAACCGGCGGGGCGACACGGAAACCCTGCGCCTGGTGGACCACGTGGTCAGCCTGCTGTCCCTCGCCCTCTTCGCCGTCACCGCCATCGGTGTGGCGGCGGCGCCGGTACTGGTGTGGATTTCCGCCCCCGGCTTCGCCTCCGATGCGAGCAAGTTCGAACTGACCATCACCCTCACGCGCATTACCTTTCCTTACATCTTTTTCATGTCCCTCGTCGCACTGGCCGGGGGCATCCTCAACACCTGGAGCCGCTTCGCCCTGCCCGCCTTCACGCCGGTAGTGCTGAATCTGGTCTTCATTGCCATGGCCTTGTTTGCGGCCCCCTATTTCACTCCGCCAGTCCTCGCCCTGGCTTGGGCCGTATTCCTGGGAGGGCTGCTGCAACTGGCCATCCAGATTCCCGCCCTGCGCCGCATCGCCATGCTTCCCCGCCCTTCCCTCAATTGGCGGGCGGCCTGGGCGGACCCCGGCGTGCGCCGCATTGTCACCCTCATGGGTCCCGCCTTGGTGGGCGTGTCGGTCTCTCAGATCAGCCTGATCATCAACACCATCTTCGCTTCCTTTCTCAAGGACGGCAGCGTGTCCTGGCTCTACTATGCCGATCGCCTAATGGAGTTCCCCTCGGGCCTCCTGGGCGCGGCGCTGGGCACCATATTGCTGCCCTCTCTCGCCAAGTGCCACGCCACGGAGAATCACGAAGAGTATTCCCGCCTCCTCGACTGGGGCCTGCGCCTGACCCTGCTGCTCGCCGCGCCGGCCGCCCTGGCCCTGGCCCTGCTGGCGGTGCCGCTGATCGCCACACTGTTCTTCCATGGGGCCTTTGGCGCCGACGACGTACTGCGCACCCGCGAGGCCCTGGTTGCCTACAGCGTCGGCCTGACCGGCCTGATCCTGGTGAAGGTTCTGGCGCCGGGCTTTTACGCCCGGCAAAATGTCCGCACACCGGTGAAGATCGCCTTGATTTCCCTGGCCGCCACCCAGGCCATGAATGGCCTGTTCGTCTTTGCCTTTGACCTGATGCACGCCGGACTGGCGCTCTCCATCGGTCTCGCCGCCTGCCTGAACGCCGTGCTCCTCTATCGGGGGCTGCACAACCGCGGCATCTACGTCCGCCAGCCGGGCTGGTCCGCCTTTCTTGCCAGGCTTTCCCTGGCGTTGCTGGCCATGGGTCTGGCGCTGTGGCTTGCAGTCGGCAGCGAAGCCGACTGGCTCGCCGGCGGAACCATCCAGCGGGCATTGCATCTTGCCGCCTTGGTCGGGGTTGGCGTGTCGGTGTATTTCGCTACACTATGGCTACTTGGCTTCCGCCTGAAGGATTTCCGGCGACGGGCCGCATAACGACAACCAGGAGGAAAGGCATGAAACTGACGAGCACCAGCTTTGCCGACGGCCAGCGCATCCCCGGCGAATTCGCCTTCTGCACCCCGGACCCCGCCCATCACGTCTGCCTGGGCGCCAACCGCAACCCGCACCTTGCCTGGAGCGACGTTCCCGAAGGCACCCTTTCCTTCGTCCTGCTCTGCCACGACCCCGACGTCCCCAGCCGCGGCGACGACGTCAACCAGGAAGGCAGGACGGTCCCGGCCTCGCTGGCGCGGGTTGATTTCTTCCATTGGGTGCTGGTGGATCTGCCCGCCGGCCTGCGGGAAATCCAGGCTGGCGAGTTCTCCCGCGATGTCACGCCGCGGGGAAAACCCGGCCCGGCGACGCTCCACGACGCCCGCCAGGGGATCAACGACTATACCGGCTGGTTCGCCGGCGACCACGACATGCGTGGCGACTACTACGGCTATGACGGCCCCTGCCCGCCATGGAACGACGAGCTTGTCCATCACTATGTCTTCACGCTCTACGCGCTGGACGTGGACTCCCTGCCGGTGGAGGGCAAGCTTACCGGTGCGCAGGTACGTACCGCTCTGGCCGGCCATGTGCTGGCCGAGGCCCGCCTCACCGGCATCTACAGCCTGAATCCGGCACTGGCCGCCTGAGCAGCGGCCAGAAATTATCGCTTGGCCGGGTTGGCCAGGCGGTCCCGGAGCATGGGGCTCATGGGCAACTGCAGGTTTACTCCCCCCGGCAGCGCCGGCGAGGTGAACCACCGCCCGTAGAGCCGTTCCAGTTCCCCGGCCTTCGCGAGACTTTCAATGGTGCGCTCGACCAGTTGCCGGAAAGGCTCGTCCCCCGACGGCAGGGCCAACGCATGGGCCTCCATCGCCAGGTTCTCTTCCAGCCAGCGGTAGGCCGCCGGATCGGGCAAGCGCGCCTTCAACTCGGCCAACGGGATGTCGTCGAGGACGAAGGCGTCCGCCTTGCCGGCGCCCAGCATGGCCATGGCCTCGCCCTGGCTGGTGGCGGACGCGAAATCGATATTGGCTCCCCGCAAGGGGGCGGCGGTCTTGACATGGCGCTCCATTCCGCTCGCCAGGGTAGTGACGACTCGCTTGCCGTCGAGATCGGCCAACGTACGCACCGGGGAATCCGATTTCACCAATACCTTGACGGTCGCCACATAGACGGCAGGCGAAAACGCCACCTGGCGCTGCCGGGAAGGCGTACTGGCGACGCCGCTGCAATCGACGTCGATCATGCCGGAGCGCAGGGCGAGAACGCGGGTGGTCGGCGTCACCGGCACGGCGACGACCTTCACGGACGGCACGCCCAGCGTCTCGCGGACGGCCTGGACCACCTGGCCGCAGAGATCCCAACCATAGCCGCGCACCCCTCCCCCTTCACCGACGAAGGTAAAGGGGATGGCGTCTTCGGCGTACCCGAGGTAAATGGCCTGCCGTTCCCGGACCTTCTTCAGGGTCTCTCCGGAATCGGCGCCCTGCTGCGCCGCGACCGGCACGGCAACGGCCGTCGCAACCATCCCGAGGCAAGCAGCAACCACCCTGCGCAACGACCGGTTCATGGCCATCACCTCACCTGACCTTGCCCACGGGCACGGAACTTTCGCGCTGGATCAGCCACTTGTCGCCCACCCGCACGAATTCCAGCACCTTGTTTGTGATGTCGCTGTAGACGTCCGAGGTGTAGGTCTGACGGAACTCGGCGATGGCCGTTTTCTGCCCCTCGACGCGGACCTTCAGGTCGGCGACATCCACCGTGATGACCTTGGGATTGGCCAGGCGTCCCTGGCGCAGTTGGGCCCAATCCTCCCGGCTCAGGCCGCCTTCCGGGGTAAAGGTGGGAGCGTAGAAGCCGGCGTAGGCGGCATAGTCCTTGCGCGCCCAGGCCTGGGCCCAAGCCTGCACCTGTTGCTTGACGGCGCCTTCCGGGCTGCCGGGGAGCGGCGTTTCGGCACCGCGGACCATGCCGGCCTTGGCGTTTTCCTCCATGAGGGCCATGGCCCGGGCATTGAGGGACTCGCGGTCGACGCGCTGCACCGGCGCCTCGGTTCCGCAGACGTCGCTGCCGCCGGCCTGGGCGGACAGCTCGCCGTCGGCGGTGGCGTCGAGTTTCTTGAGGCCGAGGAACTCGAGCAGGCCGCCCATGCCCGCGTAGGTACGCAAATAGGCCTGGGCCAGATCGATATCGGCGTTGACCGCGGCCCGGCGGGCGTTGAGGAGTTCGTTCTCGGTATCCAGGAGGTCGAGGAGCGTGCGCTGGCCGACGTTGAACTGGTCGCGGTAGGCATCCCGCGTCCTCTCCAGGAGGGAGACCTGGGTGCCCAGGTAGGACACCTGCTCCTTGAGGCGCTGGGTGTCGTTATAGGCAATGGCCAGGGTCTGGCGGATATCCCGGCAAGCCTTGTCGCGCAGATCCTGTGCGACGTTGCGGCGTTCGACGTACTGGCGTTCGCGGGCGAGATCCGAGCCGCCGTTGAACAGGTTGTAGTTGAGGACCAGTTCCACCACGTTGTTACGGCGATCGCCGTCTACGCCGAGGTAATTGGTAGTGTTGTCGGTGCGGGCCCGCAGGTCGACGCGAGGCATGTAGGCGGCACGCCTGGTATCGATCTCGTGCTGGGCCGTTTCCACATTCTCGACGGCGGCGAGGAGGGTCGGGTTCTGCTGGAAAGCCTTTTGCAGGGCTGCCTCCGGCTTGGCCGGGAGGGCGCCGGCGAGGCCGGTGGAGGCCGCCGCCACCTTGGGCGGCTGCTCGCCGACGATACGCAGGTAGCGGGCGGTAACGTCGTGCAGGTTGGCCATTTCCGTCGTCAGGTTGGATTCCGCCAGGGCCAGGCGGCTGCCGGCCTGTTCCATGTCGGCCCGGCGCCCCACGCCGGACTGGGTACGACGCACCAGTTGTTCGTAGGTGGCCTTGTGCTGGACGTAGTTGTCTTCCGCCAGATTCACCAGGTAGCGGTAGCGCATCACGTCGTGATAGGCCCGCGCCGCTTCCAGGGCGGTGTTTTCCGAGGCATCCAGCAGCTCGTAGTAGCGCACCAGCTTCGCCTTGCCCAGGCGCTTCACCTCGCTGCTGGTGGCAAAGCCGTCGAAGAGCATCTGGCTGAGGCTGAGGGCGTAGCCGCGGCGGGTGTAGTTTAGGGTGTCCAGATCCGGCTGCTTGAGGGATTCGCGCCCGGCGCCGACGGTGAGATCGGCCCGGGGAAAGAAACCGCCGCGGGCCACATCGACCTCTTCGTTGGCCGCCCGAAAGGCATGCCAGCGAGATTGAACCTCCGGATTGTTGAGCACCGCCTTTTGCGCGGCCTCACGCATGACCAGCACCGGCGCCGGGGTCGCCGAGGCCTGCGCCGCGCATACGGCCGGCAGGACGGCAAACAGTGCTGCTATAGTAGTCCGAATATCCATGATGAAGAATTTGAAATAAGTGGCAAGATTATAGCGACGGCAACCCCCAACTACCGTGGAATACGCCACGGTAACTTTTAGCAAAATAGCTCAATTTGTTAGCCCATCTCACTGTTCTTTCGAGATTTCGCGTCAGATTGTTGCAAAAAACAGTCGCTGCCGCCGGGGCTCTCTTTTTCCTGCTCCCCCTGGTCCGTGGCCTCGATTTCGACAGCCAGGAGGCCATGCTGGTCAATCGTTTCGGCCCGGGTTCGACGGCCCTGTTCCGCGACTGGAAAAAAAACATCACGGACGGCACGGGCCTTGGTGAAAGCGAAAAGCTGCGCCGGATCAACGCTTTTTTCAATCGCCACATCCACTTCGAAGACGATACCACCGCCTGGAACCAGGCGGACTACTGGGCCACGCCACTGGAAACCCTCGCCCGTGGCCAGGGGGACTGCGAGGACTTCGCCATCGCCAAGTACTATTCCCTGCTGGAACTCGGCGTCCCGATGGCCAAGCTGCGCCTGGTGTACGTGCGCGCCCGCCTGGACGGTCCGGCGGGCCCCACCCTGCAGGCCCACATGGTACTCGCCTACTATGCGACGCCCAATGCCGATCCGCTGGTTCTCGACAACCTCAAGGGCGAGATCCGCCCGGCCTCGGCCCGCACCGACCTGACCCCCGTTTTCAGCTTCAACAGCGAAGGCCTCTGGCACGGCACCGGCAACCAGTCCGGCCGGAGCAGCCTGTCGCGCTGGCAGGATCTCCTGCAGCGCGCCCGTTTGGAAGGATTCAAGTGAGGTAGCCCATGTCCCTGATCCGACAACTCTGGCTGGCGGTCATCGCCAGCACCCTCGTCGCCTTCGCCGGCAGCTTCGTGGTCAGCATGCTGACCGCCCGGCACTACCTGGAACACCAGCTGGCGGTGAAGAATGCCGACAACGCCGCTTCCCTCGCCCTGTCCATGTCGCAGTTGCCCAAGGACATGGTCACTGTCGAGTTGCAGGTGGCCGCCCTGTTCGACAGCGGCCAGTATGCTGCAGTGCGTCTCCTGGACCCGGTGGGCAAGGTCATGCTGGAGCGGGCCAGCCCGCCGGCGGACGGCGATTTGCCCCGCTGGTTCGTCAATCTCTTTCCCATCCGCTCCGCCCCGGGCCACGCCCAGGTCTCCGCCGGCTGGAACCAGTTTGGCACCGTCGAACTGGTCAGCCACAGCCGTTTCGCCCACGAGGAGCTGTGGGACGGCTGCTTGCGCCTGCTCACCCTGTTCGGCGCCGCCGGCCTGGTCATCGGCCTGGCCGGGGGACGCCTGCTCAAGCGCGTCAAGCAGCCCCTCGACGCCGTCGTAGCCCAGGCCCAGGCCATCAGCGAACGGCGTTTCGTCACCGTTGCCGTACCGTCCACACCGGAACTGAAAAGCGTGGCCGGGGCCATGAACACCATGGTCGGCCGCTTGAAGGCCATGTTCGACGAGGAAGCCGCCCGCCTCGAACAGATACGCCGCGAAGCCAATCTGGACGGGCTGACCGGGCTGGCCAACCGGCCCCATTTCATACGGCAACTGGAAAGCGCCCTCGCCGACGACCATGCGCCGTCCAGCGGACAGCTTCTCATCGTCCGTGTCGCCGACCTGGCCGGCATCAACCGCCGCCTCGGGCGGGAAACGGCGGACGATCTTCTGCGCCGCCTGGGCGGCCTGCTGGCCGCCGAAGCGGGGGCCGTGCACGGCGGCGTGGCCGCCCACCTTCACGGCGCCGATTTCGCCCTCCTCATGCCGGGCCTCGCTTCCGCCGGCGAACTGGCGGAACGCCTGCTGGCCGGCCTGCGGCATCTGGCGGCAGCGGGCCTGATCGACGGCGAACGGATCGGCCACGTGGCCGCCGGTGCCTACGCCCATGCCGAAGCGCCCGGCGCCCTGCTGGCAAGGGTCGATGCCGCCCTCGCCGCTGCCGAGGGCCGCGGTGGGCTGGCCTGGCAAGCCGCCGAAGCGGTCGGCGCCTGCCGCCTGGCCTCCAACGCCGACTGGAAGAAATTGCTGGAAGGCGCCATCGCCAGCCAGCGTCTGCGCCTCATCGAGTTCCCGGTGACCGGCAGCCGTGGCGAACTGCTCCATCTGGAATGCCCGCTACGCCTGCAGGCGTCGGATACCGGGGAGTGGCTGGCGGCAGGCAGCTTCATGCCCATGGCGGCACGCTTGTCCTTGACCAGCGAACTGGACCTGGCGGCGGTACGCCTGGCCCTCGAAGGCCTCGCCGCCGGCCAACCGGCGGTGGCGGTCAACCTCTCGGGCGAATCCGTCATGCAAAGCCATTTCCGCCAGCGCCTGCTCGGCCTGCTCGCCGCCCGCCGCGAACTCGTTCCGCGGCTCTGGCTGGAAGTGGCGGAACAGGGTGCCTTCCAGCATTTCGATGCCTTCCGCGAGCTGTGCAACGCCCTGCGTCCCCTCGGGTGCCGTCTGGGCATCGAGCATTTCGGACGCCAGTTCAGCGAAATCGGCCGCCTGCACGACGTCGGCCTCGACTATCTCAAGGTCGACGGCAGCTTCGTTCGCTCCATCGACAGCCAACCGGGCAACCAGGCCTTCCTGCGGGGGCTGTGCGGCATTGCCCATGGCATCGGACTGACGGTCATCGCCGAGGGCGTGCAGACGGCCGGGGAACTGGCGGCACTGCCCGACCTCGGCTTCGACGGGGCAACGGGCCCGGCAGTCCCCCGGGGTTGAGGGCCGGCGGCGGGCGAGACGCCTGCCGCCGGAGACAGCCGGGGTCAATCGGTAACCAGCTTGCCCTTGTTGAGCAGATCCTGGATCACCTGCTGGTCGGAGAGACCGCCGGCAGTCAAATCCACTCCCTGCAGGACAATGCTCTGATCCACGGCACCGGCGTTGTACCCGCTGGCGAAGCCGCCGCTGCTGCTGATCTGGATGGTGGTGTTGCCGCCGCTGGCTTCGAAGTGCAGGAAGCTGGTCAGGTTGCCGACAACGCCGCCCTGATGGGTTTCCCCCTGCAGGAGGTCACGCAGGTCGAGCAGATCCCCGCCCAGCACCGCCGAGGCGGAATTGAAATCCTGGATGGTATCGACCATGGGAGAACCGGCGGCCCCCTTGTCCGCCAGCGCCCACTCGAAGGTATCGCTGCCCGCACCGCCGATGAGGAGATCGTTGCCCAGTCCCCCAGCCAGCACATCGGCACCGTCGCCACCGGACAAGGTATCGTTGCCGGAACCGCCGCGCAGCACATCATCGCCGACGCCGCCGACCAGGCTGTCGTTGCCGGCATCCCCCACCAGGAGGTCGTGGCCAGCGCCGCCGCTAAGAACATCGTCGCCGGCGCCGCCATCAAGGTAATCGTTGGCGGCGTTCCCGGTCAGAGTATTGGCGCTGGCGTCGCCGGCCTGGGAATTGGTGATGGCCCTCAGGGTCAGGATGGAACTCGAGGTGTCGCCGTCGGTATCCGTCAGCGTATAGCCGATTTGTACCGGAGCAATTTCTGCCGCCGCGCTGTTTTGCACCGTCGCGTAGCTCACCGAGGCGATACTGGCGTAGGCGTCGCTGTTGGCAGTTATTTCGATGCGGCCGATATTGCTGTACTGGGACGGTAGGCTCACCGCCGCCTCGGAATTGCTGTAGTACTGCCCAAGGAGATGGCCATCGACATGGTAGATCGAGTAGGTCACGGCCACCGATCCGCCCAGGTTGCTGTTGGCGTTGTAGGGATCGATCACCACGTTCTCGACGCCGTAGGGATTGGTGGCGCGGTTGAACGTGATGACCAGGCTTTCCAGGTTGTCGATGCGGTTGCTGGCGCTGCCCCCGGTGACGCCAATACCGTTGGTGCTGGAGCGGGTCACGCCCGAGGTTTCGTAGGTGCTGCCCCGGGCAACGCCGGTAAAGGTCAGGTCGCCGATGGTCAGACTGGTGCCGGAAGCGTTCGTGCCGGTAAGCGTCACCGTAACCGGTGCGCTGGACGGCGTTGCCGGCGTGTTGGCCGCTGTCGGCGTATAGGCGTAGTAACCGTTGCTATCAAAGACCAGGCTGCTGCCGTTGCTGGCGTGGGTCCAGGTCAAGCGGCCACCGCTCACGGTGTAATTGCCGCCGAGGGCGGAACCGCTGCCGTTGGCGGTCAGGCTGAACACCTGCCCCTGGAACGTCACCGCCGTGATGGTGGCGCCGTCGACGATCTTGTCCACTCCCGAACCGGCCGCCGTGAAATCGGTGGACAACCCGCCGAGGGCCAGGCCGCCATCGGTACCCATGCCGCTGATGACGTTGCCGGTGAAGCTGGTTTCATTGGCGAAGAGGGTATCCGTGTCGGCGCGGGCGACAGGCTGGCCATCCACCACCTGGAACTGCAGCGTCGTCGCCGGGGTGACGTCCCCATCACCGTCCTGGGCGACAAAGGTCAACTGGAAGCTATCCCCTTCGTTCGCTGCACCGTTGGTGTAATAGGAATACTCTCCGTTCTGGAAGTTGAAGACCATCGAACCGAAAGTGAAGCCGTTGCTGGCATCGAGCGTAAGAGAATCACCGGCGATGGGCGAGCCGGTGGGGAAGGCTCCGCTCCAACTGATCTGGTCGGTCAACCCGTTGTAGTTGAAGGTGACATTGGTATCGGGCGTACCGTCCCCGTTGCTGTCGAGTTGGACGGTAATGTTCTGCACCCAGCCATCGTCAGCGCCCAAGGCGCTGCCCAGGGTACCGCCACCCACCACGTTGCCGCTGTTGGCGATGGGCACGGTGGTCAGGAGGGTGCTGGCCAGATTGTTGAGATCAGGCACGATGATTGCGGGGTCCACCGCGCCGCTGCCATCGGCATCAACGTTGTGGATGCCGTTGAGGGGACCGGTGTTGGAAATACCGCTACCGATGCCGACCGCGTAGGAACGGATGTCGTTGCTGGTGACAAACCCGGCGTAGCCGCTGCTGGTGGCGGGACTGGTCGTGTCGCCTTCGGTGGGAACCCCGTCGGAGATGAAGTAGGCGATGTTCTCGACCGCGCCATTGACCGTTCCAAACGCCGTCTGCGCTGCCGTCAGGGCATCGCTGTAGTCGGTACCCCCGGAGCCGGTAATCCCCTGGATGGCGGCGATGGCCGCCTCCTTCGAGGTATAGGCCACATTGCCATTGAGAATGCTGGCGGTACTGGAAAAGGTGACGATCTTGATGGAGACGGCATCGGCCTGGCTGAAGTATTCCTCCACCAGCGAAATCAACGCCGCCTTGGCCATGTCCAGGCGTGTGGTGATTGCCACCGTGCCGTCGTCATTGACCTGGCGGACCTCTCCACCATAGATCTGTTGCGTCATGCTGCCCGAAACGTCGAGGACCAGCACCAGGTTATAGGACGGCAAAGCGTTCTCGGAAACTTCCACCGTCCGGTTGCTGGCCAGGGGCCGATCATCGACGATGGTGACGTTGAGGGCCGCCGTAGTGAGGTTCGACGTGTAGCTGAAGGATTCCGTGATGCTGTTGTTGTTGGCGGCAGCGCTGTTGTCCGCCGCAGCGTTGAGCGTATAGGTGTAGTCGCCCACACCGGCTCCCGAGACATCGACGACGAGTTTGCCATGAGTCGTGGTGACCCCGATGTAGCCGGCCCGGCTATCGGTATCGCCGGCACCGCCATCGGTGACGCCGGCAACGCTGGAGATGGACGAGCCGCCACCGTCGTTGGCCAGCAGGTTGCCCGTCGCCACCCGGGTACCGCCGCCGGTACCGTTGTCCAGGGCGCTTTCGTGCACCGTCGCGAGGTCGCTATTGGCGGCGTAGGTGGTGATACCCACGGTAGCCGTGCTGGTCTGGCCGTCGTCGTCGGTCAGGGTGTAGGTGAAGGTGGCGGTACCGGTGCCGCTGGGGGTGAAGGTCCAGGTGCCGTTCCCGTTATCCACCAGGGTGCCGCTGGACGCCGCACTGACGCCAGTGATGCGGGCGTGATCGGGTAGGCTGTCGTTGGTCAGCAGTTGGGCAGCGGTGATGGTGACCGGCGTACCCAGGGCAGTGGCGAAATTGTCGTTGACCGCCCCCGGCGCGCCATCGTTGACCGCCGTCACATTCACGGTCACCGTGTTGGGTGCAGTGTCGTAGAGACCGCTCGCATCCCGGACACTGAAGGTAAAACTGGCGTAGCCCGTCCCGTTGGCGTTGGGGGCGGGCTCGAATTGGAGCAGGCCGGCGGCAATGTCGGCGGCGGGGATCACCTGCCCCGCCACGACGCCAACGCCGTTGTAGTACAGGATGCCGTTGGCCGGCAGGGAATCGATGCGCACCGCCGACGGATTGACGTTGTTGCCCTGCTCCGCATCGTTCATCAGGAAATTGCCGAGGCCGAAGACCATCGGCGTATCCTCGGCAGTAGTCACCGTCACATCCCGGCCCGCAGGAGGCGTGTCGTTGTCGGTGATAGTGGCCGTGCCGCTAGCGCTCAGGTTGCTGGTGGTGCCGGCGGTGCGGGTGGCGGTGAGCGTAAAGTTCTCGGCCACCTCCGTCAGGCTGTCGTTCACCACCGGGGTGCGCACCAGCACGCTGGTCTGGCCGGCGGCGATAGTGGCGCTAGCGGCGGCGGCCCAGGTGGCACCGCCGTCGGTGGAGACTTCCAGCGCTGTGGTGTAGTCCGCCGGGCTGGTGGCGCTGCCGTTGGTCAGCCCCAGGCTCACCGTGGTGGCCGTGGCGCTGGGGTTGGAGAGGCTCACCGTGAATTGGGCGTAGCCTGCATCTTCGGCCACGGTGACGCTGGAGACGGCCAGGCTCGGGGTGTCGTTGTCGGTGCCGCCGCTGCCGGTGCCGTCGTCGCGGATGGTGCCAAGGCCGCTGCCGTCGGCAATGGTGGCGTTGGTCGGCGAGGAGAGGGTGACGGTGAGCGTTTCCGCTCCTTCATAGGTGGAGTCGTTGGCGATGGGTACGGTGATGGTCTGGCTGGTCACCCCGGCGGCGAAGTTCAGGGTGCCGCTGGTCGCCGTGTAGTCGGCACCGGCCGTGGCGCTGCCGTTGCTGGTGCCGTAGGCTACCGACACCGGCAGGCCGGAGGCCGCCGACAGGCTGACCGTGAAGGTCATGGTCCCCGCCGCTTCGTTCACCGTCACGTCGTTGACCGACAGGCTCGGGGTCGGGTCGTTGTCGGTGATGGTCGCCGTGCCGGTCGCCGAGGCGTTGCTGGTGGTGCCGGCGGTGCGGGTGGCGGTGAGGGTGAAGTTCTCGCTGTTCTCGTCCAGGGCATCGTTCACCACCGGGGTGCGCACCAGCACGCTGGTCTGGCCGGCGGCGATGGTGGCGCTGCCGGCGGCGGCCCAGGTGGCGCCGCCGTCGGTGGAGACTTCCAGCGCTGTGGTGTAGTCCGCCGGGCTGGTGGCGC
>DAINDE010000038.1:41769-41940 GCA_036732025.1 Rhodocyclaceae bacterium
ACAGGCTCGGGGTCGGGTCGTTGTCGGTGATGGTCGCCGTGCCGGTCGCCGAGGCATTGGCTGTCAAGCCGCCGGTCACCGTCGCCGTCAGCGTGAACGTCTCGCTGTTCTCATCGAGGGCGTCGTCGCTGGTGGCGAGCCGCAGTTGCACGCTGGTGTTGCCCGCAGCGA
>DAINDE010000039.1:0-8011 GCA_036732025.1 Rhodocyclaceae bacterium
GTTGCGGCACACGAAATCAGGCGCAGCTTTCCCCTGGACTCCATTGCCGTTCATGACAGTCTGCCCGAGAGCTCCGAAGAAATCGTCTTCCCAGGGGTCCACTCGGACCTGGGGGGAGGCTACGCCCCTCGCGAGCAAGGCAAGGGAACCGATGGGAGCGGGGCGGACATGCTGTCGCGAATACCCCTTATCTATATGTACCGGGCAGCGCGTTTGAGTGGAGTGCCATTGAAGTTGGAACTCGCCAGACAACCTGTCAAGGATCGTTTCCAACTGGCCCCCCCGACGATGCTGGCTTTCTACGCCTATCTCGCCGCCTGTAAGGTCAATTCCGGCTTGACGTAAATCATGCGGTAGCAACGCCAACTCTACATCCTCTGGCGTTACCAGAGGCGAGTTACCGCAGGCTTGCCCCTGGACAAGACCGAAAGCTTCAAGCGAGCGGGCAATTTCGACAAAAACGATTTGCACAGCGCCAATCTCGAGTTCGAGAACGAGATCAAGGAATTCGAGGCCTGGCTTGAAAAAAAGGGGGGGCACTATATTCCCCGCCGGCAGAAAGCCGGCTTCGGCAATTCTCGCGAAAACGAGTGGGAAGAGATTGCAACCTGGTGGTCGAATGCGCCTTCCTTGCCTCCCGGGATTGCCGAATTCTTTGATGAGTATGTTCATGATTCACGCGCATGGTTCAAGCTGATCCCCGGCAATCCAGACAGCGAAGAAGATACCAAGGCGCAATTGGCCCAATGGGTGCAGCGACGTCGAAATGCCGCCCAATTGCAGCGGCGCAACCCTCGTATCACCGATGGTTTGACGGCGGAGCAACGGCGGGCCGCGGACGAGTTTTCCCGAACCGGGGAAATCCCACGCATGTTAACGGAGGGCCGGGAGCCTGATTTTTCGGCCAAGGCTGGCTATCTTCGTTTCCGGAAAGTCTATGCGGGAGGCGACTCCATATTGGTCTCCGATGCAGGAGCAATCGGCGACGAATTCCCGAAAGTCGCTTGAACCCACTTTCCACGATCACAACCATGTTGCCCTCCAAACGCGCCGTAACCATCAACCTCGACGCCGCCCTCGTCGCCCAGATCGAGACCCTCAAGGCCGAGGCGCAGGCGTGCGGCATGGCGTTTTCGGTGACGGAGATCTGCGCGGCAGCCTTGGCCGAAGCCTTGCCGCGGGCACAGGAGGAGGTGCAGCGGCGTTCCGACATCCTGGCCCAGACGCGCAGCAACTACCTGGGCAACCGGGCGGATTCCTAGGGGAGGGGCTGAGGTGCTTCGTGGTTTGCTGGTTTTCCTGCTGGCGCTGGCGGGCTGGGGCGGGGCCTTGTGGTTCTGGGTCCGGCCGGATTTCGGGCAGTGGACGTTGCCCGTGGTCGGCGCCATCCATGCCGTGCCGCCCTTGGTCGTGTGGCTGGGCTGGGGGCTGTGGCGCCTGTGGCGCCGGCGGGCCGAGAGGCGTCAGGCCGCGGCGACCGCGGAACAGGAGGCAGCGGCGGAAGGAGAGCGCCAGGCGGTGCTGGCCGATGCCCGCGAGAAGCACGCGGCGGAACTACGGCAGCAGCGGACCGGTTGCGATTGCCGTGGCATGGCCATGACGCAGATCGCCCAGGCGCCGGATGCGCAGCCGGCCTTTGGGCTGGCGAAGGAGGGCGTCGATTTTTCGCCTGGCGACGCCGAGGACGGGGTGGAGGACGACATTTCCATTGTCGACCACCTCCGGCCCGGTATTGCCGAGGCCCTCAGCAGCCTTTACCGCCGCTGTCCCGGGGCGACGGTGCTGCCCATCTACGTGCTGCCGCCGGCGGAGGCGGTGGGGGAAGAGGTCTTCGCCTGCCTGCGGGCGGCGCGGGCGGACATAGCCCAGGACTTCGGTCTGCCGGAGCGGCGGGCTGCCGATTTCAACCGCATCCTGTTCCTGCCCGGGGCCGACTGCATTGCCAACAGCGTCATCGGGCTCTTCGACAGCGCCCCGGACCTGCCGGGAGCGGTGGTGCTGGCCTTCGACTCCGCGCAACTGCGGGCGCTTCAGCAGGACGAGGAGGAAGGCGCGGAGAGCACCCCGCAACTGGCGGAACGGCGGAAATGGCTGGGCCCGCCGAGCCAGGGGGTGTTCGCCCTCCTGTTCACCCACCCCGAACTGGACGTCATGCTCGACGCCGCCCAGCGGGTGGAAGGCGATCACGATGCCATGACGCCCTATTGGGAACGGGGGCTGCCCGGCAACGGCCACCAGATTCTCCTGGCGGCCCTGACGCCGGAAGAACGGGAGGGGCTGCGGCAGGCACCGGTCCTGGCCCGGGTGCACCGGGCGGCTTTCGCCCAGTTTGCCGCGGAGCGTCGCCATACCATGGCCATGGTGCGCAACGTGCAGACCCTGCTCGAGCGGGCCCAGGTCAATGCGGCCCTCGTCGCCAGCCCTTTCGCCGAGGCAGCCCCGGCGGCCGAAGAGGCACAGGGCTCGCCGCCACCGGAATGCGGCTGGCTGGTGCACAACGCCGGCAGCGTCGATCGTTCAGGCAACCGCGTGGCGACCCTGGGTGTCGCCCTCTTCAACCGCGGTCTGGCGGTGGACCCCATCGACACCGGCACCAATTTGGTGGTGCACGGTGGCGACTACGGCCAGGCCCGGGGCGTTGCCCTGCTGGCGCTGACCATCGCCCGGGCGGCCCAGGAACAGGCGGCGGCCCTTTGCGCTGAATTCTCCGGCGATGACGGCCTCGGGCTGTTCTTCGCCGTGCCGCCGGGAGAGCCGGCATGAATACCATTATTGCGAGGATCGTCGCCCCATGAAACGCGTCATTCGCCTCGGCGACCCCACCACCCATGGCGGCAAGGTGGTCAGCGCCTGCGCCAACAGCAGCGTCGACGGCATCCGGATCGCCCGACTGGGGGACAAGGTCACCTGCCCGCTGCCGGGCCACGGCGTCGCCACCATCGTCGAGGGCGATCCCGACTGGCGCATCGACGGCATCCCCGTCGCCCTGGAGGGCCACAAGACCAGTTGCGGCGCCTCGCTCATTTCCACGCTTCCCACCCTCGGGCGGGAGGGCTGATCCCCCGCAGGAGAATCCTATGAACCAAGCCTTAATCGCCCAGTTGCTGGAGCCGGTTCCCGGCGACGACATCGGTGGCAGTGACCTGTCCTTTGACCCGGTGTTCGACGAGATCCGCGAGGCCCGGCGCCAGGACGACTCAAGCCTTGCCCAGGGCGACTGGGAAACCGAAGTCAAGAGTGCCCACTGGCCGCGGGTGCGCGAGCTGGCGGAGGCTGTGCTGTCCCGCCGTAGCAAGGATCTGCAGGTGGCCGCCTGGTACACCGAGGCCATGACCCGCCTGCAGGGCTTCGAGGGCCTGACCGTCGGCTTGGCGGTCCTCGACGGCCTGGTCAACGACTTCTGGGCCTTCTGCTATCCACCCCTCGACCCCGACGACCTGGAAGAGCGGGCAAGCCGCATCGAATGGCTCAATCGCCAGATGCCCCTGGTGATCCGCGAAATTCCCCTCACCGACCGCACTTCCGGCGCCTATTCCTGGTTGCGCTGGGAGGAGTCGCGCACGGTGGACAATCTCGGCCTCAAGGATCCCGCCGCCCGGGAGAAGGCCGTCGCCGACGGTAAACTCACCGGGGAACTGTTCGACAAGGCGGTACAGCTTTCCGGCCGCAGCTTCTACGAAAAGCTCCAGAATCAGATTGCCTCGGCGGCGAATGCCGCCGCCACCCTCGAAAGACGGGTGGACGAGCGTTTTGGTAACGATGCGCCGAGTCTCCGGGAATTGCGCCAGGCCCTTCAGGGTTGCGCCGAACTGGCGGGCAAACTGCTTGCACGTTTCGGCGGCTTGCCCCAGGCCCAGGCCGCCGCGCCCTTGTCTGCCCGCCAGGAAGGAACCACCGGGAGCAGCCTGCTACCTACCGCCGCTCCCATGGCGGTCGGCCTTCTCGTCAACCGTGCCGATGCCATCCGCGCCTTGCGCGAAGCTGCCCGCTATTTTCGCCACAACGAGCCCCACAGCCCGGTGGCGCTCCTCGCCGAGCGGGCCGCCAACTGGGCAGAAATGCCCCTGGAGCAGTGGCTGGCAGCGGTCATCAAGGACGAAGGCACCCTCGGCCAGTTGCGGGAATTGCTGGACATCAGGCCAGTGGCCGGCTGACCGGACCCGGGGACTGCCATCGCCCTCGATGCTGCGGCTTGGGAAGAAAAATAGCGGCCAGCGCCGTTCCGGTGACTGCCCTGGCCATGCATCCTTCGGCCGCGGGCCGCTGACCGCCGTTCACTGCCTGACCGGGGGCCCGGACCTCACGGCAGCTTAGCCGGGCGGGTAAAGACCCAGTCGTTGTCCTTGACGGGGGTGTGGCAAGCGAAGCACTCCTGGACGAAGGTGGCGTCCTTGCCGTAGGGCTTCTGATCCAGGCCGAGCCAGCGGGCGAAGCCCCAGCCGCCGGTGGCGGCGTAGCGGGCGCTGTCTTTCACCATGAATTCGGCGTGCACGAACGCTCCCGGCTCGATGGCCGTTTCCCACTTTTCGTGCTTGCTGTTCTTCCATACCAGCTTGCCGAGGATGGCGCCGTCGGGCCAGGGCCGGGTGCGTCCTTCCCGGGCCGCCTTGACGGCGGTGTCGTTGCCGACGATGGCCCGCAGGGTGTTGTTGTCGGTGCGCTGGGAGACGCCGATGATCCGCCAGTCCTGGTAGCCCTCGGGCAGGGCGATGCCGTTGGGGGCGGGCTCGGCGGCGAGCACGGTGGCGGTGGCGGAAATGAGGGCGATCGAGACAATGGCGTTGCGCATGGCAGGCTCCGTTGAGGTGGGTGAACCGGACTGAACGAGCGCAAGGGCCGGAATATTCCCGGCTGCCCCGGCTGTTTCATCAACCACGTCGAAATATGAGGAGGCCGGGAATAAACGGCCGCCACCGCCCGTTTACGGAGTACCACCTCAACCCCAAGGAGATCACCATGAAAAAGTCCTTCCTCTTCCTCGCCGCCGCCCTGGCCGCGACCGCCGCCCTGGCCGACGCCCCCGCCAAGATGCAGGGCGGCATGCTGGTGGGCGGCAACGGCATGACCCTCTACGTCTTCGACAAGGACGAGGCCGGCAGCGGCAAGAGCATGTGCAACGGCAAGTGCGCCGAGAACTGGCCGCCGCTCGCCGCCATGGATGGCGACAAGGCCGCCGGCGACTTCTCCGTCATCGCTCGCGACGACGGCAAGAAGCAGTGGGCCTACAAGGGCAAGCCGCTCTATTTCTGGATCAAGGACCAGAAGCCGGGCGACACCACCGGCGAAGGTTTCAACAACGTCTGGCACGTGGCAAAGTAAGCTTTTTCCCGACTGCGGCGCCCATGGACAGCTTTGCCGACCACCTGCCCCGCCTGCGGCGTTACGCCCGGGCCCTGACCGGCGACCGCCACGCGGCGGACGACCTGGTCCAGGACACCCTGGAGCGGGGCTGGAGCAAGTTTTCCCTGTGGCGTCGCGGTAGCCGTCTGGATTCCTGGCTGCTGGCCATCATGCACAACGTTTTCGTCAGCCAGTACCGGAGCCGGCCGCCGCCGGCGGTGGCTCTCGACGACATGGTGGCAGAGCCCGCCGCCAGGGCGGCCCAGAACGATGCCCTGGAGGTCCGTGACCTGCAGGCGGCCCTGGCCCAGTTGCCGCCGGAGCAGCGGGAAGTGCTGCTGCTGGTCACGCTGGAGGAATATTCCTACGCCGAGACGGCGCGCCTGCTGGGCGTGCCCATCGGCACCGTCATGTCCCGGCTGGCCCGCGGCCGGGAGAAATTGCGCGCCTTGCTGGAGGAAGGCTCCGGCCCGGCGCACCTGAGGGTCGTCAAATGAATACCGTCCTGCCTCCCGGCGACGACGAGTTGCACGCCTACGTGGATGGCCAGCTCGACCCCGCCCGCCGCGCGGCCGTCGCCGCCTGGCTGACCGGCCACCCTGCCGATGCCGAACGGGTCGCCGCCTGGCAGGCCCAGAAGGTCCAACTGGTGGCTGCCTTCGACCCGGTGTTGGCGGAGCCGGTGCCGGAGCGCCTGCAGCGAGCCGCCCGGCGCCCGCCCCCCGGGGAAAGGCCGCTCTGGCGCATCGCCGCCGCCGTCGGCTGGCTGGCCCTGGGCAGCGTCATCGGCTACGGCGTCAAGGCCTGGCAGCCGGCGAAGGAGGGCGCCCTGCCGCCCCTGGCCCACAGCGCCGCCGTGGCCCACGTGGTCTATACGCCGGAAGTGCGCCATCCGGTGGAGGTGGGCGCGGACCAGGAGGCGCACCTGGTGCAGTGGCTGTCCAAGCGCCTGGGGTCCACGCTCAAGGTGCCCCACCTGGCCGCCGAGGGCTACAACCTGGTGGGCGGCCGCCTGCTGCCCGGGGAGAGCGGCCCGGTGGCCCAGTTCATGTACGAGGACGGCAGCGGCAAGCGCCTCACCCTCTACGTGCGCACCAACGCCGCCGGCAATCGGGAAACCGCCTTCCGCTACGCCCTGGAGGGCAAGGTGGGCGTCTTCTACTGGCTCGACGGCCGGCTGGGCTACGCCCTCTCCGGCGAATTGCCCCGGGAGAGGCTCCTGGCCCTGGCCGAAAGCGCCTACAAGCAGTTGAATCCCTGATGTTTTCCGGCCGCCGGCGCACCCCATTGGTGCGCCGCAAAACCGTATAATCGCGCCCATCTTGGCGACGGGGGTGAGGGGTCATGCTGGTCTGGTTCGTGGTGCTCTATCTGATGGTGTCCATCGGCATCGGCCTCTTCGCCGCCACCCGGGTCCATAACACCAAGGACTTCGCCGTCGCCGGCCGCCATCTGCCGCTGCCGGTGGTCACCGCCACCGTCTTCGCCACCTGGTTCGGGGCCGAGGCCGTCTTCGGCGCCTCCTCCACCTTCGTGCGGGAAGGCCTGGGCGGCGTGGTGGCCGACCCCTTCGGCTCCTCCATGTGCCTCATCATCGCCGGCATCTTCTTCTCCCGCTACCTGTACAAGCTCAACATCATCACCCTGGGCGACTTCTACCGCATGCGCTACAACCGCACCGTGGAGGTCATCACCACCCTCTGCATCGTCGCTTCCTACCTGGGCTGGGTGTCGGCCCAGATCAAGGCCCTGGGCCTCATCCTCAACGTCGTCACCGACGGCGGCCTGAGCCAGACCGCGGGCATGGTCCTGGGCGCCGCCGTGGTCCTCACCTACACCACCTTCGGCGGCATGCTGTCGGTGGCGGTGCTCGATTTCGTGCAGATGGCGGTGAGCATGGGCGGCCTCTTCTTCATCGCCACGGTGATGGCCGACAAGACCGGCGGCGCCGGCGTCGTCATCGACCACGCGGCGGCGGCAGGCAAATTCGAATTCTTCCCCGAGCCGGACCCCTGGCTGTGGGTCACCTTCCTGGGGGCCTGGGTGACCATGATGCTGGGCTCCATCCCCCAGCAGGACGTCTTCCAGCGCATCACCTCGGCCAAGAGCGCCAGGGTGGCGGTATGGGGCTCCGTCCTGGGGGCATCGATCTACTTCTGCTTCTGCTTCGTGCCCATGTTCATCGCCTATTCGGCGACCCTCATCGATCCCGGCCAGTATGGCCCCCTGCTGGCCTCCGACGCCCCCGAGGATTTCCAGAAGGTGCTGCCCCTGCTGGTCATGAACCACACCCCCCTGTTCGCCCAGGTCATCTTCTTCGGCGCCGTCCTCTCCGCCATCATGAGCTGCTCGTCGGCCACCCTGCTGGCCCCTTCCGTCACCTTCGCCGAAAACATCGTCCGCCCCATGTTCCCGCGCATGGGCGACCACGCCTTCCTGCGCATGATGCGCCTGTCCATCGTCTGCTTCGCCTGTGTGGTGCTGGGCTTCGCCCTCTATTCCAATGCCTCCATCTTCAAGATGGTGGAGAACGCCTACAAGGTCACCCTGGCCGGCGCCTTCGTCCCCCTCTTCGCCGGCGCCCTCTGGAAGCGTGCCACCACCCAGGGGGCGCTGGCCTCCATCGTCGGCGGCCTCAGCGCCTGGCTCATGGTGGAATTCTTCGTCGCCG
>DAINDE010000039.1:8021-25402 GCA_036732025.1 Rhodocyclaceae bacterium
TCGTCGCCGAGGCGAGCCCGGTGCCGCCCCAACTCATCGGCCTGGGCGTGGGTTTCGTCGGCATGGTCGCCGGCTCCCTCCTGCCCCAATGGGTGGGCCGCCCGGCTCCCCACGAGGATATCCACGCCGCCCTGCACCACCGGGCAGCGGCGGAAACCCACCACGCCGGAGAGCATCCGCACCATCACTGACGGGTTGTCCGCTCGCGCCGCCGGATCGACCGTCCGGCGGGCCTGGCCGAACCCGGCCCGGCGGCGGTGGTCGAAGGAGTGAGCAAACAGTGGTTCCCGTGTGGAAAGGAGCCGCACCATGGGCAGACTCGCTTCTCTCAACCCCACCTTCCAGTGCATCGGCGCCGCCTGGGCACTGGGCGCCCCGGCCCCCGGGCCGGAAGAAGGGCCGGCGGAATTGCAGCGCCAGGGCGTCCTCGCCGCCCTGCGGGCCAATGGGCTGGATGTACGCTGGCGGACCACGTTGGCGGCGGGGGATGCGGCCCTCGCTCCCCTGCTGCGGCGGCTGGCCGATGAGACGGCCGCCGTGGTGGCAAGGGGCGACCGCCCCCTGGTATTGGGCGGCGACCATTCCTGTGCCGCCGGCACCTGGCGCGGCATCGGCCGCGCCCTCGGGGAGCCCCCGGGTCTGCTCTGGATCGACGCCCACCTGGATGCCCACACGCCGCTCACGAGCCCCTCCGGCAACGCCCACGGCATGCCCCTGGCCGCCCTCTTCGGGGCCGGCGCTCCTGAATTGACGGAGATTGCCGGACCTGCCCTCGATCCGGCCCGCGTCGCCGTCGTCGGCCCTCGCAGCTGGGAAGCGGCCGAAAAGGAATTGCTCGACCGCCTGGGGGTGCGCCTGTTCGCGGCGGAGGAAATCGCCGAGCGAGGCCTGGCGGCCGTGCTCGCCGACGCAGTCGCCATCGTCGGCCGGGACGGCTCCTGGGGCCTCAGCGTGGATCTCGATGCCATCGACCCGGCCGACGCGCCCGGCGTATCGACCCCGGCGCCCGGCGGACTGCGCGGCCCGGACCTGGTGGCCGCCTTGCGGGGACTGGGGCGTCGCCGTTCCTGCGTCGGCATCGAGATCGCCGAATACAACCCGGCCCGGGACCGCCAGGGGGCCACGGCCCGCCTGGCGGGACTGCTCCTGGGCGCCTTGACCGCCCCCGACGCCGCCACCCTGCGCCGCTGGGAAGGGGGCTTCGGTGCCCGCAACTACGAGCCGCTGCCGGTGGTGCTGCAAGCGGGGGAGGGCTGCTGGCTCACCGATGTGGAGGGGCGGCGCTACCTGGACTTCATGTCCGCCTATTCGGCCACCAGCTTCGGCCACGGCCACCCGCGGCTGGTGGCGGCCCTGGCCGCCCAGGCGGGCCGCCTGGCGGTGACCTCCCGCGCCTTCTTCAACGACCGCCTGCCCCTCTTCCTGCGCCGCCTCACCATGCTCACCGGCTACGACCGCGCCCTGCCGGTGAACACCGGCCTGGAGGCGGTGGAGACCGCCCTCAAGGCGGCCCGCAAGTGGGCCTACAAGGTCAAGGGCGTGGCCGAGGGGCGGGCCGAGATCATCGCCTGCGAAGGGAATTTCCACGGCCGCTCCATCACCATCGTCGGCCTGTCCACCGAAGCCCAGTACCGGGACGGCTTCGGGCCCTTCCCGCCCGGGCTGAAGACCGTTCCCTACGGCGATCCCGCCGCCCTGGCCGCCGCCATCACGCCCGATACCGCCGCCTTCCTGGTGGAGCCGATCCAGGGCGAGGGCGGCATCGTCGTGCCGCCCCCCGGCTACCTAGCGGCCTGCGCCGCCATCTGCCGCCGCCACGGCGTGCTCCTCATCGCCGACGAGGTGCAGACCGGCCTGGGCCGCACCGGCGCCCTGCTCGCCTGCCGGCACGACCAGGTGCGGCCGGACGGCGTCATCCTCGGCAAGGCCCTGGGGGGCGGCCTCCTGCCGGTTTCCGCCTTCCTCGCCGACGAGGCGGTGATGCGGGTGTTCACCCCCGGCGACCACGGTTCCACCTTCGGCGGCAACGCCCTAGCCGCGGCGGTGGGGCTGGCGGCCCTCGACGTGCTGGAGGACGAGGGCCTGGTGCAGCGTTCCGCCGACCTTGGCGCCCGCCTTCTCGCGCGCCTGCAGGCCATGGCGGCGGCGACGCCGCTGATCCGGGCGGTGCGCGGCCGCGGCCTTTTCGCCGGCATCGACCTGGACCCGCGCCTGGTCAGCGCCCATGTGGTGGCCGAGCGCCTGCTGGCCCACGGCGTCCTCAGCAAGGATACCCACGGCACCGTGCTGCGCCTGGCGCCGCCCCTGGTCATCAGTGAGGACGACCTGGAATGGGGCCTCGACCGCATCGCCGAGACCCTGGACGAGGTGCAGCGGGAACTGCCCCGGGCGGCGTGAGGAGAAAATTGGCCTTTGTGAAAAATATCGCCTAAACCGAAAAGCAGGTTGAACCGTTGAAGGGATAGGGTTTCAAACTGTCGGAACTAGCGCAGTGCCGATAACAACCATCAGGAAGGAGTCAGCCATGTCGATCTTCGCCCGCTACCAGAGCCGCTACGAGGCCTCGCAAGAGGAGGAAATGTCGGTCCAGGAGTACCTGGAACTGTGCAAGAACGACCCCACCGCCTACGCCAGCGTCGCCGAGCGCATGCTGCTCGCCATCGGCGAGCCGGAACTGGTGGATACCCGGCTGGATCCCCGCCTGTCCCGCATCTTCGCCAACAAGATGCTGAAGATCTACCCGGCCTTCAGGGAGTTCTACGGTATGGAGGAGGTGATCGAGAATATCGTCTCCTACTTCCGCCACGCCGCCCAGGGCCTGGAAGAGAAGAAGCAGATCCTCTACCTGCTGGGGCCGGTCGGCGGTGGCAAGTCCTCCCTGGCCGAGCGCCTGAAGGCCCTCATGGAAAAGGTGCCCTTCTACGCCATCAAGGGTTCGCCGGTCCATGAATCCCCCCTCGGCCTCTTCAACGTGGATGAGGACGGCCCCATCCTGGAGGAGGATTACAGCATCCCCCGCCGCTACCTGGGCACCATCATGAGCCCCTGGGCGGTGAAGCGCCTGGCCGAGTTCGGCGGCGACATCTCCAAGTTCCGGGTGGTGAAGATCCGCCCCTCCGTGCTGTCCCAGATCGCCGTCTCCAAGACCGAACCGGGCGACGAGAACAACCAGGACATTTCCAGCCTGGTCGGCAAGATCGATATCAGGAAGCTGGAAACCTACTCCCAGAACGATCCCGACGCCTATTCCTACTCCGGCGGCCTGTGCCTCGCCAACCGCGGCATCCTGGAGTTCGTCGAGATGTTCAAGGCGCCGATCAAGGTGCTGCACCCCCTGCTCACCGCCACCCAGGAGCAGAACTACAAGGGCACCGAGGGCTTCGGCGCCATCCCCTTCGACGGCCTCATCCTCGCCCACTCCAACGAGGCCGAATGGCAGGCCTTCAAGAACAACCGCAACAACGAGGCCTTCCTCGACCGCATCTACATCGTCAAGGTGCCCTACTGCCTGCGGGTGGCGGACGAAATCCACATTTACGAGAAGCTGCTCATCAACTCCTCCCTGTCCCAGGCACCCTGCGCCCCCGATACCCTGCGCATGATGGCCCAGTTCGCCGTGCTCTCCCGCTTGAAGGAGCCGGAAAACTCCTCCCTCTACAGCAAGATGCGGGTCTACGACGGCGAGAACCTCAAGGACACCGACCCCAAGGCCAAGAGCTACCAGGAGTACCGCGACTTCGCCGGGGTGGACGAGGGCATGACCGGGCTCTCCACCCGCTTCGCCTTCAAGATCCTCTCCAAGGTGTTCAATTTCGACCACCGGGAGGTGGCCGCCAACCCGGTGCACCTGATGTACGTGCTGGAGCAGCAGATCGAGCAGGAACAGTATCCGCCGGAGGTGGAGGAGCGCTACCTGCGCTTCCTCAAGGAATTCCTCAGCCCGCGCTACGCCGAGTTCATCGGCAAGGAAATCCAGACCGCCTACCTGGAAAGCTACTCCGAGTACGGCCAGAACATCTTCGACCGCTACGTCACCTACGCCGACTTCTGGATCCAGGACCAGGAATTCCGCGACCCCAATACCGGCGAGATCCTCGACCGCGGAGCGCTCAACGACGAGCTGGAGAAGATCGAGAAGCCGGCCGGCATCAGCAACCCGAAGGATTTCCGCAACGAGGTGGTGAATTTCGTCCTGCGCGCCCGGGCCAAGCACGACGGCAAGAACCCGTCGTGGACCAGCTACGAGAAGCTGCGGGCGGTGATCGAGAAGAAGATGTTCTCCAACACCGAGGAACTGCTGCCGGTCATCTCCTTCAACACCAAGGCCAGCGCCGACGAGCAGAAGAAGCACCAGGACTTCGTCAACCGCATGATCACCAAGGGCTACACCGAGAAGCAGGTCCGGCTGCTCTGCGAATGGTATCTGCGGGTTCGCAAGTCTTCGTGATGCGGTAGGGCGGGGCCGGTCCCGCCCCCACTGGGAGGTCGCAAATGACGGTACGCATCGTCGATCGGCGGCAGGACAGCAAGAACAAGAGCTCGATCAACCGCAGCCGTTTCATCCACCGCTTCAAGGGCCAGATCCGGAAAGCGGTGGCGGACGCCATCGCCAAGCGCGGCATCCGCGACCTGGACAACGGCGAGAAGATCGGCATCCCCGGCAAGGACATTTCCGAGCCCACCTTCCACCACGGCCAGGGCGGCGTGCGCGGCCGGGTGCACCCGGGCAACGACCGCTTCAACCCCGGCGACGAGGTGGAGCGCCCCATGGGCGGCGGCGCCGGCCAGGGCAAGGGCAAGGCCAGCCCGGACGGCGAGGGCCTGGACGATTTCGTCTTCACCATCACCCGGGACGAGTTCCTCGACATCTTCTTCGACGAACTGGCCCTGCCCAACCTGGTCAAGCGGCAGTTGGCCAAGATCGAGGAATACAAGCGGGTCCGGGCCGGCTACACCCAGACCGGCGTGCCCACCAACATCAACCTGGTGCGCACCATGCGCGGGGCGGCCGGCCGGCGGGTGGCCATCGGCGGCCCCCATGCCGCCCGCCTGCGGGAATTGCAGGAAGAGCTGGAGCGCCTCAGGCGCGATTGCCCGGGCGACCCGGACATCGTCCGCCTGGAAAGGGAGATCGCCGCCCTCAAGGCCCGCCGCGAGGCCATCCCCTTCATCGACCCCTTCGACCTGCGCTACAGCAACCGGGTTCGTATCCCGCAACCTTCCACCCAGGCGGTGATGTTCTGCCTGATGGACGTGTCCGGCTCCATGGACGAGCAGAAGAAGCAGATGGCCAAGCGCTTCTTCATGCTGCTCTACCTCTTCCTCAACCGCAATTACGAAAAGATCGAGGTGGTCTTCGTCCGCCACCATACCGCCGCCGAGGAGGTGGACGAGGACGACTTCTTCCATTCCCGGGAAACCGGCGGCACCATCGTTTCCAGCGCCCTCAAGCTGACCCGCGACATCATCGCCGCCCGCTACTCCTCCGCCACCTGGAACATCTATGTGGCCCAGGCCTCCGACGGCGACAACTGGAACGACGACTCGCCCCTGTGCCGGGAAATCCTCAGCGAATCCATCCTGCCCCTGGTGCAGTACTACGCCTACATCGAGATCACCGAGGGCGAGCCCCAGAACCTGTGGCTGGAATACGAGCAACTGCAGGCGTCCCATCCCGGCCATTTCGCCATGCAGCGCATCACCGGACCGGAGGACATCTACCCGGTTTTCCGGGAACTCTTCAGGAAACGCCTGGTATGAGCCGAAAGAAAAGCCACTATATCGCCGAGGGCTCGGACTGGACGGTGGAAGCCATCGAGCGCTACGACGCCGAGATCGGCCGCGTCGCCAAGGCCTACCATCTCGACTGCTACCGCCACCAGTTGGAGATCATCACCGCCGAACAGATGATGGACGCCTACGCCTCCATCGGCATGCCGGTCTATTACCACCACTGGTCCTTCGGCAAGCACTTCCTGGAGACGGAAAACCGCTACAAGCGCGGCCAGATGGGCCTGGCCTACGAGATCGTCATCAATTCCGATCCCTGCATCGCCTACCTGATGGAGGAAAACACCCTGACCATGCAGGCCCTGGTCATCGCCCACGCCGCCTACGGCCACAATTCCTTCTTCAAGGGCAACCACCTCTTCAAGCAGTGGACCAGCGCCGACGCCATCATCGACTACCTCGTCTTCGCCAAGAACTACATCGCCGAATGCGAGGAGCGCCACGGCTTCGAGGCCGTCGAGCGGCTCATCGACGCCTGCCATGCCTTGATGAACCTGGGGGTGGACCGCTACAAGCGCTCGCCGCCGCTGTCGCTGGAAAAGGAAAGGGCCCGCCAGAAGGACCGGGAAGCCTACCTGCAGGCCCAGGTGAACGACCTCTGGCGCACCCTGCCCCGCCACGACGAGCGGGCGGAGGAAGCAGTGGAACGCCGCTTCCCGGCGGAGCCCGAGGAGAACCTCCTCTACTTCGTCGAGAAGAACGCCCCCCTGCTGGAGCCCTGGCAGCGGGAAATCGTGCGCATCGTGCGCAAGATCGGCCAGTATTTCTACCCCCAGCGCCAGACCCAGGTGATGAACGAGGGCTGGGCCTGCTTCTGGCACTACACCCTGCTCAACACGCTCTACGACGAGGGCAAGCTCTCGGACGGCTTCATGCTGGAGTTCCTCCAGTCCCATACCAACGTCGTCTACCAGCCGCCCTACAACAGCCCCTGGTACTCGGGCATCAACCCCTACGCCCTGGGCTTCGCCATGTGGCAGGACATCCGCCGCATCTGCGAAAACCCCAGCGACGAAGACCGCGAGTGGTTCCCCAGCATCGCCGGCTCCGACTGGCGGGACACCTTCGAGTTCGCCATGAGGAACTTCAAGGACGAAAGCTTCGTCGCCCAGTACCTGTCGCCCCGGCTGATGCGGGAATTCCGCTTCTTCGCCATCCTCGACGACGACACCAAGGCCAAGCTCAAGATCGACGCCATCCACAACGAGCAGGGTTACCGCGACCTGCGCCTGAAGCTGGCCGAGCAATACAACCTGGGCAGCAACGAGCCCAACATCCAGGTCTGGAACGTCGATCTGCGCGGCGATCGTTCCCTCACCCTGCGCCACTTCCAGCACCAGCGCCGCCCCCTGGGCAAGGAAACCGAGGCCGTCCTCGACCACCTGGCCTACCTGTGGGGCTTCACCGTGCGCCTGGAAGAACAGTTGCCCAGCGGCAACATCAATCTCATCGCCGAAAAGAAGGCGGAAAAGCGGCGGCGGGAGGGGTGACCTCCGCCGGCAGGGGCCCCCTACGGGCCGGCCCTTGCCGGCATCCGCGATACGCATGAAATATCCGGGCTAGAATTGCTGGGTTGAATACCCGCCGATTCCGCGGCTAGGATGAGAATCATGGAACGTTTCACCATTTCCCTCGACGAATCCCTCGCCCGGCAGTTCGACGCCCTCATCGCCGAGCGGGGCTACAGCAACCGCTCCGAGGCCGTGCGCGACCTCATCCGCGCCGCCATCGAGGGCGACCGCCAGCGGGAGGAGCCGGCTGGCTACTGCGTCGCCAACCTCTCCTACGTCTATAACCACCACGAGCGGGAACTGGCGGAGCGCATTACGGCCCTCCAGCACGACCACCACGACCTCACCGTCGCCGCCCTGCACAGCCACCTGGACCACGAGAACTGCCTCGAATCGGTCATCCTCCGGGGGCCGGCGCGGGAGGTGCAGCAGTTTGCCGACGCCCTGGTCGCCGAGCGGGGCGTGCGCCACGGCAAGCTCAACGTCATCGCCCTGGAGGCGGAGCACCACCATGCCCACGACGAACACGGGGAAGCCCATGTCCACTTCCGTCCCGCCCGTTGAATCCCTGCTCCACGCCGCCGGCGAGGAACTCGGCGAGCAGGCGTGGATCGAGGTCATCCGCAAGATGGACGAGGTCTACAACGACCTCCTCCAGTACGAAGTGGCCCTGGAAGAAAAGAACGCCGCCCTGGAGGAGTCCCACCAGTTCATCGAGAGCGTGCTCGCCTCCATGTCGGACATCCTCATCGTCTGCGACCGCAACGGCAACGTCGAGGAGGTCAATTCCTCCCTCCAGCACTTTTCCGGCCGCAGCGCCGGTGACCTGGAGCGCAAGCCCGTCTTCGACCTCTTCGCCGACGACACGGAGCGGGCCAAGGCCCGGGATCTGTTCCAGCGCTTCGGCGAACAGGGGGTGCATGACTGCGAACTGTACATGCGCTCCGGCGACGGCTCGACGGTGCCCGTTTCCATCAACTGCACGCCCAGGCTCTCCCAGACCGGCAAGCTCATGGGCATGGTGGTCACCGGCCGGCCGGTGGGCGAGCTGCGCCGCGCCTACCACGCCCTGCGCCAGGCCCATGAAGACCTCAAGCGCACCCAGGGCCAGTTGCTCCACGCCGAGAAGATGGTCTCCCTCGGCCGACTGGTGGCCGGGGTCGCCCACGAGCTCAACAACCCCATCAGCTTCGTCCTCGGCAACGTGCTCTCCCTGCAGCGCTACGCCCGCCGCCTGGAAACCTACCTCAGCGCCGTCCATGCCTCCGACGCCGCCGAGGATGCCGCCCTCCAGGCCCTGCGCGCCGAACTCAAGATCGACCGGGTGCTGGCCGACATGGCCCCCCTCATCGAGGGCATGATCGAGGGGGCCGAGCGCACCCGCGACATCGTCGACGCCCTCAAGCGTTTCTCCGCCGTGGACAAGGCGACACCGGAGCGGGTCAATCTCAACGAAGTCATCGAACGCTCGGTGCGCTGGGTGGTGCAAAGCGCCCCCGCCCGCTTTGCGGTGGAGGTGAACCTGCCGCCGGACCTGGCCTGCTCCGGCTCTTCCGGGCAGCTGCAGCAGGTGGCCATGAACCTGGTGCAGAACGCCTGCGACGCCACCGCCAGCCTGGCCGAGCCCCGCCTCGTCATCGCCGGCCAGGTGGAAGGCGGCATGGCCCACATCACCTTCGCCGACAACGGCCCCGGCATTCCCGAGCAGCACCTGCCGCGCCTCTTCGAACCCTTCTTCACCACCAAGCCGGTGGGCCAGGGCACCGGCCTGGGGCTGTCCATCAGCTACGGCATCGTCGAGCGCCACGGCGGCAAGCTGGCCGCCGCCAACCGCCCGGAAGGCGGCGCCGTGTTCACCCTTTCCCTGCCTGTGGAAAGCCGCTGATCAGTTTGGCAGGGCCAGCTGCCAAGCGGGCTTGCCGGAAGGAACCCGGCAATTCCGGAAAAACCAGTATCGACAAGGGCTTGGCTCCCTGGCACGGTTGTTGTATGAACAATATTAATAGAGTTCATACGCCGCCATGGAAACCCTGCCCACCGATTTCCTGTCGCTCCTCATCCTGACCTTCGTGCTCGGCATGAAGCACGGCTTCGACGCCGACCACCTGGCCACCATCGACGGCATGACGCGCTACAACAGCCGCGCCAACCCGGCCCTGGCCCGCTATTGCGGCGCCCTCTTCTCCCTCGGCCATGGCACCGTGGTGGTGGCCATCGCCCTCGGCGTCTCCGCCCTGGCCGGCCATTGGGCGGTGCCGGAATGGTTCGGCGTGCTGGGGGCCGTCATCTCCATCGCCTTCCTCTTCGCCCTGGGCAGCCTCAATCTGGCCGCCGTCCTCCAGGCCGAGCCCCATGAAGTCGTCCAGCCCGTCGGCCTCAAGGGCCGCCTCCTCGGGCGGCTGCGCCACGCCGGCCATCCCGCTATGGTGGCCGGGGTCGGCGCCCTCTTCGCGCTGTCCTTCGACACCCTCTCCCAGGCCGCCTTCTTCGCCCTGGCCGCCACCCAGTTCGGCGGCTGGCAGCACGCCCTGGTGCTGGCATTGCTCTTCCTCCTCGGCATGTTGCTGACCGACGGCATCAACGGCTTGTGGATCTCCCGCCTCATCGCCCGGGCCGACCAGGTAGCGCTGATCGCCTCCCGCGTCATGGGCCTGGTGGTGTCGGGCGTCAGCCTGCTGGTGGCCGCCTTCGGCCTCGCCAAGCTGGCCCTGCCGGCAGTGGACGCCTGGAGCGAGGGCAAGGAACTGGCCTTCGGCTTCGGCCTGGTGGCGATCATCGCCTGCAGCTTTGCATTGTCGGTGCGCCTCACCCGGCGGACCGCCGTGGCATAACTTGCCAACCAAGGAGGCGAGCCGGGAAGCCGGCTTTTTTTGACCATGGATTTAAGACGAAAAATAATTTATTCCTACCTGCTTCTCGGCGCCGTCGCTGCCGGGGCCGAGGAAGCGAAAGTCCTCTCGCCGGTGGAAATCCGCGCCCAGAGCGAGAACCTCCTGGGGGAGGCGGCGGCCGGCAGCGAGGGGGTGGTGTCCCGCCAGCGCCTGGCGGCGGTGCCCATCCTGCGGCCCGGCGAAGCCCTGGAAATGGTGCCCGGGCTGATCGTCACCCAGCACGCCGGCGACGGCAAGGCCAACCAGTACTTCCTGCGCGGGTTCAACCTGGACCACGGCACCGATTTCGCCACCACCGTCGGCGGGGTGCCGGTGAACATGCCCACCCACGCCCACGGCCAGGGCTACACCGACCTCAATTTCCTCATCCCCGAACTGGTGGAGCGGGTGCGCTTCCGCAAGGGGCCCTATTACGCAGAAGAAGGCGATTTCGCCTCGGCCGGCGCGGCGCACATCGACTACGTGCGTAAGCTGGAGGGCACCCTGGGCCAGGTCACCCTGGGCGAGAACGGCTATGCCCGGGGCCTGCTGGCCGGCTCGCCGGAGGCGGGGCCGGGGCGGCTGCTCTACGGCTTCGAGTGGTTCCACAACGACGGCCCCTGGCAGGTGCATGAAAACTACCGCAAGCTCAACGGCGTGCTGAGCTACAGCCAGGGTAGCGACAACGACGGGTTCGCCGTCACCGCCATGGCCTACCGGGGCCAGTGGACGTCAACCGACCAGGTCGCCAAGCGGGCCATCGAAGGCGGCCTGGTAAGCCGCTTCGGCACCCTGGACCCCACCACCGGCGGCGAGACGCATCGCTACAGCCTCTCCGGCAAGTGGGCGGCGCGGGGCCGGGACAGCCAGAGCCGGGCCAATGTCTGGTGGCTCAAGTCCGGCCTCAACCTGTGGTCCAATTTCCAGTACTGCCTCACCAACGGCTGCCCGCCGGGGGACCAGTTCAAGCAGGCCGAGCGCCGCCAGGCGGGGGGGGTCGCCGCCTCCCACGCCGTCTTCGGCCAGTGGGGCGGGCGGGAAGTGGAAAACTCCTTCGGCCTCCAGGGACGGCTGGACCGCCTGCGGCCGGTGGGACTCTTCGCCACCCGGGCCCGCAACACCCTGGCCACCGTGCGCGAGGACGAGGTCACCCAGAAGAGCCTGGCCCTCTGGGCCCAGAACGAAATCCGCTGGCTGCCCTGGTTGCGCTCCCTCGTCGGCCTGCGCGGCGACGCCTACCGCTTCGAGGTGGATTCCAGCCTGGCCGCCAACTCCGGCAGGGCCGGCGACCAGATGGTGACGCCCAAGTTCGGGCTGGTCTTCGGCCCCTGGCAGAAGACCGAACTCTACGTCAATTACGGCCATGGCTTCCATTCCAACGATGCCCGCGGCACCACCATCCGCGTCGATCCGACGGACGGGACGACGCCGGTGGACCGGGTGAAGCCCCTGGTGCGCACCAAGGGCTACGAAGTCGGCCTGCGCAGTGAACCGCTGCGCGGCTGGCAGACCACCGTTGCCCTGTGGCAGCTGGATACGGCGTCGGAACTGCTCTTCGTCGGCGATGCCGGCACTACCGAGCCGTCGCGGCCCTCCCGTCGCTATGGCGTGGAATGGACCAACCTCTACGTGGCCGCCGACTGGCTGGCCTTCGACGCCGACCTGGCCTGGTCCCGGGCCCGCTTCCGCGATGCCGACCCGGCCGGCAGCCACATTCCCGGCGCCGTCACCGCCACCGCCAACCTGGGGATGACGGTGGACAACCTGGGCCCCTGGTTCGGCGCCCTGCGCCTGCGCTACTTCGGGCCGCGGCCCCTGGTCGAGGACAATGCGGTGCGCTCCTCGGCCTCCGCCCTAACCAACCTGCGCCTCGGCTACAAGTTCGACCGGCGGACCCAGGTGGCGGTGGACGTCTACAACCTCTTCGTCCGCTATGCGAACGTCTTCGATTAGTGGTACGACTCGCAACTGGCCGGCGAGGCGGCCCCCGTCTTCGACCGCCACCTGCATCCCACCGAGCCGCGCAGCCTGCGCCTCACCGTTTCCCACCGCTTCTGATGGACCGCCTGCTGCGCCACGCCTTGCTCGCCTCCGCCGCCGTCCACGCAGTGGCGGTGGCGGCCCTGCACCGGCCGGCCCCGGTGGCGCTGCCGCCATCGCTCCTGGAGGTACGGCTGACGGCCTCGGCAGCCCCGCAACCGGCGTCGGCAACAACCTCTCCGGCGGTGCCGGAAAACCGGCCGCCCCCCGTGCGGCCTCTCCCTGCCCGGCCGTCGCCGCGAGGTTCTGCGCCGGTCCTGGCCGCGCCCGCCGTTGCCCCGGTTGCCCCGCCGGCGGCAGCGCCGGAAGGCGTGGCCCCGTCGGCGACGCCCGCCGTAATCGCCCTGGCGGCAACCCCCGCCGTCCTGGAGCCACCCCGTTACGACGCCGCCTACCTGGCCAATCCGCCCCCCGCCTATCCTGCCTCGGCCCGGCGCCGGGGAGTGGAGGGGACCGTCACCGTCGAGGCCCGCATCGGCCCCGCCGGCGACCCGCGGGAGATCCGCCTGGCGAGCGGCGCCGGCGATTCCGCCCTCGACCGGGCCGCCCTGGAGGCGGTGGCACTGTGGCGCTTCGTCCCCGCCCGGCGGGGCAGCGAGGCGGTGGAAGCCTGGGTGCGCATCCCCCTCGTTTTCCGCCTCGACTGAGCGGGCATTTTGCCCGGCCCCCGCAGGGTGCTTTGCTCATGCCCCCGGGTTGCCGCCCCGGTAACCTGGAGGCTGTTCCATTTCCGAGCCGAGTGCCGCCATGAGCATCCCATCGTCCCCTCCCCGCCTCGCCGCCGCCCTGCTGGCGCTGGCCTGCCTGGCGCCCGCCGCCGACGCCAACGTCCTCTGCGGCGGCAGCTTCCCCGAGGAGGACAGCGACCTCTCCCTCAAGCGTACCCTGGAGAAGCCCGCCAGCATGATCACCTGCGCCCAGGGCTACCTGCTGGAAAAATGCGGCGACCACGCCTCGGCCCACATCGTTTTCGACAAGTGCATCGCCGCCGGCTACACCGGGGCCATGATCTGGAAGGGCCTGATGTACGAGGACGGCGCCGGCGTGCCCCGGGATTCGGCCAAGGCGGCGGCCATGTTCAAGCAGGCGGCGGAAAGCGGCGATTCGGACTATGCCACCCTGGGCAAGCTCCACTACGCCTCGGCCCTGTATGAGGGACGCGGCGTGCCCAGGGACGAGGCGGAAGCCATGAAGTGGTTCCAGGCCGCCGCGGCGGAGGGCAGCGCGGAAGCGAAGGAATTCCTCGCCACCGGCCATCACACCGGAGCCCGGGACCGCAACGGCATCGGCGTCGGCATCGCTCGCACGGCGGTGGAAGGGCAGCGCCTGGAAAGGGTGGAGCCGGCACCCCTGGCCAAGTTGATGTGGTGGCCGCTCCTCCTGCTGGCGGCGGTCTTCGCCGCCGGGGCGGCCGGCGCCTCCCGCCGCGAGCGACCGGGAGCCGCCGCATGAACGCCACCCTCGAAAGTTTCATGTACGACATCAGTCAGCTCTTCCTGGCGCCGGTCCTGCTGGCCATCGGCGTTCTCTTCCTCCATGCCTTCTACGCCCTCGGCGCCTTCGCCTGGCAGGCACGCCAGCGCCGCCGCCGGGAGCCGGCCGGCCACGAGCTGCTGGCGGCCCGCCGGGCCGATCCGGCCCTCAGCCTGGATGCGCTGGAAGCCCTGGCCGTCGAGCGCCTGGAGTTCGGCCGCATCGCCACCCGCGTCGCCCCCATGCTCGGCCTGGTGGCCACCATGATCCCCATGGGCCCCGCCCTGAAGGCCCTCGCCGACGGGCACCTGGCGGACGTGTCGCGCAACCTAATGGTGGCCTTCTCGGCGGTCATCCTGGCCCTCATCGCCGCCGCCGTCACTTACTGGGTGGTGAATGTCCGCCGCCGCTGGTACGCCCAGGACCTCGCCCGGCTGGCGGAGGAAGGCCGGTGATGAAGCTCTCCCTCAAGGACGACCACGAGGTGGAGGATCCCATCCTCTCCCTGGTCAATCTCATCGACGTTTTCCTGGTGGTCATCGCCGCCCTCTTGCTGGCCATCGCCAACAACCCGGTCAATGCCTTCGCCCAGGACAAGGTGACGGTGATCAAGAACGCCGGTCGGCCCGACATGGAGGTGCTGATCAAGGATGGCGCCCGCGTCGAGCGCTTCAAGGCCGCCGGCGCCGGCGGCCGGGGCGGCGGCGTCAAGGCCGGCGTCGCCTATCGGCTGGAGGACGGCTCCCTGGTTTACGTCCCCGAGTAAGCGCCCATTTCCGTTGACGCCGCCCTCCGCGATAATGGGCCTCTCCCTCGCCCTGCCCACACCATGCCCCTCTTTGCCCGGCCCCGGCGGCACATCGACCTGCGGCGCACGCTGCTGGCCCGCATCACCCTTTTTGCGGGCCTTCTCTTCCTGGCTGCCGTGGCGGTCATTCTCGTCCAGGCCCGGGAGCGGGTGGCGGCCAACATCGAGCGCACCGGCAGCACCATCCGCCAGTTGATCGCCGACGAGGCGTCACGGCGCACCGGCTCCTTCTCCCGTTCGGCGGTGGACATCGACCTGGCCACGGTGCAGGGCCTGGGCCGCCTCGTCCATTTCTGCGCCGAGGTGATCGACATCTATCGCCGACCGGTGGTGCGCCACTGCTTTTCCGAGCCGGGGGAGCCGCCCCGCTTGCTGCGCTGGGCCATGGGCGAGCTCATCGGCCCGGAAGTGGCCTATCGCGGGGTCATCGGCCAGTATCCCGGCATCAAGATCGGCGAACTGACCATCACTCCGGACCTCGATAGCGAAGCCGCCGACGCCTGGGAGCAGATCCGCGCCGTGGCCTGGATCGCCGGCGGCATCCTGCTTCTCAACTTTCTCCTCTACGTGCCGGTGCACCGGGCCCTGCAGCCGACCGAGCGCATCCTGGCGACCCTCGGCGACATGGAAAAGGGCGACCTGTCGGTTCGCCTCCCCCGCTTCGAACTGATCGAACTGGAGCGCATCGCCACCGTCTTCAACCACCTGGCGGAACGGCTCCAGGCCACCATGGCGGAACAGAAGCGCCTGGCCGAACGGTTGCTGGAAGTGCGGGAGGAGGAGCGGCGCCACCTGGCCCGGGAACTGCACGACGAATTCGGCCAGTGCCTCGCCTCCATCAACGCCGAAGCCGCCTACGCCAACGAACTGGCCAGGGACGGCCTGCCGGACCTGCTGCCCTGCACCGAGGCCATGGCCCGCACGGCGGGGCGGATGATGGACTCCCTGCAGCAGATCCTGCGCCAGTTGCGGCCGGTGGGCCTGGAGGAATTCGGCCTGGCGGCGGGCCTCGAACAGCTGGTCGCAGGCTGGCGCCGCACCCGCCACGGCCAGTGCGAGTTCGAGCTGTCCATCGCCGGCCGTTTCGACGATCTGCCCGACAATCTCGTGGTCAGCCTCTACCGCATCGTCCAGGAAAGCCTCACCAACGCCGCCAAGCACGGGCAACCGGCCCGGGTGGCGGTGTCCCTGGCCCGCCACGCCGACCACATCGAACTGACCGTGGAGGACGACGGCAGCCAGGGGGCGGCCGTGGCGCGGGAAGGGGGTCTCGGCGTCCTTGGCATGCACGAGCGGGTGCATGCCCTGGGCGGCAGCTTCGCCCTCACCCCCCGCCAGCCCCGGGGCATGCGGGTGGCGGTGAGGATTCCGGTAGCCGCCCCGGGGGAGGCCCGCCATGGATAGGCAACTGCGCCTCCTGCTGGTGGATGACCACGCCGTGGTGCGGGAGGGCTATCGCCGCCTGCTCGAGCGCCGTTCCAACCTGGTCATCGTCGGCGAGGCGGGCAGCGCCGCCGAGGCCTACGTCCTGTTCCGGGACGAAGCGCCGGACGTGGTCGTCCTCGACCTCAACCTGCCGGACATGGGCGGCATCGAACTCATCGGCCGCCTGCTGCGGCGGGACGCCGACGCCCGCATCCTCGCCTTCAGCATGCACCAGGACCCGCTCTTCGCCACCCAGGCGCTGCGGGCGGGCGCCCTGGGCTACGTGACCAAGAGCAGCCCGCCGGAAACCCTGGTGCAGGCGGTGTATCAGGTGGCGGAGCGGCGCCGGGTGCTGTCCCCGGACATCGCCCCGGAAATGGCCCTGGCCCTCCTGGACGACCCGGATTCCCCCTGCCGGGAGCTGTCGCCACGGGAGTTCGAGGTGCTGCGCCTGCTGGTGGCGGGCCGCAGCGCCGAGGAAATCGGCAACGCCCTGCACATCAGCACCAAGACCGCCCAGAACTGTCATTACCAGATCAAGGCCAAGCTGGGGGTGAAGAGCGACATCGAGCTGATGCGCATGGCCATGCGCCTGAAACTGGTGGAATAGGGGAGCGCGGCGGCTTGCCGGGGGCATCGCCGCATGTTTGATCCATCTTGCTGCCGCCCGGGTGCGAGTGAGCTAAACTAGCGCACTCGCACTGGAGGAACACCCATGGCCGGTCTCGACAAGGACACGCCCATTCCCACCGATATCCGCTTGCAGCAGAAATCCTGTCAGGTCGAATTCGTCTACGAGGACGGCGAAACCTACCAGCTCAGCCAGGAATTCTTGCGGGTCTTCACCCCTTCCGCCGAAGCCCGGGGGCACGGGCCGGGCCAGGAAACCTTGCAGACCGGCAAGCGCAACGTCACCGTCGAGCGCATCGAACCCGTCGGCACCTATGCCCTGCGTTTCGTCTTTTCCGACGGCCACGACAGCGGCCTCTATTCCTGGGATCTCCTCTACAACCTGTGCCGCCACCGGGACGAGCTGTGGCAGGAATACCTGCATCAACTGGAAGTCCACGGCGCCTCCCGCGACGTGGATACCACCTCGCGTCCCGCCACCGGCGGCAGTTGCGGCCACCACCACTGAACCATGAACGACAACAAGACCCATTTCGGCTACGAAACCGTCGCCGAGCAGGAGAAGGCGCGGCGTGTCGCCGACGTCTTCGATTCCGTGGCCAGCCGCTACGACCTGATGAACGACCTCATGTCGGGAGGCATGCACCGCCTGTGGAAGGCCTTCACCATCCAGCGCAGCGGCGTGCGCGAAGGTTCCCGGGTTCTCGACGTGGCCGGCGGCACCGGCGACCTCTCCCTGGCCTTCGCCAAGCGCGTCGGCAAGAGCGGCCAGGTCTGGCTCACCGACATCAACAACGCCATGCTGGCGCGGGGCCGCGACCGCCTGCTGGACCG
>DAINDE010000039.1:25412-41035 GCA_036732025.1 Rhodocyclaceae bacterium
AAGCTGCCCTTCCCCGACGACTGGTTCGATTGCGTGACGGTGGCCTTCGGCCTGCGCAACATGACCCACAAGGACGCTGCCCTGGCCGAGATGCGCCGGGTACTGCGCCCCGGCGGCCGGCTGCTGGTCCTGGAATTCTCCCAGGTCTGGAAACCCCTTGCGCCGCTCTACGACTTCTATTCCTTCCAGGTCATTCCCCGCATTGGCAAGCTGGTCACCAACGACGAGGACAGCTACCGCTATCTGTCCGAATCCATTCGCGTCCATCCCGGCCAGGAAGAGCTGAAGGCCATGATGGAAGGCGCCGGGCTGGAAAAAGTCGAGTATTTCAACCTCGCCCTGGGGGTGGTCGCCCTTCACCGGGGCTACAAGTTCTGACGGCCGGGGCATCACCATGTTCGCCCCCTTGCTCGTCGGCGCCCTCAACCATCTCCTTGTTGGCGCGGAATGGGCCCGGGAGCGCCTGCACCCCTTTGCCGGCCAGACCGCGCGTATCGGCGCCGGTCCGCTGAACTTCGACTTGACCGTAACCGGCCAAGGGGATTTTCACGCCGGTGCAGCGGATTCGGTGCCGGTGGTCGAGATCACCCTGCCGGCAGACGCGCCGCTCCGTTACCTGGCCGACCCGGCGTCGGTACTGGCGGCTGCCCGGCTGTCCGGACCCGCCGATTTCGCCGAGGCCCTGGCGTTCGTCTTCCGCAACCTGCGCTGGGATGCCGAAGGCGATCTGGCGCAGGTGATCGGCGACATTCCCGCCCATCGGCTGGCCATGGCCGGGCGCTCGGTACTCGCCGCCCAGAAGGAGGCAGCGCGACGCCTGGTGGCCAACGGCGCCGAATACCTGGTGGAGGAACAGGCCATCCTGGCCCCCAAGGCAGAGGTGGCGGCCTGGGCCACCGGAGTGGACTGCCTGCGGGACGACGTGGAACGCCTGGAGAAGCGCCTCAAGCGCTTGTAACCCCCGGGGGGCGGACAAACAAAAAGGGCAGCCGGAGCTGCCCTTTTCTCTGCCGAATCCGTTGCCGGATCAGTGAACCGCCTTGCGCAGACGCTGGATGGCCTGCAGCTGGGCGATGGCTTGCGCCAGCTCGGCTTCGGCCGCCGCGTAGTCGACTTCGGCCTGCTTGTTGGCAAGCGCTTCTTCGGCACGCTTCTTGGCTTCCAGGGCCTTGGCTTCGTCCAGATCGTGGGCACGGATGGCGGTGTCGGCCAACACGGTGATCATGTCGGGCTGCACTTCCAGCATGCCGCCGGAGACATACACCAGCTCGTATTCGCTCTGGCCAAGCACCTTCAGGCGGACGGTGCCCGGCTTGATGCGGGTGAGCAGCGGCGTATGGTGCGGCATGATGCCCAGTTCCCCGGCTTCGCCGGGAAACACGGCAAACTCGACCACGCCGGAGAAGATGGATTCTTCGGCGCTGACGACGTCGCAATGAACAGAAATTGCCATGACTGGCTCCTATGCTGTCGCCGCGTTACTGCAGCGTCTTGGCCTTCTCGATGACTTCCTCGATGCCGCCGACCATGTAGAACGCCTGCTCGGGCAGGTGGTCGTATTCGCCGGCGACGATGCCCTTGAAGCCCTTGATGGTGTCCTTGAGGGAAACGAACTTGCCGGGGGAGCCGGTGAACACTTCCGCCACGTGGAAGGGCTGGGACAGGAAACGCTGGATCTTGCGCGCCCGGGCCACGGCCAGCTTGTCTTCGGGAGACAGTTCGTCCATGCCCAGAATGGCGATGATGTCGCGCAGTTCCTTGTAGCGCTGCAGGGTCATCTGCACGGCCCGGGCGACACCATAGTGCTCTTCGCCCACGACCTGCGGGTCGAGCTGGCGGGAGGTGGAGTCGAGCGGATCGACGGCGGGGTAGATACCCAGCGCGGCGATGTCACGGGACAGCACGACCGTGGAGTCGAGGTGCAGGAAGGTGGTGGCGGGAGACGGGTCGGTCAAGTCGTCCGCGGGAACGTACACGGCCTGGATGGAGGTGATGGAGCCCACCTTGGTAGAGGTGATGCGCTCCTGCAGGCGGCCCATTTCCTCGGCCAGGGTCGGCTGGTAGCCCACCGCGGAAGGCATACGGCCCAGCAGGGCGGACACTTCGGTACCGGCCAGGGTGTAACGGTAGATGTTGTCGATGAACAGTAGGATGTCACGACCGTCGTCACGGAAACGCTCGGCCATGGTCAGGCCGGTCAGCGCAACGCGCAGACGGTTGCCCGGGGGTTCGTTCATCTGACCGAACACCATGGCGACCTTGTCCAGAACGTTGGAGTCCTTCATTTCGTGGTAGAAGTCGTTACCTTCACGGGTACGCTCACCCACGCCGGCGAACACGGACAGACCGGAGTGCTGCTTGGCGATGTTGTTGATCAGCTCCATCATGTTGACGGTCTTGCCGACGCCGGCGCCGCCGAACAGGCCGACCTTGCCGCCCTTGGCGAACGGGCAGATCAGATCGATAACCTTGATGCCGGTTTCGAGCAGGTCGACAGAGGAGGACAGTTCGTCGAACTTCGGAGCGGCCGCGTGGATCGGGCGCACTTCGTTGGTGTCGATCGGACCGGCTTCGTCGATGGGACGACCCAGCACGTCCATGATGCGGCCCAGGGTACCCATGCCGACGGGCACGGAGATGGCAGCACCGGTGTTGTTGACCTTCATGCCGCGGCGCAGGCCATCGGAAGAACCCATGGCGATGGTACGGACGACGCCGTCACCCAGCTGTTGCTGTACTTCGAAGGTCAGGCCGTCTTCCGCCATGCCGTTCGCTTCGGAAGCGTCGAGCTTGAGGGCGTCGTAGACCTTCGGCATGGCGTCGCGCGGGAAGTGGATGTCCACAACGGCACCGATGCACTGAACGATTGAACCTTGACTCATATTCAAATCCCCAAAAATAAAAATCTACGCGTCACACCGCGGCGGCGCCGCTGACGATCTCGGAAAGTTCCTTGGTAATCGCAGCCTGGCGGGCCTTGTTGTATACCAGCTTCAACTCACCGATGACGTTCTTGGCGTTGTCCGAGGCGGACTTCATGGCAACCATCCGGGCGGATTGCTCGGAGGCCATGTTTTCGGCCACGGCCTGATAGATCAGGGCCTCGACGTAACGGATCAGCAGGTCGTCGATGACGTCCTTGGCTTCCGGCTCGTAGACGTAGTCCCACTTGGTCTTGGCGGAGCCGACGGTATCGCCGGACAGCGGGAGCAGTTGCTCCACGACCGGTTCCTGCTTCATGGTGTTGATGAAGCGGGTGTAGACGATGTACAGCGCGTCGATTTCGCCCTTCACGTAGGCGTCGAGCTGAACCTTGACCGGCCCGATGAGCTTCTCGAGATGCGGCGTGTCGCCCATGGCGGTGACGTGGGAGACCACGTTGACGCCGGTGCGCTGCATGAAGCCGAAGCCCTTGTTGCCGATACAGGTGGCCGAAGTCTTGGCACCAGCAGTGTCCCATTCCTTCATCTTGGTCACCGTGAGGCGCAGCGCGTTGCTGTTGAGGCCGCCGCACAGACCCTTGTCGGAGGTGACGAGGATCAGGCCGACGTTCTTGACGGCATCGCGCTTGATGAGGAAGGGGTGCTTGTATTCGGTCAGGGCGTGGGCCAGGTTGCCCGCGACGCGCCGGATCTTTTCGCCATAGGGACGGGCGGCCCGCATCCGGTCCTGCGCCTTGCGCATTTTGGATGCGGCCACCATCTCCATGGCCTTGGTGATCTTGCGCGTGTTCTCGACGCTCTTGATCTTGTTGCGAATTTCCTTGCCGCTAGGCATGGCGTTCTCCTAACCGATCAGGCCCAGCTGCTCTTGAAGGCCTGGATACCGGCAACGAGCTTCTTCTCGGTGTCGGCGTCGAGGTCAGCCTTGGACTCCATGGTGTTCATGACGTCGGCGCAGTTGGCCTTGAGGTAGCCGATCATGGCCTTTTCGCACTCGAGGGCGCGCTTCACTTCGACGTCGTCGAAGTAGCCCTTGTCGGCGGCGTACAGCGTGACGGCCATTTCGGAGATGCTCATGGGGGCGTACTGGGGCTGCTTCATCAGCTCGGTCACCAGGCGGCCGCGTTCCAGCTGCTTGCGGGTCGCTTCGTCCAGGTCGGAGGCGAACTGGGCGAAGGCCGCGAGTTCGCGGTACTGGGCCAGTGCCAGACGGACGCCGCCGCCGAGCTTCTTGATCAGCTTGGTCTGGGCGGCACCACCGACGCGGGACACGGAGATACCGGCGTTGATGGCGGGGCGGATACCGGCGTTGAAGAGGTCGGTTTCCAGGAAGATCTGGCCGTCGGTAATGGAGATTACGTTGGTCGGAACGAAGGCGGACACGTCGCCGGCTTGGGTTTCGATCACCGGCAGAGCGGTCAGGGAACCGGTCTTGCCCTTGACTTCGCCATTGGTGAACTTCTCGACCCACTCTTCGGAAACGCGAGCGGCGCGCTCCAGGAGACGGGAGTGGAGATAGAACACGTCGCCCGGGTAGGCTTCACGGCCCGGCGGACGGCGCAGCAGCAGGGAAACCTGACGGTAGCCCCAGGCCTGCTTGGTCAAGTCGTCGTAAATGATCAGGGCGTCCATGCCGCGGTCGCGGAAGTACTCGCCCATGGTGCAACCCGCGTAGGGGGCGATGAACTGCAGCGCGGCAGATTCGGAAGCGGAGGCAGCGACGACGATGGTGTATTCCATGGCGCCATGCTCTTCCAGCTTGCGCACCACGTTGGCGATGGTGGAAGCCTTCTGGCCGATAGCGACATACACGCAGAAGAGGTTCTTGCCCTTCTGGTTGATGATGGTGTCGACAGCGACGGCGGTCTTGCCGGTCTGACGGTCGCCGATGATCAGCTCGCGCTGGCCGCGGCCGACGGGCACCATGGAGTCCACGCACTTCAGGCCGGTCTGCACCGGCTGGGACACGGACTTACGCCAGATGACGCCGGGGGCGACCTTTTCGATCTTGTCGGTCAGCTTGGCGTTGATCGGGCCCTTGCCGTCGATGGGACGACCGAGGGAATCAACGACGCGGCCGAGGAGCTCGGGGCCGACGGGGACTTCCAGAATGCGGCCGGTGGTCTTGACCACGTCGCCTTCGGAGATGTGCTCGTATTCGCCAAGCACAACGGCACCGACGGAATCGCGCTCGAGGTTGAGCGCCATGCCGAAGGTGTTGCCGGGGAATTCCAGCATTTCGCCCTGCATGACGTCTTGCAGGCCGTGCACGCGGCAGATGCCGTCGGTCACGGAGACCACAGTCCCCTGGGTGCGCACTTCGCTGGCGCCCTGGAGGTTCTGGATCTTGCTCTTGATCAGTTCAGAAATTTCGGAAGGATTCAACTGCATGAAATTCTCCTAGTGGTTCAGTGCCGTTGCCATGGCGTCGAGCTTGCCGCGGACTGAAGCATCCAGCATCTGGTCGCCAACGATTACTTTGATACCGCCGATGAGCTCGGGGTCCACCGACACCGAGGTCTCGAGCTTGGTCTTGAAGACGGCTTCGAGTTGCGGCACCAGGGCTTTCACCTGGGCATCGTCGATGGGGAAGGCCGAAACGATCTCGGCCTGCTTGGTACCCTCTTCCGCCTGCTTGTAGCTTTCGTACAGGCCGGCGATTTCGGGCAACAGCCCCAGACGGTCGTTGTTGGACAGCAGCTGGATGAAGTTCGACAGCTCCGCATCTACCGCCGTACCGCAGGCAGACCGGAAGAGGTCGACCAGTTGCGGGGCCGCCACATTGGGATCGCCGATGGCCGCGCGGGCCTCGGGATTGGCTGCCACCTGGCCGAGCAGAGCGATCTGCCCGGCCCACTTGGCCAGATTGCCGCTTTCCTTTGCGGCCCGGAACAGGGCTTCGGCGTAAGGACGGGCGATAGTTACGGATTCGGCCATTTGCTTACAGGTCCTGTTTCAGGGCGCCCAGCATGTCGGCATGCACGGACGCATTGATTTCCTTGCGCAGGATCTTCTCGGCACCGGCAACCGCCAGTTCGGCGACGCGCTCACGCAGTTGCTGCTTGGCACGTTCGACTTCCTGTTCGATTTCCGCCTTGGCACCGGCGACGACCTTGTCGGCCTCAACCTTGGCAGCGCCCTTGGCTTCCTCGACGATCTGCTGCGCACGCTTTTCGGCTTGGGCGACGAGATCCGCGGATTTCTCCTTGGCTTCCCGCAGCGCCTCGGCGGAACGCTTGGCGGCGAGCTCCTGCTCGTTCTTGCCGCGTTCTGCCGCAGCCAGGCCTTCAGCGATCTGGGCTTGCCGGTCGGCCATCGCCTTTTGCAGCGGCGGCCAGACATACTTCATCGTGATCCAGATGAAGAGCGCAAACCAGATGGCCTGGCCAATCAGTGTAGCGTTGATATTCACGCTAACCTCCTAGCTAAGTGGTTTCGGGCGTGCGATTAGTGCTTGATCAGGGCCAGGAACGGGTTGGCGAAGAGCATGAACAGGGCGATACCGACACCGATCATGGTGACGGCGTCGAGCAGACCGGCCACGATGAACATCTTGACCTGCAGCGTGGGGATCATTTCCGGCTGACGGGCAGCGCCTTCCAGGAAACGGCCGCCGAGGATACCGAAGCCGATGGCGGTACCGAGAGCGCCGCAGCCGATCAGGATGGCGACAGCGATGGCGGTGTTGGAGAGGACGGTTGCGAGTTCCATGTTTACTCCTCAGTAAGGTAGATGGTGATACAGGGGTTGAAGTTAAAAACTACGAAGAACTACGGAAACTTAGTGCGACTCGGCGGCCATGGACATGTACACGATGGTCAGCATCATGAACACGAAGGCCTGCAGGGTGATGATCAGGATGTGGAACAATTCCCAGGGCAGGGCCAGGGGGAGCTGATAGAGGCCGAGCAGGGCGATCAGGATGAACACCATTTCGCCGGCGTACATGTTGCCGAAGAGACGCAGGGCCAGAGAGATGGGCTTGGCGATGTCCTCGACGACGCGGAAGATGAAATTCACCGGCGCCAGCTTGATGCCGAAGGGGGCGGAAAACACTTCATGCAGGAAGCCGCCGACGCCCTTCACCTTGAAATTCATCCACAGCATGATGAAGAAGACGCTGATGGACATGGCGAAGGTCAGGTTGGGATCGGTGGTGGGAACGAACTTGAAGGGCAGGTGCTCGTTGCCGGTGACCTTCTGGGTCACGAAGGGCAGGAAATCGACGGGCACCAGGTCCATGGCGTTCATGACGAACACCCAGACGAAGATGGTGATGGCGAGCGGGGTGACCAGGGCGCTCTTGCCGTGGAAGGTGTCGCGCACCTGCTGGTCGACCAGGCCGACCACCATTTCCACGAAATTCTGGCCGGCGGAGGGAACGCCGGCGGTGGCCTTGCTGGCCAGCTTGGCCATGAGGCCGAAGACGATCAGGCCCAGGATGCCGGAAACCAGCAGGGTGTCCAGGTGGAAACTCCAGAAACCGGTACAGACACCATCCACCTTGGCGCTGTCGGAACAGACCACCAGATTGGTCAGGTGGTGTTGAATGTAACCAGCGGTGCCGCCTTCTGCGCTCATGTTTTCTCCCGTCAGCCTAGCGTTGCTTCAGCAGTGCCATCCAAAAGATGACGAAGGTTGATGCGTAACCAAGAAAGAGCGGCAGGACCGCCACTTCCTTGTACCCCACAAAAACAAGGGCGAAGCCGGCAAGCGTGAGTACGAACTTGAACCCCTCGCCTGCCGCCTGCGCCCGATAAACTTTCACCGGGTCGGCGCCGGCCGTCATCCGCATGGCTCTCAGAACATAGCCGAGATTGGCGACGACGCCGATTGATCCCCCAACCAGGACCGAGACCGCCGCATTGGCATCGGACACCCCCCACGCGCCGAGCGCGATGAGGATGGCCAGTGCCGCCTGCCGACTGATAATCCAGCTTACCTGCGGGTGCAAGACGGGCCTCGATCAAAAACTTTGCGACTCTATCAAAGTCTTATAGAAGAGTCAATTGGTGCGTTGCACAAAATGAGGGTTTTCCCGGCTGCACAAGGATTCCCCAATGTGACATCGATTACGCGCGAAAGCGCGCCAGCAGCCCCTCGAGCTGGTCCAGGTCGCCGAATTCGATGGTCACCTTGCCGGCGCCTTTCTTGTTGGCATGGATGGCCACGGTGGCGCCCAGGTTGTCCGACAGTTCCTCCTGCAGGCGCAGGAGATCGCGGTCCGCCGGGCGGGGAGCGACGGCCTTGGGCGGGTTCAGGAGGTGCTGGACGAGGCGCTCGGCTTCCCGCACCGACAGGCCCTTCTGGGCGATGGTCTGGGCGGCCGTGACCTGCTGGGCGTTCTTCAGGGGCAGCAGGGCACGGGCGTGGCCCATGTCAAGCTTGCCGGTCATGAGGAGTTCCTGCACTGCCGGGGACAACTGCAACAGGCGCAGCAGGTTGGAGGTGGCCGGACGGGAGCGTCCGACGGCGTCGGCCGCCTGCTCGTGGGTGAGGCCGAACTCGTCGATGAGGCGCTTCAGGCCCTGGGCTTCCTCCAGGGGGTTGAGGTTTTCCCGCTGGATGTTCTCGATCAGCGCCATGGCCAGGGCCTGCTCGTCGGCGATGTCACGCACCAGCACGGGCACTTCCGCCAGGCCGGCCTGCTGGGCGGCCCGCCAGCGGCGTTCGCCGGCGACGATCTCGTAGCGTTCGGCGCCTGGGGTGGCATCCACCGCCCGCACCAGGATGGGCTGCATGACGCCCTGGGCCTTGATGGAGGCCGCCAGTTCGGCCAGGGAGGTTTCGTCCATGTGGGTGCGCGGCTGGTACTTGCCGGGCTTGAGGCGCTCCACGGGGAGGATGCGCTGCTCGTCGGCGCGCTTTTCCGCGGAACCGGACAGCAGGGCATCCAGTCCGCGGCCGAGGCCTTTCATTTTGATCATGCTTGGGCCCTTTCCAGGATTTCCTGCGCCAGGGCGGTGTAGGCCTGGGCGCCTTTGGAGCTTTTGTCGAAGGCGATGACCGGCTTGCCGTAGGAGGGAGCCTCGGCGAGCCGCACGTTGCGGGGGACGATGGTGCGGTAGACCTTGGCGCCGAAGTGGCTTTCCAGTTCGGCGGAAACCTGCTGGGTGAGCGTGCTCTGCGGGTTGTACATGGTCCGCAGCAGACCCTCGATCTCCAGGCGGTGATTGAGGTGGGCGCGCACCTTGCGCAGGGTCTCGACGAGATCGGAGAGGCCCTCCAGGGCGTAGTACTCGCACTGCATGGGGATGAGCACGGCGTCGGAGGCCACCAGACCATTGACGGTCAGCATGTTGAGGGCCGGCGGGCAGTCGATGAGGACGAAGTCGTAGCCCGCCCGTCCCGCCTGCAGGGCGTTGCGCAGCCGGAATTCGCGCTCGTCCACCTCGATCAGCTCCACCTCGGCGCCGGCCAGCTCGCGGTTGGCGGGCAGCACGTCGAAGCCGAACTCGGTAGACAGGCAGACCTCGGCCAGGGTGGCCATGCCCAGGAGCAACTGGTACACCGTCGGCAGGGCTTCCTTCTTGGTGATACCCGAGCCGGTGGTGGCGTTGCCCTGGGGATCGAGGTCGATGAGCAGCACCCGGCTGCCCGAGGCGGCGAGGCTGGCGGCGAGGTTGACCGCCGTCGTCGTCTTGCCGACGCCGCCCTTCTGGTTGGTGATGGCGAGAACTCTCATGAACCGGCTTTCAGGATGATCAAATGGCGTTCGGCGGCGAGCCCGGGAACGGCGAGGGAGTGGCTGGCCTCTACCGCCACGTCGGCCGGCAGCCCCGCCAGCTCGGCGGTGGGCTGCACGCCTTTCATGGCCAGCCAGCGCCCGCCCGGGGCCAGCAGGTGGCGGGTGAGGGCGACGAATTCGCCGAGATCCGAGAAGGCCCGGGAGGCGATCTGGTCGTACTGGCCCTGCAATTCCTCGACCCGGGAATGGATGACGCGCACGTTGCCCAGGTCCAGCTCGATGGCGGCTTGCTGCTGGAAGCTGGTCTTCTTGTGGATGGCGTCCACCAGGGTCACCGCCAGTTCCGGCCGGGCGATGGCCAGGGGGATGCCGGGCAGGCCGCCGCCGCTGCCCACGTCGAGGAGGCTGCCGGCGCCCACCCAGGGCAGGATGGCCAGGGAATCGAGGAGGTGGTGGGAGAGGGCCTGGTCCGGTTCGCGCACGGCGGTCAGGTTGTAGGTCTTGTTCCACTTCAGCAGCAGGTCGCGGAAGGCGAGGAGCTTCGCCTGCGCCGTCTCGGGCAGGTCGAGTCCGAGCTTGGCGAGGCCCGCCGCGAGGCTGGTCGTGGTCATGCGGCGCGGCTCAGGTGGTGGCGCTTCAAGTGGATCAGCAGCAGCGAAATGGCGGCTGGCGTGACACCCTGGACGCGGGAGGCCTGGCCGATGGTCTGGGGCCGCTGTTGGGCGAGCTTCTGCCGGACTTCGTTGGAAAGGCCCGCCACCGTGCCGTAGTCGAGGTCCGCCGGCAGGGGGGTGCTCTCGTAGCTGGCGGATTTGGCGACTTCCTCGGCCTGGCGGTCGATGTAGCCCTGGTACTTGGCCGAGATTTCCAGCTGTTCGACGACCAGGGGGTCGGTTTCCCCCGCGCCGGCGCCGGGCAGCGTCATGAGCGCCCCGTAGGTCACTTCCGGCCGGCGCAGCAGCTCGAAGAGGCTGTATTCATGGTCGATGGCCTTGCCCAGGACGCGCAGGCAATCCTCCGCCGGCGTGATGCGGGGATTGACCCAGGTGGATTTGAGCCGCTCCTGCTCGCGGGCGACGGCGTCGCGCTTCCGGCAGAAGGCGTCCCAGCGGGCGTCGTCCACCAGGCCCAGTTGGCGGCCCTTTTCGGTGAGCCGCAGGTCGGCGTTGTCCTCCCGCAGGGAGAGGCGGTACTCGGCCCGGCTGGTGAACATGCGGTAGGGGTCGGCGACGCCGCGGGTGACCAGGTCGTCCACCAGGACGCCGAGGTAGGCCTCGTCGCGGCGGGGGCACCAGCCGGCCTCGCCGCGGGCGTGGCGGGCGGCGTTGATGCCGGCGAGCAGCCCCTGGGCGGCGGCCTCCTCGTAGCCGGTGGTGCCGTTGATCTGGCCGGCGAAGAAAAGGCCGGCGATGGCCTTGGTCTCCAGGGTGTCCTTGAGGCCGCGGGGGTCGAAGTAGTCGTACTCGATGGCGTAGCCGGGGCGCAGGATGTGGCAGTTCTCCAGGCCGCGGATGGAGCGGATCATGGCCAGTTGCACGTCGAAGGGCAGGCTGGTGGACACGCCGTTGGGGTAGATCTCGTGGGTGCCCAGCCCCTCCGGTTCGAGGAAGACGTTGTGGCGGTCCTTGTCGGCGAAGCGGTGGATCTTGTCCTCGATGGACGGGCAATAGCGCGGGCCAACCCCCTCGATGACCCCGGTGTACATGGGCGAGCGGTCAAGGCCGCCGCGGATGATGTCGTGGGTGCGCTCGTTGGTCTCGGTGATCCAGCAGGGCAGCTGCCGCGGGTGCTGTGCCGCGTTGCCGAGGAAGGAGAAGACCGGCAGCGGATTGTCCGAGTGCTGCTCCTCCATCACCGAGAAGTCGATGGTCTTGCCGTCAAGGCGCGGCGGGGTGCCGGTCTTCAGGCGCCCCTGGGGCAGCTTGAGTTCCCGCAGGCGGGCGGCCAGGGAGACGGAGGGCGGATCGCCCATGCGGCCGGCGGCGTAGTTTTGCAGCCCCACGTGGATCAGGCCGTTCAAGAAGGTGCCGGCGGTGAGCACCACGGCGCCGGCCTCGAAACGGATGCCCAGCTGGCTGACGGCGCCGGTCACCCGGTCGCCCTCGACGACAAGGTCGTCGCAGGCCTGGGCGAAGAGGGTCAGGTTGGGCTGGTTTTCCAGGCGGCTGCGGATGGCCTGGCGGTACAGCACGCGGTCGGCCTGGGCGCGGGTCGCCCGCACCGCCGGTCCCTTGGAAGCGTTGAGGATGCGGAACTGGATGCCGGCCTCGTCGGTGGCCGCCGCCATGGCCCCGCCCAGGGCGTCCACCTCGCGCACCAGGTGGCCCTTGCCGATGCCGCCGATGGACGGATTGCAACTCATGGCCCCGAGGGTTTCCAGGTTGTGGGTCAGCAGCAGGGTGCGCGCTCCTGACCGCGCCGCGGCGAGCGCCGCCTCGGTGCCGGCGTGGCCGCCGCCGACGACGATGACATCGAAACGGGTGGGGTAGAGCATGGGAAAAGGGGCTTGTTGCGGCGCACTATAGGGAGGCGAATTTTACGTCAGGGGGCTGAAAATTAACAGAATTCCCGGCCGGCCACGGCGACGGCCGGAGGGCGAAGGCCTTGTCCCGGCGCGGGACTTGACGTAATTTGGGAGTCCAGGAGAAAACCATGGCCACCCTCGACGCCCTCGACAACGAAGAGATGCTGCTCATCCTGCAGCAGTCCCTCACCCAGAAACGGGTGCTCATCGTCGACCGCCATGCCCCGGCCCGGGATTCCCTGCGCGTCATGCTCTCGGCCCTGGGGGTGACGGCGGTCCACGGCGCCGGCAGTTCGGCCGAGGTGATCCGCCAGGTGAAATCCAACCGCTTCGACATCGTCATCTCCGACTTCATCCTCGACGATGGCCGGGACGGCCAGCAATTGCTGGAGGAACTGCGCCACGCCCATCTCATCCCCCTGGCCACGGTCTACATGATCGTCACCAGCGAGCGGGGCTACAACAACGTCGTCGCCCTGGCCGAACTGGCGCCGGACGATTACCTGATCAAGCCCTTCACCGCCGACCAGTTGCAGGCGCGGCTCATCCGCGCCATCTACAAGAAGCACATCCTGCGCAAGATTTACGAGAAGATCGAGCTGGGGGCGCTGCAGGAGGCCATCGCCGCGTGTGACCGGGTCATCCAGCAACAGCCCGCCTACATGTACGACGCCCTGCGCTTCAAGGGCGAGCTTCTGCACTCCCTGGGGCGCAGCCAGGAGGCGGAGGCGGTCTATCGCCAGGTGCTCGCCGGCCGCGCCGTGCCCTGGGCCAAGATGGGACTGGCCGCCGCCCTCAAGGAAAGGGGCGAACTCGACGAGGCCGAACGCCTGGCCGAACAGGTCACCGGCGAATCCCCGGATTTCCTGGCGGCCTACGATTTCCTGGCGGCGGTGCACGAGGCCCAGGGCCGCCTGGCCGAAGCCCAGCGTGCCCTGCAGCGGGCCGCCGACGTCTCCCCCAACAACACCCTGCGCCAGCGCCTGGTGGGCGACGTGGCCATCCGCAACCACGACCTGCTGACGGCAGAGAAGGCCTACGGCAAGGTCCTGGAGCGGCATCGGGGCTCCACCCTCAAGACGGTGGACGATTTCGCCAACCTGTCCCGCGTTCTGGTGGAGCGGGGCGACCCCGCCGCCGCCCGGCGCGTCGTTGCCGACATGCGGCGGGACTGGCGCGGCGACAAGCAGGCCGAACTGGCGGCCCTGGTGACGGAAAGCCTGTGCCTGCAGGGCGAGGGCCTGGCGGCCAAGGCCCAGGAAATGGTGGACAAGGCCATCGAACTGCAGCAGCAGGTGGCGGCGGAGGCGGCCGACAAGGGCAGGGCCGTTTCCCAGCGCCTCGTCGTCGACCTGGCCCACGCCTGCTACGCCACCGGCAAGGACCAGGCGGGAACGGCCATCATGCGCCAGGTGGCGGCGGAGAACAACGAAGACGGGCATATCCTCGACCACATCAACAAGGTGTTCGCGAAGACCGGCAACGCCGATGCCGGCAAGGCGCTGCTGGACCAGGTGGGCAAGGAGATCGTCGACCTCAACAACCGCGGCGTCATGGCCGCCCGCGCCGGCGACTTCGAGGGTTCCGTGCAGCTCCTCATCCAGGCGGCCGAACAGGTGCCCAACCTGCAGTTCCTGGTCAATGCCGCCAAGGCCATCTTCACCCTCCTCGACAAGAAGGGCTGGGATCCCGAACTGGCGAGCAAGGGCTACGAATACCTGCAGCGGGCCCAGCGCAAGGACCGCAAGAGCCCCAAGGTCATCTCGGCGCGGGAGCTCTACGCCACCGTGGCGAAGAAATACGGCGTGGCGGCCGGGGCCGGCTGACCGGCGTCCCGGTGTAACAAATTGTTTCCAGGGCGGCGGGCGAAGGGCCGCCTTCCTGCGGGTCGCGGGCTTCGACGGGCGGCGGCCCGAAATATCCTGATACCTTTGGCCCCATGGGCGGTGAACCGGCGCCGGATACTTGCGTTACAAAGAATAGAGCCCTCCCGGGGCAAAAGCGGCGGAGCGATCCGCCAGGACTGGAAGGAATGCCATGTTTCCCGTATTGCGTCTGTTCTTTGCCGTTTCCGCCTTGCTGGCGGCATTTTCCGCCCTGGCCGAAGCCGATCCGGCGGCGCGGGTGGGGCGCATCGCCCTCCTCGATGGCCCGACCCTGTTCCGCACCGACCGGGACGACGCCGGCAACCCCGCTTCCCTCAACTGGCCGATCAGCAGCGGCGCCATTCTCGATACCGAGACCGGCAGCCGCGCCGAGGTCTGGATCGGTTCCACCGCCTATCGCCTGGCCGGCGACACCCGCCTCGAATTCGCCAACGTCGATGATCGCCGCGTCACGCTCCATCAGGCCTCCGGCACCCTTGCCATCACCGTCCGCGACCGCGACCAGGCGGACGATATCGAAGTGCGAACACCCAACGGCCAGGTCCGCTTCGGGGCGCCGGGCCGCTACCGCATCGACGTCGGCGGCGGCCGCACCAACGTCGCCGCCGCCTCCGGCATCGCCTACGTCTATGGGGACCGCACCATCACCGTGGACGCGGGGCGCACCGCCAGCATCGATCCGAACGGTGCCGTGGCGCTGTACGGCGAATCGCTGCACGACGGCTTCGACGACTGGGTGGCCCAGCGCGAGGCGGCCACCCGGCCGCGGGTGGCCCAGCGCTATGTCTCCCCGGCCATGACCGGCTACCAGGATCTGGATCGCTACGGTGACTGGGGCAGCGTCCCCGACTACGGCACCGTCTGGTATCCCCGGGCCGTGCCCGTCGGCTGGGCGCCCTACCGCTACGGCCGCTGGGCCTGGATTCCGCCCTGGGGATGGACCTGGGTGGACGAGGCGCCGTGGGGCTTTGCCCCCTTCCACTACGGCCGCTGGGTGGAAGTCCGCGGTCGCTGGGGCTGGGTGCCCGGCGCCTACGTGGCCCGGCCGGTCTATGCACCGGCCCTGGTGGCCTGGATCGGCAACCCCGGCTGGAGTGTCAGCCTGAGCGTTGGCAGTGGCCCGGCCGTCGGCTGGTTCCCCCTGGCCCCCCGGGAGGTCTACGTGCCCGCCTACCGGGCGAGTCCGACCTACATCCGGCAGGTCAACGTCACCCAGGTCACCAACGTCACCGTCATCAACCGGGCCGTGGCCGACCGGGACCACCATCGCTACGTCCACCGGGATTCGCCCCGGGCGGTGACCGTCGCCCCGGTCAACGCCGTCCGAGAGGGGGCGCCGGTGCGCTCTTCCGCCTGGTCCGGCCGGGATCGCGCCCAGTTGCGGGAGGCGCCGGTGTCCGCCCGGGCTCCCGCCGAAAACTGGCTGCCCCCGCCGACTGGCCGGGGGCGCGGCGAATCGGCCGCGCGGCGGGAAAACGAGCACGGGCGACCGCCGTCGCCCTCCGTCCTGGGCACGGCTCCCGGCCGGGACGGCCGCGCTGGCGGCGGTGAGCCCCGGCCGCTGCCGTCCAACATCGACCGTC
>DAINDE010000040.1:0-40236 GCA_036732025.1 Rhodocyclaceae bacterium
GGCCGCCTGGGCGGCGGCGGCCTTGGCCAGCTTCTCGGCCTTCTCGGCCTTTTCCCGTTCCTCGCGGAACTGCTTGAACTCGAAGCGCTCCTTGGCGCCGTCGGCCGCCTTCTTGTCCCGCTCCCGCGCCCAGATCTCGCTCTTGGCGAAGCGGAAGTACTGCACCAGGGGAATGCGGGAGGGACACACGAAGGCGCAGCAGCCGCACTCGATGCAGTCGAAGATGTTGTATTCCTGGGTCTTGCCGAAATTCCTGGCGCGGGAGAACCAGTACATCTCGAAGGGCTGCAATTCGTGGGGGCAGGCCCGGGCGCACTCGCCGCAGCGGATGCAGGGCATCTCCGGCGGCGGCGGCGGGAACAGCCGCGGCGAATGGGCGATCAGGCAGTTGGTAGCCTTTACCACGGGGCTGTGGCGGTCGGGCACCAGGAAGCCCATCATGGGGCCGCCCATGATGATGCCATCGGTATCGGGATGGGGGTGGCCCAGTTGCAGCAGCTCGTCCATGGGCGTGCCGATGAGGGCCTCGTAGTTGCGCGGCTCGTGGACGTTGCCGGTGACGGTGACGATGCGCGAGACCACCGGTTCGCCATGGGCGATGGCCCGCCAGGCAGTGTAGGCGGTGGCGACGTTGAAACACTGCACGCCCAGGTCGGTGGAGCGTTTGGCGGCGGGCACTTCCTTGCCGGTGAGGACGCGGATCAACTGCTTGGCGCCGCCGGCCGGGTAGCGGGTGGGAACGGCGACCACCTCGTAACCTTCGCCCAGGGCGCGGACGGCGGCGGTCATGGCGGCCACCGCTTCCGGCTTGTTGTCCTCGATGCCGATCAGCACCTTCTTCGGCTGCAGCAGGTCGCGGAAGACGCCGACGCCGCGCACGATCTCCTCGGCCCGCTCGCGCATGAGCTGGTCGTCGCAGGTGATGTAGGGCTCGCACTCGGCGCCGTTGATCACCAGTTCCTCCATGGGCACCGTCTTCGAGGCGGTGAGCTTGCCGTGGGTGGGGAACACCGCGCCGCCCAGGCCGACCACGCCGGATTGCTGCAGCAGGGCACGCACCGCGTCCGGGGCGATGGCCGCGTAATCAACGGGCTGGCGCTCGATCCATGCGTCCTCGCCGTCGGGCTCGATGACCACGCACAGGGCGGCAAGGCCGGACGGGTGGGGCTGGGTGTGCAGGGCCACTTCGCTCACCACGCCGGAGGTGGGGGCGTGGACGGCGGCGGAAATCCAGCCGTCGGCCTCCCCGATGAGCTGGCCCTTGCGCACCCGGTCGCCGGCCCGCACCACCGGCCGCGGCGTGCCGCCGATGCTCTGGTGCAGCGGGACGAGGAGCCGCGAAGGGAGCGGGGCCGCGGCGATCGGCCTGCCCGCCGACTGCGTCTTGTTGGTGGGCGGCTTGACGCCGCCATTGAACTTGAACAGGTTGAGCATCAGGCGGCTTTCTGCATTGCCACCGGCTGGATGGCGATGACCGGGTACTTCCACTTCCAGTTTTCGAGGGTCTCGCCGATGGGCACCATGGCGATGCACTCCACCGGGCACGGCGGCAGGCACAGTTCGCAGCCGGTGCACAGATCGGCGACGATGGTGTGCATCTGCTTGGCGGCGCCGACGATGGCATCCACCGGGCAGGCCTGGATGCAGAGGGTGCAGCCGATGCAGGTGTTCTCGTCGATGACGGCGACCTGGGGCGGTTTTTCCTCGGCCTCCAGGGGCTTCACCTCGCGGCCGAGGAGGTCGGCCAGCTTCTGCACGCCTTCCATGCCGCCGGGGGGGCACAGGTTGATTTCCGCCTCGCCCTTGGCGATGGCCTCGGCGTAGGGCCGGCAGCCCGGATAGCCGCATTGGCCGCACTGGGTCTGGGGCAGGACGGACTCGATCTTCTCGACCAGGGGGTCGCCCTCGACCTTGAAGCGGATCGAGGCGTAGCCCAGGGCGGCGCCGAGGACGACGGCGCCCAGGGCCATGACGGCGATGGCGGCAAGGAGTTCCATTATTGGTACTTGTCCAGGCCGGCGAAGCCCATGAAGGCGAGCGACATGAGGCCGGCGGTGACCATGGCGATGGCGACGCCGCGGAAGTACAGGGGAACGTCGGCGCCCTCGATGCGCTCGCGGATGCCGGCGAAGAGAACCAGCACCAGCGAGAAGCCGACGGCGCTGCCGGCGCCGAAGAGGAGCGACTCGACGAAGTTGTACTTGTTGGCGATGTTGAGGAGCGGCACGCCGAGCACGGCACAATTGGTGGTGATCAGCGGCAGGTAGATGCCCAGGGTCTGCTGCAGGGCCGGCGAGGTCTTGGCGATCACCATCTCGGTGAGCTGGACGATGGCGGCGATGGTGACGATGAAGGACAGGGTGCGCAGGTATTCCAGCCCGAAGGGAATGAGCAGGAAGTGGTCGATGATGTAGCTGGCCCCGGTGGCCATGGTGAGCACGAAGGTGGTGGCGGCCCCCATGCCGTAGGCGGTTTCCAGCTTCTTGGAAACGCCCATGAAGGGGCACAGGCCGAGGATCTTCACCAGCACGACGTTATTGACCAGCACCGCGCCGACGAGGATGAAGAGGTAATGGCTCATGGGTTGGGGATCTTGGGGAGGCCAGTATTATCGGGCTTTGGCGGCCGGCAAACAACCGCGTGGGGTATAAGGCTTTAGGCTATTTTTTCAGCACGCGGGCAAGGGTTTCCGCCACTTCGCCCACCAGTTCCGGGCCGCGGTAGATGAAGCCGCTGTAGAACTGCACCAGGCTCGCCCCGGCGCGGATCTTTTCGGCCGCGTCGGCACCGCTCATGATGCCGCCGACGCCGATGACGGGCACTTCGCCCTGCAGCGCCGCGGCGAGCTTCTTCAGCACGTCGGTGGAGCGGCGGAACACCGGGGCGCCGGAAAGGCCGCCGGTTTCCTCGGCGTTGGGCAGGCCTTCCACGCCCTCGCGGGAAAGCGTCGTGTTGGTGGCGATGACGCCATCGATGCGGTGGCGGCGCAGCGCGTCGGCGATGGCGGCGATCTGGGCGTCGTCGAGGTCGGGGGCGATCTTGAGGGTCATCGGCACGTACTTGCCGTGCTGCTGCGCCAGGCGCTCCTGGCGGGCCTTCAGTTGCGCCAGCAGGTCGTCGAGGGCCTCGTCCTTCTGCAGTTCCCGCAAATTCTTGGTGTTGGGGGAGGAGATATTCACCGTCACGTAACTGGCGTCGGCATAGACCTTGTCCAGGCAGATGAGGTAGTCGTCGGCGGCCTTCTCGATGGGCGTCGTCGCGTTCTTGCCGATGTTGATGCCGAGGATGCCGCCCTTCTTCGGAAACTCCGCCGCCCGCACGTTTTCCAGCAAGCGATCGACGCCCTCGTTGTTGAAGCCCATGCGGTTGATGATGCCCTGGGCCTCCGGGATGCGGAACAGCCGCGGGCGCGGGTTGCCCGGCTGGGGCCGCGGCGTGATGGTGCCGATCTCGATGAAGCCGAAGCCCAGGCGGGCGAGGCCGTCGATGTGGTCGCCGTTCTTGTCCAAGCCGGCAGCGAGACCCACCGGGTTGGGGAAGGTGAGGCCCATGACCGTCACCGGGCACGACGCCACGGGCTGGGCCAGCAGCCCGGCGAAGCCGGTGGCGTTGAGGAAGGAGACGCCGCTCATGCCGATGCCGTGGGCGGTTTCGGCGTCGAGGGCGAAGAAGAACTTGCGGATGAGGGGATAGAGCATGGCGGCGCATTTTACCGCATTGCAGCAAGGGACTGGGAGGCTCCCGGGCATCACATTTCGCAACAAACTGCCTAATGACCGGGAAGTCACTTAGGCGCTACACTCTGTGCCCATATAGACCATCCCAAGCATTAGTTCTCCATGCCTGTCACGGCCCTGCGCTCCCTCGTCGTCGCCACCTGCCTGGTGCCGGCGCTGTCGACCGCGCTGGCCGCCGGCCGGGAAGATCCCCTCGATGCCATGGCCCTGGCGCCCCTCAAGCCCTCGCCGGCCCTGGGCGGGCGGCTGACCGCCGCGCCCTGCGCCAGCGCCTTGCCGGCGACGCCCCTGGGGGTGGTGGACGTGGTGGATCTCACCCTCTGCAACAATCCCCAGACCCGCGAGGTGTGGGCCAGCGCCCGCGCCCAGGCTGCCGCCCTGGGCGTTGCCCGCTCCGCCTGGCTGCCCGGCCTCGACGGCAAGGCCACCGCCGCCCGCCAATGGAGCGATGGCGTTGGCACCAGCCAGCGCACGGCGGCCCTGACGCTCTCCTGGCTGCTCTTCGATTTCGGCACCCGCGCCGCCACCGTCGAGAACGCCCGCCAGTTGCTGGCGGCGGCCGCCGCCACCCAGGACGCCACGGTGCAGTCCCTCTTCCTCGCCGCCCTGCAGGCCTATTACGCCGCCCAGGCGGGCCGCGCCTCGGTGGAAGCCCTCAAGGAAGCGGAGCGGGCCGCCCGGGAGAGCTTCGAGGCCGCCGATACCCGCTACAAGGTCGGCGTGGCCACGCCGGCGGATCGCCTCCAGGCCCAGACGGCCTGGTCCCAGGCCACCCTCAACCGCATCCGGGCCGAGGGCGATCTCAAGAACGCCCTCGGCACCCTGGCCAACGCCATGGGCTTCGACGCCCGGCAGTCCTTCGTCCTCGCCGACATTCCCGCCCTGACTCCGGACGCCGCCTTCGAGCGGGACATGGCGGCCCTGGTGGACGAAGCCCGCCGGCGCCGGCCCGACCTCAAGGCTGCCGAGGCCCAGGTGGGGGCGGCCAAGGCCGGCGTCGATGCCGCCCGGGGCGCCGGCCTGCCGACGGTGAGCCTCTCCGCCGGCCCCACCTGGCAGGACATCGGCGGCCTCTCCACCCATGGCGGGGCCCTGGGCGTCACCGTCAACGTGCCGATCTTCTCCGGTTTCGGCACCACCTACCGGGTGCGGGCGGCGGAAGCCCAGGTGGAAGTGCGGGAAGCCCAGCGGGACCGCCTCGAGAAGCAGGTGGCCCTGGACGTGTGGAAGGCCTACCAGAGCCTCTCCACCTCGTCCCAGACGCTGAAGACCACCGCCGACCTGGTGGCCAGCGCCGAGGCCTCCGCCCAGGTGGCCCTGGGCCGCTACAAGGCCGGCGTCGGCAGCATCCTGGACGTGCTCAACGCCCAGAGCGCCCTGGCGTCGGCGCGGCAGCAACGCATCCAGGCCAGCCTGGACTGGAACGTTTTCCGGGCGGCCCTGGCCCAGGCCATGGGCGCCCTCGACTACGGCCTGCTGGAAGCAGTGGGCGAAGGAAGACCGTGATGAAATTCTCCCTCGGCAAGAGCCTCCTCGTCCTCGCCCTCGGCGGGGCGCTGGTCGCCGGCGGCGTCTGGGCCTGGCGCGACAGGGCCGCCCAGGCCCCCGAGCAGCGCTACAGGTTCCAGGAAATCGCCACGGGCGACGTGGTGCAGACCGTCTCCGCCAACGGCACCCTGACGCCGCTGATCGTGGTCAATGTGGGCACCCAGGTGTCCGGCACGGTGAAGCAGCTCTACGTGGATTTCAACGACCGGGTGGAAAAGGGCCAGCCCCTCCTGGAACTCGACCAGTCGCTGCTGGAGGCCCAGGCCCGGGTCAGCGCCGCCAACGTCGCCAACATCGCCGCCTCCCTGGAGCTGGCCAAGGCCAACGAAGTGCGCCTGAAGGCCCTGCTGGAGAAGGAGTACGTCTCCCGGCAGGAATACGACCAGGCCCTGCAGACGCTCAGGTCCACCCAGGCCCAGCTCGCCCAGGCCAAGGCGGCGGCGGACAAGGACCGGGTCAACCTCAACTACACGGTCATCACCTCGCCGGTGTCCGGCGTCGTCGTGGCCCGCCTGGTGGACCGGGGCCAGACGGTGGCGGCGAGCTTCCAGACGCCGACCCTCATCCAGATCGCCCAGGATCTTTCCAAGATGGCCATCGACACCAGTTTCGCCGAGGCCGACATCGGCAACATCAAGGAAGGCCAGAAGGTGCGCTTCACCGTCGATGCCTTTCCCAACAAGAGCTTCCAGGGGGAAGTCCAGCAGATCCGCCTGAATCCCTCCAACCAGCAGAACGTGGTCACCTACAACGTCCGTGTGCGGGTGGACAATCCCGACCAGACCCTGCTGCCGGGCATGACGGCCTACGTGAATATCGCCGTGGCCCGGCGCGAGGGCGTCCTCCTGGTGCCCAACGCCGCCCTGCGCTTCAAGCCCGCCGACGGCAAGGACAAGGGGGCGGACAAGGCGCCCGCTCCGGCCGGCCAGGGCGCGGGCGGACCCGGCGGCAGTCGCGGCAAGAAGCGCGACACTGCGTCCGCCACCGTCCATGTCCTGGAAAACGGCGAACTCAAGCCGGTTGCTGTCCAGGTGGGCATCACCGACAACCGCAACGCGGAAGTGACCGGCGGCGACCTCAAGGCCGGCGATAAGGTGGCCGTGGGCGAAGCCAACGGCGCGGCGGCCAAGCCGGGCGGCAGCGTGGGGATGCGCCTCTTCTGATGGGCGGCGAAGCGGTCATCCGCGTGGCGGGGCTGGCTAAGTCCTACCAGACGGCGGCGGGGCCCTTCCCGGCGCTCAAGGGCGTGGACCTCGCCATCCTGCCGGGCGAATTCGTGGCCATCATGGGGCCTTCCGGTTCCGGCAAGTCCACTTTCATGAACCTGCTGGGCTGCCTGGACACCCCCTCCGCCGGCGATTACTTCCTGGCCGGTCGCAACGTGGCCCATCTCGACAAGGACGAACTGGCCACCCTGCGGAACCGCACCATCGGCTTCGTCTTCCAGGGCTTCAACCTGCTGCCGCGGATGAGCCTGGAGGATAACGTGGCCCTGCCCCTGGTCTATGCCGGCGTCGACAAGGAGGCGCGGCGGCGGGAGGCCCACGCCCTGCTGGACAAGGTGGGTCTCGGCCAGTACGCCGCCTCCCCGCCCAACCGCATTTCCGGCGGCCAGCAGCAGCGGGTGGCCATCGCCCGGGCCCTGGTGAACAAGCCCCGGCTGATCCTGGCCGACGAACCCACGGGTAACCTGGACAGCCATACCAGCGAGGAGATCATGGGGCTGTTCAAGGAACTCAACGATGAAGGCATCACCATCGTCCTCGTCACCCACGAGGCGGACGTGGCCAGCCACGCCAAGCGCCAGGTGCGCTTCCTTGACGGCGCCATCGTCAGCGACCTGCCCACGCCGCGGGAGGCGGCATGCTGAAGGCCATGCTCGCCGAAGCCTGGCGCGCCATGGGCGCCAATCGCCTGCGCACGGCGCTGACCATGCTGGGCATGGTCATCGGCGTCGGCGCCGTGGTCATCATGATGGCCATCGGCCAGGGCGCCCAGTACGCCGTGCAGCAGTCCATCGCCACCATGGGCAGCAACCTGTTCATCGTCCTTTCCGGCTCCTTCACCACCGCCGGCGTGCGCAGCGGCTCGGCCGGGGCGCCCACCCTCAACGTCGCCGACGCCGCCGCCATCGCCGAACTGGATGGCGTCGTCAACGTGGCACCGGTGCACCAGGGCACGCGGCAACTGGTCTATGGGCCGAACAACTGGAGCACCCAGGTGGTGGGCACCACGCCGCCCTACCTGGAGGCGCGGGCGTGGACCATCGTCGACGGCGCCGCCTTCGGCGATTCCGACGTGCGTTCCGCCACCCGCGTCGCCCTCATCGGCAAGACCGCGGCCCTGAACCTGTTCGGCGACGAGAACCCGGTGGGCAAGACCGTGCGCATCCAGCAGAGCCCCTTCGTGGTCATCGGTCTCCTCGGCAGCAAGGGCCAGAACCTGGACGGCCGCGACCAGGACGACACCGTGATCATTCCGCTCACCACCGCCCAGCGCAAGGTCTTCGGCACGCCCTTCCAGGGTTCGGTGCGCATGATCATGGTGCAGGCGGCCTCCGACGAGGCCATGCCCCTGGTGGAGCGGGGCATCAAGGCCCTCCTGCGCCAGCGCCACCGTCTGCGGGAAGACATGGACGACGATTTCTACATGCGCAACCTGTCGGCGGCGGCGGACACGGCGGCGGAGACGACCCGCACCATGTCGCTGCTGCTCGGCGCCATCGCCTCGGTTTCGCTCCTGGTGGGCGGCATCGGCATCATGAACATCATGCTCGTCTCGGTTACCGAGCGCACCCGGGAAATCGGCATCCGCATGGCCATCGGTGCCCGGGAGAAGGACATCCTCACCCAGTTCCTGCTCGAAGCCATCATCATTTCCGTGGCCGGCTGCCTGATCGGGCTCCTGCTCGGCATCGGCATCGCCCTACTGGTCAACGCCGTCACCAACATGGTGGTCGTCATTTCCGGCGGTTCAGTGCTGGTGGCCTTCGCCGTCGCCGCCGGGGTGGGCGTCTTCTTCGGCTTCTACCCCGCCAGGAAGGCGGCCCGCCTCGATCCCATCGAAGCCCTGCGCTACCAGTGAGGTTTGAGGGAAGTTAAGGCGCCGGGGCGCCCCGGGGGGCAAGATCGGCGCCATGAAACGCAGCCCGGAACTCGCCCAGCTTTCCCGCGAGCACTACCACGCCCTGAAGCTGGCCCTGGACGCCCGGCGGGCCGCCGAAAGCGGCGCCCCCGGCAATCTCGCCGCCATGGCCATCGCCATCCGGCAGACGGCCTTGGCGGAACTGGAACCCCATTTCAAGGAAGAAGAGGAGCGCCTCCTGCCGGCCCTGGCGGCCGCAGGTTGCGGCGAACTGGTGGCGCTCACCCTGGAGGACCACCGCCAGTTGCGGCAGGCCATCGCCGCCCTGGCCGACCCGAGTCCCTCGGCCCTGCTGCACTTCGCCGAACTTCTGCAAGGCCACGTGCGCTTCGAGGAGCGGGAACTGTTCCAGGTCGCCCAGGAAAGGCTCGATGCGGCGGCCCTGGCGGCTCTCCTCAAGGGTTGATGCACTCCCGCACCGTCTCGTCCCCGGCCCAGCCGCAGGGCGTGGCGGCACCGGGCTGGGGGTAGGGGGTGCCGTCGTCGTCCATCTGCGCCGCCAGGGTTTCCCAGGCGACGAGGCCGGACTTGTCGACGGTCAGGCGCAGCAGCCAGCCCTGGCGGGCTTCCGGATAGTCGAAGCCGTCGAAGACGAAATTCCCCAGGCTATAGACGATGGGTTTGCCCTGGTAAAGCTCGACGCCCTGGGTGACGTGGGGATGGCCACCCACCACCAGGCCGGCGCCGGCGTCGATCATCAGGCGGGCCAGTTGGCGCTGGCGCTCGGAGGGCCGGCGTTCCTTCTCCCAGCCCCAGTGCATGAAGGGAATCACCAGGTCGGCACCGGCCGCCCGGGCGGCGCGGATGTCGGCCACCACCTCGCTGTCCTCGCTCCAGGCGACGCCGGGCCAGTCGGCGCCGGCCTCGAAGGAACGGGGCTTGAACTCGTCGTAGGCGAGGATGGCGATGCGCAGGCCCTTCTTCTCGATCCACAGCGGCTGGTGAGCCTCCGCCAGGTTGCGGCCGCCGCCCACGTAGGGCAGGCCCGCCGCCTCCAGGCGGCCGAGGGTTTCCAGGAAAGCCTCCTTGCCATAGTCGCCGGCATGGTTGTTGGCCACCGACAGGGCGCCGAAGCGCCCCTGGAGCACCCGCAGCACCGCTGGGTCGGCCCGGAAGGTGGCGATCTTGTTGGCGATGGGCTGGCCGCCCGCCGCCACCGGGCATTCCAGGTTGCCGATGGCCGCATCCGCCGCCTCGAGCACCGCGGCAAAGGGTTCCAGGGGGTCGCCCCCGGCGGCGATGTGGCGGCCGGGGCCGTCGTCGAGCATGATGTCGCCGGCGAAGACCAGGCGCACCGGCTCCGGGTCGGCGGCAGCGGCGAAGGGGGCGGCGAGGGTGGCGGCCAGCAGCAGGAAAGCGGGCGCCCTCATCGTGCCGCCTCCTGGGGGGCCGCTTCCAGGGCGCACCAGTACTGCAGCTCGCCGTCCCGCACCGGTTCGTAGACGAAATTCAGCCCGGTGAAGCCGTAGTGGCCGCCGGGGCCGGGCGGATAGGGGTGGGTGGCCTGGTGGATGGGCGTCATGCCTTCCTCCCGGTCGGCGTAGGCGGTGATGCGGATGGCCGCCTGGTCTGCCGGGGTGGGCTGGAAAACCAGCCGCATCTGGAAATACGACCCCAGGGGCGTAGTGCCGACGCCATAGGGCGACGCCACCGGCTGCGCCCGCAGGACGCGGGTTTCCCCGCCGTAGGTGACATGGCAGGCGAGGGTTTCGGCGAAGGCGCCGGGGGCGACGCCGATCATGGTGCAGAGCAACAATAAGCGAACATTCATGGTGTGCGGATTGTACGCAAAACCAAGCGCACGCGATGCTCACGGGGCGCCCCGGGGGAACGCGGCGGACAACCCCGGATTCGCCAGTTAGCCTACTGCGGCCGGGGGCTCAGGCTTCCTGCCAGAACACCTCCACCAGTTCGCCGACATCGTCGAAAAGCCACCACTCGCGGCCCAGGCCGGTGTCACAATAATAGAAACATCAGGACCAGTTAACGCCCTCGTACGCCATGGCCAGGGCGCGGACGGGCGGCGGAACGTGTTCGTCGTCGAGCTCGAACTACTGGCCGTCCCACTTGGGAAGGCCGGTGCGCAGGTGTTTTTTCCTACCGAACCAAGCCACCGGCGATGCCTCCGACTCGTACTTCCGTCACCATGGCGCAAGGCTTGTCCGGAGCCTTGAGCCGTGGCCAAACCGCAGCAACGATCTGGCTGGCCGCGTCCAGGTCCGGCAGGCTTTTTTTCGTCAAGGTCGCGGGGTTCGCTGATCTCGCCCTTGCGGAACTCGATGTTCATGGCGAAAGCGCCGGGTCAGCCAAGATCGAAATGGATTGCAACGTAAGCGACGAAGGTGTCGGCCTGGGTCACCGCCCAGGCAACCGCTTCCAGGTCTGCGGGCTCGCCCTTGTAGTCGGCAACGAGGCGGATTTCCTCGACCTTGTTGATGGCCCGCCCCAATTCCAGCGGAACCTTGCCGGTCTTGACAAGATGCAGGCTGAAAGCGGTGATCAGACCGGAATGGGTGCGGATGCTCTCAGGTTCGCCAATACCGGAAGCAATGAGCGCAGCCCGCGCCGCATCGAACATGGCGTAGTAGGCACGGTTTGAAGCGCCATCCTCATCCCCGGCGGTGAGCAGCAACTGGGCGGAAGCCACGGCGCGGCGCGCCTTTGCCATCAACTCGCCCGGATTCATAGGCGAACGCCTTCGTGTTCGATGTTGTGAAGCAGGCGGGGGTTGGAATGGCGCTCGGGGTGCGCCCATTCCTCTTCCCAGATGGGGAAGGCCTGCACCCGAATGCCCGTTTCCAGGAGCACGTCGTAGGCGATGTCAGCCAGTTCAAGCTTGGTCGGGAGAAACTTGCCAGGCCGGCCGCGCAGCAAGACTGCCACATCGGCATCGCTGTCGGGGCGGAAATCCTGGCGGGCGCGGCTGCCGAAAAGGATGGCGCCAACCAGGTCGAACTGCAGCAACACCCGGGCCAGGAAGGCGCGGGCGGCGTGCTCGGTGGCGGGGTCGATCTTGGCAACGGTCATGAAGCAAACCTTATCACAGTTCGCTACCCCTGGCAGCGGCCGTGAGGGCGATCGTAAGTAGGCATGCGCCAAAAGTAGCCAGCATGAGTTGGCGACGAGACGTGGTTCTGCTCGTCGGTAAATTTGAACAGAAAATGACCGCGGTCACCCCTGGACGCAACATATTCGAGGACGAGGGGATCGATAGATGCAAGGTATCCAGGGTATTTTTCCAATCCGTTACTAAGGCCCTTCGTTGCTGCCTGATACAGCTCTGGATAGAAAAATTGCTGGCGTCGAGACTTGTTAATGTCATTCATGGTCGTTTTCCTTGACCGGAGCGAGTCCGCGCTGTCCGATCAGTTTGCCGGGGAGAATCCTGTGTCGCAGGTTGCTTCTTTAAATCCTTGCGCAAGTCTTCCACTTTGGAGATATCCCCTTCGCCGTACTCGACGGAAATGCCATGGGTAGGTTCGTGCAGCTTGTGGTCAATGTCATCCGGTGTGAGGGCATCGCCAAGCGATTTGAGGTGATCGGCTACCCCGGGGGCTGCGGGCCAAGAAGTCGAGGGAACGGAGGTGACCAGATAGACAAAGCGGTCGTAAGGTACAGGAGAGTCATCGGCTAATAGCCCGCGCAAATGGGTCTTGATCCACGGTCGAGACATCTGCATCGCCCCCTGATGCAATTCCAGGATTTATCGAGAGAAAAAGTGGCGACAAGCCCGACCTGAACCACGGGCAGGTCGGGGTTGTTCTCGTCGCCATAGGTGAATTCGTAGCGCGCTTCCTCGAAGCGTTCGAAGAAATCCATGGGGAACTTTCCGCTAGCCTAGCCTTCCTGCCGCAGGTGCCAGATCACCTGGCCGGTGGCGCTGAACTCCGGCCCGGGCATGGGCTGGCCCTTCTCCACGAAGACCTTCCTGTCGCCCAACTGATGGGCGAACCACTCGCCGGATTCGGGGCAGGGCTGGCCGGGGAGGGCGGTGAGGATTTCGGCTTTCGTTTCGGGAGTGGCCAGCTTCACCGGGCGCCCCTGTTGCCGCGCCCAGTCCACCAGATTCTTGGGATAGAGCAGATGGTCGCGCCAGGGGGTGTCATCGAGTTCGTAGAGATAACTGAGGGCGCCGGCCTCGAAAGCCCAATAGCCATAGTAATTGGCCCAATGGGGATTCTCTGGAATGTCGCCGACACGCAGATGGGCATCGTGCCAGGGCTGGCCACGATAGGCCTTGTACCAGGATTTGAGGAAGGTCTGCATGTGATTGGCAGAGTCTTCCGCTGTTTCCGCCCAAGCGGCACTGATCAGGTCATCGTAAAGGTCGAAGTGGCAGAGTCCTTCCGCTTCCTCGCAGGGGTTCTCGACATAATCCTCGACCAGCGCCTCGACAACCGTGTCATGGCCACGCCAGGGGCCGAGGGTGGCGTAGGCCCTTTGCAGCAGCGCGCCTTCATTGAACAGGACGCCCAGGCTGAAGAAACGCATCATCTGCTGATAGCTGCCGAGATCGTCCAACTCGACGGGGGTTGGCAGGACTTTGCCCCGATCCTCGGGAAATTCGGCAAACTGCCAATCGACCTTGGCCTCACACCATTTTTCGAATGCCTCGACGACGGCGGGGAACATGGCCTTGACTTGCTCGATGGGAGTACCTGCGGTGTATTCGAGCATGAGGGCGTCGAGTGCGTTATCAAAATCGGAACCGTAACCAGCAACCCTTCTCAAATCGTTAATTGCGAAACTTGGCGATTCGATAGCCTCAGCCGCTTCAAAGTCACTTATTATTGATTGATATAGTTCCGGATATAGAAACTGCTGCCGCCTCGACTTGTTGATGTTGCTCATGATTTTCCTTTGGTCGGTTTGCGTGCCGACGGTTTTTTCGCTTCGCCGCTAGGTTCTAGCGTCTGGTCTGGTTTTTCGGGTTTATAAGTACGGGACCGCAGTGCCTCCACCTTGGCGATATCCCCCTCATCGTACTCGACGGAAATGCCATGGGTAGGTTCGTGCAACTTGTGGTCGATGTCATCCGGAGTGAGGGCATCGCCAAGCGACTTGAGGTGATCGGCTACCCCGGGGGCTATGGGACCGGAAGCGGAGGGGACGGAGGTGACCAGATAGACGAAGCGGTCGTAATTATTCCTGGCTGATTTTTCCCCTGCGGTTCCCAACTGCTGTTTAAGGTGAAATCCTATCCATGCGTTGGACATCTGCATCGCCCCCTGATGCACCCCCTTATCCGACGTATCGTGCAGCATCCTCCAGAGCTGGGCCTGGCTGGGAGTGAGGTTGTTGGGCTGGGGCAGGGGCGGAATCTTGCTTTTGGATTGGCGGGCGGTGGTTTTACCCTTGGCGTTTTTTTTCTCCTGTTCGACCGTCCGGGCGGCGATTTCGGTGTTGTCGCTGGGGGCGCCGACACGGCCCTTGGCCTCGACCACCCGGTAGCGGCCGGTGGTCTTGTTCTTCCACAGGCTGTCGATGCCGGGCCGCAAGTGTTGCGTAAGGTCTTCGGGAAAGAGTTCCACCGGCCGTTTGAAGCCGTTGATCTTTTCCCAGCCGCCGGAGAACCTGCCCTTGGGTGCGGTGGCGTGCTGCTTGTAGGTGACGCTCAACTTGCCGAGGACGTGGTAATCCACCCTGTGCTCGGCTACGAGGCCCATGGTCCTCTCAGTTCTCCCGCCGCAAATGCCAGATGACCTGGCCGGTGGTGCTGAACTCCGGCCCGGGCATGGGGTGGCCCTTTTCGACGAAGACCTTCCTGTCGCCCAGCTGATGGGCGAACCATTCGCCGGATTCGGGGCAGGGCTGGCCGGGGAGGGCGGTGAGGATTTCGGGCCGCTGCGGTTGCGTCGGACGACGTTTTTCCGGGCTGGGCCAATCGCTGTCGGCATCGAAGCGGGCCATCCACCGTTGGCTGCTCTGGAAATCGAAGCTGGGGTTGGGGTCATCGTCCCAGCGGTCGAGGGTGGACAGTTCGAGTTCGTCGCAGCGCACCGGGCGGATCAGCGCATTGGCGAGCGCCGGCAGTTCGGGCACTCCTTCCTCCACTGGGTAGAGGGCAAGCTCTCCCAGCCGAATCCATAAACTGGCCTCACCGTCGGAACGGGGCAGGCGGATGATCTCGATACGCGGGTCGTCCAGTTCCCGGCGCACGGTCGCCTCATCCTTGCCCAGCTTCTTGAGCCAGTGAGGGGAGAGCAGAAAACACCAGGTGGGTGCGCGCAGGCCGGCACCGAGGTCGGAAGGATCAATCCACCCGCCCTCTTCATGACGATGGCCGTGGTAGCCCATCTTGCCGGGATGGTCGATGTCCAGCCCATAGAAATAGTCGGCGCAGATGCGCTCCATGACGTCGCTTTCGTAGGCACCCATGGCTCCGGCCCCGGTGGTGCCGATCTCGAAACCGCTGTAGCACTGCTCGGGTTCGAGCAGGCGCAGGCAGTCGAGCACGAAATCGTGCCAGCGGGCCTTGTTGTTCAAGTACCAACTATGGCGGAAGGTGATTTTGAGGAAGGAGTAGCGCATCGCGCTGTTGATCTGCACGCGGGCGTCAATGGCCCAGCAGGCGGAGGCTGCGGGGCTTTCCATGTCGGTGGCCTGTATCCAGAACGAACGGGCATGGTCAAGGTCTTTCCTTGCTTCTTCGTGCAAATCAGAGGGCAACCGGCTGGAACCGGCCTTGAACCAGGTTTCCGTGGAACTCTTGAGAACCATCTGGTAGGGCGTATCGATCATGCCTTCCAGCGTCCGGTGAATGCGGATCATCTTGTCCGCGAGGGGCAGGAAGTCCTCGTCGTGGTGATAGACATAGAAGGTGATGAAGGGGCAGACGCCGTATTCGCGGCCTTCGTCACCGTAGAACCACTGGGGTTCTTTCTTGGTTTCACGAATGAAGTCGGCGATTTCCTCATCGGACATGTACAACTCGGCGGTGCTCATGCTCAGTTTCCTTTCTTGTGTTTGCCCGGACCGCGCCTGCGGCGAGGTTGCTGTTCCTGCGGTTTCTTGCCGTCGTCCTTCGGTTCGATGGCGATGTCTTCCGGGTAGCGGAAGAGTGCCACCCGGCAGCCCTTTGTCACCCCCTTCTCTTTGAAGGTGCGGCGGAGGAGTGTTTTTGCGGTCTTGACATTGGCAGCCTTTTTGTTCAAGTCGTCGTACTGCTCGAATTGCCTGTTCTCAATCCGATCCCCCTCGAACTTGATTTCAACGATAGCAAAGAGATTGTCCTTCTTGAGTGGTTCCCGGCGGTAATCGGGAATCACGAGGTCGGCAGCGAGGCTGTTGCGCTCGCGGTAGGGCAGAGGGTAGAAGGGGTTGAGGCTGCCGGCTCGGTAGAGCCGGGTGCTGCCATTCAATTTCGGGTCAGCAAAATCAGGGGCGGGGCCGAAGCAGGCTTCGGCCTTGAGCGGGGTTTTCCAGTCGAGCAGATCGTCGATGAACTCGAAAAGCAGGCTCGCCATCAACTGTTTCATGCGCACGACGATGAAACTGTCGATATCTTCGATATCACCGATTTCCTCCAGTCCCACTCGCAGGATTTCGAGCAGGATACGCTTCTTGGCCTGAGGCAAATCCTTGACGGTGACGCCTTTCTTGCGGCGCAGGCCGATCACCGGTACACGGTTGGCCTGTTCGCATACTCGGCTGATCACTTTGCGAAACGGAACCTTCTGTTGAATGGCACCGACGATCAGCGTGCTGGCATCCCCTCTGCGCCCCTGTGCTTTTTTGGTGTCCTCGCTTTGTTGCCGGCCATCTGCGTCGGTCAGGGCGTGCAATAGCACCTGCTCCGTTTTTTCGTCGATATTGGCGCCGATTTCCTTTTCCAGGGCTTCGACGAATTTCTTGACCTCTTCCTTGGCGCCGGACAGGTTCTTGTCGAAATCCGCGATCCCGTCGTATAAGGTTTTGCCCAGATCGTACATCTCGTAGGCACTGATAGCCGCGGTGACGAGTTCGAGGAGAGCCCAGGCTACGGCTGCGGGAGCTGGCATGACTTATTCCTTACCCTGAGCACTTGAATACGACGCTTTAGCAACGGTAGCCAGCTTGCTGCGCCAGTTTTCGGTAATTCGCTCGCTTTCCCGCATGACAGCCTTTTGCGCTGCCAGCGGGATCAGTCGCTCGCTGTCGACGAAATCTGTAAAACCGTCCGTATCGGTTTTGCCCGTTCTTGAAATGTCAGCGCCGGTCGAAGTAACTTCATAGCGATAACCCTCGAACGGCCGGCCATCATCCTTGAACAGCTGATAGTGAGCGGTATAGGGGCCAATCGGCGCCAGTTTGCCCTCGCCGAACCCCGGCATCGGCACATTCATGCTCGCCGGTCCGCTCCACTGATGCTTGGCCCCCTTGACGCTCAAGGTGCCGGGGCAGTGCAGTTCGATCTTGCCGCCCTTGATGCGCACGTAGGCGCCGCCGGAGGTGAGGAGGATTTCCTGGTCGGCGGCGAAGCGGATCTTGCGGGTGGTGGAGGTGATGTTGACGTCCCTCTCCCCGGTAACCTCGATCTCCCCATGCTGCGCCTGGACCTGCACCTTCCCCTGGGCTGCGATGAGCTTCAGGCTGATCTTCTCCTTGACCCCATTCACGAACAGACTGATGTGCTGCCCGACGTTGGCCAGCCAGCGGCGCCCCGCCGTCTGGTTCAAATCCCGCTGCGCCACCTGATCGATGTTGGTGCCGGCGGCGGTGCTGTGGTTCTGCGGTGTGGTGTTGGCAATGCCGGCGGGCGCCGAGAGCACCAGGATCGGCTGCCTGCCGGATTCCTCCGTGGCGGTCTTCCCCTCCTTGTCCGTATTGCTCCCCGCCTCCCAGGCCGTGAGGGCTTCGAGGTGATGCTTCAGGTGCCCGTCCTTGGTCGGGCTCTCCTTTTGATTGTCGGGAGAGACCTTCTCCGGCCCATGCTCGATCGTATCCGCCAGCTGCCGGGTGGCGACTTCGCCGAGACTCTTCGCCAGTTCATAAGCCGCCGCCAGCTGCCCCTGGGCCCCCTCCCGGGCCAGCTGCTTGCCGCTGGCGTTGGCCTGGGCTTCGGTAGTGATCAGCAGACCCTGGGCGGCCCGGATCGCGCCCTGGTTGTCGGTTCTGAGTTCGAAGCCCTCCCCCCGGGGCTCACCCTTCCCGTCGGTTCTGGGATGAATGAGGAAACCCTGGTTCAACTGCGTCTTGCCATGCTCGGAAGAGAGCTTGGTACGGATCTCGTTCGTACTGTCGTCGAAGAGCAGTTCGTTGTAACGGCTGCCCTTGTATTCCTTGCTCTTGTGTCCCGACAGCGTCTTGTTGGCGGGCAGCTTGCCCGCCCCGCTGAAGGTGGGGGGGCGATGGCAGCCGTTATAGACCACCCCGGTCACCAGGGGGCGGTCGATATCCCCCTCGATGAAATCGATCACCACCTCCTGGCCGATCCTGGGGATGTACTGGGTGCCCCAGGTCGCCCCGGCACTGGGCATGGCCACCCGCACCCAGGTGGAGGAACGGTCGTCGAAGTCGGCGCCGCCGTTGGGGTGATCTTCCTTCCGCTGCCAGTGGAACTGGATCTTGATGCGCCCGTGCTCGTCGGTGAAGATCTCCTCCCCCGCGGGACCGACCACGGTGGCCGTGGTCAGGCCATGGGCCGTCGGCTTCTGGTGGCTGCTCTGGTGGTATTGGGGAACGACGGGAACGTTCTTTCGCACCACCGTGAAGGTATTGCGGTAGGGGGGCGTGTTCTGGGAGCCCGGGGTATTGCCGAGGAGCGAGGCAGCGGCAGAGCCGCCGCCCTGCTTTCCCGGTTCGCCTGTGAGCAGCGCCGCCGCCCCGCTGCCCCCCATCTGGCCGAGCAAGCCCCCCAGGGCACTCTTCGCTTCCGGGGTGAGGTTGTTCTCGGCGGCGAAGCTGAGGCCGGTGACGAGGAACTGGCGATCCTCCGCATCGTCCTGGTCGTGCTGGGGATGATCCTGTAGTTCGAACCAGGTGCCGGGCACCAGGTGGCGGGCCGTGCCGCCCCCGGTAAAGGTCTTGCCGGCCAGGTCCTTGGCCTGCTGGCGCAGTTCGGCATAGCGCCCGACGTCGTCGGGGGATGATCCGTAATAGCCGGTCTGGGGATCGTAGTCCTCCAGGGTGGTGGCCAGCCCCTGCTGGGTGTCGCCCCCCGGATTGCGGGTGGACTCGCCGGCGGGGAAATGACTGCTGCCCTTGTAGTCCCAGGTGGTGAGGGCGACGGCCCCGGACTGCAGGCGGCGTTCCCCTTCCCAGGTGTCGATGGCATCCGCCGTTTCCACCCCGTCGGTGCGGTGGAAGCGCAGGGGGGATTCCCCGGCGGCCGGATGGGTGACGTCGGCATCCTGGAGGATGAGGGTGTGCAGGATGGGGGTGTCGCCTTCCTCCGCACCGGAAGAGGAAGCGTCAGAGGCAGCAGACCCGTCGTCCCCGCCGGCCGATTCTCCCGTGCTCAGGGAGGTGTCGGGGTCGGGGCCATGGGTGTAGCGGTAGGAAATCCCTTCTTCGGCCAGCAGGCGTTCGATGAAGGCGAGGTCGGATTCGCGGTATTGCAGGGTGTAGGAGCGGGCGGGGTAGTCCCGGGTGAGGCGGTCGCTGACGGCGAAGGAGGCCGTAAAGGCCGGATTGCCGGCCAGGTGTTCGTCGAGGATGGTCTGGACGATCCGGGGGACGCTCTGGTCCTGGAAGACGCGGCTGTTCCTGCGGTGGGCCAGGGTGGCGAGGGCCGGTTCGACGGTGAGGCGGTAGCTGGCGAAGCCGCCGTCGGTGCCCTGGTGGCGGGCGGCAGTGACGAGGCCGGTCAATAGGCGGGAGCCGCCCTCCGGGAGCAATAAGGCAATCTCGATGGGCTGGCCGATGAGTTCCTTGAGTTCGAGGTGGGCGTCGGGGGAGAGGCAGTCGAGCTCGTAGCGGTAGTTCCGCGAGAGGCCTTCTTCGCCCGACAGTCGATGGGGTAGCAGGACGGCTTCGGAGAAACCGCTGTCCGCGGGGAAACGCAGTTCGAGCAGGCGGGCGTCCTGGTTGAACAGGGATACCCCCGAGGCGACGAGATCGTGCAGGGCGGACAGCATGGCCCGGCTCTTTCATGCAAGTGGAAAGCGCCGGATTGTAATAAGCCCCTACGCGAGTGTCATTAGGGCGAAGGGCATAGGCCCGGAAGGACCACGGTGCGGGGGATGGCGGCTGCCTAGGGGGCGCGGCCGCCGCCGGCCATGACCAGCACGAGATCGGCGCGGGCGGGCTGATCGTTGGTGAGGACGGGATAGATGCGGTCGGTGGTGAACAACAGCTTCTTGCCCCGCTCGATGCTGGCGCGGACGACGATGCGTGCGCCGGGGGCGACGAGGTCGCGGTCCACTGTAAGGACGAAGGGGACGGGAACCTGGGCTCCTTCGAGACCGTAGCGCTTTTCCGCGAGGAGGCGCGGCGCATCGGCGCGGGAGGTGTCCACGACCTGGACGACGGCGATGGCACCGGGCGGAAGGGCGATGCGCTGGCGATAGGCGATGCTGCCGCTCACATCCACGAGGCTGCTTTGCTGGGCCTGGGCTAACGTGGCGGCGAGGGCGAGGAGACTGGCGATGATCAGGCGCATCGCATTTATTCCGGGTTCCTGGGGAGTTGGAGGGGCTGCCACTGGCCGTCGATGAAACCTTCGATGGGCTGGAAGCGGGATTTGTAGGCCATCTTGCGGCTATGGGCGATCCAGTAGCCGAGGTAGAGGTAGGGCAGGCCCAGGGCGGCGCACTGGCGGGCCTGCCAGAGGATGTTGTAGGTGCCGTAGCTGGCATCGGGCCGGTCGGGGTCGAAGAAGGTGTAGACCGAGGAGAGGCCGTCCTCGAGGACGTCGATGATGCTCACCATGACGGTGGCGCCGCCATCCAGGAATTCCACCAGGCGGGTATCGACGCGGCTCTGCAGGAGGAAGTGGGCGTACTGCTCGTGGCTGTCCTCATCCATGCCGCCGCCGGCGTGGCGGGCGGCCTGGTAGCGGGTGTAGAGCTCGTAGTGCTGGGGATAGAAGGCCAGGGGGAGTTCGCGCACGTCGAGGCCGGCGTGCTTTCTGAAGGCGCGGCGCTGGCTGCGGTCGGGCTTGAGTTCTGCCGCCACCAGGCGGACCGGGACGCAGGCCTGGCAGCCGTCGCAGTGGGGGCGGTAGGTGAAGATGCCGCTGCGGCGAAAGCCCAGGCGGACGAGCTGGCTATAGACGTCGTTGTCGATGAGGTGGGTGGGCGTCGCCACCTGGGAGCGGGCCTGGCGGTCGGGCAGGTAGCTGCAGGGGTAGGGCGAGGTGGCGTAAAACTGCAGCAGGGAGAGGGGCAGGGCGGAATCGTTGAGGAGCGACATGGGCTCACCAGACGAAGCGGGCGCCCGCCGTCGGCCAGGGGGCGGGGGATGCGGGGCGGGAGACGAGTTCCGCCACCCGGGCGAGGAAGGCCCGGCGGGGAATCTCCCGGGCGCCGAGGGAAGCGAGGTGGCGGGTGCGCATCTGGCAGTCGATCAGGCCGAAGCCGTTCTCCCTGAGGTAGCGGACGAGGTGAGCGAAGGCGATCTTGGAAGCATCGGTGCGGCGGGCGAACATGGATTCACCGTAGAACATGCCACCAATCGCCAGGCCGTACAAGCCGCCTGCGAGACCGCCCTCGTCATGGGTTTCGACAGAATGCGCCCAGCCGAGTTCGTGCAGGCGGATGTACGCGGCGGCCATGTCGGGGGTGATCCAGGTGCCGTCCTGGCCGGGCCGCGGTATTTCGGCGCAGGCGGCGATGACGGCGGGAAAGCTTGCGTCCAGCCTCACCTCGTAGCGGCCGGCACGCAGGGTCTTTACCAGGGAACGGCTGAGGCGCAGCTCGTCGGGGAAGAGCACCATGCGCGGGTCCGGGCTGTACCAGAGGGGGTGGCCTTCCAGGGTGCCCCAGGGGAAGATGCCCCGGCGATAGGCTTGCAGGATGCGCTCCGGCGAGAGGTCGGCCCCCAGGGCGAGCAGGCCGCCCAGTTCCGGCGGCGCCGACTCGACCGGTGGAAAGGGGTCGAGGGGGCCGAGGAAGGGAATCATCCCGGAACGGCGGTCTTGAAGGCGATGACGTGGTCCACGTCGAGGCGGATGCCGATTTTCTCGCCCAGGGCGTGGTTGTGGTGGGAGGGGACGAGGGAGAGCACCTCGGTGCCGCTGTCGAGACGCAGGGTGTAGAGGATGTCGGCGCCGCGGAAGGCCTTGTGCAGGACCTCCGCCTGCTGCGGGCTCCGGTCGTCATGGACGACGTCGTCGGGGCGCAGCAGCACCTCCACGCCGCAGCCCTTGCCGCAGGCCATGCAGCCCTGGCTGCATTCCACCGGCACGCCGGATTCGAGGACGCCCAGTTCCACCTCCACCCGCCGGGCGTCCAGGACGTTGCCGCGGATGAACACTCCCTGGCCGACGAAGTCGGCGACGAAGCGGTTGGCCGGCTTGTGGTAGAGGTTGTAGGGCGAATCCCATTGCTGGATGCGGCCGTCGAACATGACCCCCACCTCGTCGGCCATGGCGAAGGCCTCATGCTGGTCGTGGGTGACCAGGATGGCGGTCATGCCCTCGCTCTTGAGGATTTCCCGCACCTCGACGGAGAGGCGCTCGCGCAGATCCACGTCCAGGTTGGAGAAGGGCTCGTCGAGGAGCACCAGTTGCGGCCGCGGGGCCAGGGCCCGGGCGAGCGCCACCCGCTGCTGCTGGCCGCCGGAGAGTTCGTGGGGGTACTTGTGCCCCTGGCCCGCCAGGCCGATGGTGGCGAGCAGTTCGTCCAGGCGGCGGCGCCGCTCCGGCTCGGGGGCGCGGGAAAGGCCGAAGGTGATGTTGTCGGCGACGGTGAGATGGGGAAAGAGGGCGTAGTCCTGGAAGACCATGCCCACCTGGCGTTTTTCCGGCGGCACGCGGCGGCCGGGCCGGCTCACCGGCTGTCCGTGGATGCGAATTTCGCCGCCGGCGATGTCCTCGAAACCGGCGATGCAGCGCAGCAGGGTGGTCTTGCCGCAGCCCGAGGGGCCGAGAAGGCAGGCGATGGTGCCGGTCTCCAGGCGGAAATCGACGCCATCGACCACGGTGTGGGCGCCGTAACGCTGGACGACGCCATGGAGCTCTAGTTGGGACATGGCATCGATTATAATTCGCATTCCCTCCCATGACCGCCTCCCGCCACTTTTCCCCCCTCGTCGCCGCGGCCATCGCTATTGCCGCCCTGGCCGCCCTGCCGGTGGCGAGCGTCGGCCTCAACCTGTTCGCCGGGGGCACCGGCGCCACCTGGTCCCACCTGGCGGCCACCGTCCTTGGCGAGTACGTGCGCAACTCGCTCTGGCTGTGCCTGGGCGTCGGCTTAGGGGTGGCGGTGGTCGGCGTGGCCACCGCCTGGCTGACGGCCATGCACGAGTTCCCTGGCCGGCGTTTCTTCGAATGGGCCCTGGTCCTGCCCCTGGCTGTGCCTGCCTACGTCATGGCCTACGTCTATACCGATTTCCTGCAGTTCGTCGGCCCCGTGCAGACGCTCCTGCGCGACACCTTCGGCTGGAGCCATGGCGAATACTGGTTCCCGGACATCCGCACCCTGCCGGGGGCCATGGCCATGTTCATCTGCGTGCTCTATCCCTACGTCTACCTGCTCGCCCGCAACGCCTTCCTGGAGCGGGCCAGCGGCATGCTGGAGGCGGCGCGCACCCTCGGTCTCGGCCCCTGGCGCGCCTTCTTCAGCGTGTCCCTGCCGCTGGCCCGGCCGGCGGTGGCTGCCGGGGTCGCCCTGGCCCTCATGGAAACCCTGGCGGATTACGGCACCGTCGCCTATTTCGCTGTCAACACCTTTACCACCGGCATCTACCGGGCCTGGTTCTCCCTCGGCGACCGCATCGCCTCGGCCCAGCTGGCGGCCATGCTGCTCGGCTTCGTGCTGCTCCTGGTGGCGGCAGAGCGGGTTTCCCGGGGGCGGGCCCGCTACCACAACACCACCGGCCGCAACCGGCCCCAGGCGGGGGCGCGCCTGCACGGCGCAGCCGCCTCCCTGGCCGTGGCGGCCTGCCTGCTGCCGCTCTGCCTGGGTTTCCTCATGCCCGCCGGGTTGCTGCTCAAGATGGCGTTCAGCGACGGCGACGCCCAGTTCGGGGAACGCTTCCTCACCCTTTCCCGCAACAGCTTCCTGCTGGCCGGGGTGACGGCGGTCATCGCCGTCGGCTTCTCGCTGCTCCTGGCCTATAGCGCTCGCCTGTCGCGGACCATGCTGGCGCGGGCGCTGAACCGGTTGGTGGGGCTGGGCTACGCCGTGCCGGGGGCTGTCATCGCCGTGGGCGTGCTGATCCCGGTGACGCGGCTGGACAACTGGCTGGCCGGCCAGTGGCAGGCCTGGTTCGGCAGCAATCCCGGCCTGCTCCTGACCGGCGGCATCGCCGCCCTGGTCTATGCCTATCTGGTGCGTTTCATGGCGGTGGCCCTGCAGACCGTGGAAGCGAGCCTGGCCAAGATCACCGCGGCCATGGACGATGCTTCCCGCAGCCTGGGCTCCGGGCAGGGGGAGACCCTGCGCCGGGTGCATGTGCCCATCCTGCGCGGCAGCCTGTTTACCGCCGGGCTCCTGGTGTTCGTGGATGTGATGAAGGAGCTGCCGGCCACCCTGGTGATGCGCCCATTCAATTTCGACACTCTGGCCACCCAGGCCTACACGCTGGCTTCCGACGAACGCCTGGCGGAGGCGTCGACGGCCGCGCTGGCCATCGTGGGCGTGGGCCTGCTGCCCCTGGTTGCCCTCTCCCGGCAGATCGCCCGCAGCCGGCGTTCTTCAGGCTGAAGGTGGGTTGCCGTTGCCCAGGGAAACGGGCAGCCAGACCTTGAAGGTAGTGCCTTCCCCCGGGGTGCTGTCCACCTCGATGTGGCCGCCGTGCTTTTCGATGATGCCATAGGAGACCGATAGCCCGAGGCCGGTGCCCTTGCCCACCGGCTTGGTGGTGAAGAAGGGGTCGAAGATACGCTCGCGGATTTCCGGCGGGATGCCGCAGCCGGTGTCGCTCACCGCCACCCAGACCCGATCGCCGTCGCAGCCCGTCCTGAGGGTGATGCGGCCGCGCTGGGGGATGGCCTGGGCGGCGTTGACCAGCAGGTTCATGAACACCTGGTTGATCTGGGAGGGCCGGCATTCCACCCGGGGCAGGTCGCCGTACTGCTTGTCCACATCCGCCTTGTACTTGATTTCGTTCCACACCACGTTGAGGGTGCTGTCGAGGCCGGCGTGGAGATCCACCCATTCCTTGTTAACCTCGCCGGTGCGGGAGAAATCCCGCAGATCCTGGACGATTTTGCGCACCCGGGTGGTACCGTCGATGGATTCGGCGATGAGGCTGTGGATGTCGTCGCGGATGAAGTCGAAGTCGGCGGCCTGGCGGATCTGCTGCAGGCGTGCCGCCAGGGCCGGAGCGGCGGCGAGGGTGGGCTCCAGGGCGGCGAAGGTGTCGGCGATGAGGCCGAGGAGGCTGTCGATGTAGTTGCGCAGGGTGCCCAGGTTGGAATTGACGAAGCCGATGGGGTTGTTGATCTCGTGGGCGACGCCGGCGGCGAGCTGGCCGATGGAGGCGAGCTTCTCCGACTGCAGGAGCTGGTTGTGGGCTTCTTCCAGCTTCTTGATGAGAACCCGCTGTTCTTCCCGCTCCTCCTGGAGGGCGCGGTTGATCTTTTCGTTTTCCTGGAGGGCCGCCTCCAGCTCCTGGGTGCGCTTGCGCACCTGGGTTTCCAGGGTGACGGCGGTCTGGAACAGGCCGAAATCGGTGCCCTTGGCGCCCATGTCCCGCTCGGCGCGGTTCATCAGCGCGGTGACCATCTTGTTGAGGCGGGCGATTTCCCGCCGCAGGCCTTCTTCGTCGGCCGGACCGGCGGGTGCTTCCGCTTCAGCCACGCTGCCTGCCTCCCACATCCCCGATGGCGATGCCGGTGAAGGTCTGGTTCACATGCACACCGCCGTATTGCTCGCCGTAGGTGCTGAAGCCCACGGTGTGGTTCTCGTCGAGCAGCTTGCCCACCCGCTCGGTGAGGCCGCAGCGCTCGATTTCGAGGTTGCGCAGGATGCAGTCGCAGCCGAAGATGAGGCGGGGTGGGCCGATTTCGTGGTGAATCTCGGCCAGGGTCGCCTCCAGATTGCCGAGGAGGTCCCGGCCCCGGGCGACGCGCAGCACCAGGCCTTCGTCGATGGCGCAGTAGAAGGTGAGGGTGCCGTCGGCATTGGCCTTCTGGATGGAGCGCACGTAGTCAGTGCCGTCGATCACCACCACCACCGGCGCCGCGGCGAAGCAGGCGGAATCGAGGTCTTCGGCGGTGGAGCGGATGACCCGGGCGTACTCCTCGGCGGCGGGCAGGCCGTTGATTTCCTTGACGACGCGGTGGGCGACGTCGGCTTCGGTCACCACCAGGCGTTCGTCTTCGCTGGCGAAGTGCTGGGTCTTGAATACCCGGAACGGCAGCGGAGTATGCACCAGCAGGAGGACGGCGCTGTCGGTGTGGAAGGCGCCGGCGTGGAAGACGCAGGTGCGCCGGAAATTCAGGTCGTCGCCGGCCGAACCGCCGATGAGGTGGATGCTGCCCAGGCCGCTCTGCACGGCACGCACCACCGGCTCCTCGCGGATGGAGAGGCCGTCGATGAGCAGCAGGGCGAAGGTGTTGCTGCCGGCGGCCTTGGGCACGCGGGCTTCCAGTCCCTCCAGCAGCGATTTGGCGAAGGCGTGGCCGCGGGTGATCTCGAAATCCGCCAGATTATCGATGCGGCCCGCCACCGGGGTGGCCGCCGCCCGGTTGAAGCTGGCGCCGGCCAAGCTGTGGCTGCGGTAGCCCGCGGGGCCGATTTCTCCGGCGGTGGTGCAGCCCACCACAAGGGTATCGCCGAAAAGCCGGTTCAGCTCGTCGGCCAGGGCGTCGAGATCGTAGGTGCTGGAGCAGAAGAAGACCACCAAGGCCAGGTCCGGCTGATTCACGGCGGCAAAGAACTCCCGGGCGGCAACGCGGGGATCCTCGGAAGTGGACTGGGCCCGGAGAATGTTCGGTTCCATCGTCAAGCGCTTGCTCCTCCCCAAATGTGCCCCGACGCCGGATGGCGGGCGGCCGGATTCCTTTTTTCGCTACATTACCCGCGCTCTTCCCGCCATGTCCAGAGGGGGCTGCAAAGCAACAACCCCGGACGGGCCGGGGTTGCGCAAGGGAGCGGAACGGGGATCAGCGGAAGCCGGCCCGGTCGAAAATCATCTGGGCCTTCGCCTGGTACATGGCCAGGTTCTTCACCGGAAGCTTGTCCGCCTTGAACTTGCCCAGGGCGTCGAGGGCCGGATTGGCCACCTTGACGCTCTCCACCGCCGGCCACTCGTTGTTGCCGTCGGCGAAATAACGCTGGGCTTCGTCGGAAGCCAGGTATTCCAGGAACTTGACGGCGGCCTCCTTGTGGGGCGCCGTCTTCAGCACGCCGGCGCCGGAGACGTTGATATGGGTGCCGGAGGTGGCCTGGTTGGGCCAGACCACACCGACCTTCTCCATCAGCTTCTGCTCCTCGGGCTTGGTGGAACGCATCAGGCGGGCGATGTAGTAGGTGTTGGAGATGGCCACCTGGCATTCGCCGGCGGCGACGGCCTTGATCTGGTCGGTGTCGCCGCCCTTGGGGGCGCGGGCGAAGTTGGCGACGACGCCCTTGGCCCATTCCTCGGCCTTGGCTTCGCCCTGGTTGGCGATGATGGAGGCCATCAGCGAGAGGTTGTAGGGGTGGGAGCCGGAACGGGAGCAGACCTTGCCTTTCAGGGCGGGGTTGGCGAGGTCGTCGTAGTTGCGCACCTCATCGGCCTTCACCGTCGTCTTGTTGTAGATGATGACCCGGGCGCGGGTGGAGAAGGAGAACCAGTCGTCGGTGCGCAGGTGGGCGGGAATGCGGGATTCCAGCAGCTTCGAGGTCAGCGGGGCGAACAGGCCCAGTTCATGGGCCTTGGCCAGGCGGGCCGCGTCCACGGTGAGGAGGATGTCGGCGGGGCTGTTGGCGCCTTCGTTGCGGATGCGCTCCAGGAGTTCGTCTTCCTTGCCTTCGATGCGGTTGATCTTGATGCCGGTCTGCTGGGTGAAGTTGGCGTAGAGGGCCTCGTCCGTCTGGTAATGGCGGGCAGAGTAGAGATTGAGCACCTTTTCTTCCGCCAGGGCACCGGTTGCCAGGGAAGCAAGAGCGAGGACAACCAGGGGGAATTTGACCTTCATGCTGCGAACTCCTAGGGTGTAAATGAGAATGGCTACAGTTTAGCGTCGGCGGGCGGATGTGTAAATGCGAATAATTCGTGATTCCATCCGGCCGCCGGTTTGCATCCGCCGCGGTCCTTGCCTCGTACACCCGATGAAGCCGCCGCCATCGGGCAACACCCCCTGCATCGGGAGAAACGCCATGTCCGCAACCGACCCCGCCCCCCTCGCCTACGCCTATCCGCTGCTCGTCAAGCAGCTGCTGCATGCGCCGCTGGCGACTGCCGCCGACCAGGAGATCGTCTACCGGGACCGCTGCCGCCACACCTATCGCGCCTTCCGCGAGCGCATCGGCCGCCTGGCCTCGGCCCTGGCCGCTTCCGGGGTCGCTCCCGGCCAGACGGTGGCGATGATGGATTGGGACAGTCACCGCTACCTCGAGGCCTTCTTCGCCATCCCCATGATGGGAGCGGTGCTGCAGACCGTGAATGTGCGCCTCTCGCCGGAGCAGATCCTCTACACCCTCAACCACGCGGGGGCGGACGTCCTGGTGGTCAATGCCGAATTCCTGCCCTTGCTCGCTTCCTTCCGCGACCGGCTGGAGACGGTGCGCACCTGCGTGCTCATCAGCGACGACCCGATCGCCTGTCCGCCGGATTTCGCCGGCGAGTACGAGGCGCTGCTGGCAACGGCCGATCCCGCCTATTCCTTCCCGGATTTCGACGAGAACACCGGCGCCACCACTTTCTACACCACCGGCACCACCGGCCTGCCCAAGGGGGTCCATTTCAGCCATCGCCAACTGGTGCTGCACACCCTCGCCGCCGCCGTCGGCTATACCGCCGCGCCGACGGCGGGACGCCTGCACCGGGAAGACGTATACATGCCGCTCACGCCCATGTTCCACGTCCACGCCTGGGGGCTCCCTTATGTCGCCACCCTGCTGGGGGTGAAACAGGTCTATCCCGGCCGCTACGTCCCGGAAGAGCTGCTGGGGCTCATCGCCGCCGAAGGCGTCACTTTCTCCCATTGCGTTCCCACCATCCTGCACATGCTGCTAACTTGTCCGGCAGGGGAGGGGGGCGACCTGTCCGGATGGAAGGTGGTCATCGGCGGCGCCGCCTTTCCGCGGGGCCTGGCCGCTGCGGCGCTGGCGCGGGGCATCGACGTGTTCGCCGGCTACGGCATGTCGGAAACCGGCCCCCTGCTCACCCTGGCCCGGGTGCCGTCGGCGGCGGGGCCCGAGGAGCAGCTGGCGGCCCGGGTGAGGACCGGCCAGCCGGTCCCCCTGGTGGAGTTGCGCACCGTCGACGACGAACTGCGGGACGTACCCCGCGATGGCCAGACGCCGGGAGAAGTGGTGGTGCGGGCACCGTGGCTCACCCCGGGCTACCTTGCTGACCCGGTTGCCTCGGCCACCCTGTGGGAAGGTGGCTACCTGCACACCGGCGACGTCGGTACCCTGGCGCCCGACGGCACGCTGCAGATCACCGACCGGGCCAAGGACGTCATCAAGACCGGCGGCGAATGGGTCTCGTCCCTGGCCGTGGAAAGCATCATTTCCGAGCACCCGGCGGTGAGCGAGGTGGCCGTCATCGGCGTGCGCGACGACCGTTGGGGCGAGCGGCCCATGGCCCTGGTGGTGTTGAAGGCGGGGCACGACGCCAGCGCCGAGGCGATCCGGGGAACGGTCATGGCGGCGGCCGAAGCGGGGCGCGTTTCCCGTTATGCGGTGCCGGAGCGGGTACGCTTCGTCACGGCCCTGGCGCGGACGAGCGTCGGCAAGCTCAACAAGAAGGCGATGCGGGAGGAGGTCGCCTAGGCGACCGGGGGCTTATTCCTTGCCCAGGATGCGGCGGGCGCCGTTGTAGCGGGACAGCCAGTAGCTGCTGGCCATGTTTTCCACGCGGACCTCGGCGCCGGCACGGGGGGCGTGCAGGAAGTAGTTGTCGCCCAGATAGATGCCGACGTGGGAGAAGGTGCGCCGCATGGTGTTGAAGAACACCAGGTCGCCGGGCTTGAGATCGGTGGCGTCGACGCGCTCGCCCATCTCGCTCATTTCCTTGGACGTGCGGGGCAGGAGGGTGCCGACGGTTTCCTTGAACACCAGGCGGACGAAGCCGCTGCAATCGAGACCGGAATCCTCGTTGTTGCCGCCCCAGCGGTAGTTGATGCCGACGAGCTTGAGCCCGTGCAGGATGACATCCTGCGCGGCATTGGTGTAACGTTCAAGGAAGGAAAGCTGCTCTTCGCCATTCTTCTGGGTTTCGGCGGCCTGGGCGGTGAAACCGCCGATGGCAAGGGCGGCCGCGAGAAGAAGGGAGAGGAAGGGTTTCTGCATAGGCCGCGAATTTAGTTCAAAAATCGCCTCCTGTAAAGTCTTTGTCATGGGGCGGACGGCCGTCTATGGCTATGTTCATAATCCGTAATTATGAATACAATTTCACGTTCTGGAGGAGTGGTGGCGATGAATCCGTTCAAGGCCTATTTGATCGAAGAGCGCGAGGGCAAGACCGTCGCCGGTTTTGCGCAACTGGACGAAAGCCGGCTCGACGCCGGCAACGTCACCATCCGGGTCGCCTATTCCAGCGTCAATTACAAGGATGCCCTGGCCGCCACAGGGGCGGGGCGCATCATCCGCCGCTTTCCCTGCGTCGGCGGCATCGACCTGTCGGGGACGGTGATCGCCAGCGGCGACCCCCGTTTCAAGGCCGGCGACCCGGTGATAGCCACCAGTTTCGACATCGGTGTCGCCCACCACGGCGGCTATGCCGAGGTGGCGCGGGTTCCCGCCGACTGGGTGGTGCCGCTCCCTGACGGGATGAGCCTCTTCGAGGCCATGGCCCTGGGAACGGCGGGCTTCACCGCGGCCCTGGGCATCGTCCGCATGGAGGAGAACGGGCTCCGGCCGGAAAAGGGGCCGGTCCTCGTCACCGGCGCCACCGGCGGGGTCGGCAGCCTGGCCATCGACATGCTGGCGCAGCGCGGTTACCGTGTCGTCGCCCTGACCGGCAAGGAAAGCGAGGCGGACTATCTGCGCGGCCTGGGGGCGGAGGAAATCCTTCTGCGCTCCAGCCTCGACCTGAGCAAGATCCGTCCCCTGGACCGGGCCCGCTGGGCCGGTGCGGTGGATAACCTGGGCGGCGACTACCTGGCCTGGATTGCCAGCACCATGGAGCAAGGGGGCGCCATCGCCAGCATCGGGCTGGCGGCGGGCATGACCCTCAATACCACGGTGGCGCCCTTCATCCTGCGGGGGGTGAGCCTGCTGGGGATCGATTCGGGCTATGTCGGCGAACCCTACCGCCACGGCGTGTGGCAGCGTCTGGCCGGCGACCTCAAGCCCCGGCACCTCGCCGCCCTGACCCGGCAGATCGCCTTCGACGAACTGCCGGCGGTCTTCCCGGAATTCATCGCCGGCCGCGCCAAGGGCCGGGTGGTCGTTGCCGTGGGCGGCCGCTGAGATGGCCGATCTCCCCCGCGTCCTGGTCGTCGACGATTCCCGCCTGGTGCGCGCCTCCCTGGTGCGCAACCTGCAGGGGCACTACGAGACCCGGGAGGAGGCCGATGGCGAGGCGGCCTGGCAGACCCTCATCCTCGACCATTCCATCCAGGCGGTGATTTCCGACCTGCAGATGCCCAAGCTCGACGGTTACCAGTTGCTGGAGAAGGTCCGCACCTCCAGACTGCGCCGTTTGCAGGAGATTCCCTTCATCCTGGTCTCCGGCGAGGAGACCGAGGACGAGCGCCAGAAGGCCAAGGCCCTGGGCGTTTCGGATTTCATCAGCAAGGGCGGTGGTTCGGCGGAAATCCTCACCCGTCTCGACCATCTGCTGGCCCTGTCCCAGGCCCGCCACAACCTGGAGGAAGGCCGCGAGCAGATGGTGCAGGATCCGGAAACCGGCCTGTTCACCCGCAAGTACGTGGAGCTGCAGGGGGCGCAGGCCCTGGCCCATGCCCTGCGCCACGGCAGCGAGGTGAGCGTGCTGGTGCTGGGTTTCGACGGCTATGCCCAGGTCTGCGAAAAGCTGGGGCCGGAAGTCGCCGCCCAGGTCGGCACCCGCTTCGCCAAGTTGCTGGCGGCCAAGATCCGCCGCGAGGACAGCCTCGGCCACTTTGGCGAGGGCCAGTACGCCGTGGTGTCGCCCGGCACGTCGGCATCCCTCTGCGTCTCCTTCGCCAACCGTGTGCGGGAGGCGGTGGAGGTGGCCCACGTGGCGGCCCACGGCCAACGGGTCATCCTCACCGTCAGCATCGGGGTGGCCAGCGCGCCGACCGACGACGCCATTTCCGCCGGCGCCCTGCTCGACCTGGCCGGGCAGCGCATGCAGGAGGCCATGGCTGCCGGTGGCAACCGCATCGTCGCCGGCGCCGCCCAGGGGGCCATGCGCAAGCTGGGCGTCCAGCACGCCCTCGAACTATTGAATGCCCAGCGGCCGGAGGCGGTGCTGCCGCACTTGCCGCGGCTGGGCCAGCAGGTGCTGCCGCTGTTGCGCCTGCTGGACAAGGAATACGGGTTGAATCTGCCCCTGGCGGATATCGAACGCCGTTTGAGCGAACGGACCGATTCACAAGAAAAGTCCGGGCAAGGAGTTGTGTAGCCGAGTGCAGGAAACAAACAAAGGGAAGATCTATGACGACGTACAAGGAGTTTCACCAATATTCCATCGAGCGCCCCGATGAGTTCTGGACCGAGCAGGCCCGCCTCATCGACTGGCAGGAGCCGTTCACCCAGGTCTGCGACTATTCGCGCCCACCCTTCGCCAAGTGGTTCGTCGGAGGCAAGACCAACCTCTGCCACAACGCCGTGGACCGCCATGCCGCCAAGCGGCCGAACGACCGCGCCCTGATCTATATCTCCACCGAAACCAACGAGGAGAAGATCTACACCTTCGCCGAGTTGCAACGGGAGATCGAGCGCATGGCCGCCATCTACCAGAGCCTCGGCGTCAAGAAGGGCGACCGCGTCCTCATCTACATGCCGATGATCGCCCAGGCCTGCTTCGCCATCCTCGCCTGCGCCCGCATCGGCGCCATCCACTCCGTGGTCTTCGGCGGCTTCGCCTCCGGCTCCCTGGCCACCCGCATCGACGACGCCAAGCCGGTGCTCGTCGTCTCCTCCGACGCCGGCATGCGCAACGGCAAGCCCGTGCCCTACAAGCACCTGCTGGACGAGGCCATCAACCTGGCCGAACACAAGCCGGCCAAGGTGCTGATGGTCGATCGCGGCCTCGACAAGGAATTCAACAAGGTTCCCGGCCGCGACGCGGATTACGCCACCCTGCGCGCCGAGCACATGGACGCCAGGGTGCCCTGCACCTGGATGGAATCCTCCGAGCCCTCCTACATCCTCTACACCTCCGGCACCACCGGCAAGCCCAAGGGCGTGCAGCGGGATACCGGCGGCTACGCCGTGGCGCTCGCTTCCTCCATGAAGCACATCTACTGCGGCTACGAGGGCGAGACCTACTTCTCCACCTCCGACATCGGCTGGGTGGTGGGCCACAGCTACATCATCTACGGGCCCCTCATCGCCGGCATGGCCACAGTCATGTACGAAGGCACGCCGCTGCGCCCCGACCCCGGCATCTGGTGGCAGATCGTCGAGAAGTACAAGGTCAACGTCATGTTCTCGGCCCCCACCGCCGCCCGCGTGCTGAAGAAGCAGGACCCGGCCTACATGCACAAGTACGACCTGTCGTCCTTGAAGCACATCTTCATGGCCGGCGAGCCCCTCGACCAGCCCACCCATGAGTGGTTCATGGGCGAGCTGAACAAGCCTGTCATCGACAACTACTGGCAGACCGAAACCGGCTGGCCCATGCTGGCCGCCATCCATGGCGTGGAAAAGACTCCGATCAAGTTCGGCTCGCCCAGCTTCCCGGTCTACGGCTACAACCTCAAGATCTTCCGCGAGGACGGCTCCGAGTGCGGGCCCAACGAAAAGGGTATTGCCGCCGTCGTGCCGCCCCTGCCGCCGGGCTGCCTGTCCACCGTCTGGGGCCAGGACGACCGCTTCGTCAGCACCTACTTCAGCCTCTTCAAGGAACCGCTGGTGTATTCCTCCTTCGACTGGGCCATCAAGGACGAAGACGGCTACTTCACCATCCTCGGCCGCACCGACGACGTCATCAACGTCGCCGGCCACCGCCTGGGCACCCGCGAGATCGAGGAAGCCGTCCAGGCCCACTCGGCCATCGCCGAAGTCGCCGTCGTCGGCGTCGAGGACAAGCTCAAGGGCCAGATGCCCCTGGCCTTCGCCGTGGTCAAGGACGCTGCCCGCATCGCCACGCCGGAACTCACCGCCGCCCTGGAAAAGGAAGTCATGGGCACGGTGGACAGCATCCTCGGCGCCATCGCCCGCCCGGCCCGGGTGCATTTCGTCACCGGCCTGCCCAAGACCCGCTCCGGCAAGATGCTGCGCCGCTCCCTGCAGGCCCTGGCCGAAGGCCGCGACCCCGGCGACCTGACCACCATCGACGATCCTTCCACCCTGGAGAACATCAAGGCGCTGCTGGCCGGTTGAGGGGCGGTAGTCGGATCGAAGGAGAGGAGCCCGCTTCGGCGGGCTCTTCTTTTGCTGGGCACCGAAGTGTGGCAGGGCCCATTGTTGCAGTCCTGCCTTTAGAACTGGCGCAGCCAATCGGGTGGCTCTGCGAAACGCAGCTAAAGGTACCTGGCGTTTGCCATTATCATGGCTGTGTTTTGCTACTTGATGAGCCAATTGATGAGCGCACCAACCCATCCCACTGATTCTCGTGTTGCGGTACTTGTTGATTGCGACAACACTGCGCCGGAGATTCTGGAATACGCTTTACGCGTTGTTGCCCAGTTCGGCCGTGTTGTCCTTCGTCGTGGATATGGGAACCACACGACTCTCGCCAAGACTTGGCAAGAGGCCATGGTTAGACAAGCTTTTACGCCATGCCTCCAATATCAATACGCGGCTGGTAAGAACACTGCCGATATTGCGCTGGCATTGGATGCTCTCGAAGCAATGTTCGATCATCGTGCTGACAAGTTCTGCCTCGTAACAAGCGATTCAGATTTTGCCTATCTGTGCCGGAAGCTTCGGGAGCGTGGGGCGACTGTTTGTATTGTTGGCGAGTCAAAGACGCCAGAAGCGCTACGTAACGCCAGTGACCAGTTTTTTGAATGGGCGCCACCCCCGAGCGTTGAACCTCAAAATGGTAAACAGACTCAGCCGAAAGCGGATCAACTGAAGGCGCCAGCCACCAAGCGGCGACCGAAATTCGTGGTCGATGCAGTGGCGCTGCTCGCGAGCAATACGTCGGAAGGTCAAGTGCATCTTGGGGGGTTGGGGCAGTATCTAAAGCGAATGGACCCTGGTTTTTCACCGGCAAGTTACGGGCACTCCGGACTGTTGGACATGCTGAAATCCTACGATCTATTGGTACTCAAGAAAGAGGAAGGGGGGCATTACACTGTGGGTCTACGCCACTTGGAATTGAGCGAGGCCGGTGCCTCCACTGAGGCTTAAGCCGCTATTGCCGCACGGAATAGCTGAGTCAGACGCCTCATGCAGAGCATTGTCATCCGCATTCAGTTCGGAGCGACTATCGCAGAGCTTTAGGATTGAATGATTTCGGCATGGAGAAGGCCGCCAACTTCAGCAACCTGATCCCCGCATCGTCTCGCGATATCCCCCATGTCCCTCACCTGGCTCTTCACCAACCTCGCCGCCAGCCTCCTGCTGCCGCCCCTCAACGGCCTGCTGCCGGCCGGCCTGGGCTTTCTCCTCCTGCGCCGCCGGCCGCGGGCGGGGCGGTGGCTGGTGGGGCTGGGCTTGCTGGCGATTCTGCTGCAGGCGTTGCCCATCACCGGCAAGGCGTTGTTGCAGCCTCTGGAAACCCGCCATCCGCCCCTCGACCTCGCGGCGGGGCATTTCGACGCAGAGGCGGTGGTGGTGCTGGGCTCCGGCCGTTACCGGCACGGGCCGGATTTCGGTGGGGCGGACGATCTCAAGCAGTTCGCCCTCGAACGGGTGCGCTACGGGGCCCTGGTGGCCAAGGCGTCGGGGCTGCCCCTGCTGGTGACGGGGGGGCATCCGGAGGGGCCGGGGCCGTCGGAGGCGGAACTCATGGCTCGGGTGCTGGCCCGCGATTTCGGCGTGGTGCCGCGCTGGCAGGAAGGGGAATCGAACAACACCCGGGAGAATGCGGGGCTGTCGGCGGCGATGCTGGCGCAGGACGGGGTGCGCAGGATCATCCTGGTCACCCATGCCTTCCACATGCCGCGGGCGGTGGCGGCCTTCGAGCGGGCGGGGCTGGCGGTCGTCCCCGCGCCCATGGCCTACCTGAGTGCCGGTTCCGGCAGCCTGGCCCTGGATTACCTGCCCAACTACGCCGCTTCCCGGGACACCGCCCTGGGGCTGCACGAGTGGATCGGGCTCTTCTGGTACGGGTTGCGCGGCTGATTCAGCGCCCCAGCCGCTCCTTGACCGCCTCGCCAAGCTGGAAGACGGCCATGGCGTAGAAGCTGGAGCGGTTGTAGCGGGTGATGACGTAGAAGTTCTCGAAGCCCAGCCAGTATTCCGTTTCCCGGCCGGGGCTGACTAGGTCCACCAGGGTGGCGGTGGCTTCCGGGTCGGCGTCGGCGGTGATGCCCCGGGCGGCCAGGGCGGCGACCTTGAAGCCGGGGCGGATGCCCGCCTCGAGGATGTCGGCGTCGGGTGCCCCGGGCGTCATGGCCGGCACGGCCACGGGCTGCCCCGCCTGCCAGCCGTGCTGTTCGAGGAAGCGGGCGACGCTGCCGATGGCGTCCTCGACGCTGCCGGAGAGGTCCACCCGCTGGTCGCCGTCGAAATCGACGGCGAAGCGCCGCTGGCTGCCGGGCATGAATTGGGGAATGCCGATGGCGCCGGCGTAGGAGCCGTTGACGGCGAGGGGGTCGAGGCGGTTTTCCCGGGCCAGCAGGAGGAACTGTTCCAGTTCGGCGCGGAAGAACTCGGCCCGGGGCGGGTAGCGGAAGGCCAGGGTGGCGAGGGCTTCCAGCACCTTGAAGCCGCCCATGTTGCGGCCGTATTCGGTTTCCACGCCGATGATGCCGACGATGATTTCCTCGGGCACGCCGTACTGGGCCCTGGCCCGGGCCAGGGTGGCGGCGTTTTCCTGCCAGAAGGCGACGCCCCGCTCGATGCGCCGCTCGTTGAGGAAGCGCGGGCGATAGCGTTCCCAGGAGCGCTGCAGGGGCGAGACCGGCGGGCGGATGAGCTTGAGCACGCGGGCGTTGGGGTGGATCTGGGCGAATTCGTGGAGCAGGTCGCCGGCGTCGAAGCCCTGGCGGCGGGCCAGGTCATGGGCGAATTCGATGGCCGCCGGGTCGGCGGCGAAGGAGGGGGCGGGGGGCGCGGCCGCCGCCAGGGTGGCGGAAAGGCCCAGCCAGCCGGCGCAGAGCAGATGTTTCAAGGCATTCTCCAGGGGCGCAGGCCGGCGACGGCCCGGCGCAGGTCATCCAACAATTCGGGCCGGCTGCCGTAGCGCGCGGCGCAGTAACATTCCACCACCGCCGCCAGCGGGGCAGCCAGGGCGGGCTTTTCCCGGGCCACCCGGGCGGCCAGGGCGTAGGGCGTTTCCCCGGGCCGGGGGCGGATGCCCCGTCGCCCCAGGCGCTTCATGGCCGCCAGCCACAGGCGCTGAGCCGGGTCGAGGCGGGGGCGCCGGGCCAGCGCCCAGGCCGCCACCCCCAGGAGGGCGAGGCCGCAGCCCGCCGCGAGCAGGGAGACGAGGCGCTTCCAGTCGGCGTCTGGCCAGCCAAGGCCGGCGAGGAAATCCCGCTGGCGCTGGGGATTGTACCCGAGCACGTACTGGTTCCAGGCGTTGTTGAGGGCTTCCCAGCGGTAGCGGGCGGCCCGCAGCCAGCCGGCGTCGAACTGGATCAGCGCCGGCAGCGGTTCGCCCGCCGGCATGGCCCGGGCGATGCCGGATTCCACCCGGGCCGGGGAAACGGCCGAGGTGGGGTCCACCCGCCGCCAGCCTTCCCCGGCCAGCCAGACCTCGGCCCAGGCATGGGCGTCGGACTGGCGCACCGCCAGGTAGCCGTCCACCGGGTTGGCTTCGCCGCCCTGGTAGCCGCCCACCACCCGGGCCGGCACGCCGGCGGCCCGCATGAGGACGACGAAGGCCGAGGCGAAGTGCTCGCAGAAGCCCCGGCGGCTCCCGAAGAGGAAGTCATCCACGGCGTGCTCGCCGAGGAGCGGCGGCTGCAAGGTGTAGGCAAAGGCCTCCTGGCCGAAAAGGGCGAGGGCGCGGCGCACCAGGGCCTCGGGCCGGGGATCGGCGGCGCGCCACTGGGCGGCCAGGGCCCTGGTGCGGGGGTTGGCCCCGGCGGGCAGGGCCAGGTTGCGTTCCAGGGCGGCGGGTGCCTCTTCCAGGTTGTAGCGGAAGGCCGGGGCCGAGGCGAAGGCGTAGCGCTGGCGCAGGGCCACCGGTTCGCCGGCGATGGCGGAAAGGTTGGGGGTGAGGCGGGCGCCCTCCGGCAACCGGGTGGGGGCGTCGAGGGCCAGCAGCCAGCGCTAGTTGTGGGGCTCCAGGGTGATTTCGTAGCGCAGTGAAGCGCCCTGGGGCACGACGGCGGGCGGGGCGGTGCCGGCGGGCCGGTGGGTCCAGGTGCGGCCGTCGAACCATTCCATCACCGGGCCGCGCCAGTAGAGCGCCTGGGGCGGGGGCGCCGAGCCGTCGAAACGGACCCGGAAGGCGATGTCGGCGCTCAGGGCGAGGTCGGCGATGCTGCCCGGGGCCATGCGCTCGGGCAGGCCGGAGCGGCCGCTGTGGGCGTCCTGGGGCAGGCCCCAGAGGGGGCCGGCGATGCGCGGGAAGAGGAGGTAGAGGACGAGGAGGAAGGGCGTCGCCTGCAGGATCATCAGCCCGGCGTAGCGCAGGGTCGGCACCGGTGCCGCGGCAGGGCCGCCGTGCAGGCGGACGAGGGCGCCGGTGACCACCACGGCGGCGGCCAGCAGCCACAGGCCGGTGGGGATGCTCTGGGAGTAGAAATAATGGGTGAGCAGGAGGAAGTAGCCGAGGATGACCACCACCTGGGCATCCCGCCGGCTGCGCAGTTCCAGGAGTTTCATGGCCATGAAGAGGACCAGCATGGCAACCCCGGCGTCGCGCCCGAAGAGGGTGCGGAACTCCGCCAGCACGCCCGCCGTGGCGCCCGCCACCAGGAGCGCCAGCCACCAGCGGCCGGGCAGGCGCCGGCCGGACCACCACAGCCAGGCGCTCAGGCCGGCAAGGCCGGCGGCCGCCAGGCTCAGCCAGGGCGGCTGGTGCTCGGCATGGGGCAGGGTGGTGGCCAGGGCGACGGCGAAGAGCCAGGGCACGGCGCCGCGGTCGAGGGCAGCAGGGGCGGGGGTGCTCATGGGGCCGGAAAGAGGGCCAGGGCTTCCAGGCAGCGGCGGCGATGGGCGTCGCCGCAGTCGGGATCGAGGGTGAGCCCGGGCAGGGCGAGGCCGTAGGGCAGGCGGGCGGCTTCCGCGGCCAGAATCCAGCCGGCCAGTACGGAAAGGCGGGTCTCGGCGTCGGCGCCGTCGGGCAGGCGTTGCCAGTCCAGCCACAGTTCCGCCCGGGCCCCACCCGAGAACTCCTTGACCAGCAGCGGGCTGTCGGCGGGGGCGCGAGCCACCGCCTTCCAGGCCACGTGGCGGGGGGAGTCGGCGGCCTGGCGCTGGCGCAGGCCGGCGAAGTCCTCCCGGCCGGCGTCGCCGCCGTGCTCCCCGCGGTGGGCGGCGGGCCGGGGCGGGGGCAGCGGCGTGTCCACGGGCTGTGGATAGACCAGGCAGGCCAGGGCCGGCCGGGGATAGCTCCAGGCGACGAAGAGGCCGAGGGGGTAGCGGGTTTCCAGGCGCACCCGGGGCAGGGGCAGCCAGCCGCGGCGGGATGCGGGTACGGGCAGGGCGACGTCGGCCCGCCCGCCAGCGGGGACATCGCAGCGCACCGGGGCGCCTTCGCCGGCCTGCAGTTCCAGGGCCAGCCGGGGCTGGGGACGGTCGTTTTCCAGGTGGAGGGGGAAGTGGGCGGTCTCCCCGGCGAAAACCGGCTCGCAGCGGCCGCCCTGGATGCCCAGGCCGGCCAGGTTGCGGAAGGCGTGGATCATGCCCACCACCCCCAGCCCGGCGAGGAGGAAGACCAGGGCGTGCCCCAGGGCCAGGTTGTAGTTGATGGCGCCCACCAGCATCACCGCCAGGGCGGCGGCATAGACCAGGCCGGCGCGGGTGGGCAGGATGAAGATGCGCCGCTGGCCGAGGACGATGGGGGCGGTGCCGTCGCTCCGCTGCCAGCGGAAGAGCCAGTCCTTGAACGCCGCGGCGGGGGCCATGGGGATGGAATCAGGGGATGGGGACGGTGCGGACGAGGCCGGCGATGTCCTCGGTCCGGGCGTGGCCGCCGCCCTGGGCGGAGCGCAGGCGGTGGCGGGCGACGGCGGGCAGGACCTCCTGCACGTCGTCGGGCAGCACCATGGTCCGGCCTGCCAGCCAGGCCCAGGCCCGGGCCGCCGCCAGGAGGGCGAGGCCGGCCCGGGGGCTGAGACCGTGCTGGAAGGCCGGGTCGCGGCGGGTGGCCTCGAGCGCGCGGGCGAGGGCGGCGGGCAGTTCGCGCG
>DAINDE010000041.1:0-35683 GCA_036732025.1 Rhodocyclaceae bacterium
AGATGGCCTTCAGCTCTTCGACGGTGGCGGCGACGGCCTTGTCGATGCCGCGCTTGAGGTCCATCGGGTTCATGCCGGCGGCGACGAACTTCATGCCTTCGCGGACGATGGACTGGGCCAGCACGGTGGCGGTGGTGGTGCCGTCACCGGCGATGTCGGAGGTCTTGGAAGCGACTTCCTTGACCATCTGGGCGCCCATGTTGGCGAACTTGTCCTTCAGCTCGATTTCCTTGGCGACGGAAACGCCGTCCTTGGTGACGGTGGGGCCGCCGAAGGAACGCTCGAGCACGACATTGCGGCCCTTGGGACCGAGGGTGACCTTGACGGCGTCGGCCAGGATGTTGACGCCTTCGACCATGCGGGCGCGGGCGGAATCGCCGAACTTGACTTCTTTAGCTGCCATTTAATTCTCCTGTATCGGTTCTTGGAAGGGTGCGGGAAGCTCAGGCTTCCAGGACGCCCATGATGTCTTCTTCGCGCATGACCAGGACTTCCTGGCCGTCGACCTTGACGGTCTGGCCGGCGTACTTGCCAAACAGCACGCGGTCACCGACCTTCACGTCCGGGGCGTTCAGCTTGCCGCTGTCGTCGCGCTTGCCCGGGCCGACGGCCAGGACTTCGCCCTGATCCGGCTTTTCGCCGGCGGTGTCGGGGATGACGATGCCGGAAGCGGTGGTGCGCTCGGCTTCAACGCGCTTGACGATCACGCGGTCGTGGAGAGGACGGATTTTCATAAAGCAGTCTCCTAGTCTATGAAGTGACAGAGTATGGAAAAGGGCCGGGCAACCCCGGGAGCAGCGGCAGACGGTTAGCACTCACCGCCGGAGAGTGCTAATAATAGGGGGCGCCCCGGGGGATTTCAAGAGCCCCCCAGAAAAATACGTCATCCCCGCGACCTTCCCGAAGGGAGTGCCACTTTCCCAGCGGCGAGAGCCCCCTTCCCGGAAATGGCAATCTCGGGCCCTCCGGCAATCCCCGGTTTCTCCCCGATTTCCGCTGCCAGCCGCGATTTCCCGGGCAGGCACAGCGTTTGCGTCGGTGGTGGCATCCGGGATTCCCGGCAACCATCGACTACAGGAGATCGACCATGTCCAGCCCCGTCAACCTTCGCCGCCGCCGCCTCTTCAAGCTGGGAGGCGCCGCCCTGGCCGCCATGCCGGTCGTGGCCCTGGCGGCCAAGAATGACGCCATGCGCGCCACCATGAAGTACAAGGATTCGCCCGAGGGCGACAAGGCCTGCGCCACCTGCATCCAGTTCGTCCCCGGCAAGAGCCCCAGCGACCTGGGCGGCTGCAAGATCTTCGCCGGCGACACGGAAGTGTCTCCCAAAGGTTACTGCGTGGCCTGGGCCAAGAAGGCCTGATGAACGCGGAGTGGCGCGGCGGCCCCGGCGGCCGCCTTTCCCACCGGGCGGGCGCCATCGAATGGCACGACGCCTTGAGCGTCGGCGCCCCGGAGCTGGACGCCCATCACCGGCATCTGGCCGGGCTGATCAACCGCCTGGCCGATCTCGCCGGTGACGCCGCCCGCGCCGAGGGAGCCCACGGTGTCCTGACCGAGCTGGCCCATTACGCGACCTATCACTTCGAGCAGGAGGAAGCGCTCATGCGCGCCCTCGGCTTTCCCGGGCTGGACGAGCACCGGGCCGAACACGAGCAGTACTGCGAGGTGATCGCGGAAGCCAGCTACGGCGCCACCCTGGGCATCATCGCCGTCGGCGACCTGCTGGGCTACCTGACCCGCTGGTGGTCCACCCACATCCGGAACGAGGACATGAAGCTCAAGCCCTTCCTCGCTTCCTCGCATCCGTATCAGACCCTTGCCGGCAACCCGCCGCCATCGCGGCGCTATCCGTCCCCGAAGCAGGAGGAACACTGTGAGCAGCGATCGCATTAGTGGAACGATTCCGGCGGCAGCCATGGCCGGCGACCCCAAAGTCCCCTTTCCAGAACTGATGCCTGCCCTCGCAGCCCGCACCCCGGCGCGGAAGACCGGCCCCCTGCCCGGCCCAGCGTCCCTGGAAGCCATGCCCCATCTCGTGGACAAGCTGACGGCCCTGTGGAAGAGCCGGGAACTGAACACCTTCGTCCATCGCCTGATCATGGATTCCCGGGACGGTAGCCGCCAGGGCCTGCCTGTCGAAGTGGCGGAGGAACTCCTTTTCCTGACCAAGATCAATCGCCTGGTGCGGGCCCAGGAATCGGCCCCCCTGCTGCAGATCACCCTGGGCGAGGCGCTGGAGCTGATCGACCGGGGCGACCGGGCGGCAGCCCTGCACGACCTGCCCCCGGACGACGTCTGGGGCATTGCCGGCAGGCACCCGCGCAACCGTTCGGCCACGCCCCACCGCCCGCCCCAGGGCGATCGCCGGGACCGTCATCACGAAGCCGGCCGCTATCACCGTTCCCTCCACCACGGCGCCCAGCAGCCGGGCCACCGCCTGCTGGAGAACCCTCCCCTGCCCGACACCGTGCGCATCGACGTGAGCGCGCCCCGGGCCATGCGCGGCGAGGGCGAAGGGGAGCACGGGCACGCCACCATGGACTGGGGGCTCTTCCGTTGCCTGGCCAAGGAGGCCTGCTGCCTGGGCATCAAGCGACTGGAGATCGCCGACCTTGGCGCCACCAACACCTGTTCGTGGCTGCATGCCGGCGTCCGCTTCGCCAAGAAGCAATGCCGCTTCGGCCAGGTCGTCGTCCACATCGACGCCCTGGCGGCGAACCCGGACCTGCTGGCGGACGTGATGGCGGATGGACTCGATCATCTGGTCCTCGATTTCAACATGGCCAGCCGCCTGTGGCGTACCCGCGCCATCAACCTCCTGGCCGTGGACCGCGCCCTCTTCCGCCAGTTGGTGGAACGGCTGCTGGCGTATCGCGACCGCATCGCCGCCGACGGCGGCCACCGCTGTCTCATTTCCCTGGACCGGACCGGCCAGGCCCACGGTATGCTGCTGCAGGCTGCCTTCCGTGAATGCGCCTCCCTGGCCGGCGTCAGCCGCCACACCCCGGCCCACGGCACCGCCCCGGCCAAACTCCACTGCTGGGCTCCCTTCACCGTCGCCCACGTTCGTACCAACGGCCATCTGGTCGCCTGCGCCCAGGACCACTCCGGCTATTCGTTCATGGCCGACCTCAAGCAGGAAAAACTCGCCGACGCCTGGTCCAACCTGCCCTTCCGCAAGGTTCGCCAGCGTGCCTTGTGCGGCGAGAAACCCGGCCGCCAGTGCGATATCTGCAGCCACCGGGCCCACGCCAAGGGGCCGGCCGCATCATGACGCTGCGCAGCGAAGCCGGTACGCCCCGCCGTTCCGACGACGCCGGCGCCGACGGAGCGGAGTCTTTTCCGCTGACCGGGCGCTTTCGCCGGAAACCGGAGGGGGATCGCCTCCTGCCGACGGGAATGGAACTCCTCGACGAACACCTCACCGCCCTGGCGACGGCTGCCCCCGGCCCGTCCGGCACGGGGGGCTGAGGGCCGCTCCCCGCCGCCGCGGGGCTATCTGGCCGGCGGCCGGAGGTGCGCGACGCCGCCGTAGCTGCCAATCCACAGGTCGCCATCGCCAGTGGTGGCCATGGCGAACACGTTGTTGGCGAAGAGGCCGTCGGCGGTGGTCAGGGCCTTGGCGAACTTGCCGTCCTGCCACTGGGTGAGGCCGTTGTTGGTGCCGACCCAGAGGCGGCCCTTGTCGTCCTGGTGGAGCATGAAAACGTGGTTGCCGGGCAATCCCTCGGCGGTGGTATAGCTGACCCACTTCTTGCCGTCGAAACGGGAAAGGCCGCCGCCCCAGGTACCGGCCCAGACGTTGCCCTGCTTGTCCACCTCCAGGGAAACGACGTAGTTGGGGTTGTAGGCGACGTTCACGTCGCCCAGCCCCATCTCCTGCTTCTGCTTGGCGTGGTGCAGGGACTGCTTGCCCGGATCATTCTTGAAGGCGATGTCATTTTTCACCTTCTCATAGGGAGCGCCCAGGCCCCGGGCATGATTCCAGTTCTCCCAGCGGTTGTTGGCGAAGCGGGCCATGCCGCCCTCGGTGGCCAGCCAGATGTCGCCGTTCCTGCCTTCGGCCAGGCCATAGACCCAGTCGTTGGGAACACCACCCCTGGTGTTTTCGACGGTGTACAGGTCCCACTTGCTGCGGTCGTCCAAGTGGCCGCCCCGCACCCGGTTGACCCCGGACCAGGTGGCGATCCAGATGTCGCCGTTGCTGGCCGTGATGACGTCGTAGACGAAGGCGTCGCCCAGGCCCTCGGGAATGTTGTAGGTCTTCCACTTGCCGCTTTTCTCGTCGAGGAGCGACAGGCCGCCGCCGTAGGTGCCGACGGCGATCTGTCCCTTGACCTTGCCGACGAAGAACATGCCGTTGGACAGCAGGCCGTTGCGCACGTCGAAAAGCTTGAAGCTGTCGTCCCGGGTGTCGTAGCGGACGACGCCGCCGGAGGTGCCGACCCAGACCACCTTGCCCTCGGCGTAGATGGATTTGACGTTCTTGTTGCCGACGCGGAAATGGGTGAACTTGGCCGCCGGATCGACGCTGACCTTGCCCTCCCGCTCCTGGGGCGCCACGGCGGGATGCTGGGGCATCCCCGCCACGGGGGGATGGGCCGGTGCCGCCTGGGCCAGCAGCAGCGGTTCGCTTTCGGCGCCGCCGGCCAGGCCCGCGGCGCCGAGGGAGAGGAGGACAAGGGCAAGGGCCTTGCCCGGGCGCAACATGTTCATGATTTTCCTTTCTCCGCGCCCTTACTGGGGCGCAATGCGGACGACGCCGCGCTTGGTGCCGGCCCAGACGTCGCCGTTGGGGGCGATCGCCAGGGCGTAGACGTTCTGGTCGAAGAGCCCCTCCTTGGGGCCGAGGTTTTTCCAGGTCTTGCCGTCGTAGCGGGAGACCCCCTTGTCGGTGCCGAACCAGAAGACGCCCTTGTCGTCCTGGACCATGGCATAGACGATATTGCCGGCCAGGCCGTCGTGGCTGGTGAAATTGGTCCAGCGCTTGCCGTCGTAGCGGCTCACCCCGCCCCCCCAGGTACCGGCCCAGATGACGCCGTCGGGCGCCGCGTGGATGGAGAAGACGTAGTTCGGGTTGTAGGAGGGCAGCCCGTCCACCTGGGTGGTGAGGTCATGGCGGGAGCGCGTGCCCAGGCCCGTGTTGGGGCTGGCCTGGAGCTTTTCCGGGTTCTCGCTGCCAAGGCCGTCCTTGTGGGTCCACGAGCGCCAGCGCTTGCCGTCGTACATGGTCACCCCGCCCTCGGTGCCGAACCAGATGCGGCCGTTGCCGTCCATCGCCAGGCCATAAACCCACTCGTTGATCAGCTCCTTGACGTAGGTCTTGAACTTGCCGGTCTTGACGTTGAAGTGGTTGACCCCGGCCCAGGTGCCGATCCAGAGGTTGCCTTCCCGGTCGTTCTGGAAGGAGTAAATCCAGTAGTCCGCCAGGCCGTGCATGGGGAAATAGGTTTTCCACTTGCCGTCCTTGTAGCGGGAGGCGCCGCCGGCGTTGGTGCCGAACCACTTGTAGCCCTGGGAGTCGATGCCGATGGCGAAGACGTATTCGTTGGCCAGGCCCTCCTGGCGGGTGAAGGTGTTGCGGGGGCGCGAGGTGGCCAGGTCGATTTCCAGGGCGCCCACGGACGTGCCGACCCACAGGGCGTTGGCCGCCTTGTCCACGGTCAGGGCGCGGACATAGACGTTGTCGCCGACCTCGAAGGAGTCGACGACGCGCACCCCCTTGTCGGCCGCCTGGGCGAGCGGTGCGAGCAGGAGGATCTGGGCGGCCAGTCCCAGCAGTTGCAGGGTGTTTCTGATTTTCATCGGAGGGTTCTCACATAGCCCAACACGTCGAGGATTTCGCCGTCCTTCAGGATGCCGAAGAAAGGCGGCATGGTCTTGCTGCCGGTCCGCACGGATTGCATGAGCTGGACGTCCGGCTGATTGAGCCGCTCGCCCAGGCGGAATTTCGGCGCGTCGGGCACGACGCCCTCCCCGCGCATGCCGTGGCAGGCGGCACAGTGCATCTGGTACAACTGCTGGCCGCGCATGAGGTTGGCGGCGAACGCCGGCAGGCTGCCGGCCGCGAGGGCCGCCACGGCGGCCGCGGCCACCCCGGTGCGTAAGGCTCTATTCATGGCGCTCTCCTAGGCCGGCGGGGCGGGAAGCCGGCGCCCCTTCTTCTTTTTCTTAGCAGGATCGATGCCACGCAGGCGGTTGGCCTGGGCGACGTATTCCTCCGCCAGCCTCGCGTTGGCGACCACCGGCAGGCCACTGCCGGTGCGATAGGCCTCGGCCAGGGCATCCACCGCCGGCAGGTAGTCGTTCTGGGCGGCCAGCTCGACCCAGCGCAGCGCCTCCCGGCTCTGGCGATCCGCTTCCGCCAACCCGAGTTCGGCGTTGAGATAGGCCTGTCCGAGGACGTTGATGGCCTGCTTGTGGCCAAGCTCCGCCGCCTTGCGGATCCAGCGGCGGCCCTCCAGGGGATCCTTCTTCTTCACCCCCTCGCCCGCCGCGACCATGACGCCGTAGCCGAACATGCCGTCGGCGTCGCCCTGGTCGGCGGCCTTGCGGTAGTAGGCGACGGCTTCCTCGTCGAACTCGGCGCGGTCGAGCAGCTCCGCCAGCAGCACCTGGGCCTTGGCGTGTCCGGCGTTGGCGGCCTTGCGCAACCCGGGCATGGCGCCGACCACGTCGCCGGCCTGGTAGCTCTTGACCCCTGCCTGGTAATCCTCCTCAGGCCCCGCCAGGCAGGACCCGCTGCAGACGAGCAGGCCGGCCAGCAGAGCCCCGGCCCCCCAACGAAAATGTCGCCCCATGGCTTCCTTGTTTCACGATTCGTTTTTCACCGTGCCCAGCGCCTCGAATTCCTCGAGCTTGCGATACAGGCTGGACAGACCGATTTCCAGTTTCTGCGCGGCCCCTCGACGGTCCCCGCCGCACTCCCGCAGGGTGCGGAGGATGATGTCGGCCTCGACGCGGCGCAACTGCTCGCGCAGTCCTCCGCAAGCAGCAACATCCATGCCACTGCGCTCCCGGCCCGGGCTCTGGCGGGCGATGTCGGGGGGGAGGTCGGCCAGGGAGATGCGCCCGCCGTCGGCCAGGATATAGGCCCGGTTGATGACGTTCTCCAGTTCCCGCACGTTGCCCGGCCAGGCGTAATCCACCAGGATCTCCTCGGCCATGGGATCGAGTTCGAGCTGCTTCTTGCCGTTGCCCCCGAGGCCGTTGAGGACGAAGCGGATGAGCCGCGAAATGTCGTCCCGCCGCTCCCGCAGGGGAGGAATGTGGATGTGGAACATGGAAAGGCGGAAATAGAGGTCTTCCCGGAAGCGCCCCTCCCTCACCATTTCCCCCAGGTTGCGGTTGGTGGCGGCGACGATGCGCACATCGACTCGGCGCGCCTGCTCGCCGCCGAGGGGACGCACTTCCTTGTCCTCGATGACGTGCAGCAGCTTGGTCTGCATGTGCAGGGGCAGTTCGCCGATCTCGTCGAGGAAGAGCGTGCCCCGGTCGGCCTGGGAGAAGAGGCCCTTGCGCGCCCGGTCGGCGCCGGTGAAGGCGCCCTTGGCATGGCCGAAGAATTCGCTTTCCAGGAGGTTTTCCGGGATGGCGCCGCAGTTCACCGGAATGAAGGGAAACTCGCTGCGCGGGCTCATCTCGTGGATGGAGCGGGCGGTGACACCCTTGCCCGTGCCGCTCTCCCCGGTCACCAGGACGGTGCTGTCGGTGACCGCCACCTTGGACACCAGGCGCTCCGTCTCGACCATCGACGCCGAACTGAAATGGAAGACGCCCCGGTCCCCGGCCACCAGTTGGCGCAGGGCCTGGTTCTCGGCCTTGAGGCCGCGCATGGAGCCGATCTGCTCCAGGCGGTGCATCAGCTCTTCGCTGCGCACAGGCTTGACGATGTAGTCCGTGGCCCCCGCCCGCAGGGCTTCCACCGCCGTTTCCACGGAAGCGAAGGCGGTCACCATGATGAAATGGGTATCGATGCCGGAACCCTTGAAGCTGCGCACCAGTTCGACGCCGTTGCCGTCCGGCATCTTGATGTCGCACAGGGCGATATCCACGTCGCCCCGCACCAGTTTGGCGGAGGCTTCGCGCACGGTCGCCGCGGTATCCACGGAATGCCCTGCCTTGCTCACCGCCGCCGCCAGGATCTGGCGGATGGCGGCCTCGTCGTCGATTACCAGTACATGCATGTCACGTCCTTTCAGCCGCTTCGGCGGCCGATTCGCTCCCCATGAAGGGCAACGGCAGCTTCACCGTCACCGTCGTCCCCTCGCCCCACACCGAGGCGATGGTGATGTCGCCCCCCGCCTCGCGGATCAGCGAGCGGCACACCGCCAGGCCCAGGCCGCTGCCCCGTCCCGGGCCCTTGGTGCTGAAGTGCTCCCGGAAAACCAGGTCGATATGCTCAGGCTCGATGCCGGTCCCGTTGTCGGCAACCTCGACGACGACATTCCCGCCCTCCTGCCGGGTGCGCACGGCAATGCAGGGCGGCGGCTCGGTACGATCCTGCAGGGCATCCGCCGCATTGATAAGCAAGTTCATTGCCACCTGCACGACGTGGTCGGCGATGGCGCAGACCGCCGGGAGATTGCTGTCGAGGTCGGTCTTGAGTTCCAGCAGCCGGAAGCGCCGGTCGAAGGCGACGAAATTGCAGGTGCTGCGCAAGAGGCCGTTGAGGTCGAGCAGTTCCGGCTCCTGGGACTGGGGCACGGAGAACTCGCTGATGCGCCGCGTGATCTGCATCACCCGCTTGGCCTGGTCGAGGATCATCGAGGGATGGCAGTCCTCGCCGTAATGGGAACACTGTTCGACCTGGCACTGCTGATCCATGGCCTGGGCGACGCCGACGATCGCCGAGAGGGGATTGTTGATCTCGTGGGCGACGGCCGCCGCCAGGGAACCGACCGCCGCCATCTTCTCCTTGTGGAACTGCTGCTGGCGCGACAACTCGATTTCCGACTCCCGCTGGCGGAGTTCCTGCTGCATCTGGTTGACGGCGTCCATCAGGGCCCCCAGCTCATCCTGCCGCTGGTGTTCCAGGGGATCGTCCCGGTAGCCGCGCACGATGGCCACGGCCCGCTCGCGGACGCGGTCGATGTCGTGGGCCAGGCGGCGGAAGAAGACCATGATCAGGCCGCCGAGGATGGCGAAGCCGACGACCCCGAACAGCAGCCACTCCATGGTCACCCGGTTGAAGGTGGACTGGTAGCGTTCGACGGTACGCTGCTTCTGTGAATGGGTGTCGGCGGTGATCACGTCCAGTTCGATGACCAGCCGGTGGACCACGCTGCGCAGCTCGGCGATGGTGCCCCGCGACGGTGCCGTGGCCAGTTCGTCGATGGACTGGCGCAGGGCCTGGAGATCCCCCTCCAGCATCGGGTAGGCCGCCTGCAGCCGGCGCAGGCCGGGAAGGATGGCCTCCACTTCCAGGATGACCACCTTGGCCGCCTCATTGACGTCGGGGGAAAAGTAATTCTCGTTGATGGCGAGAATGGTCCGCGACACGGCGACATTGAGGGCCACCAGCCGCTCCTCCCGCTCGTGCACCTCCTGCAGGCGCGTCACCGCCCCCAGCATGGTGTCCCGCTCGAAGGCGATGATCGCCGAGATGAGCATGAAATAGACGCCGAGAACCACCACCGTCCAGAATCCCAGGCGGCCCAGGGCCCGGGCCGGCCGGCTGCGGCCTTCCGGCGCCTCGCTCTCGTTCATTCCTTCTTCCATTCCTTCCGCCGCCATTTTTTCCCACAAGGCCTGAAACTTGCTATCTGGTCAATCTGCAATCAACGACCGGTCCGGACATTATCGGCCGGACACGGTGGCTCACCAATCACCGCGTCCGCCGACATTCGGCCCCAAACGGGTAATCGACATGCTGCAAAAAACCCTGCTCACCGCGCTGCTGCTCGCCGCCTCCGGCCTGGCCTGGAGCGCCGACCCGCTCAGCGACGCCCTGCGGGCGCTCGAATCGGGACGCCATGGCCAGGCCGCCCAGCTTCTCCTGCCCCTGGCCAACAGCGGCAGCCCCCTCGCCCAGTACCGGCTCGGCATGATGCATTACAACGGCCAGGGCGTTCCCGAAGATGAGAAGCAGGCCATCTACTGGTGGAAGAAGGCGGCGGCCCAGGGATATGTCGAAGCCATGTTCCAGCTCGGCTCGGCCTATCTCTTCGGTTCCCAGACCGCAAAATTCGTACCCGACCCCGACCGGGAAGCGGCGACCTGGTACTTCCAGGCCGCCAGCGCCGGCCATGCCGAAGCCCAGTACCACCTCGGCCTGCTCTTCCTGGCCGGCAAGGGGGTCATCGACAATCGCCAGGAAGCCGCCCGCTGGATGCGCAAGGCCGCCGCCCAGGGCCACCCCGAGGCCAAGAAGGCCCTCGCCTCCATTGAGGCCAGCAGCCGCTAAGCTCCAGGCTGGAGCAGTTCCCTGGCCCACCCGCGGGCCTCCCCCCGATCCCATTCCCGCTCGCCGATCTCGATCCGGCGGATGACGCCGTCCCGGCTCACCAGGAGCGTCGCCGGAATGGCGGGCGTTCCCAGCAGGGCGGCCATGGCCCGCCCGCCGGGATCGCTCCGGATGGGAAAGGAAAGGTCCGCCTGGCGCAGGTATTCCCGGGCCAGGTTGAGGTCGCTGTCGGCGCAGATGCCGACGATCGCCAGCCCCGCCGGACGCAGTTCCCGGTAGAGGCGTTCGAGACCGGCCATCTCGCCGCGGCAGGGCGGGCACCAGGTGGCCCAGACGTTGATGAGGAGCGGCCCGCCGGCATATTCCCGCAGGCGATGCGCCTGGCCCGCAAAGTCGGGAAACTCCAGATCCGGCAACGCCTGGCCCGCCGGGGAGCGGCGGGCATCGCGGCCGCAGGCCGCCAGCGCCAGGGGAAGGCCGGCCAGCCAGTACAGGGCGCGACGGCGCCCCGCCGCCTCACAGGGCTTTCTTGACGGAAACCGCACCCCGGATCTGCCCTACCTGGAAATCGACGGCCCGGTCGAAGGGGTATTCGTTGGCCAGTTGCGCCTTGACGGCTTCCGAGAGCTGCCCGGTCGGGCCGTGGCAGGCCAGGCACGGCTGCCCCATGGGGATGGCCTTGACGTAGCGGAACATCCGGCCGGCGGGCTCATTGACGATCTCGGCCGTTTCCATGGCCTCGGTTTTCTCACCGCCGGCAAGGCGTTTCTCGAAATCGAGAAGGGCTTTCTGCTCCCAGGGATCGGGGTCGCCCAGGGCGCGGTTGCGGGCCCGCAGGGAAACGCGGGTGACCCGCATGCCGGTCTGGCGCGAAACGACGGAGGTGATTTCCGGGGCGCTGTACTTGCAGACCACGATCGCCCGCACCGGCCCCGTCCGCTCCAGCTCCTTGGTCACTTCGCCTCGAATCTGCGACAGGATCTGGAGGGAGGCCTTGCGCGCCTCTTCCGTCAGGCGCCGCAACTCGTCATCGGACGCCGCGGCGCCGCTGGCAAAGGCGAGGGGCAAGGCGAGCAGCAAGGCCGGCCGGATCTTGCGGGAGAACGGGGAGTTCATGGCGTGCACCTTGCCTTTCGCCGCGGGGCCGCGGCCGGGGTCACTGGATCAGGGAATTGATGACAATCTTAACATCCTCGCTGCCCGGCGCGACCGGTTCGGCCAGCCCCTGCCAGTCGCCGGCCCGGGGCTGGGCATCGCCCTGGCGGGAAATGCGCGCCCCCACCACCACCGAAGCCTGGCGCGACAAGCGGAAATTGGGGGACATGGCCATGCTGTCGTCCAGCTCGAAACGCAGCGGCAGATCGGCCACCGTCTTGCGCAGGATGGCCAGCGGCATCTTCGGCCCCTGCTCGGCCCGGGCGAAGACGAATACGGTCTCGGTGGTCGCCAACTAAACGCTCAGGGAGGGGTCGAGGGCGACGATGCCGCTGACCCGGGTGCCGCCGGCGGTGGCGGTCGCGCTGCCCCCGGCGGCCGCCAGCCGGCTCTCGGCGTCCATGATGCTGCCCTGCATGCCGCGGGCGACGTTGGATTCCGGCGGCACCAGGGCCAGCACCTTCCGCCATTCGGCGATGGCCCCCCGGTAGTCCTGGCGCTCGAAGGCGGCGGTGCCGGAGAGCGCCAGGGCCTTCATGTTGTTGGGATCGATTTCCAGGGCGCGGCGGACCAGCTTCTCCGGCTCGCCCTGCAGGCGGCGGCCCTGCACCATGGCCACGGTGTCGGCGTAGTCGGCCATCATCTGGGCGTCCGGCGGCATCAGGCCGGCCGCCCGGCCATAGGCCGCCACCGACTCGGGATAGCGCTGCAGCACCGAATAGGACCGGGCCAGCATCAGCCAGCCGGCGCCGTCGTTGGGATTGGCCTGCAGCTTCTCGGACAGCTTCTCCACCATGGCCAGGATCTGCTCCCGGCCCAGGGCGTGGGAACCGTCCTTGGCCGTCGCCGCGGGTTTGCCGGCCAACACGCCCGGCTCGCCGAGGACCAGATAAAGCCCCACCACGGTCGCCGCCATCCCGCCGGCCAGGGCCAGGGCCAGTTTCGGCGAGCGGCGCCCGCCTCCGCCGGCCGCGTCCTTCGCCGACGGGTCCGGGATGTCTTCCAGGGCGCGCCGCTCCAATTCTTCGCAGGCCTGGCGGTAAGCCGCCTCGTCGATCTGGCCGCCCGCCCGCTGCTGCTCGAGTTCGGCCTTCTGCTCCCGCAGGATGCCCAGGTTGATGGCCCGGGCGCGCCCTTCTTCCGGCACGTCGCTTTGCCGGCCCAGCAGGGGGCGGAGCAGAAAGGCCAGGATGCCGGCCAGGAGGATGCCGGCGACGATGACGAAACCGTTCATGCCGACTCCCCTTCGCCTTCCTCCAGCAGGCGGCGGGCCCGGGCCCGGGCCTCCGGCGTCAGGGTGGCCGCCGCCGGCCGCCGCCGGCGCAGTTTGACGAAGAGCATGCCCAGCCCCCCGGCGAAGAGCACGAAGGGGCCGCCCCAGAGCAGCCAGGTGGTGGTCTTGAGGGGAGGGTTGTAGAGGACGAAATCGCCGTAGCGCTGCACCATGAAATCGATGACTTCCCGCTCCGTCCTGCCTTGCCTGAGCATTTCCCGCACCTGGTTCTTGAGGTCGATGGCCAGCTCGGCGTGGGAATCGGCCAGGTTCTGGTTCTGGCAGACCAGGCAGCGCAATTGCTCGGCCAGCGCCTGGACGCGGGCCTCGAGCGCCGGATTGTCGGCCACCGGCGCCGCGTCGCGCGCCTCGGCGGCGGCCAGCCAGCCGGCCAGCCCGAGTATGACGATGAGGCTACGCACCTTTGAGCTCCTTCACCAGGGGGATGATCTTCTTGTCGACGATGTCGTCGGTCAGGGGGCCGACATGCTTGTAGCGGACGATGCCGGCCTTGTCGATGACGAAGGTTTCGGGCACGCCGTAGACGCCGTAGTCCATGCCCACCCGGCCATCGGCATCGCTGACCGAGAGCAGGTAGGGGTCGCCGTTGCTGGCGAGCCAGGCCCGGCCGGCGGCAGCGGCGTCCTTGTAGTCGAGGCCGATCAGGGGCAGTTCCCGGCGCCCGGCCAGCCCCAGCAGCACCGGATGCTCGGCCCGGCAGGAGACGCACCAGGACGCCCAGACGTTGAGGAGCCATACCTCGCCGCGCAGATCCTCGGGGCCCAGGGTGCGGTCGGCGGCATGGAGCTGGGGCAGGCGGAAGGCGGGCGCCGGCTTGCCGATGAAGGGCGACGGCACCGCCCGCGGATTGAGCCCCAGCCCCGCCGCCAGGAACCCCACCAGCACCGCGAACACGGCCAGGGGCAGGATGAAGCGGCGCATGTTCAGGCCACCTCCGCCCGCGGCGCCGCGGCGGCGGCCTCGCGCCGGCGGGCCAGCCGGTAGCGGCGGTCGCTGGCGGCCAGCAGGCCGCCCAGGGCCATCAGCACGCAACCCCACCAGATCCAGCCGACCAGCGGCTTGTGCTGGATGCGCACCACCCAGGTCTTGATATCCACGGGTTCGCCCAGGGCCACGTAAAGATCGCGGAAGACGCCGGAATCGATGGCGGCCTCCGTCATCGGCATGCGCTGCACGGTGTAGATGCGTTTTTCCGGGTAGAGGACGGTGACCTTGCGGCCGTCCCGGGTCACTTCGACACCGGCCCGGGCGGCGATGTAGTTGGGCCCGTTCAGCTCCTCGATGCCGAGGAAGGTGAAGGTGTAGCCGCCGGCCGTCGCCGTGTCGCCGGCGGCCATGCGCACGTCCAGGGCGGTTTCGTAGGTCTTGACCATGCTCACACCGAGGATGAAAACCCCCACCCCGGCGTGGGCCAGGACCATGCCCCACTGCGCCCTCGGGATGGCCGCCAGGCGGGCGCCGAGGCCGGCCGTTCCGCCGGCGGCCCGCACCGCCACCTGGGCCAGGCTGGCACCGATGCACCACAATCCCAGCAGCAGCCCGCACACCAACAGGGGCGACCAGCGGCCGAAGAAGAAGGGCAGCGCCACCGCCAGCGCCGCCACGGCAGCGGCGGTCAGCCACAGCGCGCGCGGGATGTCGGCGGCGCGGCCCGCCTTCCAGCGAATCCAGGGGCCGACGCCGACGAGCAGGACGAGGGGGGCCATGAGGGGGACGAAGACCGCCTCGAAGTACGGCGGGCCGACGGAGATCTTGCCCAGGTCGAGGGCGTCCAGGAACAGCGGGTACAGCGTGCCGATCAGCACCGCCCCGCCCGCCACGGTGAGCAGCACGTTGTTGACGAGGAGCAGGGTCTCCCGGGAGAACAGGGCGAAGGAGCCGCCCAGGCCCACCTTCGGCGCCCGCCAGGCAAACAAGGTGAGGGACGCCCCCACCACCAGGGCCAGGAAGCTGAGCACGAAAATGCCCCGGCGGGGATCGGTGGCGAAGGCGTGCACCGAGGTCAGCACGCCGGAACGGACGAGGAAGGTGCCGAGCAGGGAGAGCGAGAAGGCGAGGATGGCCAGCATCACCGTCCAGTTCTTGAAGCTGCCGCGCTTTTCCGTCACCGCCAGGGAATGCATGAGGGCGGTGCCCACCAGCCAGGGCATGAAGGAGGCGTTCTCCACCGGGTCCCAGAACCACCAGCCGCCCCAGCCCAGCTCGTAGTAGGCCCACCAGGAGCCGAGGGCGATGCCGAGGGTGAGGAACACCCAGGCCACCGTCGTCCATGGCCGCGACCAGCGGGCCCAGGCGGCATCCAGCCGCCCCGAGATGAGCGCCGCGATGGCGAAGGCGAAGGCCACCGAGAAGCCGACGTAACCCATGTACAGCATGGGCGGATGGAAGGCCATGCCCGGATCCTGCAGCAGCGGGTTGAGGTCGCGCCCCTCCGGCAGCGCCGGCAGGAGGCGCTCGAAGGGGTTGGAGGCGAACAGCAGGAAGGCCAGGAAACCGGTGCTGACCAGCCCCATCACCGCCAGTACCGCGGTCACCGTCTCCTTCGGCAGGCGACGACTGAAGAGGGTCACCGCCATGGCCCACAGAGTGAGGATGAAGACCCACAGCAGCATCGACCCCTCATGGCCGCCCCAGACGGCGGCGACCTTGTAGAGCATGGGCAGCAGGGTGTTGGAGTGCTCGGCCACGTAGCGGACCGAGAAATCGCTGGTGACGAAGCCCTGGGTCAGGCAGCCGAAGGCCAGCGCCACGCAGGCGAACTGCGCCTGGGCCGCCGGGCGCGCCAGCGCCATGAGGCGGCCGTCGTTGCGGACGACGCCGACGAGCGTGGGGATGCCCTGCACCAGGGCGACGCCGAGGGCGACGATGAGGGCGAAGTGGCCCAGTTCAGGAATCATGTAAGCGTCTCCGCAGGGAATACCCCCCGACCTAGCAAGATCGATTCCACTCGTCAGCCCCGGCGGGAAGTCGGCGCGCCGCCCGGCCCGACGGCGCGGGCACCCCCCGCTTTCAGCCGCCATGACAGGCATTTACTGGCACGCAACCTGCGAAAGCGCCGGGAATTTTTGCGAACCCACTTGCCCACGGAGCCCCGACGTGAAACCCGCAATCCTCCTCGCCACGCTGGCCGCCATCGGCGGTGCGCCAGGCGCCCGGGCGGCCGACGACGCCGCCGCCGAAGCCCTCGCCCGCAAGAGCGGCTGCTTCAAGTGCCATGCCATCGACAAGAAGAAGGATGGCCCCCCGTACAAGGAAATCGCCGCCAAATACAAGGGCAAGGGCGACGCCGAACAGAAGCTGATCACCCACGTGACGACCTCGCCCAAGGTGAAGGTGGACGGCAACGAGGAAGAGCACGAACAACTGAAGACCAAGGACGCCGGGGAAATCAGGAACGTGGTCCAGTGGATTCTCAGCCGTTAGAAATGTGACCGATCAAGGAAACCAGGAATGAAAGCAACCAGGGGGATTTTGGCGGGAGGCGTCCCGGGATTGGGAAGCGCTCTCATGACGTTTGTCGGGGCGCTGGCCCTGGCCGCGGCGACCCTGACGATCGCCGCCCCGGCCCAGGCCGCAGAGGGGAAGGGAGATTCCAGGCGCGGCATCGTCCTCGAGGGCGATGCCAAATGCACGCGCTGCCATGATGAGAATGAAAGCAACCCCGTTCTCAGTATCGGGAAAACCCGCCACGGCACCCGCGCCGATGGCCGCCTGCCCTCCTGCGTAGGCTGCCACGGCGAGAGCGAGACCCATATCAACAAGCCTGCCGGCCAGAAAGAGCGGCCGAAGCCCGCCTTCCCCTTCGGCAAGCTGACCGCCAACGACATCAACGGCCACAACGAGGTGTGCAACAGCTGCCACAAGGGCGGCAAGTTCATCCACTGGCCGGGCAGCACCCACGCCGCCCGCGACGTGCCGTGCACCTCCTGCCACCAGCTCCACACTGAACATGACAAGGTACGCGACCGGCAGAACCAGCCCGAGGTTTGCTTCACCTGCCACAAGGATCAGCGCGTCCTGGTGAACAAGCCGTCCCATCACCCCATCGTCGAGGGCAAGGTGACCTGTTCCGACTGCCACGCCTCCCACGGTTCCGCCGGCCCCAAGCTGATGCAACGGAAGAGTGTCGCCGACACCTGCTTCCAGTGCCACATGGAGAAGCGCGGTCCCTTCGTGCGCAAGCACGAGCCGGCCGAGGACTGCACCATCTGCCACAACCCCCACGGCTCGGCCATCGACAACCTGTTGAAGACCCGCCCGCCCTTCCTCTGCCAGCAGTGCCACGAACCGTCGACCCACCAGGGCCGGGTTCCCGGCTTCACCAACGGCACCAGCAACGCCAACCTGAACAAGGGCATCACCCTGGGGCGCTCCTGCCTGAACTGCCACACCAACATCCACGGCTCCAACAATCCGGCCAACGTGGGGAACGAGCGGACCTTCCGCCGCTGATCGAGGGAGAACGCGATGCACAAGCACATTCGGCAAGACTTCGGCGGCAGCGCCCCCACCGCCCTCGGCCTCGCCCTGGCCATGGCCTTCGCCGGCGCCGCCCGGGCCGACGAAAACGATGCCGTGGCCCGGCTGACCCAGCCCGAGAGCTCCGTCACCCTCGGCCTCGGCCATGTCAGCGGCGACAGCCGGCATTTCGGCATCTACGGCGGCCAGGGCGGGGAAGGCACCCTCGGCTTCGGCGCTTTTTCCATCGTCAACCGGGACGACGCCAGCGGCACCTGGTTCCGCGCCCAGGGCCGCAGCATGGGCCGGGACAACGCCGAGCTGCGTCTCGAACACGAACGGCAGGGCCACTGGCAGTACTTCCTGGAACTGGACCAGATGACCCGGACCTCCCCCTACGAGGTCTACAGCCGCCTACAGGGCTTCGGCAGCAACGATCTTGCCTATCCGGCGACGGCCGGGGCCCAGAGCCGGGCCACCACACGGCTTCCCGACGTCAAGACTGAGCGCCTCGGCGCCCGGCTCGGCCTCACCCACCTGTTCAGCCCCGAACTGGAAATCCGGGTCCTGTTCCAGAACGTGGACAAGAAGGGCGAACGCCTCTTCGGCCGCGGCACGCCGTCGGTGGAGGAATTCCTGGCGGAACCGATCAACTCGGTCACCCGCCAGCTCGACGTGGCCCTCAACTACACCGGCGAGCGCTTCCAGTTGTCCGGCGCCTACTACGGCTCCTGGTACCAGAACGCCGACAGCCAGTTGAACGTCGCCGGCGGCAATTCGTCCCTGCGCCTGGCCGCCGGCCCGAACCTTCCCTTCTCGGCCATCGCCCTGCCCCCGGACAATTTCGCCCATCAGATCGACGTCACGGGGGGCTACCAGTTCACCCACACCACCCGGGGCAATTTCACCGTCGCCTATACCCAGGCCCGGCAGTTCGACAGTTTCATCTCGGTCCCGGCGCCGACCTCCGGCGGCCTGCCGGCGGGTGGCCTCAACCTGTCCGGGCGCAGCAACCTGGGCGGCAAGCTGGACACCACCCTGGTCAACCTGGGGCTCACCTCCCGCCCCCTCAAGGACCTCTTCCTCCTCGGCAGCTACCGCTACGAGGACCGCCACGACCAGACTGCCGTCGCCCGCTACATCAACGTGACCTTTCCCCCCAACGCCAGCACCGACGGCTTCAACGAGCCGCGCTCCCTCACCGTCAGGACCGGCAAACTGGAGGCCAGCTACCAGTTGCCCCAGGGTTACCGCCTGACCGCCGGGCTGGAGAACGAGGAGAAGGAACGCTCGGTGGCGGGCGTCCGTGTCGTCGGCTACCGCGACAGGACCACCGAGGCCTCCTACCGCCTGGAGCTGAAGCGGGCCATTTCCGAATCGGTCAACGGCGCCATCGCCTACATCCACAGCGACCGCACCGGCTCCGCCTACCGCCCCCTGCAGCGGATCAACGCCAGCGGCCCGGTCGCCAATTCCTACTCCAACCGCCTGCAGCCCCTCTACATCGCCGACCGCGACCGTGACCGGGTACGTCTCTTCGCCGACTGGACGCCGGCGGACCCGCTCACCCTGCAGTTCGCCCTGGAAGACTCCCGCGACAGTTACGGCCGGGGCCGCGACGCCAGCAACCTGGGCGCCCGCTCCGGCGGCGCCCGCCTCTACTCCGTGGACGCCAGCTGGACCATCAGCGAGCGCTGGCGGGCCAACGCCTGGGTTTCCCGCAGCGAGACCTGGATGAACCAGGCGGACTGCGTGGCGCCGGCCTCGGCCACCGCCGTCTGCTCCACCGCCAGCTACTGGACGGCGGCCCTCACCAACCACGTCGATGCCATCGGCGTCGGTGTCCGCGGCAGGGTGACGGGCACCATCGACATCGGCGCCGACGCCATGGTCTCCCGGGACAAGAGCGTCCACCGCTTGGCCGGCGCCGCCGCCTCCCTGCCCGACATCCGCTACGACCAGGCCACCCTGCGCTTCTTCGGCCGTTACGCCATAGAAAAGGACACCAGTCTGCGCATCGACTACGTTTTCGACCATCGGCGCAACGACGACTGGACCTGGAACGGCACCCCCGCTTCCGGGCCCTTCGTCTACACCGACGGCACCTACCTCTACCAGCGGCCGGAGGACAAGGTCCATTTCATCGGCCTGTCCGTCAGCCACGCTTTCCGCTGACGCCCCGGAGACTCCCCCATGCCTGCCTTCTATCGCAAGCGGATCTGGCCCCTGCTGGCGCGCCTGTACAACGTCAGGATCTGGGTGCGCCTGGTGGGCTGCATCGCCGCCATGCTCTGCCTGGCCTGGGGCGGCATGATCGCCCTCACCGCCCACCAGCAGCGGGAACTGGCCCTGCACCAGGCCCACGACCTGGCGGCCAGCGTGAACCAGATGACCATGGCCAACCTCCTCTTCATGAAGGTCACCAAGACCATCAAGAAGCGGCATATCTATTACGACCAGGTGCGCCAGTCGGAGGCGGTCAAGGACCTGCGCATCCTGCGCGGCCCCGTCGTGGTCCACGAGATGGGCGACGGCGACGACATCGCCATGAACCCCAACGCGCTGGAAAAGCAGGTCCTGCAGAGCGGCAAGCCACTTTACCGGGAGGCCGAGGATCCCCAGCACGGCCATGTGCTGATCGCCATCTTTCCGGCCGTCGCCTCCCACAACTACCTGGGCCGGGACTGCCTGGAGTGTCACGAGGAAGCCAGGGAAGGCGACATCCTCGGCGCCGTGTCCATGAAGATTTCCCTGGCCGACCTGGACGAGACGGTGCGCGACTCCCGCATGAGCCTCCTCGCCGCCACGGTGATGATCTCGGTGCCGCTGCTCATCTTCATCTACGTCTTCGTGCGCAGCTTCGTCACCGTCCCCCTGGCGGTGATGGCGGACAATCTCAAGGCCATCGCCGGCGGCGAGGGCGACCTGCGCAGCCGCCTGCCGGTGCACGGCAGCGATGAGGTGGGCGAGGCTTCCGCCGCCTTCAATGCCATGATGGGCAAGCTGCAGGGCCTGATCGCCCACGTCAATGGCACCGCCCGCCAGGTGGCCGACTCGGCCCGCACCCTCAGGTCCATCAGCGACGAGGTGGCCCGCGGCTCCAATGCCCAGGCCAGGGAATCGGAAAACGCCGCCCACTCCCTGGACGAAATCGCCTCCGCCGTCGCCAGCGTCAGCCACGCCTGCGCCGAGGTGCAGAGCCTCTCCCGCGAAAGCCAGCGCCGTAACGGCGAGGGCATGGACAGCCTGGGCAACCTGCAGAACCAGATCAGCCGGGTCGAGCAGGCGGTGGGCGACATTGCGCAGACCGTGGAACGTTTCGTCACCAGTACCGGCGCCATCGTCAAGATGACCCAGGAAGTGAAGGACATCGCCGACCAGACCAACCTGCTGGCCCTCAATGCCGCCATCGAGGCGGCCCGGGCCGGCGACCTCGGCCGCGGCTTCGCCGTCGTCGCCGACGAGGTGCGCAAACTGGCGGAAAAATCGAACCGCTCCGCCGTCCAGATCGACTCCATCACCCGCTCCCTGGGCACCGAATCCGAGCACGTCCGCGACGCCATCCGCAGCGGCCTCCACGTGCTCTCCTCCAGCCACGGTTCCATGGCGACCGTCGCCAACGTCCTCGACGCCGCCTCCGGACTGGTGGACCAGGTCGCCACGGGCATGACCGACGTCCACGGCGCCACCGAGCAGCAGGAGCAGGCCGCCGGCCTGGCCTCGGCCCAGGTGGACGCCATTGCCGGCCTGGCCAGGCAAAACACCCAGGCCATCGACGCCATGAACCATTCGATGCAGGAGCTCGACGCCCTGGCCCAGAGCCTGGAACGGGAGCTGGGACGCTTCAAGACCTAGCCCGACTCACCACGACAAGAACGCCACCGTGCCCCCCACCCTGGAAAATACCGAACGGCGCAAGCGCCGCGACCCGCAGATCGTTGTGTGGGACCGCGCCGTCCGCGTCGGCCACTGGCTCCTCGCCTTCGCCTTCGCCACCCTCTACCTGCAATACCGGAAATTCCCCCTCCATCCCTATGCCGGCTACGGCGTCTGCGCGGTGGTCGCCTTCCGCATCTTCTGGGGCTTCCGGGGGCCGGGCGCCGCCCGCTTCTCCAGCTTCTGCTTCTCGCCGCGGGCGATGTTGCGCTATCTCGCCAACGCCCTCCAGGGCCACGCGGAATACCATTTCAGCCACAACCCCCTGGGCGCGGCGATGGTCCATGCCCTCCTCGCCACCCTCCTCGCCAACTGCCTGCTGGGCATGCTCGCCTACAGCGCCGGCCAGCAACTGGGGCCGTTCGGGGCCCTTGTCCCCGATGCCTGGGAAGACACCCTGGTGCCCATCCATGCCTGGCTGGGCCACGCCACCGCCGTCCTCGTCGCCCTGCACCTGGCCGGCGTCCTCTGGGCCGCCCGCCTGCACCGGGAGAACTACGTCCTGGCCATGCTCAACGGCATCCGGCGCATTCCCCGCGCCATGGCCATCCCGGAAGGCGTCGCCCTGGCGCCCCCCGCCGGCGGCGACGGCCTGCGCCGACGCCTGGCGGGCTGGCTGGGACGGCGTCCCATGCTGGGATCGATCCTCCTCATGGCGGCCATCGTCGGCAGCGCGCTGCCCCTCATCGAAGCGCTGGTCCGCCTCAACCGCATCCTTCCCGCTTACTGAGCCGCCGGGCGGCCGGCATGTCCGGCCCGAGGCCGGCGCGGCGAAACGTTCTCAGGAACGCCCCTTCTCCGTCTTCTCCGCCTTGCCGCTGGCCCGGGCCTTCACCACCCGGGCCTTTTCCTGGTCCAGCCTGGCGCGCCATTCCCAGACGGCGGCTTCCGCCTTGCGCCGGTAGGGATCCTCCGGGGCCGCCCGGTGCAGGTAGGTTTCCATGGCCTGCATGGCGCCGAAAGTGTCATTGAGTCCTTCCAGGGCCAGCGCCAGGCCGTAGTAGCCGTTGATCTGGTCCCGGCGCAGAGTGGTGGCCTCGTCGAAGAAATCCCGGGCGGCGGCGTGCCGACCCAGGCCGAGGAGGGCGAAGCCGGCATTGACATAGGCCTCGGGCATCTGCGGCGCCAGCTCGATGACCCGGTGGAAGGCCGCCAGGGCATGCTCGTATTCCTTGCTGTGCAGCATGACGACGCCCTGGGCGAAGCGCAGCTCGATTTCCGCCTTGCGCTTTTCCGCCACGTGGCCGTCCGCCTTCATGGTGCCGACGGCGGGCAGGGTCGGCAGCCACTCCAGCAGGAGGCCGCCGAGGAGGACGACGCTGCTGGTGATGGCCAGGGCGCGAAAGCGCACGTCGCGCCGGGCCGGCGCCGCCTTGCCGCCGTCGTCCCGGGGGCGGCGCAGGGCGGCGAAGGCGCGGCCGACGAAGAGCAGCACCGACCCCAGGGCGAGGAAACCGCCGATGCCGGCCAACCCCATGGCCACCAGGTAGGCCGGGTCGCCCTGCAGCAATTCGGCGTGGGGCGCCTTGCGCGGCACGCCGAGGAAGCCCGACCAGGCCAGCCCCGCCACCAGGATGGCGACCCCCAGGCCATAGACCAGGGGCAGCCGTGCCCAGCGCCGGCCAGCGGGCAAGCCGGCGCAGAAGGCGCCGCCGTCCTGCACCACCATGGCCAGGTAGGCCAGGGTCACGGCGCCGACGGTACCGTGGTAGTGGGCGGGCACCGAGGTGGTGGCGTTGCCCTGGATGGTGGTGCCCACCAGGCAGCCGAGGGCGTACAGGGCCATCGAAGCAAAGAGGCCGCCCTCGGCGGCGCTGAAGCCGGCATCGCGGCGGTGCCGCCAGGCGCCGAGGAGCAGGCCGCCGCCGACGAGCAGCGGCGCCGGCCAGGTGGCCCAGCGCATGAGGTCGGTGTAGCCCTGGCGGTGGGCGGCGCTGCCGATGTCCTCGTGCAGGGAGAAATGGAGCCCCCCCAGGGTGGCCAGCGCAGTGGCCGCCAGCAGCCAGGGCAGCAGGCGGCCGAGGGCGGGCACCGCGGCCAGGAAGCGCCGGCCCAGCAGTAGCCAGGCGGCGAGCATGAAGAGGCCATGCACGAACTGCAGCAGGTGGCCGGTGCCCCAGAGCTGGTCGTCCAGGGTGACCGGCAGGATGAGGCGGGAAGCGGCCGCCCGCTCCTGGTCGATGAAGAAGATGGCGGCGGCGACGACGACCGCCAGCACCGCCCAGCACGCCGCCAGGGCGGGCGCCGTCGCCGCCCGCCCGCCGCCGGACAGGGAGAGCAGGCCGGTGGCGACGACGGCGATCAGGAATCCCGCCAGCCCGGCGAGGAAGACCGGGCTGTCGAGGACGGGCAGGTAGTTGGCGAGGACCGGCGGCGGTCCGCCGAGGAAGGGCGCCAGGACCATGGCGGCGACGCTGAGGGCGGCGACCGCCAGGGCTCCCCAGCCGGCCCCGCCGGCCCGCTCCCGCAACAGGGTCCAGGCGCCGGCCGCGGCGGCGAGGAACCAGACGACGACGCCCAGGTTCACGTGCAGGACCAGGGCGGTGCGGAAGAAACCGCCCCCCAGGCCGAGGAAAGGCGTGCGCGCCGCCACCAGGACGATGGCCAGGAGAGCCGAGGCGCCGAGGGCGAAGAGGGCCAGGGCGAACCAGGCCCGCGCCAGGCTGCGGGCGGAGGTCTGCGGCAGCAGGCTCATACCGCCCCCTTGTGGGGAGAGGTGGAGATGAAGGGCACGCCGAAGAAGGTGAGGAAGGCGATGACGAAGACGGCGATGACCAGGGCCGAACTCGCCCGCGGCGCCAGGCGGTAGGTGACCCGGGCGTGGAGGGCGAAGCCGAGGACCAGCCAGGTGATGAAGGCCCAGGTCTCGAGGGGATCCCAGGCCCAGTAGCGGCCCCAGGCGTCCTGGGCCCAGATGGCGCCGGCGATGAGCATGAGGGTCTCGAAGATGAAGCCCAGCGCCATGCAGCGGTAGCCGAGTTCATCCAGCCGGTCGTCGGCGGGCAGGCGCTGGAAGGCGCCGGCGCCCCGGGCGGTGCCCCGCAGCAGCACGACGCCGGCGAGGCCGACGGCGACGAGGACGGCGCCGAGGAAGACCTTGCCGAAGCCGATGTGGATGTAGAGCCAGGTGGTGTGGTAGGTGGGCGGGAAGTGGCCGGCCTTGGGGCTGGTCATGAGCAGCCAGCCCATCATGAGGAAGAGGATGGGCATGACCACCGCCGCGCTGGGGCGGATGGCGGGCAGCCGCCAGTAGGCGATCGTGAAGGCCAGCATCAGGCTCCACACGTTGCTGGAGAGGATTTCGAAGAGGGTGATGAAGGGGCCGTGACCGAGGCGCTCCCAGCGCAGGGCGAGGGAGGCGGTGTGGCAGAGGAGGCCGAGGACCATCAGGGCGAGGATGAGCCGGCCCCAGTTCTTCCGCAGCACGACGCCGCCGATGGCGCCGGACCCGGCGAGGACGTAGGCCACGACGGCGGCCCACAACAGTTGAACTTCAAGCGCTGCCGACATTGTTCTGCTCCAGTGTTCCGTTCCACGGCCGGCCGGCGAACTTGCGCCAGAAATGCCAGCCCAGGGCCCCCACCGCTCCCAGGGCCGCCGCCAGCAGCCAGGGGATGGTCCAGTCGTAGAAGACCGTGTAACCCATCCAGGCCCGCACCCCCTGGTAATCCAGCCGCCCTTCCGGCAGGTCCACGCCGTCTCCGGGCCGCAGTTCCCAGCGCCCCTCGCCGACGCGCAGCACCAGCCGGTGCTCGGCCGGCAGCTTGAACTCGTCGGGCCGATCCGGGTCGAGGAGGTTTTCGTCGAACTGCAGCTGGGTCCACACGGCGATGTCCGAGCCCGGCAACTGCCAGGTCTGGGCCTGGCGGTATTCATGCAAGGGATATGCCGGCAGGTGCACCGAACCCGTCAGGGCCTCGCCGCCGCCCCCGGGGCGCCAGCGGAAGGTGGGGGCGAAGCCCTTGTTGTGGCTGGTGTAGAAGCGGTAGCCCTGGAGCACCAGGGGGGTCTGGTCGCCGATCACCTGCAACTGCTCCCGGCCGGCGGCGTCGAGGTAGCGCACGGCGTTGCGGGTGGGGCCGCGGCGCAGGCCGGCGTCGTAGTCGATGCGAAAGCCGAGGTTGGCGAAGCGCACCCGCTCCAGGCGCCCGCCGTGCAGGGGGCCGGCCTCGGCGGCGGTGAGCCGGCCCTCGAACCAGGTCCCTTCGGTCAGTTCCACCTGTCCCTTCAGGTAGGTCAGCCGCCCCGCCGCCACCAGGAGGACGAGGGCGAGAAGGCAGAGGTGGAACACCAGGAGCGGCATTTGCCGGCGGAAGACGGGATTGCTGGCGATGGCCGCCAGGAGGTTGACGGCGCAGGCCGCCAGAGGCCCCACCAGCGCCCACACGGTGCGCGTCTCACTGACGTAGGCGACGACGACGCCGAGCCCCAGGGCGGCGAGGATGGCCAGGGTCAGGCGCAGGGAGGCGAGGCGCTCGAGCAGCCGCATCGCCCGGCCCGGCGACGGGACCGGCGCCGGGGAAACGCCGAGGGCGGTCATGGCGGATTGGTGCAGTTCTCGTTGGAGTCGCGCATCCAGGAACGCCCGCTCTGGCCGTTCCCCGGCGCCCCCTTGGAACCGCAGTTGGTGTCCGACCAGTTGCCGCTGGTGGCGAAGGTGCGGATCTTGTTGATGGCGTTCATGTAGTACGGCTCCTGGTTGTAGGCGGCCGTGGTGTTGTTGCGCACCTGGGTGCCGGCGGCCTGCCCCACCTCGGGGCCCACGTCGTTGAGATTGACGAGGAGCGCCTTGTTCTTCCAGCCGTGGGGCACCGCCACGTGGCACCAGTTGCAGCGCATGCGGCCGATCTTGTCGGCGTGGTAGGAATGCAGGTTGGCGTCCTTGCTGCCGCCGAAGCCGCTGGAACCGCCGCCCCGGGTAGCGTACAGGGTGTAGCTGTGGCACTTGAAGCAGAGGCCGTCGTTTTGCTGGCCGGTGCCGGTGGCGGTGTTCCACAGCCCCTTGAGCAGGAAGTTGTTGTTGGAACCGTGGGGGCCCCAGGGACTGCCGTTTTCGCCGCCGGTGGGGATGACCGAGGTGGTGCCCGAGGCGACGCCTGAACCGTGGCAGTCGGTGCAGTACATGGTCTGGCTGCCGACGGCGTTGCGCCAGGGGTAGTTCCAGTTGTTGGCGCTGGCATTGCGCACTGCCGGCGTGCGGCCGGTGCTGTCCATCACCGGGTGCCAGGAGCGGTGGTTGTTGGTGGAATAGGCCGAGCCGGCGCCGCTGTCGGTGGTGGTGGTCTGCCCCTTGTGGGCCGTCGGCGCCTGGAATTCCCTGGCCTGGTTGGTGTATTGGGTGAGGTTGTTGGTGCCCGTGGGGGTGCCGCCGGTGAAACCGCCCAGGGTCGGCCGGTTGCCGGCGGGGTAGGTGTTGTTGTCGGAGTAGCCGTAGTCGGAGTGGCACTTGAGGCAGATCTGATATTCCCGCGTCACGTGGTTGGCGCTGGTGCTGGTGTCGGTGCTGTTGCCGGGATCGCCGCGCTTGACCAGGTAGCTGGTGGGCAGGCTGGTGAAGGAGGCGGAGCCGTAGACCGGCTCGACGCCCCAGGCCCCCCGCAGGACGCCGGAGGCGATGTTGGAGTGGGTGGTGGTGGCGTCGTCGGTGTGCCGGTGGGTACCGGCCGCATCGGGCGACCCGGCCAGGCTGCCGCTGCCGCCGGCGCCGCGGAAGTCGCGGAATTTCACCACCCGGTGCGGGTTGTGGCAGTCCGTGCATTCGGCGTGGCGGTTGTTGAGGTTGCCCACCCCCAGGGTGGCGCGTGCTTCCAGGAAATCCTTGCCGCAGCGGCTGGTGGCCAGGGTGCAGTCGATGAAGGTGCCGTCGTTGAAATTGGAACTGATGTCGTGCTTTTCGCTCCCCGCCGGCTGGTCGGTGGAACGGATGGGCATGCGCCGGGCCAGGGCGAAATCGTCCTTGATGTTGGGCACGGTGGTGGTGGGGGTGACGATGCTCTGGGCCACGCTGGCGTGGCACTGGTAGCAGGTTTCCTCGATGGCCGGGTTGCCGCCGGACTTGGGGGAGGCGGCGCTGTCGGTGCCCTCCCGCAGGAGCCGGCGGGAACCGGCCACGGTATGGGTGTCGTGGCAGTTGAGGCAGGCCGCCTTCCACACCGTCATGCCCGTCGGGAACTCCCGCTGGGAGGCGGCGGCGGCGGTGTAGGCCTGGCTGGCCACCAGGGGGTTGGCGTGGGCCGAGTAGGCCCAGGCCCCGTTGGTGCCGTTCTTGTCGTGGCAGGCCAGGCAGATGATGTCGCCGCTGTTCACCGTCGGGTCGAAGCTGCTCGCGCTGGGCGGGTTTTTTTCCTGGAAGCGGTTGAGGCGCAGGAACTTCTGGTTGCCCACGGTCGCCTCGTTCTGTTCGCGGATGTGGGGGTCGTGGCAACTGGCGCACTGCACCTGGGGCTGATTCCCGATTTCGGGAATGCGTTCCAGGGGCAGGCTGGGCTTCACGCCCGCCGAGCGCGCCCCGACCACCACGCCGTCCGGCGTGCGCAGCTCGCCGTCGCGGCTGGCCAGGGTGGCGTCGAAGGTGACCGAGATGGGGTGGTCGTTGGAGAGGTCGGTGCCGAGGTTGCGGGTAAAGCCGGTGCTGGCCCCGGCGCCGGTGGGCATCTTGTTGGGCGCCCCGGCGGTGTCGGTGACGCCGCCGGAGGTGGTGGTGATGAACTGGGTACCCGGCGTGCTGGCGCTGCCCTGGCCGTTGAGGACATTGACGCTGCCGATGGCCATGGTGCCGTCGTGGCAGGAGAGACAGAGCTTGGAACTGCCGCCGGGCTGGTTCAGCGCCCCCTGGATCTGCTTGGCGTCCAGGGTGGACGAATCGTACATGACGTAGCTCTGGGTGTAGCCCTGGCCGGCCACCTTGCGGTTCCACAGGGGCGTGGTGCCGCTGGTGGCGGCGTGGGGGGTGTGGCAGAAGACGCAGATCTGGGTTTCGCTGGCGGCCTTGATGTTGCGGGTGGGCACGGTGCCGCTCCCCGAGGGCGAGCCATCGGCGGCGGCGGAAAGGTTGTGCTTGGTGCCGCGGATGTCGGACACGCGGGCCGCCAGGGCCGGATCGGCGCCGAAGCGGAGCATCACCCCGAGCACCGACGCCAGTGCCAGCAAGGCCCAGAGGAGCTGCCGCGCCGCCGAATTACAGCTCACTTTCCCGACCTCCGCCCAAGAACTGGAATACCACGATGCGACCATTGAAGGTGTCGGCCACGAAAACCCGGTTGCGGGCGTCCACCCAGACGCCCCCGGGCAGGTAGAAGCTGCCGATGGCCTTGCCGGTCCCCCCGATGGGGAGCAAGAATCGTCCCCGCTCGTCGAAGACCAGCAGGTGGTCGTGGTAGGACTCGACGGCGTAGATGTTGTTCTCGCCATCCACCGCCACCCCCTTGGGCCGCACAAAATCCCCCAGGCGCGTGCCCCGCCGCCCGAAGACCAGGGGCGTGCCGCCTTCCTCGAGGGGAATGACCTGGATGCGGGCATTCATGGTGTCGGCCACCACCAGCCCGTCGCGGGACAACGCCAGGTAGGTGGGGAAGTTGAATTCCCCCGGGCCCTCCCCCCGCCGGCCGATGCTGCGCACCAGGCGGCCGGTCATGTCGAAAGCCTTGATCTGGTGGGCCTGGGTGTCGGCAACGTAGAGGAGCGCCGCCCCTGCGTCCCAGGCGACGCCCGTGGGGCGCAGCAACTGGTCGCGGCCGATGACGCCGATTCCCTTGCCGGTGCGGTCGAGCATCACCACCCGGCGCAGGTCGGCATCGGCCACGAAGACCCGCCCTTCGGGCCCCAGGGCGATGCCCGAGGGGGCGGCGAAATGGCGGAAGCCCTCGGCGTATTCCCAGACGTCGAGCTGGCCCTGGCGCTCGTCGAAGACGTAGACGGCGCCCCGGCTGACGTCGGTGACCAGGATGCGCCCCTCCTCGTCCACCACCCCGGACTGGGGACGCTGCAGGACCACCGGATCGGGGTTGTCGAACCAGCCGGCGATGGCCTTGAGGATGCGGACGAAAGCGTTGGCCTCCTTGTTCTCCGGCACCACGAAGTTCTGCTCGCCCACCAGCTCGCCCACATAGACGTAGCGGGGCACCTCGCCGTCGCTCTCGGGGGGGTAGAGGATACGGCGGGTTTCCGCCGCCGGCGAGAGATTGAGGTGCAGCACCGCCCGTTCGCCGGCACAGCCGGCGAGCAGGGCGAAAAGAAGGGCGAGGACGGCCGCCTTCACGGGCGCAGCCGGAAGCTGGCAATGCGCCGCCCGCCCGGGTCGGCGACGTAAAGTTGATGATTCGCCAGCGCCAGGCCCAGGGGGTTGGTCAGGCGCAGTTCGGCAAAACCGGGGTCGGCCCGCAGGGCGCCCTCCCGGTACACCCGCAACTGGCGCTCGACGCCGTCGGCCACCGCCAGCCAGCCGTCGCCCGCCGCCAGGCCGGTGACGTTGCCCAGGTCGTCGGCGATCACTTCCTTGCCCCGCCCTCCGAACAGGTCGATGGCCACCACGCAGCCGCAACTGCGCCCGGCCACGTAGAGGCGCCGCTGGTCCATGGCCATGGCCGCCGGCAGGTCGGGCAGCAGCCCCGGCGGCAGCACGGTGGCGCCCCGCCCGTGGGGCAGGATTTCCTCCAGCCGCCCCTGGACGCGGTCGAGGCCATAGAAGCGCCCGCTGTTGGGGTCCGCCACGACCTCGTCGTAGAAGGCCGGGCCAAGCTGGGGGTCGAGATTCTGCATGACGCGGCCGCCCCGGGCGTAGCGCCGGGCCGGGACGCTGCCGCCGTTGGCGACCACCACGGAGCCGTCGGGCAGGGCGGCGATCCGCGATTGCTGGGTGATGCGAACGCCGGGGATGGGGGCCATGGCATCGACGGTCGGGTCGTAGCGGAACAGCCCCCCGAGGCCGGCGTCGGCGATGTAGAGATCGAGGGGCGTCGCCGCCACGGCGACGGGAAAGACGAACTGGGTCATGGGGCCGAAGGCGTCGGCTCGCGGCTCCGGCATGCCGGCGGCGTTGACCCGCTGCAGCAGCCGGGCCCCGACATAGCTCTGGGCCGGCACGATCACCTGCCCCGCCGCCCCCACGCCAGGCGCGGCCACCAGGGCCGCCGCCAGCAACAGGCGCCGGCGCGCCGGATTGTCGGGCTTACCAGCGCCCGGGACCGGATGTCTCGTGTCCACCATATACCCCCGTCGGCAAACCCGGCTTGCCGGAATGGCAGAGATCGCAGCGTTCCGGCGACCAGGCGATGTCGTTGTTGTGGCAGGCGCCGCAGAAGCGCCCTTCGATGATATCCGTCATGGTGATGGGATTGGACCCCGCCCGCATCTTGAATCCCAGCTCCGCGTGGCAGACCTTGCAGCGGAAGCGGATGCGGTGGAACCAGTGGGGAAAGACCACCGGCCGCATGCCGTTCTTTTCCGACTGGCGGTTGATGACCACGTCGGCGTATTCCCCGTAGGCCGGCGGCAGGACGACGCCGAGCAGCAGCCCGGCGGCGAGGCCGGCGAGGAGGCGGCGGATTTTCACGGCGCCCCCCCGCCCGCCTGGTGCATCCGCGGATTGGCCCCGGGGGGCAGCTCCGGCGCCTTGCCCGGGGTCTTGGGGATGCTGTGGCAGCGCATGCATTCGGTGAGGGGAAAGGCCACCGCGCCATGGCAGACGCCGCATTGCTCGCCCTGCAGGATGAGGAACATGGAAATCTTCGTCTCGCCGGTGCGGCTCTTGAAAATGCCGTCGTGGCAATTGCTGCAGTCCAGCCATTCGGTGTGCTGGCGATGGGGGAAGCGGACCGCCGGCATGCCGCCCTTGACGTCGAGGATGATGTCCCGGTCGAGCTTTCTGACCTCGGTCCTGGGGAAGAGCTTCTCCCGGGGGGTGATCTCCCCCTTGTCCAGGGCCTGCACCCAGCGCACCTGGTTGCCGGCGGTGTCCGGCGTCAGCTTGGAGAGGGCCTCCCGCGGCTGTTGCAGCTGCTTGACCGCCGGCGAGCGGGGGTCGTGGATGCCGTCCCGGGCGAGGGGCTGCCATTGCGCCGCGGCGGCGCCCGCCAAGGCAAAAGCGACCAGGCCGCCGAGGAGGCGCCTGGTCGCTGCAAGGAAGCCGCAGATGGCGTCAGCCCGGGATGTAGACGCCCGCATTGCGGATGGCTCGCACCAGCTCGGCGGTGGAATCTTCCAGAAGCTTCACCGCCTGGGCGTGGTCCTTGCGGCCGGCGGCCCCCTCGGCGGCGGTGCGCAGTTCCTTGGCCTTGGCCATGAAGGCGGCGACCTGCTGGTCGAGGGCCGGATTGGCCGCCCGCTTTTCTTCCACCAGCACCTTGATCAGCATCTGGTGGGTGTCGTTGCGGTCGATCTCGTACTGGTACTCCTCTTCCTTGCTGGCGAATTTGAGCGAGCGCACCAGGGTGTCGCCGCTGCGCAGCGAACTGATGCCGGCCTTGGCCACCAGGTAGGCCCGGTCAAGTTCGGCCCGCCCTTCCTTGTACTTGCCGCCCTGGGCGAGGCGGGCGGCCTCGACCACGGATTTCTCGATCTGGGCGACGGTGTCGTTGACCGCCTTGGCGGCGCTGCCCTTTTCGTTGGCCACCCGCTTGTAGGCGCCCAGCAGGGCATTGACGCTCTCCAGGCGGGCCCGGTAGTCGTTCTCCAGCTTCTTGGCGGTCACCTCCTCCGGCGCGGCCAGCCGCACCGCCTCGAAGAAGGTGGAACGCACCTCGGTGAGCAGGGCCGAGGCCTTGTCCAGATCGCCCGCCTGCAGGGCGGCCCGGGCCGCCTTGTAGGTCTCCCGCGCCTTGTCGCGCCGGGCGAGGGCTTCTGGAGCCTGGCTGGCCTCGATCTGGCGGGCGGCGGAGGAGCTTTCCAGCAGCTTGCCGACGGAATCCATGTTGAAAGCGAGCTGCTCCTTGTCCACCTTGACGGCGGAAAGCCTGGCGGCGGCGCTCTGGGGCGGGATGGCGGGATCGGCGGCCTGGGCCGCCACCGGGCCGGCAACGGCGAGGAGGAGGGCTAGACCGAGGCCCGGCAGGAGTTTGCAGTCAAGGCGATTCATCGGAAAATCCTCATTTCGCCGCCGCCGTCGCCGGCGCCAGCAGTTCCTTTTTCTTGGAATGGCAGTTGCGGCATTCCGACACCGGGAAGGCCACCTTGCCGTGGCAGACGCCGCATTTCTCGCCAAGCAGGATGGCCGCCATGCTGATGGCGTTGGCCCCCTTCTGCGGCACGAAAATGGCCGGATGGCAGTTGGAGCAGTCCAGCCATTCGGTGTGCTGCTTGTGGGGATAGACCACGTCCGGCATGGAGCCCTTCACTTCGCGCACGATGTTGAGGTCCATGACCACCGGCTCCGCCTTCGGATCGAGCCGGTCGTAGCGCGGCGCGATCTTCTTCTGGTTGAGCGCCTCGACCCAGTTGATGCGGTTGCCGGCGTTGCTCTTCGGCATTTGGGCGAAGGCCGACAGGGGCGGCTGCAGGGCATGGGTGCCGTCGTTGCCGGGATCGTGGATGCCGTCTTCCGGCGGCGGCAGGTTGCGCTTGTTGGCGGGCTTGAGCAGCCGGTTGAAGGAATTGACGTCGGCCGGCGCGGCGGCAACGGCCGAGGCGCCCGCGGCGGCGGCTTCCGCCACCGGCATGGAAGACGGGGGGGCGACGGGGGCGGCCGCCTTGGGCTCCTCCTTCTTCGCCTCGGCCTTCTTCACTTCCTCCTTCTTGCCTTCGGCCTTCTTCGGCTCCTCCTTCTTCGGTTCCGGCTCGGCCTTGGCCGGCTTCACGGCATCCTTGACGGCGGCGAGCATGTAATCCACCGCGCCCTTGACCTCGGCGTCGGAGAGGGAGATATAACCGCCCTTGGCCGGCATGCCCTTGGGGGTGCCGTTGAGGGCGCTCTGGTAGAGTCGGGCCGTGCCGCCCGCCGCCCGCGGAGCCCAGTCCCCGCCGTTGCCGTAGCGGGGTGCCCCGGCCAGGCCGGTGGCGTGGCAGGTCGCGCAGACCTTGGCATAGACATCCTTGCCGCTCTGCTGGGCGGACGCCGGGCCGGAGAGCGCCGCACCGGCCGCCAGGAGCACCATCATGCTGAGTCGTTTCATGGTTGCACCTTTTTATTTCTTGGGCGCGCCGGCAGGCTGCGCGAGCTTCTGGATGGTGCTTTCGTGCACCTGGGTCGGGGTCCCCGGCTTGCCGGAGTGGCACAGATTGCAGTTCTCCACGGACCAGGCGATGTCGCCGTTGTGGCAGGCGCCGCAGAACTGGCCGTCGATGATCTTCACCATGTTGATTTCGTTGCCGCCGGCCTTGAACTTGAAACCGAGGTCGGCGTGGCAGACCTTGCAGCGGAAGCGCATGCGGTGGAACCAGTGGGGGAACACCGCCGGCCGCATGCCGGCCCCGTCGGAGTAATTGTTGATGACCACGTCGCCGTATTCCGCCCGGGCGTCGGGGATATCCACGAAGAGCACCGCGCAGAGCGCCAGCACCAGGCCGACGATCAGCCCACCCTTCAGGCTCAGGAGTTTTTTCATTTTGCTTCCTCAGGTTCGAGTCGGTTACCGGCGCCCCGGGCGCACGGGCGCTCAGTACGCGCCGATCTGCCGGGTCACCTGGAAAAAGAGCAGAGCATTTTTCTTGCCACCTACGTCGCTGATGGCCGCGTTGGCCCGGAAGTCCAGCAACCCGATGCGGTAGTCGAGGCGGTTGTTGATGGTCCACCGGGTGCGGTCGATCTCGCCGTTGATATTGCCCAGCAGGCGCTCGTCCCGCAGGCGGGTGTCGGCGGTGAACAGGAGGCTGTAGCGCAGGCCGCGGACGCCGAGGAAGCGGGTATGGGTGTAGGAGGCCGATCCCAGCAGGGTCATGTGCTGGGTGTTGTAATTGCCGTTCCCGGTATCGGAGAAGCCGAAGGTCTGGCGCGTGTCGGTGGTCTGCTGGTTCCAGTTGAACTGCAGATTGACGTTGGCGGAGGAGAGCGGCGACAACTGGCCCATGCCGTTGAAGGCGAGGCTGAGCATGCGGTAGTGCTGGGCATTGACGCCGTTGGTGAGGATGTCGGAGAGGGAAAGGGAGGCGTTGCCGGTGAATTGCTCTCCCCAGCGCAGCCCGTAGCTGGCCGCCAGGCTGTGGGACAGCGAGGTGGAATTGCCGATGCCCTGGTTCTGGTTGGCCAGCAGGGACTGGGCCACGGTGAGGGAGAGCGTTTCGCTGTCGGAAAGGGGGAAGAAGCGCCCGATGGAATGGCTGGCCTGGGCGCCGGTGGTCAGGTTGGCCGGGATCTCCCCGCTGCCGCTTTGCCAATTGACGTTGCCGCCCACGTTCCAGTTATAAGAATATTTCCCAAAATTGAGAGGCGATCCCACGTAATTGGCGTTGGCGCCGACCAGGGTGATGAAGATTCCCGGGGCCCCGACGGTGCGCACCTGGTTGATGGCGGCATTGGCGCCGACGGTGAAATTGGTGGAGAAACGGTAGAGGGCGTTGAGATTGCCGCCCATGCTCTGGGAATCGATGGCCAGGCCGGAGAATTCGTTGCGCAGGCTGGCGTAGCGGACACTGCCGCTCAAGGTCAGGGGCAGGTCGTCCCGCTCCTCGAATTCCGGCATCCAGGTGCCGAAGGCGTTCATCTGCAGGAAGCGGGAACGGGTGTCGCCGAAATTGCCCGGGCCGCGGCCGCCGGTGATGCTGTTGTCCACGAAATTGACGTTGCCCGAGACGCTCATGTTGTCGTCCAGGGTGGCGTTGTGGGCGGTGTTGAAGCCAAGCAGGCGGGCCTGTTCGCCGGTGAGGGTGCGCCGGCCCAGGGAATAACGGCCGCTGGCGCTGTGCCGGACGATGCCGATCTCGGTGCCGTAATTGCCGGAGAGGGCGGTGAGGGTATCCTTGCCGCCCAGGCTGGAATCGACGGTGCTGTGATCGAACTGGGCGCCGGCGTTGGTGAAGCCGTCCTCGCCCCGATAGGTCTGGCGCAGGCCGAAGCGGGTGTTGACGTAGTCGTTGGTGACCAGGTTGCCGCTGGCCCGGCTGTCGGAACGGTCGAAATAGGCCTGGAAAGGGAAACGGCTGACGGGAAAGACGTTCAGTTCGCCGCCGCCGACCACCGTCGCATTGCGGCTGCTGCTGTCCTGGCCGCCGGCGCTGCCGCCGGAGCTGCCGGAGGAGGTGGTGGTCAGGCCGATGCGGCCGGCGACGGTGGCCGCCCAAGGCGCGTAGATGTAGCTGGCGGCGTTGAGGTTGGTGAACATGGCCTGGGAAACGGAACTCTGCCCCCCGCTGGCCGAACTGCGCTGGATGGCGTAGCCCGAGGAGCCGCCCCAGCGGATGGGGGGAATGGTCCAGCGCAGGCCGTCTTCGGCATTTTCTCCCTTTTGGGAATCCCCGGCCGCCGCCTTGCCGTCGCCGGCATCGGATTCCCAAAAGGGAGAAAA
>DAINDE010000042.1:0-35643 GCA_036732025.1 Rhodocyclaceae bacterium
CGGTGTCGAAGATGCCGGACTGGAAGCGCGGATGCTGCATCAGCGCTGCCTGGAAGGGGATGTTCGAGGAAATGCCGCGGATGACGAAGGCGTTGAGCGCGTCCCGCATGCGGGCGATGGCCTGGTCGCGGGTGGCGCCGTGGACGATCAGCTTGGCGATCATCGAGTCGTAGTACATGGATATCTCGCCGCCGTCGTAGACGCCGGTATCAACGCGCACCTGGCCGGGAATCTCCTTCGGTGGCTGGAATTTGACCAGCCGTCCGGTGGAGGGCAGGAAGCCGCGGAAGGGGTCTTCGGCGTTGATGCGGCATTCCATGGCCCAGCCGTTGATGCCGACTTCGGCCTGGGTGATCGGCAGTTTCTCGCCGTAGGCGACGCGGATCATCTGCTCGACCAGGTCCAGCCCGGTGATCAGCTCGGTGACCGGGTGCTCGACCTGCAGGCGGGTGTTCATTTCCAGGAAATAGAATTCCTTGGTGGCGCCGGAGACGACGAATTCCACCGTGCCGGCGGATTCGTAATTGACCGCCCGGGCCAGGGCGACGGCCTGTTCGCCCATGGCCTTGCGCATCTCGGCATCGACGAAGGGGCTCGGCGCCTCTTCGATGACCTTCTGGTGGCGGCGCTGGATCGAGCAGTCGCGCTCGTTCAGGTACACGTAGTTGCCGTGGGAGTCGCCGAGCACCTGGATTTCGATGTGGCGCGGCTCGAGCACGTACTTTTCGATGAAGACCCGGTCGTCGCCGAAGGAGTTGCGGGCTTCATTGACGCAGGAGGAGAAGCCCTCGTGGGCCTCGGCGTCGTTGTAGGCCACGCGCAGGCCCTTGCCGCCGCCGCCGGCGGAGGCCTTGATCATCACCGGGTAGCCGATCTTCTGGGCGATCTTCACCGCTTCATCCGGACCGGCGATGGCATCGTTGTAGCCGGGAATGGTGTTGACCCGGGCTTCGATGGCGAGCTTCTTGGACTCGATCTTGTCGCCCATCTTGGCCACCGAATAGTGCTTCGGGCCGATGAACTTGATGCCCTCTTCTTCCAGGCGGCGCGAGAACTCGGCGTTCTCGGAGAGGAAGCCGTAGCCGGGATGGACCGCCTCGGCGCCGGTCTGCTTGCAGGCGGCGATGATCTTGTCCATGACCAGGTAGGACTCCTTGGACGCGGCCGGGCCGATGCAGACGGCCTCGTCGGCCAGGTCCACGTGGAGGGCGTCCTTGTCGGCCTCGGAATAGACGGCGACGGTGGCGATGCCCATCTTGCGGGCGGTCTTGATAACCCGGCAGGCAATCTCCCCCCGGTTGGCAATCAGAATCTTCTTGAACATGTTTTCTTGTCCTCCCGGGGCGATCAAAGGGGAATATTCCCGTGCTTGCGCCACGGATTGTCGAGTTTCTTGTCACGCAGCATGGCCAACGAGCGGGCGATGCGCTTCCTGGTGGCGTGGGGCATGATGACGTCGTCGATGAAGCCGCGGGCGCCGGCCACGAACGGGTTGGCGAATTTCTGCTTGTACTCGGCTTCGCGCTGGGCGAGCTTCTCGGGATCGTTCTTCTCCTCGCGGAAGATGATTTCTACCGCGCCCTTGGGGCCCATGACGGCGATCTCGGCGGAGGGCCAGGCCAGGTTCACGTCGCCCCGCAGGTGCTTGGAGCTCATCACGTCATAGGCGCCGCCGTAGGCCTTGCGGGTGATGATGGTGACCTTGGGCACGGTGCATTCGGCGTAGGCGTAGAGGAGCTTGGCGCCGTGCTTGATGATGCCGCCGTATTCCTGGGCGGTGCCGGGCATGAAGCCGGGCACGTCCACGAAGGTGATGATCGGGATGTTGAAGGCGTCGCAGAAGCGCACGAAGCGGGCGGCCTTGATCGAGGACTTGATGTCCAGGCAGCCGGCCAGCACCAGGGGCTGGTTGGCGACGATGCCCACCGGGTGCCCGTCCATGCGGCCGAAGCCGATGATGATGTTCTTGGCGTAGTCCGCCTGCAGCTCGAAGAAATCGTTGTCATCGACCACCTTGATGAGCAATTCCTTCATGTCGTAGGGCTTGTTGGCGTTGTCCGGCACCAGGGTGTCGAGGGAATAGTCCATGCGGTCCACCGGGTCGTTGGTCGGCGTGACCGGCGGCTTCTCGCGGTTGTTCGCCGGCAGGAAGTTCATGAAGCGGCGCAGCATGGACAGCGCCTCGACGTCGTTCTCGAAGGCCAGGTCGGCGACGCCGGATTTGCTGGTGTGGGTGATGGCGCCCCCCAGCTCCTCGGCGGTGACGTCTTCGTGGGTGACGGTCTTGACCACTTCCGGGCCGGTGACGAACATGTAGGAGCTGTCCTTGACCATGAAGATGAAGTCGGTCATCGACGGGCTGTACACCGCGCCACCGGCGCAGGGGCCCATGATCATGGAAATCTGCGGCACGACGCCGGAAGCCATGACGTTCCTCTGGAAGACGTCGGCGTAGCCGCCCAGGGAGGCGACGCCTTCCTGAATGCGGGCGCCGCCCGAGTCGTTGAGGCCGATGACCGGGGCGCCGACCTTCATGGCGTGGTCCATGACCTTGCAGATCTTCTCGGCGTGGGTTTCAGAGAGGGAGCCGCCGAAGACGGTGAAATCCTGGGAGAAGACGAAAACCAGGCGGCCGTTGATGGTGCCGTAGCCGACGACGACGCCGTCGCCGGGGGTCTTCTCGGCCTGGTCCATGCCGAAATCGACGCAGCGGTGCTCCTTGAACAGGTCCCATTCTTCGAAGGAGTCCGGGTCGAGCAGCAGCTCGATGCGCTCGCGGGCGGTCAGCTTGCCCTTGGCGTGCTGGCTGTCGATGCGCTTCTGGCCGCCACCGAGGCGGGCCTTTTTGCGCTTCTCGTCCAACTGGCGAATGATGTCGTGCATAAGGAAGTCTCCAAAAAGAACGGGTATTGCGAAAGATCAGTGCTTCAGGCAATCAAGGAGGGCATAGGCCGCCGCCGCCGGCGTCATGCTGCCCTCGTCCACGGCCCGGGTGAGGGCGGCCAGTTGCGCCTGCACCGCCGGGTGCTGGCGGAAATGGTGGTGCAGGCCCGACTCGATGAGGGCCCACATCCAGGCCAGGGCCTGGTGGCGGCGCTTGGCGGCGAACTCGCCGGTGGGGGTGAGGGCGTCGCGGTACTGCTCCACCGCCTGCCAGAACTCGGCGATGCCCTCCTTCTTCAAGGCGCTCACCGCCAGCACCGGCGGATGCCAATGGGGCGACGCCGGGCGCAGCATGTGCAGGGCGTTCTTCCACTGGGCCCGGGTCACGGCGGTGGCTCGGGGGTCGATGTCGGCCTTGTTGATGGCCACCAGGTCGGCGATCTCGACGATGCCCTTCTTGATGGCCTGGAGGTCGTCACCGGCGTTGGGCAACTGCAGCAGGCAGAAGCAGTCCACCATGCCGGCGACGGTGGTTTCCGACTGGCCGACGCCCACCGTTTCGACGATGACGACGTCGAAGTTGGCCGCTTCGCAGAGGAGCATGGCCTCCCGCGTCTTCTCGGCAACGCCACCGAGGGAACCGGCTGAGGGACTGGGCCGGATGAAGGCCTCTTCCCGCTGGCAGAGGGTTTCCATGCGCGTCTTGTCGCCGAGGATGGAACCGCCGGAAACCGATGACGACGGGTCCACCGCCAGCACCGCCAGGCGGTGGCCCTGGTCGATGAGCCAGTTGCCCAGGGCCTCAATGAAAGTGGACTTGCCCGCCCCGGGCACCCCCGAGATGCCGACCCGGATGGCCCGCCCGGTATGGGGCAGGAGGGCGTTCAGCACCTGCTGCGCCCGCGCCTGGTGGTCGGCCCGGGTGGACTCGACCAGGGTGATCGCCTTGGCCAGGGCGCGCCGCTGCCCGGCCAGAACGCCTTCGATGAGCGTCTGGTCGGCGGGCGAGAGCAATACCCCTTCCGGTACGGCCATGCTACCCACCTCCGTTCGCCCTGAGCCTGTCGAAGGGCGCGCCCATACCGGCGGCTAGCTGCCGATTGCGGGCCAAGCGACTGATTTCCATCCAATCTCCAGCCATCAGCGCCTCCTTCTTGGCGCGAGACCATCCCTTGATTTGTCTTTCGAAAGCCAGCGCTTCCTCACGTTTCTCAAATTCCCCTTGCCAAACGAGCGTGACCGGCCTGCGAGCGCTCGTATAGCCAATCGTGCCCGATTGATGCTGCTGCATCCGCGTCTCGATGCCGTCAGTTTGCCCGCAGCAATACGAGCCGTCGGCACAGCGTAAGAGGTATACGAAAAAAGGCTTCAACTGGCGTTCTCGTGGCACCGGCCCTTCGACAAGCTCAGGGCGAACGGAGGTTGATGGGTCAGGCGCGGGCCTTGCGGATTTCTTCCAGCACCTTCCTGGCCGAATCCTCGATGCGGGTGCCGGGGCCGAAGATGGCCTTGGCGCCGGCGGCGTAGAGGGCGTCGTAGTCCTGGGCCGGGATCACCCCGCCGGCGAAGACGATGATGTCGTCGGCGCCCTGGGCTTTCAGGGCCTGGATCAGTTGCGGCACCAGGGTCTTGTGGCCGGCGGCCAGGGACGAGCAGCCGATGGCGTGCACGTCGTTTTCCATGGCCTGGCGGGCGGCTTCTTCCGGGGTCTGGAAGAGGGGGCCCATGTCGATGTCGAAACCGAGGTCAGCGTAGGCGGTGGCCACCACCTTGGCGCCCCGGTCATGGCCGTCCTGGCCCAGCTTGGCGATCATCACGCGGGGGCGGCGGCCTTCTTCCTCGGCGAACTTTGCCACCTCGGCCTTGAGGGATTCCCAGTTGTCCTGTCCTTCCACGACACCTCCATAGACGCCGGAAATGGTCTGGTTGTTGGCGCGGAAACGGCCGAAGACCTTTTCCAGCGCGTCCGACACCTCGCCCACGGTGGCCCGCAGCCGGATGGCTTTCACCGTCAGGTCGAGCAGGTTGCCTTCGCCGGTTTCGGCGCACCGGGTCAGCGCATCCAGGGCGGCAGTGACGGCGGCGGCGTCGCGGCTGGCGCGAATCTGCTTGAGGCGGGCGATCTGGGCCTCGCGCACGACGTGGTTGTCGATGTCGAGGATGTCGATGGCGTCTTCCTTGGCCAGCTTGTACTTGTTGACGCCGACGATGACGTCCTTGCCCGAGTCGATGCGGGCCTGCTTGTCGGCGGCGCAGGTTTCCACCTGCATCTTGGCCCAGCCCGATTCGACCGCCTTGGTCATGCCGCCCATGGCCTCGATTTCCTGGATGATGCCCCAGGCCTTGTCGGCCATGTCCTGGGTCAGCTTCTCCATCATGTAGGAGCCAGCCCAGGGGTCGATGACGTTGGTGATGTGGGTCTCTTCCTGGATGATGAGCTGGGTGTTGCGGGCGATGCGGGCGGAGAATTCCGTCGGCAGGGCGATGGCCTCGTCCAGCGCGTTGGTGTGCAGCGACTGGGTGCCGCCGAAAACCGCTGCCATGGCCTCGATGGTGGTACGCACCACGTTGTTGTAGGGGTCCTGCTCGGTCAGCGACCAGCCGGAGGTCTGGCTGTGGGTGCGCAGCATCTTGGACTTGGCGTTCTTGGCGTTGAACCCCGTCATGATGCGGTGCCACAGCAGGCGGGCGGCGCGCATCTTGGCGATTTCCAGGTAGAAGTTCATGCCCACCGCCCAGAAGAAGGAGAGGCGGCCGGCGAAGGTATCCACGTCCATGCCGCTGGCGATGCCGGTGCGCACGTACTCCATGCCGTCGGCGAGCGTAAACGCCAGCTCGATGGCCTGGTTCGCGCCCGCTTCCTGGATGTGGTAGCCGGAAATGGAGATCGAGTTGAACTTCGGCATGTGCTGCGCCGTGTAGCCGAAGATGTCGGCGATGATCTTCATCGACGGCTTGGGCGGATAGATGTAGGTGTTCCGCACCATGAACTCTTTGAGGATGTCGTTCTGGATGGTGCCGGACAGCTGCGCCTGGGCCACCCCCTGCTCCTCGGCGGCGACGATGTAGCCGGCCAGGATGGGCAGTACGGCGCCGTTCATGGTCATGGAGACGGAAATCTTGTCGAGGGGAATGCCATCGAAGAGGATCTTCATGTCCTCGACGGAATCGATGGCCACGCCGGCCTTGCCGACATCGCCGACCACCCGCGGGTTGTCCGAGTCGTAGCCGCGATGGGTGGCCAGGTCGAAGGCCACGGAGACGCCCTGGCCGCCGGCGGCGAGCGCCTTGCGGTAGAAGGCGTTGGATTCCTCGGCGGTGGAGAAGCCGGCGTACTGACGGATGGTCCACGGCTTGACCGCGTACATGGTCGGCTGCGGCCCGCGCAGGAAGGGATCGAGGCCGGGCAGGGTGTCGGCGTAGGGCAGGCCCTCGACGTCCTTCTTCGTATACAGGGCCTTGACCTTGAGCCCTTCCGGGGTGTTCCAGACGAGATTGGCCACGTCGCCGCCGGGGGACTGCTTGGCGGCCGCCTTTTCCCAGGCGTCCAGGTGGTTGGAATCAAAGAACTTTTCCGACATGGCAGATCCTCGCTGGTTCGATTTTTTCGTGCCAATGATGCAGAATTCAAAATTCTACGCCAGTGGACTAACATTGGTCTCGTAAGAAGAGCATAATATTGTATCCATAATTATGGACGCAAGGGGAGTTTTTCCTCCCGTCCGGAACCACGCCACCATGATCAATCGCATCGCTCCCACCGCCCTCTACCAGGAAGTCGCCGAACGGCTGCGGCAACGCATCTTCGCCCACGAACTGCCGCCGGGCACCTGGATCGACGAACAGAAACTCGCCGAGCAGTACGGCATTTCCCGCACACCCCTGCGGGAAGCCCTCAAGGTGCTGGCTTCGGAAGGCCTGGTGACCTTGAAGCCCCGCCGCGGCTGCTATGTGACGGAAATCTCGGCCCAGGACCTGGACGACATCTTCCCCCTCATGGCCATGCTGGAAGGCCGCTGTGCGGCGGAGGCGGTCAAGCGCGCCCGCCCGGCCGACATCGAGGCCCTCAAGGCCATCCACGAAACCCTCGAACGCTCCGCCCGCGAAGGCAGGATCGAAGCTTTCTTCGAGGCCAACCAGGAATTCCACCGCAAGATCCAGGAGCTTTCCGGCAACCGCTGGATGCTTTCCGTCATCCAGGACCTGCGCAAGGTCTTGAAGCTTTCCCGCCTGCACTCCCTGTCCCTGGAGGGGCGCCTGCAGCAGTCCCTGGAAGAGCACCGCGCCATCCTGGCGGCCATCGCCGGCAAGGATGCCGGCAAGGCGGAGGCGGCCATGCACGACCATTTGCTCTCCGGCCGCGAAGCCCTGGCCAAGATGCAGGAGAACCCGCCCAAGGCGGCTTGATCCCGATCCACCAAAGAAAAGCCCTGGCAGCACCCTGCCAGGGCTTTTTTTGCACCGGTGCCGCGTCAGTGGCTGGCGGCCGTGGCGGCGCCGAAGCCGGTCTGGCCCCGCACGTACTGGTCTTCGAAGGCTTCGATCTCGTCCCGGGCGCGAACAGTGGCGTCGCTCCGGGAGAAGATCCAGGCCATGAGGAAGGCGACCGGCATGGCGAAGAGGGCAGGCTGGGTGTAGGGGAAGAGAGCGGCCTTGTTCCCCAGCACGTCCACCCACACCGACTTGGAGAGCAGCACGAATACCACGGCGGAGACCAGGCCGCTGTAGCCGCCGGCGAGGGCGCCGCGGGTGGTCAGGCCCTTCCAGTACATGGAAAGGATGAGCACCGGGAAGTTGGCGGCGGCGGCGATGCCGAAGGCCAGGCCGACCATGAAGGCGACGTTCTGCTTCTCGAAGAGAATCCCCAGCACGATGGCGACGAAACCGAGGCAGATGGTGGCGATCTTGGAGACGCGGATTTCCGCCGTCTCCGAGGCCTGGCCCTTCATGATGACGCGGGCGTAGAGGTCGTGGGAGATGGCCGAGGCGCCGGCCAGGGCGAGCCCGGAAACCACCGCCAGGATGGTGGCGAAGGCCACCGCGGCGAGGAAGCCGAGGAGCATGTTGCCGCCCACCGCCTTGGCCAGGTGCATGGCCACCATGTTGCCGCCGCCGATGAGCTTGGCGCCGACGGTGCCGCCCTCGAAGAAATCCGGGTTCTGGCCGACGATGAGGATGCCGCACAGGCCCATCAGGAAGATGACGTTGAAGAAGTAGGCGACGAAACCGGAGGCGTAGAGCACCGACTTGCGCGCTTCCTTGGCGTCGGTGACGGTGAAGAAGCGCATCAGGATGTGGGGCAGGCCGGCGGTGCCGAACATCAGGCCGAGGCCCAGCGAGATGGCAGTCACCGGGTCGGCGAGCAGGCTGCCCGGGAACATCAGCTTGTCCTTGAGCTTATGGACGGCGGTGGCCTTGGCCAGCAGGTTCTCGAAGGAGAAGCCGAACTGGCTGAAGGCCAGCAACATGACCAGGGTACCGCCGCAGAGCAGCATGCAGGCCTTGATGATCTGCACCCAGGTGGTGGCGACCATGCCGCCGAAGGTGACATACACCATCATCAGGATGCCGACGGCGAAGATGGCGACGTTGTAGTCCAGGCCGAAGAGCAGCTTGATGAGCTGGCCGGCGCCGACCATCTGGGCGATGAGGTAGAAGCAGACCACGGTCAGCGAGGAGATCGCCGCCATGGTGCGCACCTTGCCCTGGTCGAGGCGGTAGGCGGTGATGTCGGAGAAGGTGAACTTGCCCAGGTTCCTGAGGCGCTCTGCCATCAGGAAGAGGATGATGGGCCAGCCGGCGAAGAAGGCCAGCATGTAGATGTAGCCGTCGTAGCCCTGGGTGTAGACCATGGCGGTGAGGCCGAGCAGGGTGGCGGCCGACATGTAGTCGCCGGCGATGGCCAGGCCGTTCTGGAAGCCGGTGATGCCGCCGCCGGCGGTGTAGAAGTCGGCGGTGGACTTGGTGCGGCTGGCGGCCCAGTAGGTGATCCCCATTGTCAGCGCCACGAAGATCAGGAACATGATGATGGCGTGCCAGTTGGTGGCCTGCTTCTCGGTGGCGCCGACGGCATCGGCGGCGAGGGCGAGGGCCGGCAGGGCAAGGAGCCCGAGGACGGTGGTCAGGCGGCGCATCACTTTTCCCCCTTCCAGGCTTCCTTGACGATCTCCTGGGTCAGGACATCGAACTCGCCGTTGGCCCGGCGGACGTAGAAGGCCGTCAGCACCCAGAAGAAGACGAACATGAACAATTCGGCAGCAACGCCGACGGTGAGCATCGACCCCTCCGCCACCGGCTGTCCGAGGGCGGCGGGAAAGAAGGCCACCATCATCACGAAGCCGTAGAACATGGTGAGAACGATGGCGGCCAGGGTCCAGGCGAAACGTCCCCTCGTCGCGACGAGTTCACGGAATTTGGGATTGGCCCGCATCCGCTCGTACATGGCGCTGCTCATTGCTATATCTCCCTGATAGTTATGGTGTGCAGTAACTCTGGATACTGCATCCATAATTATATCAGTGGGCTGACCACGGGGCCTATAATGCCTGCCCGGCCCTCCCCCACCCATCCGACCATGACCGCGCAAATCCTCTGTCGCCGCGACGGCGCCATCGCCACCGTCACCCTCGCCAACCCCGGCAAGCTCAACGCCATCGACCTCGCCATGTGGCAGGATCTCGCCGCCACCATGGGCCGGCTGGCGGCGGACGGCGAGGTCCGCTGCGTCGTCCTGCGCGGCGAGGGCGAGGAGGCCTTCGCCGCCGGCGGCGACCTGGAGGAATTCCTCACTGCCCGCGCCACCCTGGATCAGGCCCTGCACTACCACGGCCAGGTGGCGGACGCCCTGGGGGCCGTGGCCGACTGCCCCCACCCCACCGTCGCCCTCATCCAGGGCGCCTGCATCGGCGGCGGGCTGGAGATCGCCGGCGCCTGCGACCTGCGCATCTGCGGCGAATCGGCCCGCTTCGGGGCGCCCATCAACAAACTGGGTTTTTCCATGTACCCCGGGGAGATGGAGGGCCTGCTCAAGCTCGCCGGGCCGGCGGTGATGAAGGAGATTCTCCTCGAAGGGCGCATCCTCACGGCGGCCGAGGCCTACGCCAAGGGCCTGGTGACCCGGGTGGTGGCCGACGCCCAGGTGGCCGACGAAGCCTACGCCACGGCCCGCCGCATCGGCGCCGGGGCGCCCCTGGTGGCGGGCTGGCACAAGCAGTGGATCCGCCGCCTGCAAAGCGGTGCGCCCCTCACCGAGGAGGAGAAGGCCGCCTCCTTCGCCTTCCTCGCCACCGAGGATTACCGGGAAGGACTTGCCGCCTTCCTGGAAAAGCGCCGCCCGCTCTTCAAGGGCCGGTAAACAGGCCCCACAGCATTTTGCCGGCGAGGACCAGCAGCAGCGCGGCGAAGATGCGCTTGAGCACCGGCACCGGCAGGCGGTGCGCCGTCCGGGCGCCAAGAGGGGCGGCGATCAGGCTCGCCGCCAGGATGACGGCCAGGGCCGGCAGGTAGACGAAGCCCAGGCTGCCCGCCGGCAGGCCGCCGTGGCCGAGGCCGTTCCAGACGTAGCCGAGGGTGCCGCCGAAGGCGATGGGGAGCCCCACTGCCGACGAAGTGCCGATGGCCTGGTGGGGCCGTACGTTGTGGCGGATCAGGTACGGTACGGTCAGGGCCCCGCCGCCCATGGCCGCCAGGCTGGCGATGGTGCCGATGATCAGGCCGGCCAGGCTGAGGCCGCCCCGGCCGGGCAGCGTGCGGCTGGGGCGGGGCTGGCGGTTGGCGACCATCTGGAAGGCCACGAACAGCATGAAACCGGCGAAGAAGATCGACAGTTGCCGGGAGGTGACGAGCACGGCGACCTGGGCGCCGAGGAAGGTGCCGGCCAGGATGGCGGGGACCATGCCGCCCACCACCGGCCAGAGGACGGCGCCGTGGGCGTGATGGGCCCGCAGGCTGGACACCGAGGTGAACAGGATGGTGGCCATGGAGGTGCCGAGGGCGAGGTGGAAGACTTCCCGGGCGGGAAAGCCCTGCCCGGCGAAGAGCAAGGCCAGGATGGGCACCACGATGACCCCGCCGCCGACCCCCAGGAGGCCGGCGAAAAAACCGGCGACGGCGCCGGTCGCGAGGTAAGCCAGGACGGCGTCGAAGGCGGGCACGAGTCAGGCGGAACAGGAATATTAGGGAAGTCTGAATTATATCAGCCCAGGGCGCCGAGCCAGGCCAGGATGCCTGCGTCGCTGCGGAAATCGTCGCAGGCCCGCGCGGGCAGGTCCGGGGCGATCTCGGCGAGCAGGCGGACCAGGGCATTGCCGGGGCCGATCTCGAGGACGGCGTCCGGCTGCATTTCGACCACCGCCTCCAGGCAGGCCGCCCAATCGAGGGGGGTGGCGATCTGGCGGGCCAGGGCGGCCAGGGCCTCCCGGCGGTGGCGGGAAACGGATCCGTCGATGGCGCTCAGCACGGGAAAATCCAGGCGGCCGTCGGCCAGGTCGGCGATGGTTTCGGCGAAGGACGCCACCGCCGGAGCCAGGGCGGCGGTGTGGGACGGCGTGTTCACGGCGAGGCGCACGGTGCGGCTGGCGCCCCGGGCGAGGGCGAGGGCTTCGCCCGGGGGCAAGGCCGCCGCCGGGCCGGCCAGGACGTGGTGGCGGGGGCCGTTGCGGATGGCCACCGCCAGCCCGCTGGCGGCGGCCACCGCTGCCGCCGCCCCGTCGTCGAGGCCGAGGACGGCGACCATGCCGCCGCTCGCCGTGCTGTCCATCAGGGCGGCCCGCTGCCGGCAGAGGGCGATGCCGGCCGGGGGCGCGAAGGCGCCGGCTGCGCTGCAGGCGGCCATTTCCCCCAGGGAATAACCCGCGGCGCAGACGGGGCGCGGCAGATGGGGCCGCAGGCGGGCCCAGCGGGGCATTTCCAGGCCGAAGATGAAGGGTTGGGCGATGGTGTTGGCGCTCAGGGCCGCCGGGTCTGGCGCGGCCGCCGTCCACAGGCCGGGGAGAGCCTCGGCCAGGGCCGCCGCCAGGTCGGCCGGTGCCTCCTCGCGCAGGGCCGCCAGATGCTCGGGACGCTGCCCGCCCTGGCCGCTGAAGAGGAGTGCCAGGCGCATGGGGGTCAGAGCCTTTCCAGGCCGTCCAGGAAAAGGGTGACGCCGAGCAGGTCGGCGCTGCCGCCAGGGCTCAGGCGGGCGGCAACGAAGTCCCGGTGGATGGCTTCGGCCCGCGGTCGCCAGTCGGCCGCCGCGACGCCGCCGGCCGCCAGGAAGCCGCGGGCGGCTTCCCGGGCGGCAGTCAGTCCGGCCGGGCCGCCCCGCCAGAGGAGGTTGGTGTCCTCGACCTCGGCCATCAGGGCGAACAGGGCCTGGATGGCCGCCCGGTCGGTATCGCCGGTGAGGTCAAGGGCGGTCCGGTAGGCGGGAAGCCCGATCCGGCGGGCGGCGGGAAAGCCTTCCGCCGCCTCCCGGCGGGCGCCACCGCTGCCGTAGCGGCGGGCGACGGCGAGGCCGTGGCTATCGCCGTCCCGCTCCAGGCCGGAGAGGATGGGGTCGCCCCAGAAGATGGCTACGGCCCGGCAGGCATCCCCGGCGTCGAGCGGTTTCCCGGCAGCGGCAAGCAGGCCGGCGGCGGCGCACAGGAGGCCGAGATTGAAGATGGCGCCACGATGGGTGTTGATGCCGCCGGTGGCGGTGAGCATGTCCGCCTCGGCGGCAATACCCAGCCGCTGCAGGGCGGCAAAACCGGCGCGCTCGGCGCCGGCTGCGGCGATCAGGGGGAAATAAGGCCGAAGCGCCTGCAGGCTGCGCAGGAAGGTGCGGAAATCCATGTCGGCATGGCTGCCGGGGTCGTTGGGGCTGACCAACCCCGGCTTGGGGGCCAGGGCCACCTCCCGGTAGAGGCTGCGGACGGCCAGGCGGCCGATGACGGCCAGCGTGCCGGCGCGGGCCGCCGGGGCGGCGAGGGGGCGGTGGTGCAGATCAGGCATGGGCGGACCGCGCGGCGAGGGAGGCCAGCAAGTGCCGCAAGGGCACCAGGGCGACATCGGCCGCTCCCTTGGCAAGGACCGGGGTGGCCGGATCGGCCAGGGCCGCGGCGACCTCCCGCCAGGCGACGGCCTGGCCGCCGGGGAAACGGATTTCGCCATCGAGGCGGCAGGGCAGGTGGCGGTCGGCTTCGTCGAGAGCGGCCAGGCAGGCAGTCAACTGGTCGCCGGTGCGGAGGTCGCAGATGACGTCGATGTCGGAATCGGCATGGCGATAGGTTTCCCCGGTCAGCGCCTCCCACGCCAGAGAGCCAAAGAGCCCGAGGTGGGCGCCGGTGGCGCTGACCCCGACGTCCAGGCGGTCGAGGACGGCGGCTATCGGGGCGGGGAGCCGGCGGCCGCCGGCCGATACCGGCAAGGGCGGCTGGATTCGCCTCAGGCTCGCTCTCTCCACCAGGCAGCCGACGCGCCGACGCCCGTCGTGGGCGGGAAAGGTGATGCCCAGGGCGACGACGGCGCTGCCCGCGGACTGGCGGGCAACCACCAGGGGGCGCCCGCCGTCGATCCAGGCCCGGACGCGTCCCGCCAGGCCGGGATCGGCGTTGCCGCAGGCGAAACGGAAAGCGGTGCCGGGGGACAGATAGGCGAGGTCGTGGCGGCGCACGGATCAGGCTCCGGCGACCGCGGCGGCGGTAGGGGCGGCGAGGCGGCGCCCGCCCCGCTCCAGCCCGGCCGCCTGGCGCCCGTCATCGGCCTGTACGCCCAGGGCCAGGGCGGCGTCGAGGAGCGCCGCCGACGGCGTTTCCCAGATGGCCTCGAGGCCCCCCATGCGCCAGTAGTTCTCGGCGCCGGGGGCGAAGATGGGGGAGGTCTTGGCCAGCGCCACCAGGCGCTCGTGGTCGAGCTTGGTCACCCGGGCCATGGCCTTCAGGTCCATCACCCGCACCGAGACGTCGGCCAGGGCGTAGGCCCGGTCGGCCATCAGGCCGAAGGAAAGGAAGCCGCCGCTGACGGCGTTGGCGGTGACCAGGGCGAGGGTCGGGTGGCCTCGGCGGCGGGCCAGGTCCACGCACTGGGCGAGGTGGGCGAAGCTGCCGTTGAGGCAGAGCAGTTCGGCACCGCGCGACAGGGCCTGGCCGCTGGTATCGACCAGGAAGACGAGGGGCCGGCCGGGATGGTTGGCGACGGTGTCGAGGACCTGCCGGGCGAGGGCCAGGGCGATGCGGTGGTCGATGGCGGCCGCCTCGGTGGTGCCGAGGACGGTGACGGGGCCGGCGGCCGCCTGGGCCTCGCCGGCGATCACCTGGTCGGCGGCGGTGACCTGGTGGCCACCGGGAAAGAGGCCGTCAAGGATGGTGTGAAGGTTCATGCGGGCAATCCTTCTTTGAGCGCGGCCATGGCGGCGGCGTCGAGCATGGGCACGGCGGCCGGTTCGGGAACGCCGAGGTCGGCCCACACCTGCAGGCCGTCGCGGTAGGCGCCGAAGGCGGCGAGGCGGGCTTCCAGGCGGGCCTGTTCGGCCTGCAGGGCGGCCAGGCTCGGCCCCGGTTCGGGGGCCAGGGTGGCCAGCGCCCCGGCGCGGAAGGCGGCGAGGTCGTCCTCCACCAGGGTGGCGCAGTCGCCCATCAGGTAGCGGTGCTTGCCGCCGGTGACGCGCCAGACCAGGGCGCGGTCCTTGGCGTCGAATTCCTCGACCCCGGCCACGGTCTCGATGACCTCGGGGCCGGAGAGGGCGAGGCGCCCTTCCTCGGACATGACGATGGCCGAGCAGAGCCGGGTGACGATGCCCATGCCGCCAAAGGCGCCGCAGGTGCCGCCGACCAGGGCCAGCACCGGCACGCGGCTGGCGCGGGCCTCCAGCACGGCGCGCATGATCTCGGAGATGGCGATGAGGCCGGCATTGGCCTCGTGCAGGCGGACGCCGCCGGAATCGACCAGGAAGAGCACGGCGGCAGGCTGCTCGCGCACCGCCCGGCGCAGCAGGCCGACGATCTTGGCGCCGTGGATCTCGCCGACGGCGCCGCCCATGAACTGCCCTTCCTGGGCGGCGACCAGGACGGGGCGGCCGGCCAGGGCGGCGCTGCCGACGATCACGCCGTCGTCGAAGGCCCCGGGCAGGTCGAGGGCGGCCAGGTGGGGGCTGGGGGTGGATTCGGCGGGGGGGAGGAATTCCCGGAAGCTGCCGGCATCCACCAGGCCGGCGACGCGGGCCCGGGCGGTGGCCTCGAACCAGCTGCGGCGATGGGTAAAGGGAGCGTTCATCGGGCGCCTCCCTGGTAGTCGGACAGGGCCTGGCCCAGGCGCAGGATGACCACGGCCGGGGTGGCGCCCATGTCGTTGATGGCGATGCGGGTGCCGCCGGCCGGGTGGGCGGCGGTGAAGGCATCGAGGACGGCCCGCCAGGTGTCGGCGAAGCCGCGGGCGGAGGTTTTCACGGCGATGGCGCAGGCGTCGGGGTCGTCGCCGGGCTGGACGAGGATTTCCAGGTTGCCGGAGCCGACCACGCCGCACAGGGTGGCGCCCTGGGCGGGGCGGGCGGGGGCGGAGGGGAAGCGGAAGTCGAGGCTTTCCATGGGGTCACCAGTTGCGGAAGCGCGCCGGGGGCGCGTAGAGGCCGCCGGACCAGCGCACCAGGTCCTTGACGGAGCGGGCGGCGAGGAGGTCGCGGCTGGCCTGGCGGGGGTCGATGCCGAGGTCCTCGGGGCGGCGGACGACGCCGCGGTCCCGCAGGTTCTCGACCATGGTTTTGTCGCGGGCCAGGCCGACGGGGGTGAAACCGGCGACGCCGCGGATGGCCTGCTCGCGCTCCTCGGGCGTACGACAGAGCAGCAGGTTGGCGATGCCCTCCTCGGTGACGATGTGGCTGACGTCGTCGCCGTAGATCATGATGGGTGGCAGGTCGGCGCCCATGGTCTGCTGGAGCTTCCAGGCATCGAGTTCCTCGACGAAGACCGGGGCCATGTGCTCGCGGAAGGTCTCCACCGTCTGCACGACGAGCTTCCTGCCGCGGATGGCGCCGTCGCCGCCGGCCTCGCGGCCGGCCTTGAGCCAGGCCGGACTGGCGTGGCGGCGGCCGTGGGGGTCGGAGCCCATGTTCGGCGCGCCGCCGAAGCCGGTGATGCGGCCCAGGGTGGCCGTCGAGCTGTTGCCGGCGAGGTCCATCTGCAGGGTGGAGCCGATGAAGAGATCGCAGGCGTAGAGGCCGGCGGTCTGGCAGAAGGCGCGGTTGGAGCGCATCGAGCCGTCGGCGCCGGTGAAGAAGACGTCGGAGCGGGCGGCGACGTAGGCCTCCATGCCGACTTCCGAGCCGAAGCTGTGCACCGACTCGACGCAGCCCGACTCGATGGCCGGGATCAGGGTCGGGTGCGGGTTCAGCGCCCAGTGGGTGCAGATCTTGCCCTTCAGGCCCAGTTCGGTGGCGTAGGTCGGCAGCAGGAGCTCGATGGCCGCCGTGTCGAAGCCGATGCCGTGGTTCAGCCGGGTGATGCCGTATTCGGCGTAGATGCCCTTGATGGCCATCATCGCCATCAGCACCTGGACCTCGGTGATCTGCGCCGGGTCCCGGGTGAACAGGGGCTCGATGTAGTTGGGGCGCGGCGCCTGGACGGTGAAATCGACCCAGTCGGCGGGGACGTCCACCCGCGGCAGCCGCTCCACCACCTCGTTCACCTGGGCGATGACCAGGCCGCCCTTGAAGGCGGTGGCTTCCACAATGGCCGGCGTGTCCTCGGTGTTGGGGCCGAGGTAGAGGTTGCCGGCGGCGTCCGCCGCCTGGGCGGCGATCAGGCAGACGTTGGGGGTGAGGTCGACGAAATAGCGGCCGAACAGTTCCAGGTAAGTGTGGATGGCGCCGATCTCGATGGCCTTGCCCTGCACCAGCTTGGCCAGGCGGGCGCCCTGGGGGCCGGCGAAGGAGAAGTCGAGCTTCCGGGCGATGCCGCGCTCGAAGAGGTCGATGTGGCTGGGGAGCGCCAGCACCGACTGCACCAGGTGCAGGTCGTGCAGGCGCTGCGGGCTGCAGGCGGCGAGGGATTCGGCCAGGAAGTCGGCCTGCTTCTGGTTGTTGCCTTCCAGGCAGACCCGGTCGCCGGGTTCGACGACTGCCTCCAGGAGGTCGATGATGCGCTCGCTCGGCACCTGGCGGGGCAGCCCGCGGGCCGCCGCCCGTTCCAGGCGGCGGCTCCGGCTCTGGCGCCGGGTGTCCCAGGCGCGGGGATGGGGGGCGTTCATGGGCTTGGCGTCCTCAGTTGGTGGGCGCGCCCATGATCATGTCGGGCAGCCAGGTGGCGATGCCGGGGAAGAGGCAGAGCAGGATCACCGCCAGGAACATCAGGCCGACGAAGGGCAGGACGCCCCAGACGATGTCCTTGAGCGGAATGTCCGGCGCCACGTTCTTGATGACGAAGATGTTGAGCCCCACCGGCGGATGGATGAGTCCCATCTCCATGACCACGGTCATGACGATGCCGAACCAGATGAGATCGAAGCCGGCGGCCTTGAGCGGCGGCAGGATGATCGGCGCGGTCATCAGGATGATCGACACCGGCGGCAGGAAGAAGCCCAGCACCACCACGAAGACCAGGATGGCGGCCAGCAGCACCCACTTCGAGAGGTGCATAGCGACGATCCACTCGGCGGCCGACTGGCTGATGTGGAGGTAGCTCATCACATAGGAGTAGAGGAGCGACATGCCGATGATGAACATCAGCATGGTCGATTCCTTCAAGGTGCTGTCGAGGATGGGCTTCAACTGGGCCGGGCGCCAGACGCCGTAGATGCCGGCGATCAGCACCAGGGCCAGGATGCCTCCCAGGCCGGCGGTTTCCGAGGGCGTGGCATAGCCGCCGTAGAGGGCCACCATGACGCCGATGAGCAGCACGACGAAGGGCAACACCCGGGGCAGCATGCGGGTCTTGTCGGCCCGGGTCATGCGCATCTCGTCCAGGTAGGCCGACTTGGGGCCGCCGGCGTTCCAGACGTCCAGGGCCTCGTTGTACTCCTGCTTGAAGCGCACCACGGCGTAGCCGGCGAAGAGGAAGACCAGCAGCAGGCCGGGGCCGATGCCGGCGAGGAAGAGCCGGCCCAGGGACTGCTCGGCGGCCACCGCGAAGAGGATCATGGTGATCGACGGCGGCAGCAGGATGCCCAGGGTGCCGCCGGCGGCGATGATGCCCGCCGCGAAGCCCGGGGAATAGCCGCGGGAGCGCATCTCCGGGATGCCGGCGCCGCCGATGGCGGAGCAGGTGGCCGGGCTGGAGCCGGCCATGGCGGCGAAGAGGGCGCAGGCGAAGACATTGGCGATGCCCAGGCCGCCGGGAATCTTGTGCATCCAGGCGTGGATCGCCAGGTAGAGGTCGGCGCCGGCCCGGGAGCGGCCGATGGCGGCGCCCTTGAGGATGAACAGGGGGATGGAGAGGAGGGTGATGTTGGCCATCTCCTCGAAGACGTTCTGGGTGATGGTGTCGGTGGCGGCACCGGGCATGAACATCAACATGAAGAGGACGGCGACGATGCCCAGGGCGAAGGCGATGGGGATGCCGGAGAACATCACCACCAGGGTGCCGATGCCGTAGAGGGTGCCGATGGTGGCTTCACTCATTTAGTGCTGCTCCTTGGGGGCGAGGCGGCCGGCGATCTGCAGCAGGATCTGCAGAGACAGGAGGGTCATGCCGACGGCCATCAGGCTGTAGGGAATCCACAGGGGCGGAGCCCAGGACGACGAGGTGGTCTGGCCCTCGACCCAGGCTTCGTGCAGGAGATGCCACGATTTCCAGGAGAAGAAGGCGCAGAAGGCGAAGGACGCCACGTCACAGATGAACAGCCGGACGCCGTTCAGCCACGGCGGCAGGTAGCCGGCCAGGGCCTCGATGCCGATGTGGCCCCGCTGGGACTGGACATAGGCGGCGCACATGAAGGTGGCGCCCACCAGCAGGAAGACGGACATCTCGTCCTGCCAGTCGGTGGGGATCTTCAGGAAATAGCGCAGGAAGACGCTGCTGCAGAGGATCAGCGAAGCCCCCAGGATGGCCAGCGAGGAAAGGAACATGATGGCCCTGTTGAGGCCGGCCATCACCTTGTTGATGGCCCCCAGGGCGCCGCTGCTGGGCAGTTCGGGCGCCTTGACGGCGCCCTCCAGTTCGAAGCCGTGGCTCACAGCGTCGCCTCCGCCAGCTTGAGGATGCGGGCGCAGCTTTCGTTCTTGGCGGCGAAATCCTTCCACGCCGTGTCGCGGGCGATGGCCTGCCAGCGCTTCACGGTGGCGTCGCTCATGTCGTAGGCCTTGCCGCCGGCCTTCTGGTACACCGCCGCCACCGCCTGGTCGTCGGCCTTGGCGCCTTCCAGGGCGAAGGCCTCCATTTCGGCGCCGACGGCCATGACCACATCCTGGTGGGCCTTGGGCAGGCGCTCGAAGACGGCGCGGGAGATCATCAGGGGCTCGAACATGAACCAGTAGGTCTTGCCGCGGCCGGTGGTCAGGGCCTTGCCCACTTCCTCCAGGCGGAAGGAGATGAGGCTGGTGGAAGAGGTCATGGCGGCGTCGAGGGCGCCGGTCTGCATGGCGGCGTAGATTTCGTTGGAGGGCAGGGTCAGCACGGCGGCGCCGGCGGCCTTCAGCACCATGTCCATCTCCCGGCTGCCGCCGCGCACCTTGAGGCCCTTGGCATCGTCCGGCTCGATGATGGGCTTGACGCGGCTGGCGACGCCGCCGGCCTGCCAGATCCAGCTGACGATGAAGACGCCCTTGTCGGCCAGGATGTTGGCCAGGGCCTTGCCTACTTCGGCCTTCTTCCAGCCCACCGCCTGCTCGTAGGAAGTGACGACGCCCGGCATCAGGCCGATGTTGGTTTCCGGCACCTCGCCGCCGGCGTAGGAGAGGGGCACCAGGCTCATGTCCAGGGCCCCCTTGCGCATGGCACTGAACTGGGCGTTGGTCTTCATCAGGGAGGAACCCGGATACACCGTGCCCTTCAAGGCGCCGTTGGTGCGCTTGGCGATCTCGGCGGAGAAGCGGCGGCAGAGGCGGTCGCGGAAGTCGCCCTCGGTGGCGGTGCCCCCCGGGAACTGGTGGGAAATCTTCAGCTCGGTGGCGGCCTGGGCCCACAGCAGCTTGGGGCTGAGGGCCAGGGCGGGGGTGGCGGCAAGGCCGCGCAGGATGTTGCGGCGGGTTTCGTTCATGGTGTCTCCTCCAGAAAGTCAAAGAAAAACAAGCCTTTGCGAACACCTCCCGGGCCTGCTTCTTCCTCGGGCGAGAAATACAGGTTTTGTTTATATGTGTTCGTAACTGCTAATCGTGTATACAAGATTAAACGATATGGACACAAAGTCAACTATTTTGTATAGTTGTTTTGACCAAGGAGCAATGCCATGCAAACGCTGACCCCACCCCCCACCCGCCGCTCGGAACAACTGGGCGAATCCATCGAGGAACGCATCGTCACCGGCGTCTATCCGCCGGGGACCCGTCTCGACGAGCAGGAACTGGCGGCGGCTTACGGCGTTTCCCGCACCCCCATCCGGGAGGCGCTGATCCAGCTCGAATCGGCTGGCCTCATCGAGATCCGTCCCCGCCGGGGCGCCGTGGTGCCGGAAGTGGGCCCCGACCGGCTGTGCGAAATGTTCGAGGTGATGGCGGAAATGGAGGCCATGTGCGGCCGCCTGGCCGCCCGCCGCATCGCGCCGGAAGAGATGAAGGAGTTGCAGGCCGCCCACCGCGCCTGCGAGGCGGCCCGGGCGGCGGGTGACCCCGACCGCTACTACCAGTTGAACGAAGTCTTCCACCGCTGCATCTACGAGGCCAGCCACAACCGCTTCCTCGCGGAGCAGGCCACCGCCCTGCACCGCCGCCTGCGGCCCTACCGGCGCCTGCAGTTGCGGGTGCGCAACCGGATGAACTCGTCCTTCTCCGAGCATACCGCCATCGTCGAGGCCATCCTGGCCGGCGAGGGGGACGTTGCGGCGGAACGGCTGCGCAGCCACGTCACCGTCCAGGGCGAGCGCTTCGCCGACCTGGTGGCGACCCTGCGCCAGTTCAACAATCCCGGCGAGGCCTCCGCCTGAGGATGGGCCTCAGCCGAGGAGGCTGACCAGCATCTTCGTCGCCAGCAGGGCGAGAAAAGCGCCGAAAGCCCGCTTGAGCTTCTTCACCGGCAGGCGGTGGGCCAGTTTGGCGCCCAGGGGTGCCACCAGCATGCTCATCACCACCACGCCGACGAAGGCAGGCAGGTAGATGTAACCGGCGGAATAGGCCGGCAGGCTGGCGTCGTGGGTGCCGGCCAGCAGGTAGCCGATGCTGCCGGCGAGGGCGATGGGAAAGCCGAGGGCGGCGGAGGTGCCGACGGCGCCGTGGATGGCGACATTGCAGAAGACCATGAAGGGAATGGAGAGGAAGCCGCCGCCGGCCGCCACCAGGCTGGAAACGGTGCCGATGACGACGCCGACCCCGAAGGTGCCGAGGGGCCCCGGCATCTGGCGGTGGGGCTTGGGCTTGGCGTCGAGCATCATCTGCGTCGCGGCGCCATAGACGATGACCACGAAGACGGCGATCATCGGCCGCGTCGGGATGAGCCCCGTGAACAGCGAGCCGCCGAAGGTACCCAGCGCCAGGCCCGGCGCCATCGCCTTGACGATGCCCCAGTTCACCGCCCCGTGGGCGTGGTGGGCGCGCATGCTGGAGATGGACGTGAATACGATGGTGGCCATGGAGCTGCCCAGCGCCAGGTGCATGACGTGCTCCGGCGGGAAGCCCTGGGCGGTGAAGAGCATGAAGAGGAAGGGCACGATGGTCAGCCCGCCGCCGACCCCGAACAGCCCGGCGACGAAACCGCCGAAAATCCCCAGCAGGGGGTAGCTCAACCACCAGATCGTCATCTCAGCCCCAGCAGGTGCCCGGTGATGAAGGCCCATTCCTCCGCCGTCACCGGCGTGATCGACAGCCGGTTGCCCGGTGCCAGGAGGCGCATGGCGGCCAGCTCCGGGTGGCGGCGCAACTCGGCCAACGGCAGGTAGCGGGTCTTCGCCACCAGTTTCACGTCCACCAGTTGCCAGCGCGGGTTCTCGCGGCTGGCCTTGGGGTCGAAGTAGGGGCTCGCGGGGTCGAACTGGGTGTCGTCCGGATAGGGCGGCGAGCACACCTCGCAGAGGCCGGCGATGCCGGGTTCGGCGCAGCCGGAATGGTAGAAGAAGGCCAGGTCGCCGATCCGCATGGCGTCGCGCATGAAATTGCGCGCCTGGTAGTTGCGCACCCCGAACCAGGGCACGGTCTGCCCGGGACGGGCGGCAAGGTCGTCGATGGAGACTTCGTCCGGTTCGCTTTTCATCAGCCAGTATTGCATGGAGCGTCCTCCCAAAAGGAAACGGGTGGCAGGATCACCTGCCACCCGTTGCCCTTGCTGCAAACATGGCCCCCGCGAGTGCCGTCAGGCCGGCATCCTGAACCTGGGTTCAGAGTGGCTGCTTCCCTCCCGCTTCAGGAGCTTCCGACGAAGGACGCTCACAACAGCGGTTTCAACGGTCGGCAACCGATGCCAATCAGCATTGGTCCAAGGAATATATGGCCTTAACAAACACCGCAGGGGACACTCGGCGGTCGGGGCCGCAACCTACAGATCCAGCTGGCTTTGCGGTCCCAGCACGGAGTCGAGCCGTGCTCCCATGGCTTCGATTCTACCCTTCGCGCCGGAAGTAGCAATAGCCGGAAGGTCACCCGTTACAACTTCGGCGGCCGGGGCGGAAAGGTGCTCGTGGGCGATGTTGAGGGCGGCCATGACGGCTACCCGCTCGGCGATGGTGTTCTTGGTGCGCTGGGCGATTTCGCGCATCTTGCCGTCCACCAGGTCCACCGCGGCGAGGAGGGCGGGCTGTTCGTCCGGGGAACAGGCCACGCGGTACTCGCGGCCCATGATCTTGACGTCGAGAAAATTGGAGTCGGCGGCCACGTCAGGCGTCCTCGGGAAGTTTGTCCATCAGGCCTTCCAGGCGTTCCCGGGCGGCATTCATCTTCTGGCGCAGGTGAAGGCGTTCGGCCTCGGCGGCAGCGATCTGGTTGCGCAGCACTTCGTTCTCCGCCCGCAACTGGTGCACCAGGGCGACGACCTGTTCGACCTTGCCTTCGAGGACTTCGAGTTCGCTATTCATGGGACGCACTATAGAGGGAAAAACAAAGTGTGGTCAAGGAGTAAGCCCATGTTCTGAAAGTGGTTTGTCGGACCTGTCAGCACCCGCGATGGTGCGGCGCAGCAGCCCTTGCTGCTATAATTATGGCCGTGTCAGGTGCTGCGGAAGGTTTCTCCGACCGCGGTTAAACGGGAAAGCGGTGCGTCCCCTCGGGGACAATGCCGCTGCTGCCCCCGCAACGGTAAGCGAGTGCGGGCGTGCCACGACGCCACTGGGATCTTCCTGGGAAGGCGGCACGCCAAGACTCGCGAGCCCGGATACCGGCCTTGCACGACTAGCGGAAGTGCCGCGGGGGTGCGGCGCCGGTCTGTGACCTGCCTTTCTCCCTCCGGCGCTTCTTCCATCATGCCTCCGGCGTGCGGGGACGCCTGCCGGGAAAGGGAGAAAAATGCATCCACGTCGTACCCTCCTGGCAGCGCTGCTGCCGACTCTGTTTGTTTCCGCTGCCGGCGCCCAGCAACTGGCGCTGCTCGACCCCGTCGTCGTTTCCGCGACCCGTTTCGCCGAAGCCGATCCGCGGGTGCCGGCCAGCATTTCCGTCATCACCCAGGCCGAAATCGAGCAGAGCCCGGCCCGCAGCGTGCCCGAACTGCTGAAGACCCTGGCGGCCGTTGACGTCCGCCCCCTGTACGGCGTGATGGGCATCGACGCCACCGTCGATATCCGCGGCATGGGCGAGGCGGCAGGCAGCAACACCCTCATCCTTCTCGACGGGCAGCGCCTCAACCCTGTCGACATGGGCTCCATCAAGTGGGAGACCATCCCCCTGACGGCGATCCGCCAGATCGAGGTGATCCGCGGCAGCGGCTCGGTCCTTTATGGCGACCGGGCCAGCGCCGGCATTGTGAACATCATCACCGACAAGTCGGACACGCCCCGCGCCAGCCTGCGCGCCGAGGCGGGCAGCTACGGCTACGGCTCGGTGGACCTGAGCGCCGCCGGTGGCAAGGATGGCTGGTACGGCAGCGTCTTCGCCAATGTCGCCCATAGCGACGGCTACCGCCAGAACAGCGATGCCGACCGCCGCTCCATGAGCGGCCGCGGCGCCCGCCGCTTCGCCATGGGCGAGCTCTATGTCGATTTCGCCGGCTACCAGCAGGATTACGGCCTGCCCAGTTCCCTGACCCGGGCCCAGTACGAGGCTGACCCCAAGCAGGCCTCCACCCCCCGCTACCGCCTGACCCGCGACGGCTATCGCCTGCGCCCGGGCGGTAACTGGCAGTTCGGCCCCGACCTGGAACTGGAAGTGGACGGCAGCTTCGCCCAGGACTTCATGCACGCGCGCAACCAGGACTGGTTCTACCGCAGCCAGCGGCAGGGCGAGACCCATACCTTCACCCCCCGCCTGCGCTGGAACCACGGGCTGCCCTGGGCCGCCACCAGCGAAACCGTCTTCGGTTATGACTTCTATGATGGCAAGGTGGTCTCCGACGACGTGGACTACTACACCCGCACCCGCTTCAACCGGCAGACCGCCAGTGTCGTCAGCCACGGCTTCTATGCCCAGAACACCTCCACCTGGGCAAACGGCTTCGACGCCACCCTGGGCGTGCGCGAGCAGACCTTCAAGGAAGAGGTCGCCGACCAGGGAGCCGGACTCAAGGACAGCCTGCAGGACAACCTCACCGCCTGGGAACTGGGCGGCGGCTACCGCTTTACCGAAGGCCTTCGTGCCTACGCCAAGGTGGCGCGCAACTTCCGCCTGGCCAATACGGATGAACTGTTCGCCTACGATTGTTCCGGCTTTCCCTGCACCACCGTCTTCAACGGCGCCTTGAAGCCCCAGACCGGCCACCTGCGGGAGGCCGGGCTGGTCTGGCAAGCGGGTGCCTGGAAGGAGCAATTCACCGTCTTCCAGCAGGACAACGAGAACGAGATCGGCTACATCGCCGCCAACGGCCGTAACGCCAATCTCGATCCCCTGCGCCGCCAGGGGGTGGAATCGGAGACGACCTGGCGGCCGGCCCGGGCGTGGACGGTACGCCTGGCCCTCAACTTCACCGAAGCCAAGTTCACCGCCGGCGCCTACGACGGCCGCAACGTGCCCCTGGTCCCCCGCCACAAGGAAGCCCTGGGCGTCACCTGGGACGGCGCCGCTTACGGCGTCCACACCCTGCTGGTGCAGAACGTCGGGGAGCGCTATTTCGGCAACGACTTCACCAATACCCGTCCGAAGCTGGGGGGCTACGCCACCCTCGACTACCAGGCGGCGTGGAACCTGAAGCCGTGGACCCTGGCCATCCGCGGGACGAACCTGACCAACGCCAAGTATTCCGCCACCGGTTACAGTGGCCGCTACTACCCGGCCGACCCGGCCGGCGTCTTCGTTTCCGCCCGCCTGGACTTCTAAACCGCCGTGCCCACCCGCCGCCGCGCCCTCCTGATCCTCTCGGGCCTCTGCCTCCTGGCCCTGGGGAGCCTGTGGGCGGCGCTGGCGGTGGGTACCCTGTCCGTCTCCGCCGGCGAGGTCGCCGCCGCCCTCCTCGGGCGCGACGCCGCCGGCACCGATATCATCCTGGAACTGCGCCTGCCCCGGGCCCTGGCCGGCTTCGCCTGCGGCGGCCTGCTGGCGCTCGCCGGGGCGCTGATGCAGGTGCTCCTGCGCAACCCCCTGGCCGATCCTTACGTCCTGGGCATCTCCGGCGGCGCCGGGGTGGGGGCGTTGTTCGCCATCCTCATCGGCCTGCCGGCCCTGGGCATCGACGGGCTCGCCTTCGTCGGCGCCCTGGCGGCCATGCTCCTGGTCTTCGGCCTGGCCCACGGCGACGGCAGCTGGACCCAGTCCCGCCTGTTGCTCACCGGCGTCATCGTCGCCGCCGGCTGCGGCGCCCTGGTCACCCTGATGCTCGCCCTGGCGCCGGAATCCAAGCTGCGCACCATGGTCTTCTGGCTCATGGGCGACCTCGGCCAGGCCAGCGACTGGCGGCCCACCTGCCTCGCCCTGGCCGTGGCCCTGGCCCTGGCCATGCCCTTCGCCCGGGAACTCAACCTCCTTTCCCGCGGCCTCCTGCAGGCCCAGGCCCTGGGGGTGGCGGTGGGGCGCCTGCGCTTCGCCGTCTATCTGCTGGCCTCCCTCGCCACCGCCGCTTCCGTCACCGCCGCCGGCTCCATCGGCTTCGTCGGCCTGGTGGTGCCCCATCTGGTGCGGCTGGCCACCGGCAACGACCAGCGCCTGCTGCTGCCGGCCTCGGTGCTGGCCGGTGGCGCCCTGCTGGTGGTGGCCGATACCCTGGCGCGCACCGTCATCGCCCCCCAGCAGTTGCCGGTGGGCGTGCTCACCGCCCTGATCGGCGTGCCGGTCTTCCTCTTCCTCCTGTCGAGGCAGCCGAAATGACCGCCCCCCTGCTCGAAGCCCGGGGGCTCGCCGTGGAGGTGGGAGGGCGCCGTGTGGTGGCGGGGCTCGACCTCGCCGTCGCCGCCGGCGAGCGTTTGGCCATCCTCGGCCGCAACGGCGCCGGCAAGTCCACCCTGCTCGCCACCCTGGCTGGTCTGCGGCCGCCCGCGGCGGGCGAGGTGCGGCTGGCTGGCGACGATTATGCCCGGCTCGGCGCCCGGGGGGCGGCCCTGCGCCGGGCCTGGCTGGGCCAGAGCCAGGCCGACCCCTTCGGCTCCACGGTGCTGGAAACGGCCCTGGCCGGCCGTCACCCCCATCTCGGCCGCTGGGATTGGGAAACCGCCCGCGACGCCGACATCGCCCGGGAGGCGCTGGCGGCTGTCGGCCTGGCCGGCCTCGAGCAGCGCCAGGTGCCCACCCTCTCCGGCGGCGAGCGCCAGCGGCTGGCCATCGCCACCCTCCTCACCCAGGCCGCCCCCCTCTACCTCCTGGACGAACCGCTGTCCCACCTGGACCTCAACCACCAGATGGCGGTGCTCGACCTGTTCGCCGGCGCCGCCCGGGAGTGCGGCGCGGCGGTGGTCATGGTCCTGCACGACCCGGCCCTGGCCCACCGCTACTGCGACCGCGCCCTCCTCATCCACGGCGACGGCCGCACCGAGCTGGGGGAAGTGGACGCCATCCTCACCGGTGAGGGCCTGTCCGCCCTCTACGGCCACCGCCTGCGCTGCCTGGATATCGACGGTCGGCGCTGCTTCCTTCCGGAGTGAGGCCATGGATCATCGGCAACGCATGCAGAAGAAAAAGGCCGTGGTGGACGCCGCCATCGCCGCCGCCCCCATCGAGCGGGGCGTCCTGGTGGTCAACACCGGCAACGGCAAGGGCAAGTCCAGCGCCGCCTTCGGCGTGGTGGCCCGAGCCCTCGGCCATGGGCTGAAGGTTGGCGTGGTGCAGTTCGTCAAGGGCCGCTCCGATACCGGCGAGGAGGCCTTCTTCCGCGCCCAGCCGGGGGTGGCCTGGCACGTGGGGGGCGAAGGCTTCACCTGGGAAACCCAGGACCCGGAGCGGGATGCCCGCGCCGCCCGGGACGCCTGGGCCGTGGCCTGCCGCCATCTGGCCGATGCCGCCGTCGGCCTGGTGGTGCTGGACGAATTCACCTACGCCCTGAAGTACGGCTGGCTGGAGATGGAAGCGGTGCTCGCCGCCCTGGCTGCCCGCCCGCCGCGGCAGCACGTCATCGTCACCGGCCGGGGGGCGCCGGAGGCCTTGCGCCAGGCGGCCGACACCGTCACCGACATGGCCATGGAGAAGCATGCCTTCCAGGCCGGCGTCAAAGCCATGCCCGGGCTGGAGTGGTGATGCGCTGCCCGGCGCTGCTGGTCGCCGCCCCGGCCTCGGGCCAGGGCAAGACCACCGTGGTGGCGGCCCTGGCCCGGCTCCATACGCGCCTGGGGCGGCGGGTGAAGGTGTTCAAGTGCGGCCCGGATTTCCTCGATCCCCAGATCCATGCGGTGGCCTCCGGCCAGCCCTGCGACAACATCGACCTGCGCCTTGCCGGCGAGGCCGACGCCCGCTGGCGCCTGGCCAGGGCCGCCGGGGAAAACGACCTGATCCTGGTGGAAGGCGTCATGGGCCTCCACGACGGCGAGCCGTCGGCCGCCGAACTGGCCCGGCAACTCGGCCTGCCGATCCTGCTGGTGGTCGACGCCGCGGCCATGGCCGGCAGCTTCGGCGCCGTCGCCTGGGGGCTCAAGCACTACCGGGCGGGGGCGCCGATCGCGGCGGCGCTGGCCAACCGGGTCGGCAGCGCCTGGCACGCCGAACTGTGCCGGCAAACGCTGCCCGACGACATCGCCTGGGCCGGCGCCCTGCCCGGGGACGCTGAAGCCGCCCTGCCCGAGCGCCACCTGGGCCTGCTGCCCGCCGCCGAGATCGCCGGTCTGGCCGCCCGCCTCGACGCCATGGCCGACGCCCTGGCCGGCACGCCGGCCGCCGAACTGCCCCCCGCCGTGCCCTTCGCCCCCGCACCGCCGCCGGGCCTGCCGCCCCTGCTGGCCGGGCGAACCGTCGCCGTGGCCCGGGACGCTGCCTTCTGCTTCATCTACCCGGCCAATCTGGAATGCCTCGCCGGCCTGGGCGCCCGCCTCGCCTTCTTCTCGCCCCTGGCCGACACCGCCTTGCCCGATTGCGACGCCGTCTGGCTGCCCGGAGGCTATCCCGAACTCCATGGCGAGGCCCTGGCGGCCAACCGGGCCATGGCGGCGGCCCTGGCCGCCCACGTAGCCGCCGGCAAGCCCCTGTTCGCCGAATGCGGCGGCATGATGGCCTGCTGCGAGCACCTGGTCACGGTGGATGGCCGGCGCCACACCGCCTTCGGCCTCCTGCCGGGGGAAACCCGCATGCAGGCGAAGCTCGCCGCCCTCGGGCTGCAGACCCTGGCGCTGCCGGCCGGAATCCTGGGCGCCCATACCTTCCATTTTTCCAGCAGCGACATTCCCCTGGCGCCGGCCTGCCACGCCCGGGCCGCCGGCGGCGCCCCCGGCGAGCCGGTCTACCGGCGGGGCGCCCTGACGGCGAGCTACCTGCACGCCTACTTCCCCTCCTGCCCGGCTGCAGCGGCGAGTCTGCTGACCCCCTGAAAGGACTGTCCCACGGGCGTCTCGGCCACCATACCGGTGGTTTCGCTTGTGCCAGCAGGGGGATTGTCGGCAAGCGCCGGAATATGCGATTCTGATTATGGAGAAGAAAAAAGGGGGGCGCATGCCGGGCAAGCCAGGGCAGATTCCGCGTACCGCGATCAGCCTGCTGGCGGCAGTGGCGATCGCGGCGCTGGCTATCGTCGGTTTCGGGGCCAACGAGGCGCGGCGGGAATACGACCGTCAGCTGGAGGAGGCCGACCAGCGGCTGGCGGCCGCCAGCCTTGCCCTTAGCGCCCAGGTCGAGCGGGATGTCCAGTCCCTGCGCCTGGTCATGGGCTACGCCCGGCGGCTGGCCGCCAACTACGACCTGTCCCGGCCGGAGGTGGGCGCCGAGCTTCATCCCGCCCTGCACAACCTGGCCCTGGGCATGCCCCTCATCGGCAACCTCCTCCTCATCGACAGCCAGGGGGTGGTGGCGGCCAGCAGCCTGGTGGCCTCGCAGCCGCCCATCGCCGTGGGCGACCGCGCCTACTTCCAGTTCCATGCCGGCGATCCCTCCCTGGACCTGCGTATCGGCGAGAACAACCAGAGCCGGACCCTGGGCATGCGCGTCGTCCAGTTCACCCAGCGCATCGACCGGCCGGACGGGAGCTTCGGCGGCGTCGTGCTGGTGGCACTGCGCCACGAGTATTTCGCCAGCCTGTTCCAGTCCCTGGTGGCACCGGCGGGCGGGGCCGCCGCCCTGCTGCGGCGGGACGGGCGCCTGCTGGCCCGCTACCCGGCGCCGGACGAGGCCGCGTTCGAACGTTCCTACGCGGCGTCGCCGCTGTTCGCCCAGTTGGCCACGGCGCCGGCCGGCAGCTTTCGCAGCGAATCCTCCCTCATCGACGGGGAGGATCGCTACAACGCCTACCGGGCGGTGGGCGACTTCCCGCTGCTGGTCAATGTCTCCCAGCATCGGGAGGACATCCTCGCCCCCTGGCGGGCAAGGGCCTGGCGGCACCTGGCGGTGGCCGTGCTGGCCATCGCCGTCATGGTCGCCCTCAGCGGCATCGTGCTTTCCCAGCTCCTGCGCCGGGAGCGCCAGACCCGGGCCCTGGCGGCCAGCGAGGCGCGCTTTCGTTCCCTCTTCGACAGCGCCGCCGATTCGGTCTTTCTCATCCGCGACGACAGCATGGTCGTCTCCGCCAACGTCGAGGCTTCCCGCGCCCTCGATCTGCCGGCCAGTGCCATCGAAGGGCATTTCCTCTGCGAATTCCTGACCGAGCCGGACGCGACCGCCCTGGCCCATGCCCTGGCCATGATCGGCAGCGCCCCCGGCCAGGGCCTGGAAGGCAGCCTGCGGGGCAAGAACGGCGTTTCCCTGCCGGTGGAGGTGCGCTTCAGCCGGGTGGGCTGGGCGGGGGAGAACCTCTACCTGGGCCTGGCCCGCGACATCAGCGAACGCAAGGCCTATCAGGCGCAACTGGAGCGCCTGGCGAGCTACGACGAACTGACCCAGGTGCCCAAGCGCGGCCTCTTCATGGACCGCCTCGCCCAGGCCCTGGCCCTGGCCCAGCGCAAGGGGCGGCAGGTGGGCGTGCTGTTCGTGGATCTGGACCGTTTCAAGGAAATCAACGACACCCTCGGCCACGCCTGCGGCGACGAGATCCTGCAACGGGCCGCCCAGCGCATGCTGGCCAGCCTGCGCCAGGTGGATACCGTCGGCCGCTACGGGGGCGACGAATTCGTCGTGCTGCTGCCAGAAATCACCCAGCTGGAAGACATCGAGACCGTCGCCAACAAACTTTGCGACGTCTTCCAGGAGCCCTTCGACCTCAAGGGTCGTGACGTGGTGGTGGGCGCCAGCATCGGCGTCGCCGTCTTCCCCCGCGACGGGGACAGCGCCGAAGCCCTGGTGCGCCGTGCCGATGAGGCCATGTACGCGGCCAAGCTGGCGGGCCGCAGCCGGGTGCGCCTGTATGCGGGCAACTGACGCGAAGCCTTGCCGGCGGTAAACTGCCGCCATGCGCCGCTATCCCTTCAGTTTTCTTGCCCTCACCGCCCTCGGCATCGCCACCGGCATCCCCGGGCTGGTCAGCGTCGCCGGCTTCGGCGACAGCCTCCATCCGCTGCTGGCCGACCCCATGGCCGGCCTCGCTTTGGTGGTTTCCGCCGTGGCCCTGGTCGGCTCGGGCCTCTTTCCCTTCTTCATCGCCCGGCTGGCGAACCGGCCGGAGGATTAGCTCAGGCTTCCGGCGCCCGCCGATCGGACTTCTCGATCACGGCGCAGAAGGCGTGCAACAGGTCCGGGTCGTGCTTGAGGCCGACCTCGCTGTGCAGGATGTCCATGATCTGCCGATGGCTGCGCGAGTGGTGGTAGGGGCGGGCGACGGCGATGGCGTCGTAGCTGTCGGCCAGGGAGATGATGCGGGCGAAGACGGGGATGGCGCTGCCGGCCAGGCCGTCGGGGTAGCCGGAGCCATCGAAATGCTCGTGGTGGTGGCGAACGATGCCCGCCGCCTCGATGGCCTCCTTGTTGCCGATGGCCAGCAGGATGCGTTCCCCGATCACCGGATGCTGTTTCATGGTGACCCATTCCTCGGCATCGAAGGGGGCGGGCTTCTGCAGCACCCGGTCGGGAATGCCGATCTTGCCCACGTCGTGGAAGCGGGCTCCGAGCATGAGCGAATCCAGCTCGCTGCCCGAAAAATCGCAGTGACGACCCAGTTCGACGGAAAGGGCGACGACCCGGTCCGAGTGCTGGCGGGTGTGCTGGTCGCGCTCGCCCAAGGCGACCGCCAGGGATTCGGTCAGCCCCCCCAGGATGGTGTGGCAACAGTTGCTGGCGGACATGGCGGCCTCTTTCTCGGCAACTTTATGTCTACATGATGACAACCGGCCGCCGCCGAAGTTGCAGGAAAGTTGGGGGCTGTCAGCGCTCGCCCAGGAGGCGGCCGATTTCCTCCGCCATGGCTGCCGGCGGCGTGGCGTAGGCGAACTTCCTGAGGAAGCCGCCGTCCGGCCCCAGCAGGTAGAGGCCGGCGGAATGGTCGACGGCGTAGCGGTCCGGCGCCTCGCCCGGTTGGCGCACCTTGGCGTAGCGCACCTTGAAATTGTCCGCCGCCCGCCGCACCAGGGCAGGGGTGCCGGTGAGGCCGAGGATGCGGGGGTGGAAGAATTCGGTATAGGTCTTGAGCACCCGGCCGCTGTCGCGTTCCGGGTCCACCGTGATGAAGATGGGCTGGAGGCGGGCGCCGGCCTCGCCCAGCTGCTGGAGGACCGTCGCCATTTCCACCAGGGTGGTGGGGCACACGTCGGGACAATAGGTATAGCCGAAGGCGATGAGCTGGAACTTGCCGCGGAAATCCTCACTGGTCACCGAGCGTCCGTTGGGGTCCGCCAGCAGGTAGCGGGGGACGATACCGGCTGCGCTTTCGGCCTCTTCCGCGGCCAGGCCGTGGCCGGCGGCCGGTTCCGCCGCGGCGGGCCAGGCGGCGGCCAGGGCAAGGAGGAAAGCGGCGGCGCGGATCACTTGGCGGGGAAGGCGGCGCGTAGCCGGGCCTCGGCGGCGGCCAGGTCCTGGCTGAGGGTGACGGCGTCGGGGCAGGCGCTGCCGCGGCCCTGCTCCAGGAAGGCGGCGCTGGTGGCAGCCTCGAAGGCCTCGCCCACCTCGCGGCTCCTGGGGGCGCCGGTGACCAGGGCATTGCGTGCCCGGCTGCCGATGGCGGGCTGGTTGCAGGCGAGGGCCTGGCCATTGACGCGGCCCAGGGCCTCGATGGCGGCCTGGCCGTCCTGGGCCGGGCCGCCGTCGGCGGCGTGCAGCGCGGCAGACAGGGCCAGGGCGGAAACGAAGGCGGCGGCGAATTTCATGGGAACCCTCCAGCGAAGATGCGCCCGATTATAGCCAGCCGGTGGCGCAAGACCTTTTCACAGATCAAAGCGCGCCGGGCCGCGACGGAATCAGGGCCGGCGGCGGCTGCGCGCGAGGTCCAGGTCGGTGCACAGGGCCTGGGCGCCCTCCAGTATGCGCGGTGTATGTCGCTGGATGAGCTGGGGGTTGATGAAAAAGAGGTTGTCCCGGCGCACGGCGGTGAGATTCTTCCAGCGGCGCCAGTCGTCCAGCCACTCCGGGTTGTTCTGCCCCATGCCGGAGACGACGATGGCCTCCGGGTCCGCCTCCAGCACCGCCTCGACGCTGATCGCCGGCGCCATCTGGGGGAGCTTGCCGAAGACGTTGTCGCCGCCGCACAGGCGGATCACGTCGCTGATGATCTGGGGGGCGCCCACCGTCATCAGGGGCGACTTCCACACCTGGTAGAAGACCCGCACCGGCGGCTTGGCGCTGTAGGCCCGCAGGGCGGCGAGGCGCTCCCGGAAGCGGGCGGCGGCGGCGTTGGCCTGGGGCTCCGTCCCGGCCAGGCGGCCCAGGGCCTCCAGTTGGCCGGCCACGTCCTCCAGGCGGTTGGGCTGCTGCACGAAGACCGGCAGCCCGAGGGCCTTCAGGCGTTCCACCTGGGCGGGCGGATTGCCGCTCTGCCAGGCGATCACCAGGTCGGGCTTCAAGGCGGCGATGGCCTCCAGGTCGAAGCGGTCGTAGCTGCCCACCACCGGCACCTTTCTCGCCGCCTCGGGGTAGTCGCTGAAGCTGACGGTGCCCACCAGGCGGTCGCCGGCGCCGGCGGCGAACAGGCTCTCGGCGGCATGGGGGGCGAGGGTGACGATGCGCCGGGCCGGGGCCTTGAGGCGGACTTCCTGGCCCGTGTCGTCGCGCACGACGAGGTCGGCCCGGGCCGGGACGGTGCAGGCGAGGCTCAGGAAGAGGGTGAGGGCGAATCGCACGCGCTTCTCCAGTCGGCAAGGGCAGCGGCCAGGCGCTGCCAGTCCCCTTCCGGGCCGGGCAGGCCCAAACGCAGCAGGGGCAGTTGATCGAAACGGCGCACCAGGATGCCGCGGCGGGCCAGGAATTCATGCAACTCGGCGGCCCGGTCGCAGGTCAGGGCGGCGAACAGGGGCGTCGCCGCCACCGGGCCGAGGGGAGCGAGCAGTTCACCCAGGCGGCGGCCGGCGGCAGCCAGGCAGTCGCGGCTGGCGGTCTGCCAGCCGACGTCGGCCAGGGCCAGACGGCCCGCTTCCCGGGCCGGGCCGGCCACCGGCCACGGGCCGAGCAGGTCGGCCAGGCGGGCGAGCAGGTCCGGGGCGGCGAAGACGAAGCCGAGGCGGGCGCCGGCCAGGCCGAAGAACTTGCCCAGGGACCGCAGCACCACCAGGTTGGGCGCCTCCGCCGTGCCCGCCAGGGCGGTGACCGACAGCTCCGGCCGGGGATCGACGAAGGCCTCGTCCACGATCAGCCAGCCGCCCCGCTTCCTGAGCTGGGCAGCGGCATCGACCAGTTGCTCCCGGGGCCGGCATTCGCCGGTGGGGTTGTTGGGATTGCACAAGAGGACGTAGGGCGTGGCCGCCGCCAGGGCCCGGGCCAGGGGCGCCTGCTGCAGGAAGCGCGGGCGGTGGCCGGCGCGGCTCCAGGCCTGGGGGTGTTCGCTGTAGAGCGGGCTCAGGCAGGCCACCATGGCCGGCGGGAAGAGCCGGGGCAGGAGCTGGATGGCGGCCTGGGAACCGGCCACCGGCAGCAGGTTGGCGTTGCCGTAGTAGCGGGCGGCGGCGGCCTCCAGGCCATCCTCCGCCTCGGGCAGGCGGTGCCAGGCCGCCGGCGACAGGGCCGGTACCGGCCAGGGCACCGGATTGATACCGGTGGACAGGTCGAGCCATTCGGCCAGGGGAATGCCGTGGCGGGCGGCTGCGGCGCGTAATTGGCCGCCGTGTTCAAGCATGGAGCGCTCCGATGAGAATGAGGGCGAGGAGCCACAGGGCCAACCACAGGGCGAGGCCCCGTTCCACCAGGGCGATGGCGCGGCCGATGTCGGCGGCGCCGGGGGTGGGGCCCTCGCCCAGCAGCGGCCGGACTTCCTCGCGGCCATGGTAGATGGCGGCGCCGCCCAGGGCAACGCCCAGGCTGCCGGCCCCCGCCGCCATCACCGGCCCGGCGTTGGGGCTGTCCCAGGCCCTGGCCTGGGCGCGCCAGCAGGCCAGGGCCCGGCGGCTGCGGCCGAGGGCGGCGTAGGTGAGCGCCGTCAGGCGGGCCGGCAGCCAGGCGAGCAGGTCGTCGCGCCGTGCGGCGGCCCAGCCGAAGGCCCGGAAGCGCTCGTTCTTGTAGCCCCAGAGGGCGTCCAGGGTGTTGGCCAGGCGGAAGAGGAGGGCGCCGGGGCCGCCCAGGAGGGCGAACCAGAAGAGGGCGCCGAAGACGGCGTCGTTGCCGTTTTCCAGGACCGATTCGACGCCGGCCCGGGCGACCCCGGCGGCGTCCAGCCCGGCGGTTTCGCGGCTGACCATGAAGCCCACCCGGCGGCGGGCCTCGCCCAGGTCGCCGGCGGCCAGGGGCGCCGCCGCGGCGCGGCCGTGTTCGGCCAGGCTCCTGGCGCCGAGGGCGAAGTAGAGGAGCGCCACGTCCACGGCGAAGGGGGCGAAGGAGCGCAGCCACCCGGCCAGCGCTACCCAGGGGCCGACGGCCAGCGCCCAGGCGAGGACGCCGGCCCCCCGCCGGCGGCGGTTGAAGCGGGCCTCGATGGCCGCCGCCAGCCGGCCGAAGCCGATCAGCGGGTGCAAGCG
>DAINDE010000043.1:0-2661 GCA_036732025.1 Rhodocyclaceae bacterium
GGGGTGGACCGCTGGTGCGCCCTGATCGGCGCCCGCGCCCTGTCCTCCGGCGCCTGCCTGGTGGTGGGGGCGGGGACCGCCACCACCATCGATACCCTGGACGCCGGCGGCCGTTTCCTGGGGGGGTTGATCCTGCCCGGCTTCGACCTCATGCGGGCCGCCCTGGCCCGCAATACCGCCGCCCTGCCGCTGGCCGACGGCAGCTACGCCACCCTGCCGACGACCACCGAGGACGCCATATTCAGCGGCTGCCTGGAGGCGCAACTGGGGGCCATCGAGCGGGCCTGGGAGCGGCTGGCCGGCGAACGGGAATGCCTCCTCTTCGGCGGTGGGGCGCCGCTCCTCGGCCTGCACCTCGTCATTCCCCATCGCCGGGTGGACAACCTGGTGCTGGAAGGCTTGCGCATCCTGGCCGGCGAAACGGTTCAGCACGGTTGAATATCTGCGGCGGGCAGGCGACAATCCCCGCAGTTTTCGCCAGGGGAACCCGATGTTTGACCAAGTCCTCAACAATCTGCCGGCCTTCGCCACCTTCTTCGCGGCGGCCTTTGCCATCGTCGCGGCTTTCGTCGCTCTGTATGCGCTCATCACGCCCTACAACGAGCTGGCGCTGATCCGGGAGGGCAACGTGGCGGCGGCCACCAGCCTGGCCGGAGCCCTGCTGGGCATCGCCCTGCCCGTGGCCGTGGCCGTGGCGGTGAGCCACAACCTGTATTCCATGATCGGCTGGGGGGTGGTGGCCTGTGCCGTGCAGCTCCTGGCCTTTCTCGCCTGCCGCCTGGCCCTGCCGCAGCTTTCCGTAGACATTCCCCGGGGCCGCGCCGCTCCCGCCATCTTCCTCGCGGCCATTTCCGTCGGCGTCGGCATCATCAGCGCCGCCAGCATCGTTTGATCCCTTAAGGAGTTCGCCATGGCATTGATGGATTTCATCAAGAAGCAGTTCATCGACATCCTGCAGTGGACCGAGGACCAGGACGGCGTCCTGGCCTGGCGCTACCCCATGCAGGATTTCGAAATCCAGTACGGCGCCAGCCTCACCGTGCGCGATTCCCAGATGGCCGTGTTCGTGAACGAGGGCAAGGTGGCTGACGTCTTCGCCCCGGGCATGTACAAGCTGACCACCCAGACCCTGCCGGTGCTGACCTACCTGCAGAACTGGGACAAGCTCTTCGAGTCGCCCTTCAAATCGGACCTCTACTTTTTCTCGACCCGCACCCAGCTCGACCAGAAGTGGGGCACCCCCAATCCCATCACCATCCGCGACAAGGAATTCGGCCTGGTGCGCCTGCGCGCCTTCGGCATCTACTCCTACCACATCGTCGATCCCAAGGTCTTCTACCAGAAGATTTCCGGCACCCGGGAGGCCTACACCCGGGAGGAGCTGGAAGGCCAGCTCAGGAACACCATGGTGGCCGGCATGACCGATCTCTTCGGCGAATCCGGCGTTGCCTTCATCGACATGGCGGCCAACCAGGACGAGTTCGGCAAGGCGATGAAAGCCAAGATGGAGCCGGTGTTCGCCGACTTCGGCCTGGTCCTGGATTCCCTGGTGGTGCAGAACGTCTCCCTGCCCGAGGAGCTGCAGAAGATCCTCGACCAGAAGATCGGCATGAACATGATCGGCGACATGGGTCGCTACACCCAGTACCAGGTGGCCAACAGCATTCCCCTGGCAGCCCAGAACGAGGGCGGGATGGCAGGCCTGGGGGCCGGCGTCGGCGCCGGGGTGGGCATCGGCCAGGCGATGGGGCAGGCCATGGCCCAGGCCATGCAGCCGGCGGCGGCACCCGCCGCGGCGCCGGCTGCCGCCGGGGTGTCCGCCGACGAGGTGGTGGCCACCATCGAGAAGCTGCACGGCCTCATGGAAAAGGGCATCCTGGCCAAGGAAGAGTTCGAGGCCAAGAAGGCGGAGCTCCTCAAGAAACTGACCTGACGCCGGCGCGGTGCGGGGGGCGGCCGCCCCCGGCGCCTGCCCCGCTCCCCGATTCCGCGACCCCATGGCCGTTTCCGCTGCCTGCCCATCCTGCGGCGCTCCCGTCGTCTTCAAGTCGGCGTCGTCGGTCTTCGCCGTCTGCGAATACTGCCAGAGCACCCTGGTGCGCCACGACCAGGCCCTCGAAGACATCGGCAAGATGGCGGCGCTGGTCGAGGATCGCTCGCCCCTGCAGCTCGGCACGGAAGGCGTCTGGCAGGGCCTGCATTTCGCCCTCATCGGCCGCATCCAGCTGAAGTACAGCCAGGGACTCTGGAACGAGTGGCACCTGATGTTCGACGACATGCGCACCGGCTGGCTGTCGGAAGCCGGCGGCGAGTACGTCGTCTCCTTCCTGCACCAGGTGCGGGAGCCGCTGCCGCCTTTCGAGTCCTTGCACCCCGGCGGCCGCCTGACCCTGGCCAGCCGGGCGTGGACGGTGACCGACATCGAGGACGCCGAGTGTGTCGCCGGCCAGGGGGAGCTGCCATTCAAGGTCGGCGCCGGCTATAAGGCGCCAGTGGTGGATATGCGCTGCGGCGACAATTTCGCCACCCTGGATTATTCGGAAACTCCCCCTCTGCTGTTCGTCGGCTCACCGGTAACCTTCAAGTCCCTGAAGCTTGCCAACCTGCGCCAGGGGATGCCCATCCCCAACCATACGGTCCAGGCCCAGGTCTTCCGCTGCC
>DAINDE010000043.1:2671-35643 GCA_036732025.1 Rhodocyclaceae bacterium
CGAGCTGCGGGGCGCCCATGCAGGCCCGCTCCAAGGACATCCTGGCGGTGGGCTGCGGCAGTTGCGGGGCGGTGGTGGATACGGCGGACGAGAACCACAAGATTCTCTCCAAGGCCCTGGGCCAGCGGGACGAGAAGTACATTCCCCGCCTGCCGGTGGGCAGCAAGGGGGGGCTGGAAGGGGCGGCGGTGGAAGTCATCGGCTTCCTGGTCAAGCAGACGGTGGCCGACGGCATCGCCTACGACTGGCGGGAATACCTGCTGGCCGGCGACAACGGCACCTACCGCTGGCTCACCGAATACGACGGACACTGGAACGTCGCCGACGTACTCTCCAAACACCCGGTGGGCGGCAGCGACCAGGCGGACATTGTCTACGAGGGCGAGCGCTACCGCCACTTCGCCACCGACAAGGCCACGGTCATCCAGGTGGAGGGCGAATTCACCTGGCGGGTGGCCCGCGGCGAATCCGCCGCCATCGGCGATTTCGTGGCGCCGCCCCTGCTGCTTTCGCGGGAGCGCTCGGAACGGGAGGTGAGCTGGTCCCTGTGCCGCTACGTGGCGCCGGAGACCATCCGGGACGCCTTCAAGCTGCCCCATGCCCTGCCTGCGCCGGTGGGCGTCTACGCCAACGAACCCAATCCCTGGGACGAAACCCACGGCAGGGTGTGCAAGGCTTTCTGGATCATGGCCCTGGCGGCGCTGGCCGTGCAGCTATTCTTCGCCTTCGCCGCCGGCGGGCAGAAGCTCCTGCAGCAGAGCGTCACCTTCACGCCCCAGATGCAGGAGGAATTCGCCACCCGCACTTTCGATCTCAAGGACAAGGCCAGGAAGCTGGTGGTGAGCAACCGCACCGGCCTCGACAACAACTGGATCGGCCTCGACATCATGCTGGTGAACAAGACCACCGGCGTCGCCTGGCCGGCCAGCCGGGAGATCGCCTACTACTACGGCTACGACGACGGGGAAAGCTGGACGGAAGGGAGCCGCAGCGACGAGGTGGTGTTCCGGGACATCCCGCCGGGTACCTATTACCTGACGGTCGATCCCGACCTGGCACCGGAAAAGCCGGTGGCGGTGACCGATACCATCGAAGTGCGCACGGGCAAGGCGGGGTGGTCGAACTACGTGCTGGTGATGCTCTTCCTGGTGGCCTTCCCCATCTTCACCCGCCTGCGGCGTGGTGCCTTCGAGGTCCGCCGCTGGGCGGAAAGCGACCACGCCCCGGTGGCCGCCGACGACGATTCGGACGACGACTGATGTTCAGGAAGTTCTATCTCATCGTTGGGGCGCTGGCCCTGTCCTTTTTCAGCTATGCCCAGCACCAGGGCTGGAACATGTTCGACGACGTGGCCAACAGCGGCCACGGGGGTTCCGGCGGCGGCAGTCGCGTCTATCACAAATAGCCGGCGTCCATGCGCCAGGCGCTGCTGTTTTCCGTCTTCGTCATCGCCTCCTGCGGGCTCGCCTACGAGCTGGTGGCGGGGGCGCTGTCGTCCTACCTGCTGGGGGATTCGGTCACCCAGTTCTCCACGGTCATCGGCACCTACCTCTTCGCCATGGGCGTCGGCTCCTGGCTGTCCCGCTACCTGACCCGGGACCTGGTGCGGCGCTTCATCCAGATCGAACTGATGGTGGGGCTGCTGGGCGGCTTTTCCGCCGTTGTGCTCTTCCTCGTCTTCGCCTGGCTGGCGGGGCCCTTCAAGCTGGTGCTCTACCTCCTGGTGGCGGGGGTCGGCATCCTGGTGGGGCTGGAAATCCCGCTGGTCATGCGTATCCTCAAGCGGGAACTGGCCTTCCGCGACCTGGTGTCGCAGGTGCTCACCTTCGACTATCTCGGCGCCCTGGCGGTCTCCATCCTCTTCCCCCTGCTGCTCGCCCCCCATCTGGGCATGATGCGCACCGGCCTGCTCTTCGGGCTCCTCAACGTGGCGGTGGCCCTGTGGGCGCTCCATCTCTTCCGCGCCCAACTGCCGGCCCGGGCGGCGCTGGCGGCCCAATGCTGGGCGGCCTTCGCCGTGCTGGCGGCAGGCTTCGCCGGCGCCGGCCAGCTCACCTCCCTGGCGGAGGCCCACCTCTACGCCGACGACATCGTCCATGCCGAATCGACGCCCTACCAGCGCATCGTCGTCACGCGATGGCGGGACGACCTGCGCCTCTTCCTCAACAACAACCTGCAGTTTTCCTCCCACGACGAGTACCGCTACCACGAGGCACTGGTGCACCCGGGCCTCGCCAGCCTGCCCGGCGCCCGCCGCGTTCTCGTGCTGGGGGGCGGCGACGGCCTGGCGGTGCGGGAAATCCTCAAGTATCCGCAGGTGGAATCGGTGACCCTGGTGGATCTGGACCCGGCCATGACCGAGCTTTTTTCCCGGGCCCCCGCCCTGGTGGCGCTGAACGGTGGTTCCCTGGCTTCGCCCCGGGTGCGGGTGGTCAATGCCGATGCCCTGCAATGGCTGGAGGAGACCACCGAGTTCTTCGACTTCGTCGTCGTGGATTTCCCCGACCCGGCCAACTTCGCCCTGGGCAAGCTCTACACCTCGGCGTTCTACCGCCTGCTGGAGAAGCGGCTCTCCGCCAACGGCCGCCTGGTGGTGCAATCCACCTCGCCCCTCTACGCCCGGCAGTCCTTCTGGTGCGTGGTGGCCACCCTGGAAAGCGTCGGCCTGCAGGTGGCGCCCTACCACGCCCTGGTGCCCTCCTTCGGGGAATGGGGCTACATTCTTGCCGGCCGCCAGTCCTACGCGCCACCGGCGGCCTATCCGGTGCCGACGCGTTTCCTCACGGCGGAGACGACGCTGGCGCTGTTCGCCTTCCCGGCCGACATGGCGCGGGTGCCGGTGGAGGTGAACCAGCTCAACAACCAGGTCCTGGTGGGCTATTTCGAAAGGGAGTGGAAGCGGGTCATCCGCTGACGCCGGGGCGGCGCAGGTAGTCGATGATGGCGTCCGCCGGCAGGGGCCGGCTGTAGAGGAAGCCCTGCAGGACGTCGCAGCCCAGCCCGGCGAGGTAGTCGCGCTGGGCGTCCGTCTCGACCCCTTCCGCCACCAGTTCGAGGCCCAGGTTGTGGCCGAGGGCGACGGTGGCCGAGCAGATGGCGGCGTCGCTGGCGTCGGTCTCGATGTCCTTGACGAAGGAGCGGTCGAGCTTGAGGCGCTGGATGGGCAGGTGCTTCAGGTAGGCGAGGGAGGAATAGCCGGTGCCGAAATCGTCGATGGCCAGCACGATGCCCATGTCCGACAACTGTTCGAGCACGTGCAGGGTGATTTCCGGGTTCTGCATGGCCGTGCTCTCGGTGATCTCCAGTTCCAGGTCGTCGGCGCCGAGGTCGAAGCAGGCTAGGGCGCCGCGGATGACCGAGGGCAGCGCCTCGTGGCGCAGTTGCTGGGCGGAGAGGTTTACCGCCATGCGCACGCCGGTGATGCCGGCGTCGTGGATCTGGCGCAGGCGGCGGCAGGCTTCCCAGAAGACCCAGTCGCCCAGGGGCTGGATGAGGCCGGTTTCCTCGGCGGTGGGGATGAAGCGGTTGGGCGGGATGGGGCCGAGGACCGGGTGGGTCCACCGGGCCAGCGCCTCGATGCTGATGACGCGGTTACTGGCCAGGTGCAGTTGCGGCTGGAAGTGCAACGAGAACTGGGCGTCGATCAGGTTGGCCGATGACAACGCCTGGCGCAGGGCGTTTTCCAGTTGCATGCGCTCGGCCGCCACCTCGTTCATGCGGGCGGCGTAGAACTGGTGATTGTTGCGGCCGGCGCTCTTGGCGTGGTACATGGCCGTGTCGGCGTTGCGCAGCAGGACAGCGGGCTCGCTGCCGTCGCTGGGGAAGATGCTGATGCCGATGCTGGGCGTGGTGTACAGGTCGCTGCCTTCGACCTGGAAGCTTTCCGCCAGGCTGCGCTGGATCTTGCCGGCCACGCTCGCCGCCCGCAGGGCGCTCTCGATGTCCGGCAGGACGACGACGAATTCATCCCCGCCCAGGCGGGCCACGATATCGCTGGCCCGCACGCAGGTTTCCAGGCGCCGCGCCACCTCCACCAGGAGACAGTCGCCGACGTGGTGGCCCAGGGAGTCGTTGATGCTCTTGAAGCGGTCCAGGTCGATGAGCAGCACGGCCAGTTGCCGCTGCTCCCGCTGGCAGATGTTGAGGGACTGCCGCAACTGGCTTTCCAGCGCAAAGCGGTTGGGCAGGCCGGTAAGGGCGTCGTGGGTGGCGAGATGGGCCAGACGGGCGCTGGCCTCGCGGCTTTCGCTGATGTCGGTGAAATTGGCGACGTAGTTGAGGATCGTTCCCGCGCTATCGCGGATGGCGGAAATCTGCATCCACTTCGGATAGATGCTGCCATCCTTGCGCCGGTCCCAGATCTCGCCTTCCCAGAAGCCTACCGCCACGAGATCGTGCCACATGGACTGGTATTCCTCGGGCGTCGTGCGGCCGGAAGCGAGGATGGAGGGGTCACGCCCCAGGACGTCGCCTGGGGCATAGCCGGTCAGCTCGCTGAAGGCCGGGTTGACGGCGACGATGCGGTTGTCGGCGTCGGTGACCAGGAAGGCGTCGGTGCTCTGCTCGAAGCACCGGCCGAGGACGCGCAAGCGCTCTTCAGGATCCGCGGAAAGCCGGGACCACCCTTCCAGCGAAAGGGTGCCCGGCGCCGAATTGTCCGAATTCTTGTCGATCACGCCCTGCTCCTGGTGCCTCCCAATGGTGCATCAGGCCCGAGCCGATGCCGTGATCTAGATCATACATTGAACAGGAAGTTCATCACGTCGCCATCATGGACGACGTAATCCTTCCCTTCCGAGCGCATCTTGCCGGCCTCCTTGGCGCCGGCCTCGCCGCCGCAGGCGATGAAATCCTCGTAGGCGATGGTCTGGGCACGGATGAAGCCCCGCTCGAAGTCGGTGTGGATGACGCCGGCGGCCTGGGGGGCGGTGTCGCCCTGGTGGATGGTCCAGGCACGCACTTCCTTGACCCCGGCGGTGAAATAGGTGGCCAGGCCGAGGAGCTTGTAACCGGCCCGGATGAGGCGGTTGAGGCCGGGTTCCTCGAGGCCCAGGTCGGCCAGGAACATCTGCTTTTCCTCGTCGTCGAGGTCGGCGATCTCCGCCTCGATGGCGGCGCACACCGGAACCACCTCGGCCTTCTCGCCGGCGGCATGGGCGCGCACGGCCTCCAGGTGCGGGTTGTCGGTGAAGCCGCCCTCAGCCACGTTGGCCACGTAGAGCACCGGCTTGGCGGTGATCAGGCAGAAAGGCTTGAGATTGAGCCACTCCTCCTTGGACAGGTCGAGGGCGCGCACGGCCTTGCCCTGGTCAAGCTGGGCGAAGCACTTCTCCAGCACGGCGACCAGGATCTTGGCTTCCTTGTCGCCGGCGTTGGCGGGCTTCCGGTAGCGGTTGAGGGCCTTGTCGACGGTGGCCAGGTCGGCCAGGGCCAGCTCGGTGTCGATGACCTCGATGTCGCGGATGGGATCGACGTTGCCCGAGACATGGACCACGTTGTCGTCAGCGAAGCAGCGCACCACATGGACGACGGCGTCGGTCTCGCGGATGTTGGCGAGGAACTGGTTGCCCAGGCCCTCGCCCTTGGAGGCGCCGGCCACCAGGCCGGCGATATCGACGAATTCCACCACCGCCGGCAGGACGCGCTGGGGCTTGACGATCTCGGAGAGTTTGCCGAGGCGGGCGTCGGGCACCTCGACCACGCCGACGTTGGGCTCGATGGTGCAGAACGGGTAGTTGGCCGCCTCGATGCCGGCCTTGGTCAGGGCGTTGAAGAGGGTGGACTTGCCGACGTTGGGCAGGCCGACGATGCCGCATTTGAGAGACATGGGAATCCTTTGGTTGGGTCGGGGCGGGCGCCGTCCGGCGCGCGAAAGGCGGCTATTTTACCTTGCCTGCCAAGGGCTTGCGTCAGTGATCGGAATCGCCGCCCGCTTCCAGGCCTTCGTGGTAGGCCACGACGCGGTTGCGGCCGGCCCGCTTGGCCGCATAGAGGGCGTGGTCGGCCATGTGGGCGAGTTCGTCGGCGGTCTTGCCGTGGTCCGGATAGGAGGCCACGCCGAAGGAGGCGGTGAGGCGCAGCTCGAATTCGCCGAAGCGCACGCGGATGGCCTCGATGGCCCGGCGCCATTGCTCGGCCCGCTCGCCGGCGGCCGCCAGCGGCATGTGGGGCAGGAGGATGAGGAATTCCTCGCCGCCGTAGCGGCAGGGGACGTCCTCGGAGCGGATGTCCCGGCGCAGGGTGTCGGCGATGGCCTTGAGGGCTTCGTCGCCGGCCCGGTGGCCGTAGGTGTCGTTGAGGGCCTTGAAATGGTCGGCATCGAGCATGACCAGGGAAAGGGAGATGCCCTCCCGGCGGGCGCGGGCGATTTCCCGCTCGAGCATTTCGTCCAGGTAGCGGCGGTTGAACATGCCGGTCAGGCTGTCCCGCATGGCCTGTTCCTCCAGGGCTGCCCGCAGCCGCTCGATCTCCTGCAGCTGGCCGCGCAGGGCGACCTCGCTCCGGCGGCGCTCGGAGATGTCGTTGAAGGCGCTGAAGGTGGCCGGTTCCCCATCGAAGCGGATCTGCTGGACCGTCAGCAACACCCAGCGCTGCTCGCCATCCGCCCGCTGCAGCAAGACTTCCATGTCGCGAACGACCTGTTCCTGGCGCAGTCGGGCCGTCATTTCGTCGCGCTGTTCCGGGAGCGCATAGAAATCGCGGGCGAGCCGACCCGTCGCCGCCCCCGGCGGCACGCCGGACCACCGGGCGGCCTGCTGGTTGATGTAGAGAACCTTGCCGCCGGGCAGGCTGGAAATGACGATGGGGAAGGGCGCGGTCTCCAGGAGCGTGCGGAACTTTTCCTCGCTTTCGCCCAGCCGCCGGTTGAGGGTGGCGAAACGCAGGGCGACGGCGGTGACCAGCAGGCCGCCGAGGGCGCCGCCGGCGAGGGTGAGGACGACCCAGTGGGGGAGCGGGTGGGGGGTGCTGTCGTAGAGCAACCCGGCCATCGACCTGCCCGCGGGAATCATGCCCAGTTCGGCGTAGGTGTCGGCGATGTGCTGCCAGCGTCCCGGTGACATCTGGCCGATTTCGACCAGGTCGGGCTGCATCAGCCTGGCCATTTCCCGGGCCTCGAAGAGCAGGTGGGCGCGGCTGTGGCGGTCCCCGTAGCGGCGCAGGATGAGGTCGGCGACCTCCTCCGGATGGGCCATGGCGTAGCGCCAGCCCTTCAGGCTCGCGTCGCGGAAGGCGCGTACCCGGGCCGGATGCCGGGCGATTTCGGCCTCGGTGGTGAACAGGGTGTCGCCGTAGAAGTCGATGCCGGCGGCCCGCGGCGAAAAGGCGATGAAGGGGAATCGGCGCTGCTGCAGGAGGAAGGTTTCGTCGGTGGCGTAGCCCGACAGGGCGTCGACCTTGCCCTCGATCAGGTCATTGGGGTTGAAGGTGTGGGGGACGGCCAGAAAGGCGTTGATTCCCTCCTGCCGGAAATAGGCGTAAAGCTCCGTTTCGTGGGGCATCAGCATGATGCGCCGCCCGGCCAGGGCGTGGATGGAATCGAAACGGTTGGGAGCGAGGAGCACCAGGGGCGAGTGCTGCAGGATCACCGCCAGGGCCACTACCGGCTCGCCACGGCCCCGGTGCAGGGCCAGTTCGGAGGCCCCCACGCCGTACTGGGCGTGGCCCTGGAGTACCGTGGCGATGGGGTCTTCCCCCTGGCGCGCTTCGTCGATGCGGACATCGAAGCCGGCGTCCCGGTAGTAGCCCTTCTCTACGGCGGCGTAATAGCCGGCAAACTGGAACTGGTGCTTCCAGTTCAACTGCAGGGTGACTTCTTCCAGGGCCGCGGCGGGCAGGGCGACCAGGCAGAAAAGAAGGGTGGCGAGCCTGGCCATGGTCGGTCGCAGAATTCAGTCGGCCTTGTGCAACTGCTGCTGGGCGGCGCCGTAGTCTCCGCCGGCGAGCCTCGGCCAGGCCAGCAGGCAGCGGTCCAGGGCCCGCTCGATGGCCGGCATTTCCTCGCGCCGGGGCGGGTGGAGGACGAAGTCCACCACCTGCTGGCTCAGGTTGAGGCTGCGGGGGTGGCCGATGCCCAGGCGCAGGCGCCAGAAATCCGGGGTGCCCAGGCGGGCCTGGATGTCCTTGAGGCCGTTGTGCCCCCCGTTGCCGCCCCCCTGCTTGACGCGGATGCCCCCCGGCGGGAGGTCCAGGTCGTCATGGACGACGAGGATTTCGGCCGGGGAAATCTTGTAGAAGTTGGCCAGGGTGGCGACGGCCTGGCCGGAGCGGTTCATGTAGGTGGTCGGCTGCAACAGCCAAAGGTCGCCGCTACGGCCGGCGCGGCCGAAGAATTTTGGCTGTGCCGCGAGGCTGGCGCCGAGTTCGGCGGCCAGGCGGTCGACGAACCAGAAGCCGACGTTGTGCCGGGTGGCTTCGTACTCGGCGCCGGGGTTGCCGAGGCCGACGATGAGGCGGGGCGGGGTCATGGCCGGAGCAAAAGAAAATGGCCGCCGGGGCGGGTGCCAACGGCGGCCATGGTCATGGGCGGGGCGGGATCAGGCAGCCGCCGCTTCGCCTTCGGCCGCCTCCTCGGTGCCGCCCTTGCCGACGATGCCGACGACGATGGGGTCATCGGCGCCATGCTGCACGGCCTTGACGCCCTTGGGCAGCTTGAGCTGGGAGACGTGGAGGTTCTCGCCGACCTTGAGGCCGCCGACGTCCACCTCGACGAATTCGGGCAGATCCTTGGCCAGGCAGTGCACGTCGAGTTCGGTCAGGACGTGGTTGACCAGGCCGCCGGAGAGCTTGACGCCAGGGGCGGATTCTTCATTGACGAAGTGGAGCGGCACCTTGATGTGCAGCTCGTGGGTGGCGTCGACACGCTGGAAATCCACGTGCAGCACCAGGGGCTTGTAGGCGTGCAGTTGCGTGTCACGCAGCAGCACCTGCTCCTTCTTGCCGTCGATGACGAGATTGAGGATGGAAGAGTGGAAGGCTTCCTTCTTCAGGCCCAGGAGGAGGGCGTTGTGGTCCAGTTCGATGGCCGTCGGGGTGGCTTCGCCGCCGTAGACGATGCCAGGCACCTTGCCAGCGCGGCGCAGGCGGCGGCTCGCACCCGATCCCTGCAGCGTGCGCTTTTGCGCGATGAGTTCAAATTGCATGATGACTCCAGAGTTGAACCCGCTCCGCGACCAGAGCGGGGGTTGAAAAAAACTAGTCGATGAACAGCGACGACACCGAATCGTCGTTGCTGATGCGGCGGATGGTCTCGGCCATCAGCTCGGCCACGGACAACTGGCGGATGCGTGAGGAGGCGGCGGCGTCGTCGCGCAGGGGAATGGTGTCGGTCACCACCAGGGCGTCGAGGTCGGAGCTGTTCACGCGCTCGACGGCGGGGCCGGAGAGCACCGGGTGGGTACAGTAGGCGACCACCTTCTTGGCGCCGTTTTCCTTGAGGGCGGTGGCGGCCTTGCACAGGGTGCCGGCGGTATCCACCATGTCGTCCATGATGATGCAGGTGCGGCCGTCCACTTCGCCGATGATGTTCATCACCTCGGAGACGTTGGCCTTGGGGCGGCGCTTGTCGATGATCGCCATGTCGCATTCCAGGCGCTTGGCGAGGGAGCGGGCGCGGACCACGCCGCCGTGGTCGGGGGAGACCACCAGCGGGTTCTCGAAATTCTGCTTCTTGATATCGTCGAGCAGGATGGGCAGGGCGTAGATGTTGTCGACGGGGATGTCGAAGAAGCCCTGGATCTGCTCGGCGTGGAGATCCATGGTCAGCACGCGGTCGACGCCGGCGGCCACCAGCATGTTGGCCACCAGCTTGGCGGCGATGGGCACCCGGGAGGAGCGGGGCCGGCGGTCCTGGCGGGCGTAGCCGAAATAGGGGATGGCGGCGGTGATACGGCCGGCGGAGGCGCGTTTCAGGGCGTCCACCACCACCAGCAGCTCCATCAGGTTGTCGTTGCAGGGGGCGCAGGTGGACTGCATGACGAAAATGTCGCGGCCGCGGACGTGCTCCTGCAGCTCGACGCTGACCTCGCCGTCGGAAAAGCGGCCGACGTTGGCACGCCCGATATCGACGTTCAGGTGTTTGGCGACTTCGGCAGCCAGTCGGGGATTGGCGTTGCCGGTGAAGACCATCAAGCTGTTATAGGCCATAGCGACATCCTCTTGGGCCAGAATCTGGAACTGCATGGGGCCCGCCAAAAGCAAGACGGGCAGGTTTGTGGCCTGCCCGAAGAATTCTGATGGCTGGGGAAGAAGGATTCGAACCTTCGGATGCCGGAATCAAAATCCGGTGCCTTGACCAACTTGGCGACTCCCCAGCGGATCGTTCCCACGGGTCACGTGCGAACGAGGCGCGCATGTTACAGGAAAGCGTCGGGGAAATCTACACCTTTTGCCGCCCGGCCGGTGCGGTCAGTTCATTGCGAACAGTTTGCGGAAGTTGGCGATTTCCAGGATGCGCAGCACCGCCCCGGTGGCGCCCGCCAGGACCACCGCCTTGCCGGCGGCTTCCGCGCTCTGGCGCAGGAGCAGCAGCATGCCGAGGGCGGCGCTGTCCATGTAGTCCACCTGGCTGAAGTCGATGGCGATGCGCACCGCCGGTTGTGCCAGGGCTTCCTGGTAGGCGCTGCGGAAGTCGCGGTGGGCGGAGAAATCGAAGCGGCCGGCGAGGGCCAGGGTGACGGTGTCGCCGGCGAGGGTGGCGGAGATCTGCATCGTTTCTTCCCGGAAGGTTGGCAGGGAGGGGCGATTCTATCCCGGCAGGCCGGCCAGCGGGTGGGCCGGCAGCCCCTCGGCGATCCAGCCGGCCAGGGCGGCCGGCAGGCGGGCGAGCACCGCCGCCGCCGCCGCCCGGTCGGGGAACTCGGCGAAGACGCAGGCGCCGGAGCCGGTCATCAGGGCCCGGGGAGCCTCGCTCCGCAACCAGTCCAGGCATCGGGCCACCGCCGGGAAGCGGCGGCAGGCGACGGCTTCCAGGTCGTTGTGGCCGATGCCGGGGCGCCAGTCGGCGGCGGCCAGGGCGGGCGTGTCCCGGGGCAGTTCCGGGGCGCCGAAGATGGCGGCGGTGGGCACCTGCACCGGCGGTTCCAGGACCAGGTAGCAGGCCGGCGGCAGGTCGACCGGGGTAAGGGCCTCGCCGACGCCTTCGGCGAAGGCATTGCGGCCGGCCACGAAGACCGGTACGTCGGCCCCCAGGGCGAGGCCGATCTCCTGGAGCCGGCGCCGGGGCAGGCGCAGTCCCCACAGGTGGTTGAGGGCGAGCAGCACGGTGGCGGCGTCGGAGCTGCCGCCACCGAGGCCGCCGCCCATGGGCAGGCGTTTGTCGAGGACGATGGTGGCGCCCTGCCGGCAGCCGGCGGCCTCCTGCAGGCGGCGGGCGGCGCGTACCGTCAGGTCGGTTTCCGGCGGCACGCCGGGGATGGGGGTGGCGAGGACGATGTCGCTGTCGGCCCGGGGGGCGAAGCGCAGAGTGTCGGCCCGGTCGATGAAGCGGAACACCGTCTGCAGCAGGTGGTAGCCGTCGGGGCGGCGGCCGACCACGTGCAGGAAGAGGTTGAGCTTGGCCGGTGCCGGCCAGGCGCTGTCCCAGCCCCAGGCGGGAGATTCAGTCATGGCGTCGCCACTCCTCGATGCGCAGTCGCAGTTCCAGTTCGCTGTCCCGGCGGACGGTGACCCGGGAAGGCGGCGCATCGGCGGCGTCGCTTTCGTAGTCGTAGTCGATGCGCCAGCCGTCCTCGCGGAGGCTGCGGGGGCGGCCGGCACCGTCGCGGGCCACGCTGCCGGCCGGTGACGGGCGGCCCAGCAGCCAGGCGGGCAGCCGCTCCAGGGGCAGGTCGTAGCCGGTGGCTTCGCGCAGGAGCGCTGCGCCGTCCCGGGAACGGCGCAGCTTGCCGTCGCTGCCGATCAGTTCCGCCCCGCCGGTGGAGACGGTAACTTCGGCGAGGCCCTGGCCGAGGGGAGTGGCCAGCAGGACATGGTCGGTACCGTCGCCGTGACGCCAGGATAGCCGCCCGGCGGCGCTCTGGGGCGGCTCGTTGGGGCGCTCGGTGCGCAGGGCGAAGCGGGCCTCCAGGATGAAGGACTGCAGCGAATCCCGTGGCGGCGGGGTGTCCGCCTGCCGTGGCGCGCCGGCGCAGGCGACGAGCAGCAGCGGGCCGGCGAGAAGCCAGAGGCGCATCAGGGAGCGAGCTTCTTCAGGGTGCCGGTCAGGACTTCGTTGTCGGGATGCTGGGCGGCGGCGGTGCGCAGCAGGCGCAAGGCCTCGTCACGGCGGCCGAGGGTCCACAGCACTTCGCCGAGGTGGGCGGCGATTTCCGGGTCGGCCTTGAGGCCGTAGGCCTTCTCCAGGGTCTGGCGGGCGTCTTCGAGCTTGCCCTGGCGGTAGAGCACCCAGCCCATGCTGTCCATGATGAAGGGGTCGTTGGGGGCCAGGGCGACCGCCTTGCGCAGGAGTTCGTAGGCTTCCGGCAGGCGCACGTTGCGGTCCGCCCAGGAGTAGCCGAGGGCGTTGAGGCCGTGGGCGTGGTCGGGTTTGAGGGAAAGCAGGTGCTTGAGGTGGGCTTCGAGGACTTCGGGCTTGCCCAGGCGCTCGGCGAGGAGGGCGGCATCGTAGAGGAGGTCGGTGTTGTCTGGCTCCTTCCTGATGGCGCCTTCGAGCAGGGCGTAGGCCTCGGCGGTGCGATTGGCGTCGCGCAGCAGTTGCGATTCGGCGAGCGTCAACTGGGTGCGCTCGGCGTCGTTGCGCCCGGGGGTTTCGCGGATCAACTGGCGGGCCTCCTCCGGGTGTCCGAGCTGGACCAGGAGCTGGGCCGCCCGGGCCCGGGCGGCGATGAACTGCTCGCCGGGGGTGACCGCGCGATAGTGCTCCAGCGCGGCTTCGCGGTTCTTCAATTCCTCCTCGATCTGGCCGAGGAAGAAATGCACCGTGCCCTTGTCCGGGAAGTCGCCCTTGAGGAGTTTTTCCAGCTGCGTCTTGCCGGTGGCGGTATCGCCCTGCTGCAGGGCCAGCATGGCCACCGGGTAGATCACCTCCGGGTTGTCCGGGTGATCCTGCAGCAACTGGTTGAAATGGCGGCGGGACTCGTCGTAGCGTTTTTCCGCGATGAGCATGCGGGCCAGCGCCAGGCGGGCGTCCTTGGCGGCCGGGTTGGCGGCGACGAAGCCGGCCAGGAAATCGATGGCGTCGGGGATGGACTGGCGGGCCAGCAGCTGGGTCTTGACCAGGGCCGCCATCTCCCAGTCCGGCCGCAGGTCCAGCGCCCGGTTCGCCTCCGTCATGGCGCGCAGGGTATCGCCGGCGTTGGCGGCGGCGGTGGCCATGGCGAAGTGGGCCTCGGCCATGCCCTGGTACGGCGCGGCGACCTGGTCCACCAGCCGCTGCACGGTCTGCTTGTCCGGGTGGCGGGCCAGCATGCGGTTGAGGCGCAGCAGGTTGTCGCCCAGGTTGGCCTTGTCCTGCTCCAGGAGCACGCTGATCTCGGGCGCCAGTTCGTCGATGCGGTTGAGCAGGATCAGGGTCGAGGACACCGTCTGGCGGGCGCGCTGGCTGTCCGGTTCCACCTGGATCCACAGGCGGCCGAGTTCGAGGGCCAGCTCGAACTGGCGGGCGAAGAGGGCGATTTCGGTGGCGCGGGCGAGTACCTTGGGGTCCCGGGTGCGCCGGGCCAGGTCGGCGTAGGCGGTGGCCGCCAGTTCGTTCTCGCCCCGCTGCAGGGCGAGTTCGCCGACGATGACCTGGAAGACCGTGCGCCCGAGGACATCGGCGGATCTTTCCTGCTCGCTCACCGACGCTGGCGGCGGGGCGGCGCGTCGGGCCTGCTTGGCGGCGGACTCGCCGGCGGCGTGGACGGGGGCGGCGAAGATTAGGGCGAGGGCGGCGGCGAGGAGGGTGCGGGACATGAACTGCTTTCGTTGGGGGCGGTGCGGCCGGAGCGCATAGAATCGCACAATTCTTGGATGTTATTGAGGTTTGGCGGGAGGGACAAGATGCCGGAATTGCCCGAGGTGGAGGTTTGTCGGCAGGGGCTGGCGCCGGCCCTGGCGGGGTGTACCGTCCGCGGCGTGGCGGTGCGGCAGGGTCGCCTGCGCGCCGAGGTGCCGGCGGACCTGGGGCAATGCCTGACGGGATGCCGCATCGCCGGCATCGGCCGTCGGGGCAAGTATCTCCTTTTCGACTGCCAGCGGGAGGGGGGCGGCGGCTGGCTCATCGTCCACCTGGGCATGACCGGCAACCTGCGCCTGGTGGCGCCAGGAACGCCCCCGGGCAGCCACGACCATGTCGATTTCGTTTTCGACGGCCGGTTGCTGCGCTATTCCGATCCCCGCCGTTTCGGCCTGGTGGACTGGTTCGCCGGCCCCGACCCCGCGGCTCACCCCCTCCTCGCCGGCCTCGGCGTCGAGCCTCTTTCCCCGGAATTCACCGGTGCCTGGCTGCACGGGCAACTGCAGCGGCGCAGCGCCCCGGTCAAGACGGTGCTGATGGATGCCCACCTCCTGGTCGGGGTGGGCAACATCTATGCCTCCGAAAGCCTCTTCCGGGCGGGCATTTCTCCCCTGCGGGCGGCCAGCCGCATCAGCCGGCGCCGTTGCGACGCCTTGGCCGCCGCCATCCGCGAAACCCTGGCCGATGCCATCGCCGCCGGCGGCAGCAGCATCCGCGACTACGTCCATAGCGATGGCGGCAGCGGCTATTTCCAGATCAGCTGCGCCGTTTACGACCGCGCCGGCGAGCCCTGCCGCCGCTGTGGCGGCGTGGTCAGGAGCGTGCGGCAGGGGGGGCGGTCCACCTTCTATTGCCCATCCTGTCAGCGTTGATCGGACACAATTTCACGTTGTCCCTGAAAAATCCATTCCAATGGCCTGAAATCGTTCAGGCCTGTGCTAAATTGACAATTTCGGTCCCACCCTACGGAGTGTGTCATGTCGCTCGGTCACCAGTTTGCCGCCTATAGCGATTGGCGTTCCCGCCTGTCCAACGGCATCAGCCGCTTCCAGAACTGGCTCGAAGAAAACGAACTGACGGACGGGCAGACGGAGCTGCGCCTGGTCCAGCTCCAGGAGCGCCTGCGGGAAGACCGCCTGAACGTGGCCTTCGTCGCCGAGTTCTCCCGGGGCAAGTCCGAGCTCATCAACGCCATCTTCTTCGCCGACTATGGCAACCGCATGCTGCCGTCCTCGGCCGGGCGCACCACCATGTGCCCCACCGAACTCTTTTTCGACGCCGGCAAGCCCCCGTGCATCGAACTCCTGCCCATCGAGACCCGGGGTTCCACTGCCACCCTCACCGAATACCGAAAATATCCCGAGGAATGGCACGTGGTGCCCCTCGACGTGGCGTCGGCCGAGGCCATGCAGGACGCCCTGCGCCACGTCAGCGAAACCACCCGGGTGGTGCCGGAGGAGGCGCGCAAGCTGGGCTTCGAGGTCGGTGAGGCCGAAGCCGACGCCTACCGCATCGGCGACGACGGCCAGGTGGAAATTCCCCGCTGGCGCCACGCCCTCATCAGTTTCCCCCACCCCCTGCTCAAGCAGGGCCTGGTCATCCTCGATACCCCGGGCCTCAACGCCATCGGCGCCGAGCCGGAACTGACCCTCTCCCTGCTTCCCAACGCCCACGCGGTGCTCTTCATCCTGGCGGCGGACACCGGCGTCACCCAGTCCGACCTCACCATCTGGAAGGAGCATATCGGCGAGGGCGGCGCCGGCCGGCGCGGGCGCATGGTGGTCCTCAACAAGATCGACGGCCTCTGGGACGAACTCAAGAGCGGCGAGGAAATCGAGGCGGAAATCCGGAAGCAGGTGGATTCCGTCGCCGGCATCCTCGATCTGCCCTCGCGCCAGGTGTTTCCGGTGTCGGCCCAGAAGGGGCTGGTGGCCAAGATCAACGGCGAGGCCGACCTCCTCGCCCGCAGCCGGTTGCCCCTCCTCGAGGCGGCCTTGTCCGAGGAACTCATTCCCGCCAAGCAGGACATCGTCCGCGACAACACCGAAGGCGAGTTCGGCGAAGTGCATCGCCGCGTGCGCGGACTCCTGGAATCCCGCCTGGCGGGGCTGCGGGAGCAGTTGTCCGAATTGACCGAGCTACGCGGCAAGAACCGGGGCGTGGTCGAGTACATGATGGGCAAGGTGCGGGCCGAGAAGGACGAATTCGAGGCTGGCCTTCAGCGTTACTACGCCGTGCGCAGCGTCTTCTCGACCCTGACCAACAAACTCTTCGGCCACCTGGGGCTGGACGCCCTGCGGCAATTGACCAAGAGCACCCGGGAAACCATGGTCGAGGCCAACTTCTCCAAGACCCTCTCCGGCGCCATGGCCCACTTCTTCGGCCAGTCCCGGGAAGCCCTCCGCAAATCCAGCGGCGAGGTGGCGGAAATCCTGGCCATGATGGATGCCATCTACAAGAAGTTCTCCGTCGAGCACGGTCTCAAGCTGGGGGCGCCGGTACCCTTCTCCCTGCTGCGCTACGAGAAGGAGATCGATCGCCTGGACCAGTGGTGCGGTACCCACCTCAATACCATGGCCAACCTGCTCACCCACGAGAAGCGCAACATCATCCACAAGTTCTTCGACGAGGTGGCGGTACTGGTGAAGAAGGCCTTCGAGCACGCCAACCGGGACGCCGAGGTGTGGCTGAAGGCGGTCATGGCGCCGATGGAAACCCAGGTGCGCGAGCATCAGATCCAGTTGAAGCGCCGGCTGGAGAGCATCAAGCGCATCCACCAGGCCACCGACACGCTGGAAGACCGCATCGCCGAACTGGAAAGCGTCGAGAAGGTGCTGCTCCAGCAGATTCAGGCGCTGGAATCCATGGCCGCCGACCTGCGCCAGTTGCTGGCGCCGGCCGAATCGGCGCTGCGGGCCGCCTGAGCCGGCCGCAGGCAACAAAAAACCCGCGCCTGGCGCGGGTTTTTTCATTCGGGCGGTGACGTTCAGGGCCGCTTGTTGCCCGTCAGCTTCTCGTACTTGACCCACAGCATCTCGGTGGTTTCCACGTGGCCGGGATCCTTGGGGATGCAGTCCACCGGGCAGACCTGCACGCACTGGGGTTCATCGTAGTGGCCGACGCATTCGGTGCACTTGTTGGGATCGATCTGGTAAATCTCCTCCCCTTGCGAAATGGCCTCGTTGGGGCATTCCGGTTCGCACACATCGCAGTTGATGCATTCGTCGGTGATCATCAGGGACATAGCCGCTCTTCCTCTCTCAATTGACTGAAGTTCTCGCCCGCAGGCGCTGTTCTACGCAGGGATGCACGAATTTGCTCACGTCGCCGCCCAGTCGCGCGATTTCACGCACCATGGTGGCGGAGATGAACATGTATTGCTCGCCCGGGGTCAGAAACACCGTTTCGACCTCGGGATAAAGGCTGCGGTTCATGCCCGCCATCTGGAATTCGTATTCGAAGTCGGAGACCGCCCGCAGGCCGCGCACGATGACCTTGGCCCCGCGTTCATGCACGAAGTTCATGAGGAGGGAATTGAACCCCACCACTTCCACGTTGGGCACGTCGGCGAGCACCTCCCGGGCGATGGCGACCCGTTCCTCCAGGTCGAAGGTGGGGCGCTTCGATGGGCTTTCGGCGATGGCCAGCACCACCCGTTCGAACAGGCGGGCGGCGCGCCGGACGAGATCCTCGTGGCCCCGGGTCATGGGGTCGAAGGTGCCCGGGTAGATGGCGATTCGATGGTCCAGCATTCAGCTCGGCTCCCGCCGCAACAGGTGGTAACGCACTTCGCCGGCCTTGCCGCGGCGCACGGTGCGCCAGTCGCCAAGGGCGTCGATTTCATGTTCTGCTTCGACGTAGATTGCCCCGTCTTCGTTCAATAAACGGGGCAAAAGAGGTTCCAGCTTGCCGATCCAGCCCTGTTTGTAGGGCGGATCGAGGAAGATCAAGTCGAATTTCCCCCCGGTCGAAGCCAAATATTGTAGCGCATCCCCGCGAACCAACTCCACCCTGCCCTCGGCATGGAGATTCCTGGCGTTTTCCGCCAGGGCGGCGAGCACTTTGGGTGACCTTTCCACCATTACCACCCGCCGGGCACCCCGGGAGGCGGCTTCGAAGCCGAGGGCGCCGCTGCCGGCGAAGGGGTCGAGGCAGTCCTGGCCTGCCAGCTCCTGACCCAGCCAGTTGAACAGGGTTTCCCGCACCCGGTCCGGCGTCGGCCGCAGACCCTCGCTGTCGGGGAAGCGCAGGAGCCGGCGGCGCCACTCGCCGCCAATGATGCGGACGGTGTTCAATCGGCGGCCACCAGCACGGTCACCAGATGCTCGGGGCGGACGTACCTGGCGAAGGCCTTCTTCACCTCCTCGGCGGTCACGGCCTGGACCTTCTCCTGGTAGCGGTCGAGGTAGTCCAGGGGCAGGCGGTAGAAGCCGACGGCGGCCACGTTGTCGAGGATCTTCTTGTTGCTGTCCAGCTTGAGGGGGAAGCTGCCCACCAGGTTGGCCTTGGCCGCCGCCAGTTCCTCGGCCGTCGGGCCTTCCTTGAGGAAGCCCTGGAGCACGCTCTGGGTCACCGCCAGCGCCTCCCTGGCCTGGCTGCGCTTGGTCTGCAGGCCGATCTGGAAGGGGCCCGCCTGGCGCAGGGGGGCGAAATAGCTATAGACGCTGTAGGCGAAGCCGCGCTTGTCGCGGACCTCCTTCATCAGGCGGGAGACGAAGCCGCCGCCGCCAAGGCTGTAGTTGCCCACCAGCAGCGGGAAGTAGTCCGGGTTGCCCCGTTCCACCGCCGGCAGGCCGACGTAGATGTGGGCCTGGGCGGCCGGGTGGACGATCTGCTGGCGGCCCTGGGGCGGCAGCTTGGGGGCGGCGGGCAGGGTCGGCGTTTGACCCTTGGGCAGGCCGGCGACGAGGGATTCCGCCAGGGCTTCGGCGTCGCTCCGGGAGAGGTCGCCGACGATGGTGACGGTGGCGTTGCCGGCGTTGTAGTAGCTGCGGTAGAAGGCTTCCACATCGCCGCGGCCGATGGCGGCGACGCTTTCCGGGCTTGCCTGGCGGCCGTAGGGGTGGCTGGGGTACATGGCTTGCCAGAAGGCCTTGCCGGCGATGGCGTCGGGGCGGGTCAGGGCGTCCTTGAGGCTCGCCGTGGTGCGGGCCTTTTCCCGCTCGAAGACGGCGGCGTCGAAGCGCGGCCGGTGCAGCACCAGGCGCAGGACGTCGAGGGCCTGCCCCCGCTTGTCGGGAGCGGAGAGGGTGCGCAGGGCGACGCTGGCGCGGTCGGTGTCGGCGCCGCCGGAAATCTTGGCGCCCACGTCGGCCAGGCGGTCGGCGACGGCGTTCTCGTCCAGGTCGCCGGCGCCGAGGTCGAGGAGGCCGCGGGTCAGGGCCGCCGTGCCCGATTTGCCGGCCGGGTCGAACATGGAGCCGGCGGCGTAATCGACCTGCACGTCAAGGATGGGCAGGCCGTGGTTTTCGACGAAGTAGACCCGGGCGCCGGAGGGGGACACCCAGTGCTGGATGGCGACGCCGGCCTGGGCCGTGAAGGCGGCGGCGCAGGCGAGGAGGGCGGCGAACAGCTTCTTCATGGTCGGCGGCTCCTCAGTGGCGGGTGGGGACGGCCGGGCGGCGGGGCTTGCCGTCCAGGGGCTGGGGGTCGAGGACGCCGACGGTGAGGGTGTCGTCGGTGAAATACTTCTTCGCCACCGCCTGGACCTGGGCGGCGGTGACCTGTTGCAGCTTCTGCAGCATCCTGTCGATGTCCTTGTAGGAAAGCCCGGTGGATTCGATCTGGCCGATTTCCATGGCCTGGCCGAACATGGAGTCGAGCTTGTAGGTTTCGGCGGCGACCAGTTGGGCCTTGGCCCGCTTCAGTTCGGCTTCGCTCACGCCATCCTTCTGGACGCGGGCGATCTCGGCCCGCAGGGCGGCTTCGAGGTCGGCCACCGTCCTGCCCTCGGCGGGAGTGCCGTGGAGGTAGATCATGGACGGGCCGCGGGCGGTAGCGTCGTACTCGACGCCCACGTCGATGGCTACCTTGTCCTCCCGCACCAGCTTCCGGGTGAAGCGGGCGGCGTCGTGGCCGTCGAGGATGGCACCGAGCATCTCCAGGGCGTAGGGCTCCAGATCCTTGTCGGCGTCGCGCAGGGTCGGCGCCTTGTAGCCCATGATCAGCAGCGGCAGTTCGGCGGGGGCCTTGACGGTGAGGCGGCGCGGGCCTTCCTGGGCGGGCTCGGCCTGGGGCTTGCGCGCCGGCAGGGGGCGCCCCTCCAGTGCCCCGTAGTATTTCTCGGCCAGGGCGAAGACGGCCTGGTGCTCCACGTCGCCGGAAACCACCACGTAGGCGTTGTTGGGCACGTACCACTGGTCGTACCAGGCCTTGGCATCGGCGGCGGTCATGGTTTCCAGGTCGTTCATCCAGCCGATGATGGGGCGCCGGTAGGGGTGGGCCTGGAAGGCGACGGCGTTCAACTGTTCGAAGAGCTTGGCCTGGGGGCTGTCGTCGGTGCGCATGCGGCGCTCCTCCATGACCACCTTGATCTCTTGGGCGAACTCCTTGGCATCGACGGTGAGGTGGCGCATGCGGTCGGCTTCGAGCTGCATCATTTCCGGCAGCCTTTCCTTGGGCACCTGCTGGAAGTAGGCGGTGTAGTCGCGGCTGGTGAAGGCGTTGTCCCGCCCGCCGGCGGCTGCCACCAGGCGGTTGAATTCGCCCGGGCCGACGCTGGGGGTGCCCTTGAACATCATGTGCTCGAGGACGTGGGCGACGCCGGAGGCGCCATCGACCTCGTCGATGCTGCCGACGCGGTACCAAACCATCTGCACGGCGGTGGGGGCACGGTGGTCTTCCTTGACGATGACCCGGAGGCCGTTCTTCAGGGTCGTCTCGTAGGGATTGGCCAGGGCCTGGCCGCCGACGAGCAGGGCAGCCAGGAGGCCGAGGGAAAGGTGTTTTCCGGGCATGGGGGAGAGGGTCTTTCTGCTAGAATTCGACGCTGTTCGTGCAGCGAACCGGACGGCATCTTAACCACTTGCCATCCGCCTGTCAGCAAGGCCTGAGACCACTCTCCCCATGTTCAGTTTCCTCAAGAAATCCGGCCAGAAGGCCGACGGCGAAGCCGCCCCGGTCGCCGCCCCCGCCCCCTCCTGGCGCGAGCGCCTGTTCCAGGGCCTGGCCAAGACCCGTGCCCAATGGGGCGGCAAGCTCAAATCCATCTTCTCCCGCGGCAAGGTCGACGACGAACTGCTGGAAGAACTGGAAACCCTGCTGCTCACCAGCGACGTCGGCATCGAAGCCACCCAGCACCTCCTCGACGAACTGAAGAAGGCCGCCAAGCGCGACAAGCTGGAAACGCCGGAAGCCATCCAGAAGGCCCTGGCCGACGCCCTGGTGGAAACCCTGGCGCCCCTCGAGCAGCCCCTCGACATCGCCGGCCACAAGCCCTACGTCATCATGATCGCGGGGGTCAACGGCGCCGGCAAGACCACCTCCATCGGCAAGCTGGCCAAGTATTTCCAGAGCCAGGGCAAGAGCGTCCTGCTCGCCGCCGGCGACACCTTCCGCGCCGCCGCCCGGGAGCAGTTGCAGACCTGGGGCGAGCGCAACAACGTGGCGGTCATCGCCCAGGAAAGCGGCGATCCGGCCGCCGTCATCTTCGACGCCATCGCCGCCGCCAAGGCCCGGGGCATCGACGTGGTGCTGGCCGACACCGCCGGGCGCCTGCCCACCCAGCTGCACCTGATGGAAGAAATCGCCAAGGTGCGCCGGGTGATCCAGAAGGTGGAACCCACCGGCCCCCACGAGACCCTGCTGGTGCTCGACGCCAACATCGGCCAGAACGCCCTGGCCCAGGTCAAGGCCTTCGACAAGGCCATCCACGTCACCGGCCTGGTGGTCACCAAGCTCGACGGCACCGCCAAGGGCGGCGTGGTGGCGGCCATCGCCCGCCAGTGCCCCAAGCCCATCCGCTTCATCGGCGTCGGCGAGCAGATCGACGACCTGCGGCCCTTCGCCGCCCGGGACTTCGTGGACGCCCTCTTCGAATGATCGTCGCCTCCGGCCTCACCAAGCGCTACCCCGGTGGCTATGAGGCCATCCGGGACGTCAGCTTCGAGATCAGTGCCGGCGAGATGGTCTTCATCACCGGCCATTCCGGGGCGGGCAAGTCGACCCTGGTCAAACTGATCGCCTCCATCGAGCGGCCGACTTCCGGCAGCCTGGTGGTCAACGGCCAGAACCTCTCGGCCCTGCGCAAGGCGGCGCTGCCCTACCTGCGCCGGCACTTCGGCCTGGTCTTCCAGGACCAGAAGCTGCTCTTTGACCGTTCGGTGCTGGACAACGTGCTCCTGCCGCTGCAGATCGTCGGCCTCACCCGCCGCGAAGCGGTGCGCCGGGCCCAGGCGGCCCTGGACAAGGTGGGCCTGCTGGAGCGGGAAAAGGCCAACCCCATCGCCCTCTCCGGCGGCGAGCAGCAGCGCCTGGCCATCGCCCGGGCGGTGGTCAACCGGCCCACCGTGCTGCTGGCCGACGAACCCACCGGCAATCTGGACGCCGCTTCCGCCGGCGACGTACTGGAAATCTTCGAATCCTTCCACCAGGTGGGCGTCACCGTCGTCGTCGCCACCCACGACCCGCACTGGATCGAGCAATACCGCCCCCACGTGCTGCGCCTGGACCATGGGAGGCTGCTGTAATGCGCGCCTGGTTCGCCCAGCACCGCGCCGCCCTGGGCAGCGCCTTGCGCCGGCTGTGGTCGGCGCCCCTCAATACCTTCCTCTCGCTGCTGGTCATCGGCATCGCCCTCACCCTGCCGGCGGCGGGCTACGTACTTCTCGACAACCTGCGGGAAATGGGCAGGAACGCTTCCGGCGCCCAGCAGATCAGCCTGTTCCTGACGCTGGAAGCAGGCAAGAAAGATATCGCCGAAATCGAGGGGCGGCTGAAGCAGGCCAAGGCCGGCAAATGGCGTTTCGTCTCCCGGGAGGATGCCCTGAAGCGCCTCCAGGGCAGCGAAGGCATGGCGGAAATCGTCGCCAGCCTGCCGCGCAACCCCCTGCCCGACGCCTTCGTCGTCGAGCCAGACGACGCCGCGCCGGAGCAACTGGAGGCCCTGCGCCAGACCATGAGCGGCTGGCCCAAGGTGGCCCACGTGCAGCTCGATTCCGCCTGGATCCGGCGCTTCGACGCCTTCCTGCGCCTAGGGCGGCTGGCGGTGACCCTGCTCGCCGGCATCTTCGCCGCCGGGCTGGTGGCGGTGACCTTCAACACCATCCGCCTGCAGGTGCTGTCCCAGGCCGCCGAAATCGAGGTAGCCCGCCTCATCGGCGCCACCGACGCCTTCATCCGCCGCCCCTTCTACTACTTCGGGGCGCTGCAGGGGGCGTTGGGCGGTTTGCTGGCCTTCGCCCTGGTGGCCCTGGGACTGCGCCTCCTGGCCGGCCCGGCGGGGGACCTGGCCGGCCTCTACGGCGGCAGCTTCGCCCTGCGCGGCCCGGCCTTGCCGGAAGCCGCGCTGCTGGCCCTGGCCGGGGCCTTCCTCGGCTGGCTGGGGGCACAGCTCTCGGTCAGCCTCTCCTTGCGCCGGTTTGACTAGCCGCCGGGATTTCCTTGCCACCGTCGGCGCCGCCGCCCTCGCCGGCTGCGCCCCTGCCGCAGTGCCGCCTCTGCCCCCCGGCGAACTCGTCGGCCCCGCCGTCGACCGGGGGCACCGTTTGCGCGAAGGTGGTTTTCCCGCACCCACCGAAACACGCCGTACCCGTGTCGCCATCGTCGGCGGGGGCGTCTCCGGCCTTGCCGCCGGCTGGAAGCTGGGTAAGGCCGGGCTGGCCGACTTCCTTGTCCTGGAACTGGAGGACGAGCCGGGCGGCAATTCCCGCGCCGGCCGCAGCGCCACCACCGCCTACCCCTGGGGCGCCCACTACTTGCCCCTGCCAGGGCCGGAGGCCCGGGCGGTGCGCGAACTACTGGCGGAACTGGGTGTGCTGCAGGGCGACCCGGCGGCGGTGCGGCCCGTCTACGACGAGCGTTACCTGTGTGCCACCCCCCAGGAGCGCCTCTTCCGCGACGGCCTGTGGCACGAGGGCCTGCTGCCGCGGCGCGGCATCGGCGCCGAGGAACGGGAGCAGCAGCGCCGCTTCCAGGAACGCATGGAAGCCCTCAAGGGTGCCCGGGGCCGGGACGGCCGGCGGGCCTTCGCCGTTCCCATGGAGCTTTCCAGCCGCGATCCGCAATGGCTGGCCCTCGACCAGCGTTCCTTCCGCCAATGGCTGGCGGATGAGGACTTCACGGCCCCCAGCGTGCACTGGCTGGCCAACTACGCCTGCCGCGACGACTACGGCGCCGATTACGGCCAGACCTCGGCCTGGGCCGGGCTGCACTACTTCGCCTGCCGCCACGGCGAGGCGGCCAACGCCAGCGGCGACACAGTACTGACGGCGCCGGAGGGCAATGCCTGGCTGGCAGCCGGCATGGCCCGGGCCATGGGCGAACGTTTGCTGCCGGGCAGCGCGGCGTGGCGGCTGGCGGAAACCGGCCGGGGCCTGGCGGTGGACTGCTGGCAGCCCGCCCGCGGCCGCTGCCTGAGGGTGGAGGCGGAGCAGGTGGTGTGGGCGGCCCCCGCCTTCGTCCTTGCCAAGGCCTGGCCGGCCATCCCGCCCGAGCTGCGGACAGCCGCCGGCGCGGGCGACTATGCCCCCTGGCTGGTGGCCAACCTCCACCTCGCCGGCCTGCCTGAGGAGCGTCACGGTGCGCCCCTGGCCTGGGACAACGTCTTCCACGACAGCCCCGGACTCGGCTACGTGGTGGCCACCCACCAATTGATCCGCCGGCGCCCGGCGGGGACCGTCTTCACCTATTACCGGGCACTCCACGAAGTCAGCCCCGCCGAGGGCCGCCGCCTGCTGCTGGAAACGCCCCGGTCGGCCTGGGCCGAGGGCATCCTGGCTGAACTGGAGCGGGTCCACCCCGACATCCGCCGCCTTTGCACCCGCCTGGACGTCTTCCGCAACGGCCATGCCATGCGCCGCCCCCTGCCGGGCAGCCTGTGGGGGCCGCACCGGCGGGCCCTGGCGGGGTTCTCCCATCCGCGGCTGAAGCTCGCCCACGCCGACCTTTCCGGATTCTCGCTGTTCGAGGAGGCCCAGTACCGGGGCGTGGTGGCAGCGGAAAAGGTGCTGGCCGCCCTGGGCAAATCCTTCACGTCCTCCTTGTAAGCGGAACCAGTCCGGCGCAGACTTGCCGAAGGGATACGCTGCCGGCATCGCGCCGGCAGCCTCACCGGAGGAGGGGGAACATGAACAAGGCGATCCTGGTATTCCTGGCGCTGCTGGCACCCCTGGCGGCGGCCCAGGACGGCGCGGTGAAGGTGGCGGGCGAGGAACTGGCGGCGCTGCTGTCCGGAGCCAAGGTGACCCACGTCTCGCGCTACGGCAGCATCCGCTACTGGACGAACCAGCCGGACGGCTCCCTGGTGGCTTCCACCGACAACAAGAACTACGGCGGGGCGACGGGGACCAAGGGCTCCAGCGCCCGCGGCACCTGGTCGATCAACGGCGACGGCAAGTATTGCGTCCAGATCGACTGGAGACGGGAGGCCGAGAACTGGTGCGCCGCCATCGTCAAGGCGGCGGACGGCGCCTACTACCTGAATTCCGTGGATCCGGCCAAGAAGATCGAGTTTTCCCGCTAGGCCGCGTTCACAGCAAGCGGCGCAGGCGGCCGGCACCGCTGACGGCCAGGAGCGCGATGGCGCCGCCGGCAACGCCGACGAGGCCGTCGAGGGCGAGGCCGGCCGCCGGCTGCAGGACGCCGGCCAGGGAAGTGACGTGCTCGATGCCGTGGTGCAGCGGCGGGATGCCGTGGACCAGGATGCCGCCGCCCACCAGGAACATGGCGGCGGTGCCGACCACGGTGAGGGCCTTCATCAGGCGCGGGGCGGCCAGGAGCAGGCCGCGGCCGACGACCTGGGCCGGCCGGCTCGGGCGGTGCAGCAAATAGAGGCCCACATCGTCGAGCTTGACGATGGCCGCCACCAGGCCATAGACGCCGACGGTCATGGCCAGTCCGATGCCGGCGAGGACCGTGGCCTGGGTGGCGAAGGGCTGGCCGGCCACGGTGCCGAGGGCGATGACGATGATTTCGGCGGAGAGCACGAAATCGGTGCGGATGGCGCCCTTGATCTTTTCTGCCTCGAAGGCCGCCAGATCGACGCTCTCGTCCTGTACGGCGGCCAGTTCCGCCGCGTGTTCGGCGGCGTCCTCGGCGGGGCTGTGCAGCCACTTGTGGGCCAGCTTTTCCACGCCCTCCAGGCACAGGTAGAGGCCACCCAGCATGAGCAGCGGCAGCACCGCCCAGGGGGCGAGGGCGCTCAGGGCGAGGGCGGTGGGGACGAGGATCAGCTTGTTCTTGAGGGAACCCAAGCCTACCGCCCACACCACCGGCAGTTCGCGCTCGGCCCGGATGCCGGTAACCTGCTGGGCGTTGAGCGCCAGGTCGTCGCCGACGACGCCGGCGGTCTTCTGGGCGGCGGCCTTGGTGAGCAGGGCAACATCGTCGAGGATGGTGGCGATGTCGTCGATCAGGGCGAGCAGGCTGGCTCCGGCCATGGAATGTTCCGTCGGGGGGTTGGCGAAGGCGCCATTGTAGCGGCAGTCATGCCGCCGTCGTTCAGGCCCTTCCGCTGGCTGCCTCAGGGTAAAGCAGAAACGGCCGCCGCGCCTCGCGCCAGGCCGCCTCGTCAGCGGCGGCCATCGTCTCCAGGTCGGCAGGGCCGGCAGCGGGGTCGTCCACCCAATCCCGCAGCAGGGGCGAACCGTTGATGAGGTCGATGGCCAGGCGGTCGTGCTCGTATTCGTAGGGGAAGTCCCGCCACAGGGGGTAATCCGGCATGAGGCGGCGGATGGCCTTGAAGGCCAGGGCCTGGAGCCGCCAGGGGCGGAAGACGGCGTGGTCGTAGGCGCCGTCCTCGACGTGGATCTGCAGGCCGTTGCACAGCTTGCCCACGTGCTTGTGGAAGGTGGGCTCGAACCAGCAGTCCCGCAGCCGGCAGCCGGCCAGCCAGGCGGGCGCCAGGGCCTGCATCTCGGCCAGCAGGGCCCGGGCGTCGAGGTCCGGGGCGCCGAACAGTTCCAGGGGCCGGGTGGTGCCCCGGCCTTCGGAAAGGGTCGTGCCCTCCAGCATGACGGTGCCGGCATAGGCCCGGGCCATCCCCAGGTTGGCGGCGTTGGGGCTGGGATTGATCCAGGCGCGCTCGCCCAGGGGCCAGCCGTAGCCGGGGCCGGCCTCCGGCTGCCAGCCGTCCATGGTGATGACCCGGCAATCCACGTCCAGTTTGAATTCGGCGACGAACCAGCGGGCCAGTTCGCCCATGGTCAGGCCGTGGCGCATGGGCAGGGGGCCGGCGCCGACAAAGCTTTCCCAGCCCGGGCGCAGGGTCAGGCCCTCCACCGGCCGGCCGGCCGGATTGGGCCGGTCCAGGATCCACACCGCCTTGCCGTGGGCGGCGGCGGCTTCCAGCACGTAGCGCAGGGTGGTGATGAAGGTGTAGATGCGGCAGCCCAGGTCCTGCAGGTCCACCAGCAGCACGTCGAAGCTCCCCATCATGGCGTCGGTGGGGCGGCGCACGTCGCCGTAGAGGCTGAAGACCGGGATGCCGTGGTGGGGATCGAGGAAGTCCGGGGATTCCACCATGTTGTCCTGCTTGTCGCCGCGCAGGCCATGTTGGGGGCCGAAGGCGGCGGTGAGCCGGAGATCGGGCAGGGCGGCGAGGGCATCGAGGGCGTGGGCGAGGTCGGCGGTGACCGAGGCGGGATGGGCGAGGAGGGCGACCCTCTTGCCGGCCAGGGGGCGGCGCAGGGCGGGGTCTTCGATCAGGCGGTCGAGGCCGAAGCGGATGGGAGGGGGCATGGTTCAGGGCGGCGGAAGCGTGGCGAGGAAGGTTTCGCGGCGGTGGAAGTCGGGTTGGGGGGCGGAATGGGCCAGAGCCCAGTAGCTCTTGCCGCCGGCGACGTCCTCAACCACCGCCGTCAGGCCGATGGCAGCCCCGGGGGCGGGCAGAAGGGCGGGGGGGACGACGGCTTCCAGCAGCAATTCGCCGGCGGCGGGGGTTGCGGCGATGACGGGGCCGGCGGCGGGGAACGGGGCCGGCGTCCGTTCCCGGCGGGCGGAAAAGTCATAGACGGCCCATTGCCGGGAGGGAGAGAAGTTGAACTCCCGGTAGCCCTCTCCGCCGAGGCTGCAGAAGGCTTCGCAGCAGGTGTGCTGCCACAGTCCGTCGGCGGGGCCGGGTGCCCGCGGCGCCGGCAGGCGGAGGCGGGACAGGTCGCCGACCAGGTGGAATCCCATGCGGAGCCGGCCCCCGGGCAGGCGTTCCAGGGTCGCCGTCACCCCTTCCAGGAAGGCGCAGGACGTGGCGGGGTGGCGGGCGAGGGCGTAGCTGGCGGCGGTCACGGTGGCGGCGGGGTGAAGGCGGGGCAGGACGTACTTTACCCGCCGCGACCCAGGAAAACCACGGGCCAGTGGCCCGGCCGATGCTTTTCGGTTAACTTACCGCCTTTGCGGACAACCACGAGGATCCGGGTCACGAACCAACCGCCTGGCAACCCGGCGACGCCTTCCCGGGTCGCGCCGGCGGCGGCTGCCCCGCTCCTCCTTCAACTGCCCCGAATCGGATGAAAGCCATCATCTTCCTGCTGGTCCTTGCCAACCTATTGTTCTTCGCCTTCACCGAGGGCTATTTCGGCCGGCCGGACAATCCCGACGCCGGCCGGGCCGAGCACCAGGTGAATCCGGAGAAGATTCGGATCGTCGCCCGGGGCGAGCCGCCCGCCGCCGGCGGCCTGGCGAAGGGCAAAGCGGAGGAGGCCGCTCCCGTAGCGGAAACGGCCAACGGCGAAAAGGCGGTGCCGGCGGAGGGCGGCAAGAAGGCAGAGGCCGCCGCCGAGCCTGCCCGGAGCTGTCTGGCCTGGACCAACCTTTCTTCAGCCGACGCCGATCGTCTGTCGGCCCTGCTGGCCGAGAAGTTCGACCATTTCCGCCAGTCCCGCCGCCTGGTCGCCAGCGAGGGCAGCGGCTGGTGGGTGTTCATCCCGCCCCAGGCAAACAAGGCCGAGGCCGAGAAGAAGGCCGGGGAACTCAAGGGCCTGGGCGTCAGCGACTATTTCATCATCCAGGACGCGGGCCCCAACCGCTACGCCGTCTCCCTGGGTGTCTTCTCCGCCGAGAACGGGGCGCGGGAGCGCCTGGCCGAACTCAAGGGCAAGGGGGTGAAGTCGGCCAGGGCGGGCCCGCGGCCGGGCAAGGACGCCGTGCACGTGCTGGAAGCGAGCGGGCCCGAGCCCGCCGTTCCAGCCCTCCGGGAGGCGATTGCCAGGGTGTTGCCGCGGCTGGTGGCCCAGGAGTGCCCTTGAGCGCTTACGTGGTCGGCCTGACCGGGGGCATCGGCAGCGGCAAGAGCACCGTCGCCGACCTCTTCGCCGCCCGGGGCGTGGCGGTGGTCGATACCGACTGCATCGCCCGGGAGCTTACCGCCGCCGGCGGGGCGGCGATGCCCGAGCTGATGGCTGCCTTTGGTGCCGACATCGCCGCCGCCGACGGCAGTCTCGACCGGGAGGCCATGCGCCGGCGGGCACTGGCCGATCCGGCGCAGCGGCAACGGCTGGAGGCGATCCTCCATCCGGCCATCCGGCAGCTTTCCCGGGAACGCTGCCGGGCGGCCGCCTCGCCCTACGCCCTGCTGGTGGTGCCGCTCCTGGTGGAAAGCGGGAATTACCGGGAGCGTTGCGACCGCGTCCTGGTGGTCGACTGCGACGAGGCCCGCCAGGTGGCCCGGGTGATGGCCCGCAGCGGCCTCGCCGAGGGCGAGGTGCGGGCCTTCATGGCGGCCCAGGCCCCGCGGGCCGCGCGCCTGGCGGCGGCTGACGACGTGGTGGCGAACGATGACGGGCCGGAAGCCCTGGTACCCCAGGTGGCGGCCCTGCACCGGCACTACTTGGGCCTGGCGGCGGCGAAAGCTAAAGCATCCTGTTGAGATTTTGCTGCAAATAGCTCAAAATCAACGCATTTTCCCCAATCATCGGGATCGGACGCGGCGTGATCATTTACGAATACCCTTTCAATGAGCGCATTCGCACGCTGCTGCGCCTGGAAGACCTGTTCGACAAAACCCTCTATTTCACCCAGGCGGACGGGGAACTGGAACACCACGTCGCCCTCGTCACCCTGTTCGAAATCCTCGAAGTGGCCGGCCGCGCCGACCTGAAGATGGATCTCATCCAGGAGCTGGAGCGGCAGCGGCAAACCCTGCTGGCCTTCCGCAACAACCCGGAAATTTCCGAAGAGGCCCTGTCCGGCGCCCTGTACGAAATCGAGCAGTCCTCCGCCGCCCTCCTGGCCATGACCGGCAAGATCGGCCAGTACCTGCGGGAGAACGACTGGCTCATGGGCATCCGCAGCCGGGCCGCCATCCCCGGCGGCGTCTGCGAATTCGACCTGCCCTCCTACCACTGGTGGCTGCACCGCGGTGCCGAATACCGCCGCCAGGCCATCGAGGCCTGGACCCGGCCCCTGCTGCCCCTGCGCGACGCCGCCGCCATCGTGCTGCGCCTGCTGCGTTCCAGCGGCCGGCCCAAGCACTACACCGCGGGGGGCGGGCAATTCCAGCTCAACCTGGGGGGGACGGCGGCGCAGATGGTCCGGGTGAGCGTCGGCGAGGCCGATCCCGCCATCCCGGAAGTGAGCGCCAACAAGTACGCCCTCAACATCCGCTTCACGAACCCGCCGGCCAGCGAGGCCAAGACCAAGATCTGCGACCGGGACGTGGAGTTCGACCTTACGTTCTGCAATCTTTAGGCCCATGGCGCGCCTGGTCCGTTGCCCCCAGTGCGGGGCGGAGACGCCCTTCACGCCGGAGAACCCCTGGCGGCCGTTCTGCAGCGAGCGCTGCAAGCTGATCGACCTGGGGGCCTGGGCCAGCGAGTCCTACCGCATCCCGGCGGGCGAAGAGGGCGAGACGTCCGACGACGCGCCGCCTGCCCCCTCCTCCTGATTCACCAGCCGCGCATCAGGGCGATGCCGTGGGCGCCGCGGGCCTGGGCGGCGGCGAGCATTTCCGCCTGCATGCCGCCGAGGGCGAAAACCGGCAAGGGCGTGCCGGCGGCCAACCGTTCGAATTCCACCCAGCCCAGGCCGGGGTTTTCCGGGTGGGTGGGGGTGGGCAGCACCGGGCCGAGCAGGGCGTAGTCGAGGCCCAATCCAGCGGCCTTGGCGAGTTCCGCCGCGTTGTGGCAGGAAGCGCCGACCCATGGGAGATCGGGCCGGGCCGTCGCCGCGTTGAGGGCCGCCGCCGGCAGGTGCAGGCCGCAACCCAGCTGGCGGGCCAGCCGGGCGTCGTCGTTGATCATCACCAGGGCGCCGCTGTGGCGCACGAGGGCGGCCACGCTGTCGGCGAACCAGGTGCGTTCCTCGGGCGGGAGTTCCTTTTCCCGTACCTGGAAGAGGCGGATGCCGCGGCCGAGGGCGGCCTCGATGCGGGATAGCTCGGCGTCCTCGCCGGCGGCCTGGGAATGGGTGATGGCCATCACCGTGGGAAGGGCCAGGGCCTTGAGGATAGGGGCGTTGGCTGGTAGCACCGGATGCACCGCCGCCGGCTCGCCGCAGTGTTGCCAGGCCACGGCGCTGTGTTCGAGGGGGGCGGTGACGCCGATTTCCCCCTCCCAGGCAGTGACCCGCCAGAAATTCAGGCGCACCGTGGCGTGGGGATAGGTGAATTCCCGGGTCAGCCACGGCGTGGCGGCAGTCGTGGTGATGCCCAGTTCCTCCTGCAGCTCCCGCACCAGGGCCTGGTGTACGGTTTCGCCCGCTTCCACCTTGCCGCCAGGGAATTCCCAGTAGCCGGCGTAGACCTTGCCCTCGGGCCGCTGCGCCAGCAGGAATTCGCTGCCGCCGGCCCGCAGGATGACGGCGGCGGCGACCTCGACGACGTTCCCCGGAGGGGGGGCTGGCAAAGCGCCGGTCATGGGCGCTTGCGGCCGCGCCGGCGGCCGGCCAGGTCCTTGGCGAACTGCCAGGCGACGCGGCCGCTGCGGGAACCCCGGGACAGGGCCCAGTTGAGGGCCTCCCGTTCGGCGGCGGCGATGGCCGCGTCGTCCACGCCGAAAGTGCGCAGCCAGTGGGCGACGATGGCCAGGTAATGGTCCTGGTCGAAGGGGTAGAAGGACACCCACAGGCCGAAGCGTTCGGACAGGGAAATCTTCTCTTCGGTGGTTTCGCCGGGGTGGATTTCCTCGCCGATGTGCTTGGTTTCCAGGTTCTCGGCGAAGAACTCCGGCATCAGGTGGCGGCGGTTGGAGGTGGCGTAGATCAGCACGTTGTCCGGCGGCGCCGCGACGGAGCCGTCGAGGATGGACTTCAGGGCCTTGTAACCGCTTTCCCCGGCCTCGAAGGAGAGGTCGTCGCAGAAGATGACGAAGCGCTCCTTGCGCCCCTGCACCAGATCGACGATGTCCGGCAGGTCCACGAGGTCGTCCTTGTCCACCTCGACGAGGCGCAGGCCGCGGCCGGAAAATTCGTTGAGCACCGCCTTGACGATGGACGACTTGCCCGAGCCGCGGGTGCCGGTGAGCAGCACGTTGTTGGCGGGGCGGCCGGCGACGAATTGGCGGGTATTGGCCACCACCCGTTCCTTCTGGTCGTCTATGCCCTGCAGGGCGGCCAGCCGGATGGGGTGGGGGTGGGCCACCGGCTGCAGCCAGCCGCGCTGGCCGCTCTTGCGCCAGCGGAAGGCAACGGCGGCCTGCCAGTCCGGCGCTGCCGGCGGTGGCGGAAGAATGGCTTCCAGGCGGCCGAGAACGGCCTCGGCGCGGGCGAGCAGGCGGTCGAGCGGGTGGGGGTCGGTCATGACGGCGGGTATACTTCGCGGCAAAGCCCGTCACTGTAGCGAAACCCATGGCAAAACTCCAAACCCGCCTCCTTTCCCTGGTCCTGCCCCTGCTGGCCCTGGCCGGCTGCGCCACGGCCCCGGTCCCGGCCCCCGTCGCCTGCCCGGCCTGCG
>DAINDE010000044.1:0-32219 GCA_036732025.1 Rhodocyclaceae bacterium
TGGCCTGGGCCTCGGCGATGTCGCCCTCGGCCCTGCGGAATTCGCCGTAGTGGGCGACCACCGGCTCCAGTTCGGCGCGCTCCCGGGAGAGGCGGCGGAACTGGTCCATGTCCGCCGCGGCGTTCTCGGCCGCCAGGAGGCGATCGATCTCTTCCAGGCGGTCGGACAGATGGTCGAGTTTGAGGCGGATGCTGGCCTTCATGGCTTGGATCAGGCGGGGCAGGACAGGGAGCGGCAATGCCGATACAAAATGACCCCCAAGCCCGAATGAGGGAGGCTGCAGGGAGGGCGGTAGTGTACCCGAGATCGCCGCCGGTCGGTGACGGATGGCCTTGCGTCGGCAATGGCACCGGCGAATAATCCGCAGATTCGATCGAAGCCATGCCCCCTTCCATTCCCCACGCCCTCATCGCCCTCGCCGAAAGCCTCGAACTGCGCTGGAAGCATTATCTGGCGAACGGGGATTTCGATACCTTCGTCGAGTTCACCCTGTCCCTCAACGGCCTCGCCGAGCAGATCGCCCGCCAGCAGATGCCGGGGCTGGTGCGTGCCTGCCAGGAACTGGAGAACACCGCCCTCACCCTCTTCAGCGGCGCCGTCACCCACCCCCTGTCGGAAGACCGGGCCGGCGCCATCGACCGGCAACTCGCCGCCATCCTGCGGGAGCTGCGCCGCCACGAAATCCCCGCCGTCGCCAGCCGCCGCAGTTCCGACCCGGAAGCTCCGGACGACGGGGCCTGGAACCGCCCCCGCGACGTCCTGGTGGTTTCCCGCCCCGGCCATCCATGGACGGCCTCCCTGGAGGAGCAACTGGCCTTCTACGGCTTCCGCCCCCGGGAGATGCGCTGGGACGACCGCCCCCCGGAGCAGGAGCCGCCCCTGGCGGTGATCTTCGTCCCCGACCGCGAGGGGGGCGGCTACCCGGCCGAGGCGGTGGCCGCCATCCGCCAGTTGCGGGGCGAATTCCCGGCGAGCTATTTCTACTGCCTGTCGGTGCCTGCCCAACTGGAGACCATCGTCCTCCTGCAGCGGGCCGGGGCTGACGCCTGCGTCCCCGTGGGGGACAAGATCAGCGACGTCCTGTCCCGCATCCTCGACCTGGTCCAGGCCCGGGAGCAGGATGTGCCGCGGGTGCTGGTGGTGGAGGACTCCGCCACCGCCGTCGCCCATATCCGCCGCTCCCTCTCCCAGCACGGCATCGACAGCCACGCCATCAGCGATCCCCGCCACCTCCTCGACGCCACCGTGAAATACCGCCCCGACATCGTGCTCATGGACATGTACATGCCCTTCTGCACCGGCGTCGAGGTCACCCGGGCCCTGCGCCAGATTCCCCAATACCATTCCCTGCCGGTGGTGTACCTCTCCAGCGAGACCGACATCGCCCAGCAGGTGGAGGCCCTGCGCCTGGGGGGCGACCAGTTCCTCACCAAACCGGTCAACCCCATCATCCTGGCCTCGGTGGTGAAGACCAAGATCGAGCGCTACCGGGAGATGCTCTACTCCGGCCGCCACGACAGCCTGACCGGGCTCCTCAACCACTCGGCGTCGAAGCACCTGCTCGACGAGATGATCCGCGACCAGGCCCCGGCGGGGTCGCTGACGGTGGCGATGATCGACATCGACCGCTTCAAGAGCATCAACGACAGCTACGGCCACCCGGTGGGGGACCAGGTCATCCGCAGCCTCGCCTGGCTGCTGCGGGGACGCCTGCGCAGCAGCGATCTCGTCGGCCGCTACGGCGGCGAGGAATTCATCATTGCCCTGCCCGGTACCGAAACGCTCCGGGCCGAGATGTTGCTCAACCGCATCCGCGAGGATTTCGCCGCCCTGCCCCACGCCCACAGCCATGGCACCCTGCGCGCCGCCTTCAGCGGCGGCATCGCCTCCCTGCGCGACCACGGCAGCGGCGACGCCCTCATCCAGGCCGCCGACGAAGCCCTGCTGGCGGCCAAGCGCAACGGCCGCAACCGCATCGAGGTGGCGATCGGCCCGCTGCCGGCCGCGCTCCAGGGCAGCCTATTCCCCGCCGTGTAGGTGGAACAGGCGGGCCACCGCCGCCTGCAGTTCGTGCCGCTCCTGCCCTTCCGCCAGGTTGAGGGCCTGGGTGGGGGTATGGAGAAACTTGTTGGCCAGCCGTTGGGAGAGCTGCTCCAGCACCTTGTCCGGCGCGTCGCCCCGGGCCAGGAGCTTCAGGGCGTGTTCCATTTCGTGGCGGCGCATGCGCTCGGTGGCATCGCGCAGGGAGCGGATGAGGGGCACCGCGTCCCGGGAATCCAGCCAGGACAGGAAATTCTCCACCCGCGCGGCGATGATGGCCTCCGCCTGGACCACCGCCGCCTGGCGGCTTTCCAGCCCGCTCTCCACCACCTGGGCAAGGTCGTCCACGGTGTAGAGGAAGACATCGTCGAGTTCGCCCACTTCCACCTCGATGTCCCGCGGCACCGCCAGGTCGATCATGAAGATGGGCCGGTGGCGGCGCGCCTTCACCGCCCGCTCGGCCATGCCCAGGCCAATGATGGGCAGGGGGCTGGCGGTGCAGGAGACGACGATGTCGTGCTGGGGCAGCAGCTCGGCCAGCTCGTCCAGGCGCACGGCCCGGGCGTTGAAGCGCTCGGCCAGGGCCTGGCCGCGCTCCAGGGTGCGGTTGGCGATGGTCACCTGGCGCGGGTTCTGGGCGCAGAAATGGGCGGCGCAGAGTTCGATCATCTCGCCGGCGCCGATGAAGAGCACCCGCTGGTCGGCGATGGATTCGAAGATGCGCTCGGCGAGGTGGACCCCCGCCGCCGCCATGGAGACGATGTTGGCGCCGATGGCGGTGGTGCTGCGCACTTCCTTGGCCACCGCGAAGGAGCGCTGGAAAAGCTTGTGCAGATGGGTGCCGAGGGTGCCCGCCTCCTCCGCCACCCGCACCGCGTCCTTCATCTGGCCGAGGATCTGGGGCTCGCCGATGACCATGGAGTCGAGGCCGCTGGCCACCCGGAAGGCATGACGCACGGCCTCCGGCTGCTGGTAGGTGTAGAGGTAGGGCTGGATCTCGTGGCGCCCCACCCGGTGGTACTCCGCCAGCCAGTCCGCCGCCGCTTCCGGGGCGTCGGTAGTGCAGTACAGTTCCATGCGGTTGCAGGTGGAGAGGATGGCGGCCTCCTTCACCGGCTTGGCGTCCACCAGGTGCATCAGGGCCTTGGGCAGGCTCTCGGCGTGGAAGGCCACCCGCTCGCGGATGGCGAGGGGCGCCGAATGATGGTTGATGCCGAGGGCGAAGATCACCGGATGCGGAACACAATGAGGGCGGATTGGCCGCGGATTATAACACCCGCCCCGGACGCCCTTCCGGCGCCCGGTCAGAACAGGAAGGGCAGCCGGCCCGGGGCCTCGGCGGCGGCTTCCGGGGCGCCGAAGACCTTCATCTGGCGGGGCCGGAACCACACCCGCTGGCCGGCGGCCAGTTGCAGCACGTCGTGGCGTTCCCGGGAAAGCTCGACCTCGACGATCTCGCTCTGGTGGCAAAGCTCCACCCGCACCACCGGGCCGATGGGATGCACGTGCTGCACTTCCGCCGGCAGCCCGGCCTCCATCTGGTGATGGGCGATCTCGATATCGTGGGGGCGGACGAAGGCGGTGGCGTCGCGGCTCTCCGCCCCCCGTTCCACCTCGGCGAAGCCGCCGTGGAGCCGGCTGTGGAAGACGTTCACGTTACCCAGGAACTGGTACACGAAGGGCGAGGCCGGGTTGGAATAGACCTCGTCCGGCGAACCGATCTGCTCGATGCGGCCGTGGTTCATGACCACCACCCGGTCGGCCACCTCCAGGGCCTCTTCCTGGTCGTGGGTGACGAAGACGCTGGAGATGTGCATGTCGTCGTGGAGGCGGCGCAGCCAGCGGCGCAGTTCCTTCCTCACCTTGGTGTCGAGGGCCCCGAAGGGCTCGTCCAGCAGCAGCACCTTGGGCTCCACCGCCAGGGCCCGGGCCAGGGCGATGCGCTGGCGCTGGCCGCCGGAAAGCTGCGAGGGATAGCGGTCGGCCAGCCAGTCGAGCTGGACGAGGCCGAGGAGTTCCATGACCCGGCGCCTGATCTCGGCCTCCGCCGGGCGCTCCTTCCGCGGCTTGACGCGCATGCCGAAGGCGACGTTCTCGAACACCGTCATGTGGCGGAACAGCGCATAGTGCTGGAAGACGAAGCCCACCTGGCGCTCCCGGGCGTGCAGGTGGGTGGCCTCGGCGCCGGAGAAGAGCACGTCGCCGCCATCGGGCGTTTCCATGCCGGCGATGATGCGCAGCAGCGTCGTCTTGCCGCAGCCGGAGGGGCCCAGCAGGGCCACCAGTTCGCCGGTGGGGATGTCGAGGGTGATGCCGTCGAGGGCGACGAAATTGCCGAAGCGCTTGGAGATGTTGCGGATTTCGATGCTCATTGGGTCTTCTCCGGGGGCAGGTCGGCGGTCAGCATTTCCGTTTCCTTCTTCATCCGCCACTCGACGACGGTCTTGGCCACCAGCGTCACCAGGGCGAGCAAGGCCAGCACCGAAGCGGCGGCGAAGGCGCCGATCTGGTTGTACTCGTTGTAGAGGATTTCCACATGCAGGGGCAGGGTGTTGGTCTCGCCGCGGATGTGGCCGGAGACCACGCTCACCGCCCCGAATTCGCCCATGGCCCGGGCGTTGGCGAGGATGACGCCGTAGAGGAGGCCCCACTTGATGTTGGGCACGGTCACCCGCCAAAACATCTGCCAGCCCGAGGCGCCGAGGGACACCGCCGCCTCTTCCTCCTCCCGGCCCTGGGCCTGCATCAGGGGAATCAGCTCCCGGGCGATGAAGGGGAAGGTGATGAAGAGGGTGGCGATGATCATGCCCGGCACGGCGAAGATGATCTTGACGTCGTGGGCGGAGAGCCAGGGACCGAGGGTGCCCTGGGCGCCGAAGAGGAGGATGAAGACGAGTCCCGCCACCACCGGGCTCACCGCGAAGGGCAGGTCGATGAGGGTGAGGAGCAGGCTCTTGCCCTTGAAGTCGAACTTGGCGATGGCCCATGCCGCGGCGACGCCGAAGAGGACGTTGAAAGGCAGCACGGCCAGGGCGATGCCGATGGTGAGGAACATGGCCGAGCGGGCTTCGGGTTCCCGAAGGGCCTCCAGGTAGGCCGGCAGGCCCTGGGCGAAGGCTTCGACAAAGACCGCCAGGAGCGGCAGGCCGAGGAAGAAGAAGAGGAAACCGAGACCCGTCGCCAGCAGGGCGTAACGGACCCAGCGCGGTTCCTCGGTGGCGCGGCGGCGGGTCATGCCGCCCCTCCCGCCGCTCTGGCCGCCGCCGCTTCGAGGGGCTCGGCATTCTTGTGCCGGTTGGCAGCCCACCACTGCAGGGCGTTGATGGCCAGCAGCAGGCAGAAGGAGATGGCCAGCATGACCACCGCCAGGGCCGTGGCGCCCAGCACGTCGTACTGTTCCAGCTTGGAGATGATGAGGAGCGGCGTGATCTCGGAAATGAGGGGCATGTTGCCGGCGATGAAGATGACCGAGCCGTACTCGCCGACGGCCCGGGAAAACGCCAGGGCGAAGCCGGTGAGCAGCGCCGGGGCGATGGCCGGGAAGATCACCTTGGTGAAGGTCTGCCAGCGGGAGGCGCCGAGGGAGGCCGCTGCCTCTTCCACCTCGGCCTCGATGTCCTCGATCACCGGCTGCAGGGTGCGCACGACGAAAGGCAGGGTGACGAAAGTGAGCGCCACGACGATGCCCCAGGGCGTATAGGCCACCTTGAAGCCGAGGGGCTCGATGAAGCGCCCCAGCCAGCCATTGCCGGCGTAGAGGGTGGCCAGGGTGATGCCGGCCACCGCCGTCGGCAGGGCGAAGGGCAGATCCACCAGGGCATCGACGAAACGCTTGCCGGGGAAGGAGTAGCGTACCAGGCACCAGGCGACGATGAGGCCGAAGAACGCATTCACCAGGGCCGCGGCGAGGGAGGCCCCGAAGGTGACGCGGAAGGAGGCCAGGGCCCGCTCGCCGAGGGCGATGTCGAGGATCTGGGCGAAACCCAGGTCGGCCGTCTTCAGCACCATGCCGCCCAGGGGCAGCAGGATGAGGAGCGACAGGTACACCAGGGTGTAGCCGAGGGCGAGGCCGAAGCCTGGGAGGACGCGGTGGGTCTTGGTAGCCATGGAAAGACGAGGGGCCCCCGTCAGGAGCCCCCGGAGACGAAAAAAGCCGGGCCTACTTCTGCGCGTAGATCTGGTCGAAGCTGCCGCCGTCCTTGAAGTGGGCGGCGAAGGCCTTGCTGGCGCCGCCGAAGACCTCGTCGACGGTGAAGGTCTTCACTGCGGGGAACTGGGCGGCGTACTTCTTCAGCAGTTCGGGGTCGCGGGGGCGCAGGTAGTTCTGGGCGGCGTTCTCCTGGCCCTCCTTGGACCACAGATGCTCCAGGTAAGCCTCCGCCTGCCTGCGTGTGCCCTTCTTGTCCACCACCTTCTCCACCACCGCCACCGGGAATTCGGTCTGCAGGGTCAGGCTGGGATAGACCACCTCGAACTCGCCCTTGCCGAACTCCTTGGCGATCAACTCGGCTTCGCACTCGAAGGTGATGAGGACGTCGCCGATCTTGCGCTGCATGAAGGTAGTGGTGGCGTCGCGGCCGCCGGAAGCGAAGAGGGGAGCATTCTTGAGAAGCTTGCCGAGGAATTCCTGGGCGGACTTGTCGCTGCCGCCTGGTTGCCGGAGCGCCCAGGCCCAGGCGGAAAGGTAGGTGTTGCGGCCGTTGCCGGTGTTCTTGGGATGGGGGATGATCATCTGCACGCCGGGGGCCGCCACGTCGCTCCAGTCCTTGATGTTCTTCGGGTTGCCCTTCCTGACGATGAAGACCATGGCCGAGGTATAGGGGGAGGCATTGTTGGGGAATTTCTTCGCCCAGTCCTTGGCTACCAGGCCCTTTTCCGCCAGGAACTCGATGTCGTTGGCCTGGTTCATGGTCACCACGTCCGCCTCCAGGCCGTCAGCCACGGCGCGCACCTGCTTGGTGGAACCGCCGTGGGACTGCTTCAGCTCGACGGCCTCGCCGGTCTTGGCCTTCCAGTATTTCTGGAAAAGCGGGTTGTAGTCCTTGTAAACGTCGCGGGCCACGTCGTAGGAAGCGTTGAGCAGGGTCACGTCGGCCCGTGCCGTGCCGACGGCGCCGACCGCCAGGAATACGGCCAGGGAGCGTAAGAATTTGGTCATGGCAATCCTTTCACGGGGAACCGCCGTACTTTAACGGACACTGATATAACGACAAAGATGGATTGATAATGAACTTATCGCAATACTGAATAAGGCCCACCACTGGCCGGAAAGGCGGCAAAAAGCTATCATCGCGCCTTCCCCAAGTCGCCGGAAAAACAAGGATATGCGCCCGTCCCTGCCCCTCGCCGCCCTGCTCTCCACCCTCCTGGCGGCCTGCTCCTCGGCGCCGCCAGCGACGACACCCCTTTCCCAGAAGGGCACCCTCAAGGTCCATCCGGGCCTCCTCGGCCAGCCGGTGCCGCCGGAGCTGCAGCAGAACGACCCCGCCGTCGCCCCGGTCAAGGCCGCCGGCGCCGAGGCGGGTGGCGCCCCGGCCATGAAGATCGACGAGGCCGGCCTGCGCACCCAGCGCAGCGTGTATTTCGATTACAACAGCGCCGACCTCAAGGCCGACTTCAACCCCATGCTGCGGGCCCATGCCCGCTACCTGGCCGCCCACCCCGAAGCCCGGGTACGCATCGAGGGCAACGCCGACGAGCGCGGCAGCGCCGACTTCAACAAGCGCCTGGGCCTCAAGCGCGCCGAGGTAGTGCGCCAGTCCCTGGTGGACCAGGGCGTCGGGGAGAAACAGGTCAGGGTGCTCACCCTGGGCGAGGCCCGGCCCAAGCTCAAGGGCCACGACGAGGAATCCTGGGCCGAGAACCGCCGCGCCGACGTCGTCTACGAGAAGGAAGACTGACGTGCCCGAGGCCGGCCAGCCCGCGACCATCGCGCTTCCCGCCGGCCTGCAGCAGCGCTACGAAATCCGCCGGGAAATCGGCAGCGGCGCCAGCGGCGTCGTCTATCTCGGCCACGACCAGTTCAACCAGCGGGAGGTGGCCATCAAGGTGGCCCATCCCTCCATCTTCAGCGACACCGCGGATAACGCCGCCACCCGCAAGGCCTGGCTGAACGAGGTGCACATCGCCGGCAGCCTCAAGCACCCCTACATCGTCGAAGTCTTCGACGCCGGCATCGGGCCCGACACTGCCTGGCTGGTGATGGAATACCTGCCCCAGGGCACCCTCGACCCCTTCACCCGGCCCGACACCCTGAAGCCGGTGCAGGAAGTCCTGGAGCTGATCTACAAGTGCGCCAGCGCCCTCGACTATGCCTGCCGCAGCGGTGTCATCCACCGCGACATCAAGCCCGCCAACCTGCAGTACGTGGGCCCCGGCGAAGTGAAGGTGGGCGACTTCGGCGCCGCCTACTGGACCAAGGAAGACTCCACCCAGGTCATGGACATCGGGTCGCTCGCCTACATGGCGCCGGAGCTATTCCGCAGCTGGGTCACCCCCCAGGCCGACATCTACGCCCTGGGCGCCGTACTCTTCAAGCTCCTCACCGCCCGCCTGCCCTTCACCGCCGAGAACCAGGCCGGCCTCATGTACGCCATCATGAACGGCGAGCGCCCGGCCCTGCGCAGCCTGCGCCCGGACCTGCCGGCGGAACTGGAAGCCTTTGTCGATGGCATGCTGGCGCGCAGCCTGGAAGACCGCTTCCCCAACTGGAACGAGGTGCTCAAGGCCCTCACCGGCCTGCTGCCCCGCCTTCGGGCGACCGCGCCGGCCGGCCCCGCCGCCCACCAGGCCCGCCGCCCGGCCCAGGCGGAAACCTACGGCCGCCTGCGCCAGCTCGCCCTGCTGGAGGAATTGAACGATGCCCAGCTTTGGGAGTTGCTGCGCCTCTCCAAGTGGTACCAGGTGCCCAAGGGCACCATCCTGATCCAGGAAGGCGCCCCCGCCCGCTCCTGCTACATGCTCCTCGACGGCGACGCCAAGGTCACCCAGCAGGGCAAGGTCATCAGCCTGCTGGCCCCGGGCACCCTCTTCGGCGAACTGGCCTTCGCCGAGAAGACCCCCGCCCCCCGCGCCGCCACCGTCATCGCCGAATCGGAAGTGACGGTGGGCAAGTGGCCCTACGACGCCCTGCACCACGCTTCGCCGGAACTGCAGACGCGCATGCTCAGGATCTTCTTCCGCCTCGCCGCCGACCGCCTGAAGAAGGCGGACGAGCAGTACCTGGCGCTCTACCGCCAGCACCTCCAGGGCAGCCAGGCCTAGCGCTTGCCCGCCAGGCGCCGGAAGAAGGCCCGCCGCGACGGGGTCGGGTCGGCGACCACCGGCAGCGGCTCGGGCTTCGCCGCCGCCTCGTCTTCTGCCGCCGGCGGCGGCACGAAGACCGCGGCCAGGGCGTCCTTCGCCGCCTGGAAGGCGGTGGCCATGTCCGGGATGTCGGTGACCGGGGCAATCAGCGGGCAGTACTGGTAGGGGCCGAGCTCCGGGTCATCGTCGGCGATGAATTGCAGGGTGCCGCAGGGGAGATTGAGGTAGCGCCGCTCCCCGGCCGGAATGTCGCCCCACAGCCTGCCGCCGCCGGAGAGCAGGAAGAGGTTGAGGAACCAGGGCGTCACCATCACCCCCAGCCAGTCCCCTTCCACCTGCCGGAAGCCCACTGCCTTCACCGTCAGGGCCGGGTTGACGAAGGGCAGGTCCTGCATGCGGGTTTCCCAGACCTGCTGGTAGTGGCTTTCCAGGAAGGCGGTGGGGTCCGCTTCCAGGGGCACGGCAGGGCGGATCGGCGGTGGGGCCAGGGCAGGCTGGCGGAGGCGTTCGGTCAAGGGCGGCTCAAGTCCTGGAAATAGCGATCGGGATCATAGTCCCCGTCGAGGGAGGCCGCCAGGGCTTCCAGGGCCTCCTCGATGAGCGCCAGCTGCTCCGCCTCCACCACTTCCTTGGCGAAACCCAGGGAGCAGAGGACCCAGGTGCCCACCGGCTGGGGGCCGACGAGCATCATGTTGAGGCGCTGCCGCTCGCCGTGGCGCTCGACCCAGGCGAAGTCGCCCTCGCCCTCCCAGGCCACCACCTGCATGGGAACGGACAGGCACATCAGCCGCGCTCCCGTACGTCGAGACCCAGGCCGCGCAGTTCGGCCACGGTCATGGCCACCAGTTCCGGCAGCCGGGGCGCCACCGTCGGCGTCAGTTCCATGCCCAGTTCCATGGAAGCGGGCTGGATGCCGACGATGGCGGTTTGCTTGGGTGCCCGGCCGGTGAATTCGAGGCTGGCCAGCACGTCGGAGAGACCGACCTGGTGGGGCGACAGCTTGGTTTTGAAGAAGACCGGCACGTCGTCGCCCTTGAGCAGAACCGGCGTCCCCGGGGGCTGGCCGTGGCGGACGCAATCGACGACGATGAGGGCGTCGAGGTTTTCCAGTTGCTCCAGCATTTCCATGCCGCAGGTGCCGCCGTCGATGACCTCGACGCCGGCCGGCAGGGCGTAGTCCGCCTCCAGCCGCTCGACGACGCGGACGCCGACCCCTTCGTCGGAGAGGAGGATGTTGCCGATCCCGAGAACCACTACGCGCATGCCAACTCCAGGAAAATCGCCGGTATCCAGTGCAGGCTCATGTCGGCGTCGCCGACGTGAAGCCGCGCAGCGGCGGCCAAAACTAAAAAAAGGGCGCGATAAGTATCGCGCCCCAAGCGACGGAACTCGTTGCGTTAAATCAAGCAGCCTTGACGGTCACCACCGGATTGTTCTCCTGGTCCACCACATGCACGGCACAGGCCAGGCAGGGGTCGAAGGAGTGCACCGTGCGCAGCACTTCCAGGGGCTTCTCGGGGTCCGCCACCGGGTTGTCGAGGAGGCAGGCCTCGTAGGCGCCGGGAACGTCCTTTTCGTTGCGCGGCGCGGCATTCCAGGTGGTGGGCACGACGCACTGGTAGTTCTTGATCTTGCCGGAATCGATGACCACCCAGTGGGACAGCACGCCGCGGGGCGCTTCGTGGAAGCCGACCCCCATCTGCTCGCCCTTGGGGAAAGTCGGCTTGTTGTAGGTCTTGAGGTCGCCCTTGGCCATGTTGGCCAGCAGCAGGTCCCACTGGTTCTTCAGTTCGTCCATCTGCACGCAGCAGCCCACGGCCCGGGCCGCGTGACGGCCGATGGTGGAATGGAGGGCATCGACGCCGACCTTGGCGCCGGCGAGTTTGGAGACCAGGTCCAGCGCCGCCGTGGCGTATTTCTTGGTCGGCTCGTGGCCGGCCGCGTACATGTTGAGGACCCGGGCCAGGGGGCCGACCTGCATGGGCTTGCCGTAGAAGGTCGGCGACTTCAGCCAGGAATACTTGCCGGCGTCCTGGAAGTCGGTGTACTTGGGCTTGGTCTCGCCCTTCCAGGGGTGCAGGGACTTGTCGTCGCCGCCGCCGTACTCGTACCAGGAGTGCTTGACCGCTTCCGACACGCCGTCGATGAAATACTTGTCGCCGAAGGTCTTGATCGGCTTGTAGGCGGCGATGTCGCCATTGGGGATGTAGCCGCCGGGCAGGGCGAACTGGGTGCCCTTGCTGTCGAGGGGCACGTCCGGCACGCACAGGTAGTCGGTAATGCCCTTGCCGTACTTGGTCCAGTCGGCGTAGAAGGCGCCGATGGCGCCGACGTCGATGAGATAGACGTTCTTGACGAAGTCGTCCAGCTTGTCGATCCACTCCTTGACCGCCAGCAGGCGCTCGACGGTGAGCACCGACTGGGAATCGACCGACAGCGGGTTAGCGACGCCGCCCACCGCCAGGTTCTGGATGTGGGGGGACTTGGAGCCGAGGATGGCGACGATCTTGTTGGCGTAGCGCTGCACTTCCAGGGCCTGCAGGTAGTGCACGGTGGCCAGGAGGTTCACCTCCGGCGTCAGCTTCATGGCCGGGTGGCCCCAGTAGCCGTTGGTGAAGATGCCGAGCTGGCCGGTACCGACGAAGCCCTTCAGCTTTTCCTGCACCTTCTTGAATTCCTGCTTGCTGTTGCCGTTCCAGTTGGTGAGGCTCTGCGCCAGGCTGGCGGCCTTGTCCGGGTCGGCCTTGAGGGCCGACACCACATCCACCCAGTCGAGGGCCGAGAGGTGGTAGAAATGGACGATATGGTCATGGACGGCGTGGGCCAGCATGATCATGTTGCGGATGTACTGGGCATTGACCGGCACTTCCAGTTGCAGGGCGTTTTCCACCGCCCGCACGGAGGTGATGGCGTGCACCGTGGTGCACACGCCGCAGATGCGCTGGGTGATGGCCCAGGCATCGCGCGGGTCGCGGCCGATGAGGATGTTCTCGACACCCCGCCACATCTGGCCGGAGGCCCAGGCCTTCTTGACGCGGCCGCCGTCCACTTCCACGTCGACGCGCAGGTGGCCCTCGATGCGGGTGATCGGGTCGATGGTGACTCGTTTGGACATGTTAAGCCTCCTGAAAGGCCGCCCTGAAGGAGGCGGCGCCCCCTTGGGGGGCAGCGAACGTAGTGAGCGAGGGGGTCATTTTTCTCTCCTATCCCTGGAATTCAGTGGGCCGCGGCCACGCCCTCGCGGGGCAGCACCGGGAAGCGGCGGGTGATGATGATGTAGCCGAGCACTTCAAGGGCGAACATGCCCGCGGTGACCAGCATTTCGGCGATGGACGGGAAGTAGTTCCAGCCCGGGCCGGTGTCGTAACCGATGAGGAAGCCGTTGACCCGCAGGAAGACGCCGCCGAGCATGATGGCGACGCCGGCCAGGAAGAGGCGGGCCGGGTTGCGGCGGGCGCTCGTGTTGCCGATGAGCAGGTAGGGCGCCACGAAGAGCCCCGTTTCCACCCAGAAGAAGAAGGCTTCCAGGCTGGGGGCGAAGGCGTGGCCGAGGGCGCCGCGAACCGCTAGGTCGATCACCCGCACCACCAGATAGACGGTGAGCATGCCGAGCATGATCTTGGCCATGGGCTCCAGCAGGTGCAGTTCGATCTCCCGGCGATAGGCGGAAGAGGCCACGCAGGATTCGAACAACACCACGCCGTAACCGATGGTGACAGCGGTCAGCAGGTAGAGGAGCGGCACGACGGGCGTCTGCCAGAGGGGATTCACCTGGCCGCCCATGACCACCAGCAGGGTGCCCAGGGAGGACTGGTGCATCATCGGCAGCAGCGTGCCGAGGGCGATGAAGAAGAAGAGCACCCGGTTGAGCTTCTTCTTGGCGTCCTTCAGGCCCCACTGTTCCAGGAACACCGGCGAGAACTCGATCCACATGACGATGATGTAGGCCGAGATGCACAGCGCCACCTCGAACATGACCGAGTTCGGGTTGGCGTAGGTGGGCCACAGGATGTGCCAGAAGTTCCAGTAGCGGCCAAGGTCGAAGAGCACGCCGACGCCGGCCAGGGTGTAGCCGAAGAGGCTGGCCAGCAGGGCCGGCCGCACCATGGGGTGGTACTGGCCCTTGTTGAAGATGTAGACCAGCATGGCCACCGAGAAGCCGCCGCAGGCGAAGGCGGAGCCGATGATGACGTCGAAGACCACCCAGATGCCCCAGGGGTAGCCGTCGTTGAGGTTGGTCACCGCCCCCAGCCCGAAGATGAAGCGGGTGATGAGGATGGCGACCATGACCGCGATCAGCACGCCACAGACGAAGGTGGCCGTGTTGAAGAGCCGGCCGCCGACCGGGGCCGGGGCTGCATGGTGATGGCTGCTCATGTCACTGCCCTCCCTTCTGTTCTTCATCGTCCGGCACGACATTGCGCTTGGCGACGAAGGTCAGCGCCCCGAGAACGGCGATGGGCATGATCAGCCCGCCGTACAGGGTGTGCTGGATGGTTTCCGAGGTGGCGGCCGACGATTGGGGCGGTAGGTCGGGCATGCCCACCTTCTCGAAATTCACCGCCGACAGCTTGAGCACCTGGGTGCCGCCGTATTCCGTCTCGCCATAGACGTGCTGCAGGTAGTTGCCGACCTGGGCCTGGTAGCTCTGGTCCGGCTCGTCGCGCCAGCCGCGGCGATGCTTGGCGCCCTTGCCGTCCTCGCCGCCGGCGAGCACCCTCTCCTGGGCGTGGCGCAGGCGGCCGCGGGGAATGGTCGTCCATTCGCCGGGCTTCAGGGCCAGCCGCCGCTTGGCCTCGGCCAGCAGGTCCTCGGTGCGGCCGAAAAGGGTGGCGCCGGTGGGGCAGACCTCGGCGCAGGCCGAATAGTGGCCGTCCTTGTGGCGATGGCGGCACAGCTCGCACTTGCCGATCTTGCCCGTGGGCGAATCATACTGGTACTTGGGAATGCCGAAGGGGCAAGCGGCGACGCAGTAGCGGCAACCGATGCAGGCGTCCGCATCGTAGCCGACGACGCCGGTTTCCGGATTCTTGGTCATGGCCGACACCGGGCAGGCGGAGACGCAGGACGGGTCGGCGCAGTGCATGCACGAGGTCTTCATGAAGGCGAAGCCGTTCTCTTCGGCGTCCTTCGTCTCCATGGTGCCGTGCCGGTACATCTTGATCAGGTTGAAGGTGTGGCCGCTGGTATCGAGCGGCGTATCCCACAACTTGTCGAGGACGTTGAACTCGGCGGGATTCTCGTTGGCCTGCTTGCAGGCGGCGACGCAGGCCTGGCAACCGACGCAGAGGGTGGCGTCGTAGAGCAGGCCGAGGGCTTCCGGCGGACGCTGGAGCGTCTCCCGGGCCGAAGCGGCTTCCGGCACCACCGCCGCGGCCGCCGCCGCGCCGCCGGCCAGGCAGCCTTTCAGGAAATTGCGCCTAGTGGTCATTTCAGACCTCCGTCTTTTCGCCGGACTGCTTGGCTTCTTCCATCTGCTCGGCCTTGTGCGACAAGCCGAGGTTCTTGGCCACCATGGCGCCCGCCCCGGCGGCGGCCCCCGCCACCGCCGCCAGCACGGCGGCGGACCCGAGGCTGGCGCCGACGCCCTTCTCCTCGGCGATGCGCGGCAGGAAGACGCTGGGCTCGATGTTCTTCAGCTTGGCCACGGTATGGATGGGCTTCTGGAAGCCCACGCCCTGCTCCGTGCAGCCGATGCAGGGGTGGCCGCAGGCCACCGGCCAGGTGCCGGCGCCGGCGTCGCCGAACATGATGACCGAACAGTTGGCGTAGGTTTCCGGCCCCTTGCAGCCCAGCTTGTAGAGGCAGTAGCCCTTGCGGTGGCCCTCGTCGCCGAATTCCATGGCGAAGCGGCCGGCGTCGAAGTGGGCGCGGCGCTCGCAGTTCTCGTGGATGAGGCGGGAATAGGCGAACTTGGGACGGCCCAGCTGATCCACCGCCGGCAGGCTGCCGAAGGTGAGGAAATGCACCACCGTCGACAGGAAGTTGTAGGGGTTGGGCGGGCAACCGGGAATGGTCACCACCGGCTTGCCCAGCACCTTGGCGACGCCGGAGGCGCCGGTGGGATTGGGATCGGTGGAAGGCATGCCGCCCCAGGAGGCGCAGGAGCCGATGGCGATCACCGCCGCGGCGTCGGCGGCGCATTCCTTGACCAGTTCGATGGCGGTCTTGCCGCCGATCTTGCAATAGACGCCGTTGTCCTTGGTGGGAATGGCCCCTTCGACGACCAGGATGTATTTACCCTTGTTGGCCGCCATGGCCGCATGGCGGGCCGCCTCCACCTGATGGCCGGCAGCGGCGAAGAGGGTCTCGTGGTAATCCAGCGAGATGATGTCGAGGATGAGCTTTTCCAGGGTCGGGTGCTCGGCCCGCAGCATGGACTCGGAACAGCCGGTGCATTCCTGGAAGTGCAGCCAGATGACGCTGGGCCGCTGCTTGGCGGCCACGGCCTCGGCCACGGCCGCATCGGCGCCCTGGGGCAGGCCCAGGGTCGTGGCCAGGGCCGCGCAAAACTGCAGGAACTCGCGCCGCGTCATGGAAAGGCGCTCGGCGGCCGCGTCGATGCGGACGTCGTGTTCCAGCGAAATCAGGTTGGTGTTCGCCATGTTTCCCCCTTTGTCTTACTACCGGCTGGCGGCCGGCGTCCTCTCTGCTGGGGGGATTGGTTTTTTGGCTTGTGCTAGGCGGAGATGGGGTGCATTTCCCGTGCCAGAAACATTAATTCACATAAATTCAATCAACTAGCGCATCAATGCTATCGGCGAAAGCGTTTTTTTCGGAGTTTTCATTGCCACTTCAGGAACCGAAGTGGTCAGATGCTTTTCATACGGAGGAACTAGCCCCCGCCAGCGCACGGCCCTGTCCGGCCATTGCCGGCAAGCTGCCGGCATAGGCAGAATGCATGAAAAGGAATTCCGTCAATCGCTGCCCCGCGGCAGCACCGTTCAGGGAGTCTCGTCATGCCCTATCTGGTCGCCTTCTGGAATCTCGAAAACCTCTTCGCCCCCCAGAACCACCCAGGCCGCGAGCCCTGGCTGGCAAAGGCCATGCGCAACGACCTGCGGGGCTGGACCAAGGCCCTCTTCGCCAGGAAGGTCGCCCAGCTTGCCGCCATCATCCGGCTCATGAAGGACGGCCAGGGACCCGACCTGCTCGGCGTCTGCGAAGTGGAAAACCGCTTCGCCCTGCAGGCCCTGGCCGACGCCCTCAACACCGCCCTCCCCGGCCGGCGCTATGCCCTGGTGCACGTGGACTCCTCCCGCGACCAGCGGGGCGTCGATACCGCCTTCATCTACGACTCGGCCGTGCTCACGGCCAAGGCCGACGAGCTTTTCTCCCACTGGGTGATGCGCTCCACAGGCACCCGGGACATCACCCAGATCACCTTTGCCATCCCCGGAGGCAAGGAAATCGTCGCCCTCGCCAACCACTGGCCGTCACGCTCCTCCGAAGCCGGCAACGGCCCTGAATATTCCTCGGGGTTCCGCGCCACCGCCGGCGAAACCCTCGCCTATTGGCACGGGCGCATCCGCGAGAAGAAGGGCGACGACGTCGCCGTCGTCGCCCTCGGCGATTTCAACGACGACCCCTTCGACCGGTCCGTTGCCGTCCACGCCCAGGCCCTGCGCGACAAGGGCGACGTGGCCCGGGCGCAGAGCGCCAAGTTCTACAACCTGGCCTGGGAATACCTCTGCCAGCCCGCCACATCCCGCACCGGACAGGCCAGGACGCTCAACGGCACCCTCTATTTCGGCAGCGACGCCAACGTCTTCGACCAGATCTTCGTCTCGCCTGGACTCATCACCGGAAAGAGCGGCCTCAAAGTCGTCGAGGGAAGCGCCCGCATCGAGGCCCACGCCCCCATGGTCAGCCACCGCGCCGGCGAAGGCCCGCTACGCTTCGGCCTGCCCAAGGGCAGCGCCAGCAAGAATGTGAACCCGGACGGCTACAGCGACCACTTTCCCGTATCGGTGCTGCTGGCGGCAAGCTGAGGCGGCGTAAACGAAAACGGCCCCCGTTGCCGGGAGCCGTTTGGATTCTTGGTGGCCAGTCGCGGAATCGAACCACGGACACGCGGATTTTCAAGATTCGGCGGAATGATTCCATAGAATTCTAGCTCCATCCGCATCGTTCTATTTTCAAGCATCTCGGACCGTTTCCCAGGTTACTAGCGTTCCGGCCAATTCTCGGAATATGTGTAATTTTCCATGCCCGATTACACAGAAATTACACAGGGCGCACATGCCGCCCCCGGCAAGGCAAGATTGTCACGACATCGCCGCTCCAGGCATGAAAAACCCGCCACTCGGGCGGGTCGGTTTCGGGCTGGTGGCCGGTATCATGCGCTTGGCTTGCCCCCATGACTTCAAGAGCCTTACCGTTAAAGTGCTGCGATTTGATAGGGCCGGGGCAGGGAGTAAGCTGCCTGTTCAGGAATTACGGTTAGACTTCCCGCAGCGCAGTGCTGTCCAGGACAGCCTTGGTTGATGAGGAGTTTCCCTTCGTTGCCGAAGAGGCTCTTCACGATTCGCAGCCACTTTTCCAAGTTTGTTTGCTTATGGAGTAACCGCCTTTTTCGCTCTGCGCGGAGCAGATTTTTTCGCAGGAGTTTTCTTTTTGGCGGGTTCTTTGCCATTTTCGTTAATTGTCCATGGCAGGTTAATGGTTCCAAGACCTGTACGCTGGACTAGTGAGGTTACTTCTTGCACAAGCAACACGTATATTGGTTGGCATAGCGTCTCGGTCAAGACACTGTCCTGAAGATTGTCAGGTACTTTTTCAGGCCATTCATAAATGCCCTGTCCGACTATTTCTGCCTTGAACGCAAAATCGCTATCGTCTTTTGCCTTGTTGGGAATCCCGAGGATTGTGATCGTCGTCTCGGCAAGTATCTGACGGCTGTTGCTTGCGGCAGCATTTAGTCCAGCTGTTACCTCAACAGACATCTTCCCGCCACCCTCGAGTCGATCTCCAGGGCCGACATGAATATCGATTTTTCTGAAACGTGTACTAACTAGTCGCGGAGTCACGATGGTTTCCATTCCCGCTGATAACCAAAACTACGCAAGGATGTGCGCGAAGGTGCGCGCACATGAACATTGGGCTTGCCATGCCATGCTTCTTCTTCAACGCTAAAAGAGGTGATCTCTTTTTGGAGAACGATTGTAGTGGCCGGCTTCATGGCCGCACTTCGGATGATTTCAACAGCCCTTTGCGCAGTATCAATGGTGCTTAGATATTCTGCGACGGCAATGTTGATCACTTGATTAGCACTAGTGTCATCCTGCTCTGCACGCCTGATAACTTTTGCGTGCAGACTACGTGGCATTCTTAGCGTGATTCGACCACTTGGACTTTCACCTGACTCAGCTTGCGGCGCCGGGAGCGGCTGCCCCGTTTCCTCAGCCATCTTAGCAATGGTCGTCAACACATCACGAATCGCTGCTAGCGCAGCTTCGTGTGTATCCTCATAAACGCTGACATTCCGAAACTCGGCCACAGTACCGACATAACAGGTCTCTCCGTCGTCTGTCTCTTTTCTGATGGTGATGGTGTAGAGGTCTGGATCGAATGTCATTTCAGGTGCTCCCGCAATTCGTCTTCATATTCATCGACAAGCTTCAGGAACTTCTTGATGTAGTTACGCCTCACCTTAGTACCTTGGTCATGCCCGCAGTTGTAGTTCGCCGCGTCCGCAGGACCCAAAGGGATATTTGGATGCGTTGCGACCTTGTGGCCTCCAGCCGCGTTGGTCATTTCAAATCCAAATTCTTCAAGTAGTCGCGTGAAATCCCTGCATGTGATGTTGTCGCTAGTCGACATATCTCGCAGTTGACGACGGAGTTTAGCAAAAATTCCCATGATTAGACACTGCCCATGGTGTCACCAGTAGAGCCTCCAAGATCGGCCACTTTATCACTTCATCATTTCGCAGCAAAGTTGCAATGCACTAAGACGAGCTCGTTACCGTTGCTGGCTAAGGCTTTAAGGCTTAATCACCCTGATACTCTTTCGCTGCTCTCGCAGCAATCGGTTCATTTCCTTCATCATCTCGCGCAACTCACGCCAGCGCCCTCCCCTATCGGCATTCCTCGCCACCCGGGCTTTCCCCTCAGCGGTGCGCGGGCCGGTCGATTTTGCCCAGGGTTGCCATTGCCGGATCAGCGCCGCCTGCCGTGCCCGCCGCTCGGGTGTCCAGCCGTTGCCCATGTTCTATCTCCAATAGTTTGGTTCGCTCTGTCTCGTCGTTGCCCGCATGCGCGATGGCCGCCCCACCGGCTGGCGCCATGCCGTTATTCACCTGCTGTGGGCCATGGGCAATGTTCGCCTGCCGGGCAAAGACCACGGGCGGGTTCTTGATCGCCGCCAGGGTTTCCAGGGTCGTGCGGCACTGGCTCTGCGCCTTCAAGGCGAGGCGCAGGTAACGCTCCATGTTGTCCATGTACTCGGCCTTGGCTGCTCGCCGGGCAAAGTTGGCAAAGATGGCCTGGAGGGAATGGGCCTGCCCGATCAGCATGGCCTCGCATCGCTTCAGGTCACCATCCCACACATCCTTCATTGCCTCCCCCAGCGAATCCACCAGCGCCGCCAAGTCCAGTTCTCCGAAGGGCTTGCCGTATTCCTCGATCACGATGGCTGCATTCACACTCGGGCGCAGCGCCAGCTTTGCCATGGCGTCCGCCTTCTCCCTGTCCGCAGGCTCCGGAAACGTGGCTACTGCCTTGGGCTTCTTGGTTTTGCCTGTCATGGTTATTTTCCATTCTGATGGGTAGATTGGTTCAGTCCGGGCCACCGTTCCCGTCCCGGTCTTTGGTCGGGATCATTTGGGCAAGGGCGATAGCCCGGACAACGATGCAGGACCGCCTGATTCGGTCGATAGCCATGGACCGCCGATACCAGTCCGCCCGGTTCCGCCACCTTGCAGACGCCACCGGGCCGAAGGTTGAGGCAATGGACACAGCGCCGCCGGTCGTCGTCTTGCCAAGCTAGCGCCTCGATGCCTGCATCTTCATCCGGTGCCGTGTCGCGTAGCTCCAGCCCGTACCCGGGTAGCGGCTCCACCGTCGCCCCGAGGTAATCCCGCCGCATCTCTTCGGCAGTCGCCTCGGGGCTGCATGTCACCGTCAGCCGCTCGCCGTTCGGCAGAATCACGCGCCAAGCAAAATGCCGCTCTGCCGAATCGTTGGCGGCCTCCTGCATGGCCTGGATGATTCCCACCTTGTGTTCTCGGATCGTCGGCAGCCAGCGTTCCACCGCAGCATGATCGCCGGTTGCCTTGATGTTGCCCGTAGCGGACAGAGCCAGCGTTACCCCATCCGCTGTTGCCTGCTGGATGATTGCCAAGGGGCTCATATCTCCACCTCCAACATGCGACCTTTCCGGGCTTCCCCGGAAATATCCGCTACTCCGCTACTTCCCTGTATTGGTGCGGGTTCCGGGGTAGCGGGAAGGGCTTTGCTTCCGCTACGTAGCGGAACATCCGCTACCATCAAAGCCCCGTGGTTACTGGGTTGTAGCGGCGTAGCGGATTCAGAGGAGGGTAAGGCCAGATAACGCGCAAAAGCTTCCTGAAACTGCGCTACCTCGAAGCCTTTATTCACCTCGTTGTAGCCCATCTTCACGTTCTTGCTGGCGATGCCGTAGTCCTTCAGCTTCTTGGCAACTTGGCGGGGGGTAATGGGCTTGCCTCGGTTGTAGGTGGCCCAGGACTTTTCATCATCCTCGCAAAGTGCCTGGATCAGGTCCGCCGTGCTGATCTTCGTTACCCGCTTGGTCACGAAAGCTTCCCGGATGTCGGAGAGCAGTTCATTTCCCACCGTGCCGCCGTCCTCCCCACTTCCAGAGAGCTTCAAGGCAGCATGGCGAGCCAGGCCGGGCCAGGGGCCGCCCGCTATCTCGGCAATGGCCAGGAGCGGTTCCCAGTTGTCTTGCGCCCGGTCGTTCAGTGCCGCCGGCAGGTCAGGACGAGAGCGCCGCAGGGCTTCCCGATAGTCTTGGACGAAGCGGGCCAGCTTGGCGGCCAGGTCATCGAACAGGCCGGGTTCCGCATGGCGCAGGCGCAGCACTTCCTCATGGGGGAGCTTCCTCCGCAGTTCCAGGACCACGGCCCGGTCCATGAGGGTATCGGCAAGGTGCCCGATACCGGCCAGTGCCTTGGCGCCCCAGACGTTGAATCGCTTGGGGGTATGGTCGTCGCCCACCACCCTGACGATGTACGCGGAATCTCGGGTATGCCCGCAGTTTAAGAGCCCCCGCAGTTCCTCGTTGTCCTTCATGAAGGCGTCCGCCTCATCCACCAGCAGCGTAGGTTTCCAGGCATCCACCGCTCGGAAGAGTGCCGCTGGGGTAATGTTGCTGGCGGCCAGGGGCCGATGCACCAGCCGCCCCAGGAGGAACAGCAGTTGCGACTTGCCGCACCGCTTCTCCGGGGCCGTGATAACCGCCAGCGGGGCCACCTGCACCACATCCATAAACCACGTCATGGCCATCCACAGCGCCGCCGCATTGGCGGTTTCGTCGGGGCAGATGATGAACCGCTTCACCGTTGAGGACAGTTCGGAGAGTACCGCCGCCGGCTCTACCGGATGGGGCCAGGGTTCTACGTCATCGAAGTCGATGCCTTCGGTCAGGCTTTTCTCTTGCCGCGCCCCCTTCACCATCTTGTCCAGGGTGCCGGCGCGAATGCCCAGCGCCCTGGCTTCGGCCTCCCGTACCCGGTCGTACTCGATGGGCGATAGGCCCGCCAGCCACTCAAGGCGTTCGGCATCCGATCCACCAGGATTGGGGACCTTTTCCTGTGTCGCAGGTAAATCCCTGGCTGGCTCATCAATCGCCGCCTGGATGCGCTGGCGGACGGCTTCCAGCCCTATTCCATCGGCCAGGCCATCGAGGAACGATTGCCCACGTTCCACCGCGTCGAAATCAGCCATGGCGCCCTCCCCTCATATGCGGCATGACAGCGGATACCGCCCCCTGGATACGGGAGACAGCCAGAATCAATCGCTCCCTGTCTGCGGGGGAGAAGGGCTGGCCAGCCAGCAGCGCCGATCCTGCCGCCGCAACCGTCAGAGCCTCGAAGGCCACGGCGCGAAGAGCATCCACCGCCGGGAAAGGTCGCCGTTCAGGTTTGCCATGATGCTGGCGGGGCGGGAATAGGTCAGAGATTTCCATGCCGACAGCGCCGACGACATCATGGACGGAACATCCGGTGAAGCAATGAACCAGCACCTTGCCGTCATCGGCCTGGCGAATCGTCAGCGAAGGGCCACGGTCATCATGGGCGGGGCATCTGGCCAGCCAGGAGTCCGGGCCGGTCTTGCGGACCTTATCGAGTTTCGACAGCAGCACGTCAGCGCCCATCACCATCTCCTTCCAGGAAACCGGGAGCGGGCCATTCCGGGGAGCCAAGCGAGTAGAGAGCCGCATTCCGGCGGATTACCCCTCTGAATTCCACTTCGGGAACGATAGTGGTCCGTACATTGAAGCCCATCGCCCGCAAGTCATGGACCCGTGCCGCTGCCTCGGGAATAGCGTTGTCCGCCGTCAGGACGAATGAGAGGACTGGCCCGAGGCGTTGAATCAATCCAAGCACCAGCGCACATTGCCCGCCGACGATAGGCGGTTTAGGATTGCGTTTAGCAGATGTTATTGGGGTCGCACGGTCGCCACCGTTGCGGCCCTTTTTGTTGGCACCCATAGTCGCCCCCTATCAGGCGACACGCTGCACTTGTGCCGTACTGCTAACACGTGCCGACCGCAGCCAGTTATCCAAATCCTCCCGGTAGTAGAACACCCGGCCAAGCTTGACGAACTTCGGTCCAGTGCCGTCGCACCGCTTCATGGCCAAGGTTTTCACGCTCAGGCCGCAGTAGGTTGCAGCGTTCTTTGGGTCCATGCGGCCATCTGGCAGCACTACCACGTCAATGGGGCGAAGGTTTCCGGTCATTGCAATTCCTTACGTGTGTTTATAGACAGCACAAGAATATTATCGCAAATAATGTATTGCAATAGAACACATGTGGTAATAGAATGGCACAGAACTTCATAGAACTTTAGCCATGGAGGACATGAAATGACGGAACAGGAAAAGCGGAAAGGCGGGGGCAGCAAGCTCTCCCGTTCGGAAACGGTTACTGTCAGGCTTGACCCAAAATTGCGCTACCTGGCAGAACTTGCAGCGCGCAAACAGCGCAGGACGGCATCGAGCTTTATTGAATGGGCTGTTGAGGAATCTCTAAACCGGGTGTTCCTCGACAACAACACGTCGCTGGCAGATGTGACTGAGAGTCTTTGGGATGTGGACGAACCAGACAGGTTCGCCAAACTAGCCCTTTCCTATGAATATATGCTCACGCATGAGGAACAGGTTCTTTGGAAGATTATTTGCGAGACTGGACACCTCTGGCGTGGCAGGCCCGATAGTGATGGGGATTGGCAATGGTCTGTGAGGCCACAAAATCTTTTGTTTGATCGACTGCGCACATACTGGGATGACCTGAAGAAAGTAGCGGCAGGCGAAGCAGGACGTGACATCCTGCCAAAGACATCAAAGGGCACTCCGGCAAATCCCGATGACGAGATTCCGTTCTAATTGGAGAGCATCATGGCCAAGACCTTCGATAAGCTCACCCGCCCCGCCATGCGAAAGCTCTGCCGGGGAGAGAAGATCAGCGAACACGGCATCACCTTTGAACGGCAGGCCAGCGGGGATGGAGTTTTTGCCGTCAATATCATGGTCGACGGCCAGCGGATTCACCGCGTCATCGGCCGCGAGTCGGAAGGAACCACCCGCACCCAGGCAGAAGAATTCATCGCCAAGGTTCGCAACGACGCCAAGCATGATCGTCTGGCCTTGCCGAAGGGGCGAAAGGTCGCCTTGTCGTTCCGCGAAGCCGCCGGGAAATACCTTGAACGCCTCGGCGAATCAGGCGGGAGGGATTTGAAAATGAAGGCCGCGCGGCTGAATCATCATCTGGTTCCCTTCTTTGGAGATTTGCCGTTATCCAAGGTCAGCGCCTTCGATGTGGAACGGTACAAGCGCCAGCGCCAGCAGGAACCCGTCATTGTCCGTCCTCGGGGCAAGGCTATAGAACGTCCACCGGAGAAATTGACAGCAGCCAAGCCGGGCACGATCAACCGGGAATTGGCCGTGCTGTCGCACTTGTTCAACCAGGCTATCGAGTGGGGATGGATGGATCGCCGCCCGGCCAAGCTCAACCGCTTCCACGAGGGTCAGGGGCGCATTACTTACCTGACGGCGGATCAGGTCGCCCGCCTAGTGGAATGCGCGAAGGCCGACGCCAGCCCCATCATTTACCCGTTCATCGTCATCGGCGTCGAAACATCCATGCGAAAGATGGAGATTCTTTCCATCCGCCGGGAACATGTCGACGTTCAACGCCGAGTCATTTTCATCCCGAAGGCAAAGGCTGGCGCCAGAGAGCAGCCGATCACGAAACACCTTGCCGACTTCCTTGCAGGGTATCTCGCCGCCCTTCCACCGGGTAGCCCCTGGCTCTTTCCGTCCCCTGGCGCGAAGTCAGGTCATGCTATCGATGTTCGCAAGCCGTTCCGCCGTGTAGTTGAGGCCGCTGGTCTGGACCCGGATCAAGTCGTCAGGCACACGCTGCGCCATACCGCCATCACGCACTTGGTACAGGCCGGCGTCGATCTGCCCACCGTGAAGCGGATCAGTGGTCACAAGACCCTGGCTATGGTCGAACGATACGCCCACCAGAACGGTGCCCACATTGAGGGAGCAATGGACCGCCTCCAGTCCAGGCTAAAGATAGTTTCCTGACTGCGGGGAAGTGCGTTTTTCTGGCCCGATTACACAGGAACTACACAAAACGAAAAGGCTTGCATGGCAAAAACCATGCAAGCCTTTGATTTTCTTGGTGGCCAGTCGCGGAATCGAACCACGGACACGCGGATTTTCAATCCGCTGCTCTACCAACTGAGCTAACTGGCCAAAAGGAGCGCGCATTATACCGATGGGAGGGGGTGCCCGCAACCGCCAGTTGCGCGTGGGGCACTCAGGTGCCGACCGGGGGAGACTGGCGATAGAGTTCGGAGAAGTCGTCGGGCGGCGGCGGCGGGGGTGGAGGTGGCGACCAGGCGGCGAAGACGACGCGGGCAAGGCACCCCTTGCCCGCCGGGTTGGGGCTTAGCGTCGCCGCGGCACCGTGCTGGTTGGCGATTTCGCGGACGATGGCGAGCCCGAGGCCGCTACCCTCGGTGGTGGCGTCGTCGACCCGGTAGAAGCGCTCGAAGACAAGTTCGGCCTGCTCCTCGCTGATGCCGATGCCTTCGTCCTCCACTTCCAGGGTGACGAAGTTGGCGTCGGCCAGGACGCGGCAGGTGACCCGGCCGCCGTTGGGGGAATAGCGCAGGGCGTTGTCGATGAGATTGGCGAGCAGTTCGCGCAGGAGGAAGGTGTCGCCGAGGATGAAGGCCGAGGGCGCCGCTTCGAAGCCCAGGTCCACCTGGCGCCCCATGGCCCGTACCACCCAGTCCTCGACCACTTCCCGCGCCAGGGGACCGAGTTCCAGGGGTTGCAGGGGGTGCTGGGAATGGCCGCCGCCTTCGGTGCGCGCCAGGGTGAGGAGCTGGTTGACCAGGCGGCTGGCGCGGTCCACCCCCAGGGCGATCTGGCGCAGGGCGTGGCGGAGCGCTTCCGGATCGGTCTCCTGGATGGCGAGCTGGGCCTGGGTCTTGAGGCCGGTCAGCGGGGTCCGCAACTGATGGGCGGCGTCGGCGACGAAGCGCTGCTGGGCGTCGACGGTTCGCTTCATGCGTTCCAGCATGTCGTTGAAGGCCTCGACCAGGGGTTCCAGTTCTTCCGGAACGCGGCGGGTGCCGATGGGGGAGAGGTCGGCAGGGTCGCGGGTTTCGATGGTGCGCCGCAGCCGGTTGAGCGGACGCAGGCCCCGGGAAAGGCCGAACCAGACCAGCATGACGGCCAGGGGAATGATGAGGAACTGGGGCAGGATGACGCTGGCGACGATCTTGTTGCCGAGTTGGGAGCGCTTTTCGAGGGTTTCCGCCACTTCGACGAGGAGCCACTTGTCGCGGGGCAGCTTGGGATCGGAGAGAAAGCTGTAGGCGACGCGCAGATCCTGGCCCTTGAACTCGGCGTCGCGGAACGCGACTTCCCCGGGTTCCGAGCCGTCGTCGGCCAGGCCCGGCAGGGGCGGCAGTTCGCGGTCGCCGGCGAGGACCTGCCCCTGGCGGGTCACCACATGGAAATAGACGCTGTCGGTCTCGTCGGCCCGGAGAAAGGCCCGGGCGGAAACAGGCAGGTTGATGGCCGGCTTGCCGCCCACGAACTTGATCTGCCGGGAGATGGCGAGGACCTGCTCGCGCAGGGCCTGGTCGTAGGGAAAACTGGCGACGCTGCTGGCGAAGTAGTGGGTGATGGCGATGCTGACCGGCCACACGAAGAGGAGCGGGGCCAGCATCCAGTCGAGGATCTCGCCGAACAGCGAGCGCTCGGCATCAGGACTGGGTGCGGTCGTCTTGAGGTCTTTCAAGGCAATAACCGAGTCCGCGCACGGTCACGATCCGCACGCCGCCGGACTCCAGTTTCTTGCGCAGGCGATGGACGTAGACTTCGATGGCGTTGTGGCTGACTTCCTCCCCCCAGCCGCACAGGTGGTCGACAAGCTGGTCCTTGCTGACCAGACGGCCGACCCGGGAAAGCAGTATTTCCAGAAGGCCGACTTCCCGGGCGGAGAGGTCGAGGGGCTGGCCGTTGATCTGGGCCACCCGCCCGACCTGGTCATAGGTCAGCTGGCCGCATTGGATGACCGGCGTCGTGCCTGCCGAGCGCCGGGTCAGCGCCCGCACCCGGGCTTCCAGCTCGGCCAGTTCGAAGGGTTTGGCCATGTAATCGTCGGCCCCCAGATCCAGGCCCCGGACCCTGTCGTTGGTCCCGTCCAGGGCGGTGAGCATCAGCACCGGCAGCTGGGAATTGCGGGCCCGCAGCCGCTTGAGCACCTCCAGCCCGGAGAGCTTGGGCAGGCCGACATCGAGGATGAGCAGGTCGTAGCTCCCCGTCATCAACGCGGTGTCCGCGTCCGGCCCGTTGTGGGCGCAGTCGATGGCGTAGCCGTTGCGCTTGAGGGACCGGGAGAGTCCATCGGCGATGATGCGATCGTCTTCGGCGATAAGAATGCGCATGTCAGAAAACGTCAGAAGATCGCGTAAGTCTTATGTAAGGCTGAACAACTATTCTCATCGGCGCTGTTCTCCTTTTATGGTCTTAGGAGTCTGCGGCGCAAGCCGCGACTCGGGGGGCGTCCGAACCTGCATAGGGCTGCCCCCTGCCGTTTTTTCCTCCAAGTCGCCAAGTGTAACAAATTCGCTGCCCGGCAATTGCCGCAGTGCAGCAGGCGCCGTTCGCCCGTTGCCCCCCGGGCCAGAATCCCGACGCGATTGCCAAGCGCTGGCCAGCGTGCTAAAAGACTCCGGTCATTACAGCAGGTCCAGCCCGTTGCTGGCATCAAGGGGCAGGCACAATGGTTTTCCTCGACAGAGTCGCGCGGCTGGCCAAGCGCCCGGCTGCGGCGGAGGGTGTAGCGCGCCATGCCTACGCCCGCCACGTCATCGGCAGGTTGGGGCGGGAAATCGCTTCCGCCAAGGACTTCGATGCGCGCCTCGGCTCCGCCCTGGATGCCGCGTTGGGCTATTTCGCCAGCCAGACAGCCGCCATCCCCGGCCCCTTCTCGCTGAAGGGGGATGATCCAGCCGGGGTCGGCCCCCTCTTCCGCAACCCGGACGAGATCGTGGAGGCCCTCGGCCACAGCCTGGCGATCAGGAAGACGCTTCCGGCCCTGCACCGCACCGGCCACACCCACGCCTACGCCATCCTCGGCATGCGCCTGGCACAGGAAGGCGGAACCCGGCTCGCCGACCACACCCCCTGCAGCCTGGCGCCAACGGCGGCCCATAGCCTCCACGGCGTCGAGCTGGCGGCCTTCACCCGCCTCCTGGACAAATTCAAGGCCCGCATCTGTGCGGGCAGCGAGGCCGCCGGCGGCGTCGGCGATGCCGCCGGGGCTGCCGGCCTGTTCGGCCAGGGAGTCGTGACGGCCCCGACCTTCCTGAACCCGGACGAAATCCTGCGGTCGCTGGTGGCGTGGCTGGAATCGCCGGAAGATTACCTGCGCATCGCCCCGGGTGCCGCCGGGGTCGCCAGCCATCCGGGAAGCGCGGCGGTCTCCCTCCCTCTCATGCGTTCCACAGACCGGCGACAGTGGCTCGTCTGCTCGGTCCGCTTCCCCGTCGAGGAAACCATGGCCGCCCTGGAACGCACTTCCGGGGGCCGGCGCTACCTCCTCATCTGAGTCGTTGCGGCGGACAGGCAGAAAAAAACCCGGGCCTCGGCCCGGGTTTTTCTTGGAAGGTGCAGTCCGCTTAGTGGGCGGAAGCGGCGGCAGCGCCGAGACCGGTTTCCGAGCGCAGTTGCTGGGCCGGGTAGAGGGCACGCTCCTTCTTGGCCTGCTCGGAGTTATCCAGGATGGACACGATCCAGATGGTCAGGAAGGCAGCCGTCATGGAGAAGATGGCGGCAGAGTTGTAGGGGAACCAGGCGGAACCCTTGGGATTCTGCAGCACGGCTTCCCAGACGCTGGCGGAGCCGACGGTCAGCACGACGGCCAGGATGAGGCCGACGAAGCCGCCCGCCACGGCACCCTTGGTGGTGCAGTTCTTCCACAGCACGGACATGAAGAGCACCGGGAAGTTGCCGGAACAGGCGATGACGAAGGCCAGCATCACCATGTAGGCAACGTTTTCCTTCTCGAAGGCGATGCCGAGGACGACGGCGACGATGCCCAGGCAGATCGTGGTGATCTTGGAAACGCGCAGTTCGTCTTCGGAGGAGGCCTGGCCATGCTTGAACACGGAAGCGTAGAGGTCGTGGGACACGGCGGAGGCGCCGGACAGGGTCAGACCGGCAACCACGGCGAGGATGGTGGCGAAGGCCACGGCGGAGATGAAGCCGAGGAAGAGGTCGCCGCCGACAGCCTTGGACAGATGCACCGCAGCCATGTTGCCACCGCCCTTGAGGCCCTTGGCCAGTTCGCCGCCGACGTAGAAGTCAGCCGGGTTCTGGACGAGGTTGGTGATGGCGCCGAAGCCGATGATGAAGGTCAGGATGTAGAAGTAACCGATCCAGGTGGTGGCCCAGGCGACGGACTTGCGGGCTTCCTTGGCGTTGGGCACGGTGAAGAAGCGCATCAGGATGTGGGGCAGGCCGGCGGTACCGAACATCAGGGCCATGCCGACGGAGATGGCGGAGACGGGGTCCTTGATGAGGGCGCCGGGCGCCATGATGGCGTCCTTCTTGGAGTGCACTTCGACGGCCTTGGTGAACAGGGCCTCGGGGCTGAAACCGAACTGCATCAGCACGGCGATGGCCATGAAGGTGGCGCCGCCCAGCAGCATGCAGGCCTTGATGATCTGCACCCAGGTGGTGGCGGTCATGCCGCCGAAGAGCACGTACATCATCATGATGGAGCCCACCAGGATTTCGGCGTAGATGTAATCCATGCCGAAGAGCACCTTGATGAGCTGGCCGGCACCGACCATCTGGGCGATCATGTAGAAGGCGACGACGACCAGGGAGCCGGTGGCGGCGAAGGTCCGCATCGGCGTCTGGGCGAAGCGGTAGGCGGCCACGTCGGCGAAGGTGAACTTGCCGAGGTTGCGCAGGCGCTCCGCCATCAGGAAGGTGATGACGGGCCAGCCCACCAGCCAGCCGATGGAGAAGATGAGGCCGTCGAAGCCGTTGGCGAAGACGAGGCCGGAAATCCCCAGGAAGGAGGCGGCGGACATATAGTCGCCGGCGATGGCCAGGCCGTTCTGGAAGCCGGTGATACCGCCGCCGGCGGTGTAGAAGTCGGCGGCAGACTTGGTCTTGGCAGCCGCCCACTTGGTGATCCAGAGGGTGGCGGCGACGAAAATGGCGAACATGCTGATGGCCGTCCAGTTGGTGGCCTGCTTCTGGGCCTGGCCCAGGTCGGCGCCGGCCGCCAGGGCGGCGCCGACGGCGGCCAGGGCGGCGAAGCCCGCGAGGATGTGCTTGATCTTGATCATGTTACTTCTGCGCCTCCTTGATGAGAGCTTCATTGGTGGCATCGAACTCGCCGTTGGCCTTGCTGACGTAGATCCAGGTCAGGATGATGGTGAAGACGATGACGCCGACGCCCAGGGGGACGCCGATGCTGGTGGTCATGCCCGGGGCGAGCTTGGTGCCGATCCACTCCTTGTTGAAGGCGACCAGCAGGATGAAGCCGTAGTAGGCCAGGGCGCCGAGGATGGTCATGACCACGGAGTAGGCGTTGCGCTTGGCAACGAACTCGTGGAACTTCGGATTTTTCGCAATCCGGTCAACGATGTCTTGCATTGATTTGCTCCTCACGTAATGGTTATAGAGGCATTGCTGCGGAGCGTAATCTAGGCCCCCTCCCTTACAGCCTGCTTACAGACCGTCACAATATTCAAACGAGCGTACCAAAAAGACAAAGCCCCGCACGAGGCGGGGCTTTGCGGAAGACCGGGCGGTCAGCGGGGCATTACATGCCCATGCCCATGTCGCCCATGCCACCCATGCCGCCCATCGGGGGCATGGCCGGCTTGTCTTCGGCCAGCTCGGCCACCATGCAGTCGGTGGTGAGCATCAGGCCGGCGACGGAAGCGGCGTTCTGCAGGGCGGTGCGGGTCACCTTGGTGGGGTCCAGGACGCCCATCTCGACCATGTCGCCATACTCGCTGGTGGAGGCGTTGTAGCCGTAGTTGCCCTTGCCGCGGACAACCTTGTCGACCACCACGGAAGGCTCGTCGCCAGCGTTGGCGACGATCTCGCGGAGCGGCTGTTCCATGGCGCGCAGGACGATCTTGATGCCGGCGTCCTGGTCGTGGTTGTCGCCCTTGAGCTTGCCGATGGAGGCGCGGGCGCGCAGCAGGGCGACGCCGCCGCCGGGGACGATGCCTTCTTCAACGGCAGCGCGGGTGGCGTGCAGGGCGTCCTCGACGCGGGCCTTCTTTTCCTTCATTTCGACTTCGGTGGCGGCACCGACCTTGATGACGGCCACGCCGCCAGCCAGCTTGGCGACACGCTCCTGGAGCTTTTCGCGGTCGTAGTCGGAGGTGGCTTCCTCGATCTGGACGCGGATCTGCTTGACGCGGGCCTCGATGGCAGCGGCTTCGCCGGCGCCGTCGATGATGGTGGTGTTTTCCTTGGCCACTTCGATGCGCTTGGCCTGGCCGAGATCCTTGAGGGAGGCCTTTTCCAGGGAGAGGCCGGTCTCTTCGGAGATGACCACGCCGCCGGTGAGGATGGCGATGTCTTCGAGCATGGCCTTGCGGCGGTCGCCGAAGCCCGGAGCCTTGACGGCGACGGTCTTGAGGATGCCGCGGATGTTGTTGACCACCAGGGTGGCCAGGGCTTCGCCGTCCACGTCTTCAGCGATGATCAGCAGGGGGCGGGAGGCCTTGGCCACTTGCTCGAGCACCGGCAGCAGGTCGCGGATGTTGGAGATCTTCTTGTCGAAGAGCAGGACGAAGGGGTTGTCCAGGATGGCGATCTGCTTGTCCGGATTGTTGATGAAATAGGGGGACAGGTAGCCGCGGTCGAACTGCATGCCCTCGACGACGTCCAGCTCGTTGGCCAGGGACTTGCCGTCCTCGACGGTGATGACGCCTTCCTTGCCGACCTTCTCCATGGCCTCGGCGATGATGTCGCCGATGGAGGCGTCGGAGTTGGCGGAAATGGCGCCGACCTGGGCGATTTCCTTGGAGGTGGTGCAGGGCTTGGAGATGGCCTTCAGCTCTTCGACGGTGGCGGCGACGGCCTTGTCGATGCCGCGCTT
>DAINDE010000045.1:0-31374 GCA_036732025.1 Rhodocyclaceae bacterium
GCCCATCAGCACCACCAAGAACTCCACCATCAACTACGAGGTGGACAAGACCATCCGCCACACCCGGCAGAACATGGGCGCCATCCGCCGCCTGTCGGCGGCGGTGGTGGTCAATCACCGCAAGGAGGTCGGCAAGGACGGGAAGCCGGCCACCAAGGCCCTGCCCGAAGCGGAGATGAAACAGATCAACGACCTGGTGCGGGAGGCCATGGGCTTCAACAAGGAGCGGGGCGACACCCTGTCGGTGGCCAACGCGCCCTTCACCGCCGCCGAGAAGGCCGACAGCGGCGTGCCCCTCTGGAAGGACCCGGAAACCCTTTCCCTGGGCCGCGAGCTGATCAAGTACCTGTTGATCGCCGGCATCGTCGCCTTCGTCTATTTCAAGATCCTGGCGCCGCTGCTCAAGACCATGTTCCCGCCCCCGGGCACGACCGGCGCCGCTGGAGAGCACGCGGCCGGCGGCGGCCTCTTCGGCGAGGGTGGCATCCTGGCCGGCGAGGAGGGCGAGGAAAAGGTGGAAATCGACCACTTCGGGGCCAAGGTCCAGAAGGCCCGCGACATCGCCCAGGCAGACCCGAAGGCGGTGGCCAACATCATCAAGGACTGGATGGGCGTCAATGCCACCTAGCGACGACGGCCTCGAGAAGAGCGCCATTCTCCTCATCAGCCTGGGCGAGGATCACGCCGCCGAGGTGCTCAAGCACCTGGGCCCGCGGGAGGTGCAGAAGCTCGGCCACGCCATGGCGGCGCTGAAATCGGTGCCCCGGGCCCGGGTCGAGGCGGTCATCGACGATTTCAACCGGGATGCCGTCGAAAAGGCCGGCGTCCATGTCGATACCGACAATTACATCCGTTCGGTGCTGACCAAGGCCCTGGGCGACGACAAGGCCTCCAACCTCATTTCCCGCATCCTGCAGGGCGGCGAGACCTCGGGCATCGAGGGATTGAAGTGGATGGACGCCAATACCGTGGCCGACCTCATCCGCAACGAACACCCCCAGATCATCGCCACCATCCTGGTGCACCTGGAGCACGACCACGCCAGCGAAATCCTCAACCACTTCACCGAGCGTCTCCGTAATGACGTGGTGCTGCGCATCGCCACCCTGGAGGGCATCCAGCCCGCCGCCCTGCGCGAGCTCAACGACGCCATGATGCGCATCCTGGCCGGTTCCGCCAGCATGAAGAAGACCGCCATGGGCGGCGTGCGCACGGTGGCGGAGATCCTCAATTTCATCGGCACCGCCAACGAAACCTCGGTGGTGGATGCCATTCGCGAGTACGACCCGGACCTGGCCCAGAAGATTCTCGACGAAATGTTCGTCTTCGAGAACCTCATGGACATCGACGACCGCTCCATCCAGCTCATCCTGCGGGAAGTCCAGTCCGATTCCCTGGTGCTCGCGCTGAAGGGTGCCAACGAGGCCTTGCGCGAGAAAATCTTCAAGAACATGTCCCAGCGGGCCGCCGAGATGCTGCGGGAAGACCTGGAAGCCAAGGGGCCGGTGCGGCTGTCCGAGGTCGAGGCCGAGCAGAAGGAAATCCTCAAGATCGTCCGGCGGCTGGCCGACGAAGGCCAGATCGTCCTCGGCGGCGCCGGCGGCGAGCAGATGATCTAACCCCCCATGGCCGGCTACATCCCGAAGGAACAACTGGCGAGCTATCAGCGTTGGCAACTCGGCTCCTTCGACGAGCCGGGCACGCCGGCCCCGGCGGCGGCCGCGGCGCCGCCGGCCGCGCCTCCCCCGGCAGCCGCGCCGGAAGGCGACCCGGGTTCCGGCGAAATCGTCAGCGGCATCGCCCTGCCTACCGCCGAGGATATCGAGCGCATCCACGCCGAAGCCCGCGAGGCAGGCTTCGAAGAGGGCCGCCAGGCCGGCTACGCCGCCGGCCTCGAAGCCACCCGTGCCGAAACCGAACGGATGGCGGCCCTGGCCGGCAACCTGGCCAGGGCCCTGGCCGACATGGACCAGGCCATCGCCGACGAGGTGCTGGCCCTGGCCATCGAACTGTCGGGCCAGGTGTTGCGCCGGACCATCGAGACCGACGCCGACTACCTGCTGCCCATCGTGCGCGAAGCCCTGGCCGCCCTGCCCCTGCACCACGGTCACGTCATGCTGCACGCCAACCCGGCCGACACCGAGTCCCTGCGCCGGCACCTGGGCAACCAGTTTTCCCAGGCCGGCTGGCACATCGTCGACGACCCCCAGGTGGAACTCGGCGGCTGCTTCCTGCGGGCCGGCAGCAGCGAGGTGGACGCCACCCTGGCGACACGCTGGAAGCGCGTCCTGGAAGCGATCGGCGTCGGCGCCACGGAGCCGCCGGAGGAACGGTGAGCGGCCTGCCGGACCATGCCGCCCGCTGGCGGCGCTTCCTGGGCAACTGCCGCACGGCGGCGGCCAACGCCCAGCCCCTGTGGCCCACCGGCCGCCTGACCCGCATCAACGGCCTGGTCATGGAGGCGGCCGGCCTCAAGCTGCCCCTGGGCAGTTCCTGCCGCATCCTGCCGGCCGGGGGCGCCCCCGTCGAGGCCGAAGTGGTGGGCTTCGCCGGCGAAAAGCTCTACCTGATGCCCTCCGACGACATCTACGGCCTTTCCCCCGGCGCCCACGTGGTGGCCTTCGAGCAGCCCAACCCGCCCCAGCGGGTGGACGGCCCGCCCCCCTTCCGCCGCCGGGCCATCGACCGGGCCAAGCAGGTGCCGGTGGGGGAAGCCATGCTCGGCCGCGTCGTCGATGGCGTCGGCCGTCCCCTGGACGGCAAGGGCCCGCTCTTCACCAGCCTGCTGCGCCCGCTCCAGAGCCGCCCCACCAACCCCATGTCCCGGGCCGCCATCAACCAGCCCCTGGACGTCGGCATCCGTGCCATCAACGCCCTGCTCACCGTCGGCCGCGGCCAGCGCATGGGGCTGTTCGCCGGATCCGGCGTGGGCAAGTCGGTACTGCTGGGGATGATGGCCCGCTACACCGAGGCCGACGTCATCGTCGTCGGCCTGATCGGCGAGCGGGGCCGCGAGGTCAAGGAGTTCATCGAGCACATCCTCGGTGAGGAAGGCATGCGCCGTGCCGTCGTGGTGGCCGCCCCCGCCGATACCGGCCCGCTCATGCGCCTGCAGGGCGCCGCCTACGCCACCACCCTGGCCGAATACTTCCGCGACCAGGGCAAGCAGGTGCTGCTCATCATGGATTCCCTGACCCGCTACGCCATGGCCCAGCGGGAAATCGCCCTGGCCATCGGCGAGCCGCCGGCCACCCGCGGCTACCCGCCCTCGGTCTTCGCCCGCCTGCCGCAGTTGGTGGAGCGGGCCGGCAACGGGCCGGACGGGGGCGGCTCCATCACCGCCTTCTACACCGTGCTGGCGGAAGGCGACGACCAGCAGGACCCCATCGCCGACTCGGCCCGGGCCATCCTCGACGGCCACGTCGTGCTTTCCCGCACCCTGGCCGACGCCGGCCACTATCCGGCCATCGACATCGAGCAGTCCATCAGCCGTGCCCTGGTCAATCTGGTGGATAGCAACCACCTGGAGCTGATCCGCCGTTTCAAGGTGCTCTTCGCCCGCTACCAGCGCTCCCGCGACCTCATTTCGGTGGGCGCCTACGTGGCCGGCTCGGACCCGGTGCTGGACCAGGCCATCGCCCTCTACCCCCGGCTGGAGGGCTTCCTCCAGCAGAGGATCGGTGAGCGGGCCGAGTTCACCGCCAGTGCCGGCGCCCTGGGCGGGCTCTTCTGACCGGGAAGGCTGACCCGTGACCCGCCCCTTCACCCTGCAACCCCTGCTCGACCTGATGCAGACCCGGGCCGACGAAACCACCCGGCGCCTGGGCCAGCTCATCGCCGCCGAGCAGAGCGCGAAAAGCCGCCTCCAGCTCCTCGAGCAATACCGGGAAGAATACGCCCAGCGCTTCAAGGAAGCAGCGGTCAACGGCCTGCCCCCGACCGCCCTGCGCAACTACCAGGATTTCATCGCCCGCATCGACGAGGCCATCGCCCAGCAGGGCCGCGCCGTGGCCGAATCGGAGCAGAACACCGCCGACGGCCAGGCCGCGTGGCGGGAGCAGAACAAGAAGCTCAAGGCCATCGACACCCTCTCCCAGCGCCACGACGCCCGCGAGCGCTACCGGGAGAACAAGCTCGGCCAGAAGGAACAGGACGAATTCGCCGCCCGCCGCCGCGGCGGCGATGACACCTGAGGCTGTCCAACCACTGGCATGCCCTTTGCTCGCTGGTCGACAAATTGTTCCTTCGAGGAAGCCCCATGGGTATCACGGTCGTCTCCAGCCTCCCCACCCCTGCCAGCGCCAATGCCGCCCCGACGGCCGCCGGCGAAGCGGCGGCCCTTGCCGGGATCACCCCCGGCCTCGATTTCGCCGCCCTGCTGGTCCAGCAGCTGACCGGCGCCATCCCGGGCACGCCGGCCAGCGTCGCGGCCGAGGCCCGCTCCGAGCCCAAGGACGAAGACCGTGCCCCGGCCGAAGCCTCCGCCGGCGACCTCCTGCCGCCGGGCCTCTTCATCGCCCTGCCCGCCGGCAATGAGACGACTCCCGCCCCGCCGTCGCCAGGCCCCGCCGGGGTTGCAGCCGGCGTCGCCGATACCGTCCACGGCAACTCGCGCCGCGACTCCGCCGATTTGGCTGCGATGCCGGCCCCTTCCCCCGCCGCTCCGGTAGCCGCTGAGGCTGCGGCGACATCGGCGTCGGCAACAACGCTGGCCACCGATGCCAGGACGGCAGCGCCGCCGGCAGAATCGGCGGCAAAATTTGCCGCGCCACCGGAGACCCCCACCCCAACCGCCGTTACGATGGCGCCGGCCGGCCATGGGGTTGCGCCGACGCCGCCCGCCCCCCCCGCCCAAGTCGCCCGCACCGTCGCACCGCCCCTGGGCGACGCTTCCTGGGGCCGCGAATTCGGCGACAGCGTGAGCTGGATCGCCCGCAACAACCTGCAGAGCGCCCAGATCAACATCAACCCGCCGCACCTGGGCCCCATCCAGGTCAGCCTCAACCTGAGCGGCGACCAGTTGACCGCGTCTTTCGCCTCGCCCCATGCCGACGTCCGCCAGGCCATCAACGACGCCATGCCGCAACTGCGGGACATGCTCGCCGGCGCCGGCGTCAACCTGGGCCAGGCCAATGTGGGGGGGCAACTGCAACAGCAGGCCCAGCAACCGGGCTCCCAGGCCCCCGGCGGCGGGCGTTTTGCGGACGATAACGTTATACTGCAAGACGCCGCCAGCGCAGGAGTCGCCACTCCCGCGCCGGTACACAGGGGGCGCGGCCTGGTGGATCTGTTCGCCTGACCGTTCCCGGCGAAGGGGAAAAGAGACATTCCAATTGAACAGGGAACAGTGACATGTCCAAAGACGCAAAAGCGGCGGAGGGAGCCGAGCAGGCGCCCCCGAAGAAAAGCAAGAAGCTGCTGATCATCATTCTGGCCGCCGTGCTGGTGGTCGTCCTGGCCGGCGGCGGCGCCGCCTTCTTCCTGCTCAAGAAGGGCGAGGACCACGCCGAGGACGACGAGGACGCCGTCGAGACCGCCAAGCCCAAGAAGAAGGAAAAGAAGGGCAAGGAGGCCCACCCGGTCTTCGTCAATCTCGATCCGTTCACGGTCAACCTGGTGCCGGAAACGGGCGACCAGTACCTGCAGGTTGCCCTTTCCCTCGAGTTCGAGGATCCCGCGGCTGAGGGCGAAGCCAAGCTGCACATGCCGAAGATCCGCAACAACGTCACTCTGCTCCTGTCGAGCAAGAAGGCCTCCGAATTGCTCACCAAGGAGGGCAAGGAAAAACTGGCCGTGGAACTCAAGGAAGCCATCAACGACGTCCTCGATCCGCCCAAGGTCAACAAGAAGGGGGAGAAGGTCCATGGCGGGGAAGGCCCCGTCAAGGATGTGCTGTTCACTTCCTTCATCATCCAGTAGCAAGGAGCCATGGCCGGCGACTTTCTCTCCCAGGACGAGGTAGACGCCCTCCTCAAGGGCGTCACCGGCGAGGTGGACGAGCCGGAGTCGGAGGACGGCCCCGGCGGCGGTGTTCGCTCCTACAACCTGGGCACCCAGGAGCGCATCGTGCGTGGGCGCATGCCCACCATGGAGCTCATCAACGAGCGTTTCGCCCGCTACCTGCGCATCGGCCTCTTCAACTACATGCACCGCAACGCGGAAATCTCGGTGGGGCCGATCCGCGTCCAGAAGTACAGCGAGTTCATCCGCAACCTGGTGGTGCCGACCAACCTCAACCTGGTCCTCACCAAGCCCCTGCGCGGCACCGCCCTCTTCATCTTCGACCCCAACCTGGTCTTCCTGGTGGTGGACAACATGTTCGGCGGCGACGGGCGCTTCCATACCCGGGTCGAGGGGCGCGACTTCACCCCCACCGAGCAGCGCATCATCCAGGGCTTGCTGGGCGTCGTGTTCGCCGAGTACCAGAAGTCGTGGAAGCCGGTCTATGACCTCACTTTCGAGTATGTCCGCTCGGAAATGAACTCCCAGTTCGCCAACATCGCCACCCCCTCGGAAATCGTGGTTTCCACCACCTTCACCCTGGAATTCGGCGGCGCCACGGCGGACATGCACATCTGCTTCCCCTATTCGATGCTGGAACCGATCCGCGACCTGCTCTACAGCAGCATGCAGAGCGACCAGCTATCCACGGACAAGCGCTGGATCGGTACGCTGAGGAAGCAGTTGCAGGGGGCCGAAGTGGAAATCGCCGCCCGCCTGGGGTCCGCCACCATTTCCCTGGGGCAGATTCTCAAGCTGAAGGTCGGCGACGTGATCCCCCTCAGCATCGGCGAGACCATCATCGCCCACGTGGACGACATTCCCCTCATGGAATGCCGCTATGGCCAACAGAATGGCCAGTATGCGCTGAAGATCGAGCGGTTCATCGCCGCCGACGCAGCCAGCGAAACGGTTACCGGAGACAACAATGGCTGACGAAATGGAAAATACCGAAAGCAGCGCCCTCGAGGACGACGGCCAGATCAGCGAGGACGACTGGGCGGCGGCCATGGCCGAACAGGCCTCCACCGAAGCCGCAAGTGCCGGTGCCGGCCCCGCCGCCAGCGCCCAGCCTGCCAACATCTTCCCGTCCTTCGGCGAACCCGCCGGCGCCGGCGGCATCATGAACGAACTCGACATGATCCTGGACATCCCGGTCCAGATCACGGTCGAACTCGGCCGCACCAAGATCACCATCAAGAACCTGCTGCAACTGGCCCACGGCTCGGTGGTGGAACTCGACGCCATGGCCGGCGAGCCCATGGACGTCCTGGTCAACGGCACCCTCATCGCCCAGGGCGAAGTGGTGGTGGTGAACGACAAGTTCGGCATCCGCCTGACGGACATCATCACGCCCTCCGAGCGCATGCGCAAACTCAACCGCTAGCCGCGGCAGGCTCTTTCGCGGCCGGCGGCGCTTTGCTTTAAGATAACGGGCTGACATGAAACCCGTTGGCCGCAGCCCGTGTTCCTCTTCCCGTCCCGATTACCGATAGTCATCGCCAGCACCCTGCCCGGGGCTGCCGCCGCTGCCGAGGCTGCCCCCGGCGTACCGGCGGGCACCTTCCTGCAGGCCATGGCGGCCCTCGGCCTCATCGTCGCCCTCCTCGTCGCGGCCGCCTGGCTGGCCCGCAAGATTTCCGGCGGCAAGGGTTTCGGCCAGGGCGGCATGAAGGTGGTCGGCGGCGTCGCCCTGGGCCCCCGGGAGCGCATCGTCCTCGTCGAGGTGGGCGATACCTGGCTGGTGGTCGGCATCGTCCCCGGCCAGATCCGCACCCTCCACACCCTGCCCCGGGGCATCGCGCCAGACGGCGGCGATTCCACGGCGGACCGTCCTTTTGCCCAGTGGCTGAAACAGATCGGGGAAAAGCGTGGCGCGTAGCAAGCTCTTCCTGGGTCTCGGCCTCTTCCTCTGCGCCGGGGCCGCCCTGGCCCAGGCCGCCGGGGGACTGCCGGCGGTGACTTCGACGCCGGGCCCCGGCGGCAGCACCACCTACACCCTCAGCATCCAGACCCTGCTGACCCTCACGGCGCTGACCTTCATCCCCGCCGCCGTGCTGATGATGACCGGCTTCACCCGCATCATCATCGTCATGTCCCTGCTGCGCCATGCCCTCGGCACCCAGACCTCGCCCCCCAACCAGGTGCTGGTGGGGCTCTCCCTCTTCGTCACCTTCTTCGTCATGGCGCCGGTGCTGGACAAGGTCTATACCGACGCCTACGTCCCCCTTTCCGAGAACCGCATCAACATCATGCAGGCCGCCGACCGCGCCGCCGTGCCCCTGCGCAGCTTCATGCTCAAGCAGACGCGGGAGGCCGACCTCGCCCTGTTCGCGAACCTGGCCAAGATCGAGCGCATCGAGAAGCCGGAGGACACGCCCATGCGCATCCTCGTCCCGGCCTTCGCCATCAGCGAACTGAAGACGGCTTTCCAGATCGGCTTCATCATCTTCATTCCCTTCCTGGTCATCGACATGGTGGTGGCCAGCGTCCTCATGTCCATGGGCATGATGATGATGTCGCCGGTGCTGGTGGCCCTGCCCTTCAAGCTGATGCTCTTCGTGCTGGTGGACGGCTGGCACCTCATCATCGGTTCCCTGGTGCAGAGTTTCGGCACATGACGCCGGCGATGGTCATGGAAATCGGCCGCCAGGCCATCGAGGTCACCATCCTGGTAGCCGCCCCGCTGCTCGTGGCGGCCCTGGTGGTGGGCCTCGTCATCAGCGTCTTCCAGGCCGCCACCCAGGTGAACGAAGCCACCTTGCAATTCGTGCCCAAGCTTGTGGTCATGTTCCTGGTGCTGCTGCTCACCGGCCCCTGGATGCTGCAGTACCTGATCGACTACATCCAACGCCTGTTCAGCAGCATTCCGCAGCTCATCGGCTGAACGGCCATGATCAGCCTGACCTCCGCCCAGCTCGACGCCTGGATCGCGGCCTTCTTTTTTCCGCTGGCGCGCATTCTCGGGCTCATCGCCTCGGCCCCCCTGTTCAGCAGCACCGGCGTGCCCCGTCGCGTACGCCTGATGCTCGGGCTGGCCATTGCCCTCGCCCTGGTCCCCATGCTGCCGCCCGTGCCGGCGGTGAGCCCCGGTTCCGGGCAGGGCCTGTGGATACTGGTGCAGCAGATGCTCATCGGCATCGGCATGGGCTTCGCCATGCGCATCGTCTTCGCCGCCGTCGAGGTGGCTGGGGAATTCATGGGCCTGCAGATGGGCCTGGGCTTCGCCACCTTCTACGATCCGTTGTCCAGCGCCCAGACGCCGGTGGTCACCGAGTTCATCAACCTGCTGGCCCTGCTCGTGTTCCTGGCCCTCAACGGCCCCCTGCTCTATGTGGCCACCCTGGCCCAGAGCTTCGTCGCCATCCCCATCGGCGGCCCGCCGCTGGCGGCGGAGAGCTGGAAAAACCTGGCGGAACTGGGATCGGTGATGTTCGCCACCGGCCTGCTGCTGGCCCTGCCGGTCCTGGTGACCCTGATGATCACCAACCTGGCCCTGGGCGTCCTCACCCGGGCGGCGCCGCAACTGAACATCTTCGCCGTCGGCTTTCCCCTCACCCTCATGGTCGGCCTGGCGGCCATGGCCCTCGGCCTCAATTACCTGGCCGCCCCCCTGCAGGCGCTGTTCGAGGAAGGACTGACGGCCATGCTGGGCTACGCCCGCCTGGCGCGGTAGCCGGCCTCAGCGATCGTTCTGGAGGAAGGAGTCGGCGGCCACCTGGCGCTGCTGGACCAGGCGGATGGTGCCTTCGGCGACCCGGCGCGCCCCCAGGGTCCGCGAATCGATGCCCTCCGTGTATTCCATCAGCTCGTAGCCGCCATAGCCGAGTTCGCCCTGGAGCAAGGCGGCGCGGCGCTTGAGGAGCTGCAGCGACTCGCCGGCGCCGCCGGTATGGAAGCGCTTCATGGTCATGGAAAGGCGGAAGGTATCCTCGGTCAGCCGGGTCTGCTCGATGTTCCAGTTGGGCGCCAGGGGATCGTACACCACGTAGATGGCACCCAGGAGCAGGGCGCCGGTGGCGATTTCAGCGAGTTTGACCGAGGTGTTGGCGGTGAGCCGGATCTGGTCGTTAGGGATCAACGCGCTGCCGCCGGAGCCGACGCTGCTGCAGGCGCTCAGACAGAGGGCCGCCAGGCCGGCAACGAGCGGTTTACTCATAGGATGTTGAAGAGGCTGAGCTGGCTGGTCTGCTTGAAGGAGAGCTGGGAAGCTTCCAACTGGACCTGCAGGCGGGATAGATCGGAAATGGCCTGGGTGTAGTCGAGATCCTGCAGTTCGGAAAGGCGCTGCTCGTGAAGGAGCTTGACGTCCTCGCCGCTGGAAGTCAGGCTCGCCAGCGATTGCAGGCGGGCGCCCACCGAGGCGCGGCGGTTGGCGACGTGGTCGATGGAGGCGTGCAGGTCGTCCACGGCCTGGGTGTAGGCGGCGGTGGTGAAGGGAACGCTGCTCGCCGGATCGAGGATGTCCACCAGGTTCTGCAGGCTGTCGAAGAGGCTGCGGCCGGTGAGGGCGCCGGTGCCGTCGCGCACCTGCATGAAGACGTCAAGGCCCGATTCGGTGATGTCCATGGATTGGGAAGCGCTCACCTGCACTGCCGGCACCCCGGCATCGCCGGAATAGGTGACGTAGGGATTGGCCGGCGCCGCGATCTGGTAGTTGCCGCCGGTCCCGGTCACCTGGAAGGGCTGGGTGTTGGTCTGGAAGCCGGCGAATACGTAGAGGCCCTGGGCGTCGCGGGAGTTGGCCAAGGACATGACGTTCTCGAAGCGCCGCTTGAGTTCCTCGGCGATCATGCCCCGCTGGGCCGGGCTGTAGGAGCCGTTGCCCGCCTGGATGGCCCGTTCGAGGATGCTCTGCAGTTCGTCTTCGAGGGAGCCGAGCTTGTTTTCCACCAGGCCGAGCTGAGTCTTGGCCAGGGCCTGGTTTTCCAGGAACTGGTCGTTCACTTCCTTGGACTGGGTGACCTTGAGGGCCTGGGAAGCCCCGATGGGGTCGTCCGCCGGCGTGGCGATGCGACGGCCCGTCGCCAACTGGTTCTGGACCTGGTACAGGTTGAACTGGTTGCGCTGGATGCCGGTGGTGCCGTTGTCGAAGATCTGGGCGGTGCTGACGCGCATGGCGGGTCTCCTCAGGAGCCGAGGGAGAGAATGGTGTCGAAGAGGCTCTTGCCCACTTCCAGCAGCTTGGCGGAAGCCTGGTAGGCTTGCTGGTAGCGGATGAGGTTGGCGGCCTCTTCGTCGAGATTGACGCCGGACAGGGCCTGCTGCGATGCCTGGGCCTGTTCGAGCAGGGATTGCTGCGCATCGCCGGTGACCTTGGCCTCCCGGGTGCGGATGCCGTTGTCGGCCACCAGTTGGGCATAGGCCGACTGGTAGGAGGCGGTGCCGCCGGCAGTGGTCTTCTGCGACTGCAGCTTGCCCAGGAGCACGCCGTTGCGCCCGTCCTGAACGCCGCCCAGGTTGCGGGCGACGGTGAAGGTGTCGCCGCTGGCGGCGGTGCCCGTGACGCTGAAGGCCATGCCGTTGAAGGAAACGCTGGCCAGGGTGGCGGTGCCGTTGAGCAGATTGACGTTGCCGGCCACCGCGGCCGACGAACCGTCCGAGTAGGTGGCCGTGACCAGCCCGGGGAAGCCGGTGAGCTGGGTGGCGGTGGCGGTGAGTGTCAGCGGGAGGCCGGCCACCGAATAGCCCTGGCCGACGACACCCTGGGAAAGGGTCAGGGTGCCCTGGTTGGAAACGTTGGGCGAGGTGCGCACCGGGGCGGCGGCGGCCACCAGGCGGGAATCGGCGACCACCCGGTTGTCCACGGCGAGGTTGCGGGCGGCATCCCGCACCGGCTGCAGGGTGAAACGGTCGCCGTTGTTGCCGACGGCGGAAATGGTGACGTCCAGCCCATCGAAATTCAGCGTTGCCGGCCCGGCACCCGAAGCCACCACCTGGTCGTCGGACTTCCGGGTGATGGTGTAGGCCCCGGCGGCCCCGAAGGCGACTTCATAGTCGCTGGCCATCAGGTCGGTGGTGAAATTGCCGGAATAATCCGGTGCCGAGGGGGCGTTGGGAGCGGCCAAGGCCACCGAGATGGCGCCGCTGCCGGTGTTGGCCGCGTTGGGAACGGTTCGCGGCGTCGACAGGGTGAAGAAGTCGGCGACGAAGCCGGCGCTGCCGTCTATGCGGTCGAGAAGATCCTGGCCCAGGGCGTTCTGGGCGTTGAAGGTGAGGGCCATGGAGGCGGCCACGCGGCCGAGTTCATTGATGGCCGGATCGAGGGCCTCGTCGCGGAAACGGATGAGGCCGCCCAACTGGCCGCCGACGATCAGCGATTCGGGCAGCTCCTGGGTCGAGCCGGCGTTCTTGAGGCCGACGGTGATGCGGGTGGGATCGGCGCTGGAAGCCATGGCCGTCATGGTCATGGCCTGGGCGCCCACCACCAGTTGCTGGCCGGTGCCGATGAAAACGTTGTAACTGCCATCGGCGTTGCTGCTGGTAGAAACCTTGATGATCTTGTTCAGTTCGGCAACGAGCTGGTCCCGCTTGTCGAGGAGATCGTTGGCGGGCTGGCCGTAGGAGCCTTCGGCGATGATGATGCGCTGGTTGAGCTCGGCGATCTGGGTGGCGAAGGTGTTCACCTGGGCCACGGCGTCCGTGATGCGCCCGTTGACCTCGTCGGCCAGGGCCTGCAGGCGGGTATCCATGTTCTGGTAGCGGGTGACCAGGGTCTGGGCCGAGGCCACCATGGTCTGCCGGGCCGGCAGGGAGGAGGGATCGGCCGCCACCTGCTGCACGCCGCTGAAGAAAGCCTGCAGGGCGGGCGAGAGGCCGGCGTTGGCGTCGGCCAGCATGTTGTCGATCTGGCTGATTTCGTCGTGGTAGGTATTGAGCTCGCTGACCTGGGTCTGGGCCTGGTTGACCTGGCCGGTGAGGAAGCGGTCGTACATGCGGGAGACGGTCTCGACATGCGCGCCCTGGCCGATGGCGCCGGCCCCGGTCATGATCGGCACGTTGGACGCCTGGATGACCCGCTGCCGGGTATAGCCGGGGGTATTGGCGTTGGTGACATTGTGCTCGGTGGTCAGCAGCGCCACCTGCGCCGCCTGCAACCCCGAAATGCCGATGCTGTAGATACCTGTGCTCATGGATCACCTCTGGTGAGGTTAACGGCCTCACCGGCCGAAAATTTAGCCTGAAAGATCAACCGATAAGGGCCTGCCGCAGGGTCGGCCCGCTGATGATGCGGGAGAGCTTGTCGGCGTAGGCCGGATCGGTGGCGTAACCGGCCTGCTGGAGACGCTTTGCGAATTCCGTGCCATCCTGGGAACCGATCACCGCGCCGAAGCGGGGGTTGCTGCGCAGCAGGTTGGCGTAGTCGGCAAAGGCCTCGGCGTAGGAACCATAGGCGCGGAAGCGGGCATTGACCCGCTGGGCTTCGCCGTCCACGTACTCGGTAGTGGCGGTCTCCACGGCGCTGCCCTGCCAGCTTCGGCCGGCCTTGACGCCGAAGAGGTTGAAGCTGGCGGAACCGTCCGCCTTGCGAATCTCGTTCCTGCCCCAGCCGCTTTCGAGGGCGGCGTGGGCCACCAGGAACTGAGGCGGAATGCCTGTGGATCGGCTGGCCTCCACGGCATGGGGCCAGACCTTGTTCACGAATTCCTTGGCATTGGCCGGGATACCCTCGCCGGCACCGGCGCTCGCCGCCGCCTGGATGGCGCCGGCCGGGACTTCGGCGGCCGGGCGCGGCGGGGTGGCGGACTGCAGGTGGCGCAGGTCGGGGGCGACAAGCGGCAGGCCGTTGCCGGCACTTCTTGCCGCGGCCGCCGTCTCGCTGCCCGGCAGGGTGCCCCCCAGTTGCTGCTCGATCAGGCGGGCGAAGCCGAGTCCCCTGCCGGAGGCCATGTTCTGGGCCAGTTGCTGGTCGAGCATGGCAGTGTAGAAACGGGTCTGGTCGTTGTTGAAGAGCCCGTCCTGGGGCGTGGCGTCGCGCATGCTCTTCATGACCATCTGCAGGAACATGCTTTCGAACTGCTGGGCCGCCGCCTTGAGGCCGGCCTGGGGGTCCTTCTGCATGGCGTCCCGGATGTCCTGGGAAGCCTTGACGTCGAAGGCGAGGCGGTTGGGGGTGTTCTGGATCTTGATCGACACCGGCGGCCTCAGATCACTTCCAGGTCGGCCCGCAGCGCCCCGGCGGCCTTCATGGCCTGGAGGATGGCCAGCAGGTCGAGGGGGTTGGCCCCCAGGGCGTTCAGGGCCTTGACCACGTCGGCCAGGTTGGCGCCGGCCTTGACGCTCATCAGGCTGCCGTTGTCCTGCTTGACCTGGATGTCGGTGGAGCCGGGCTGGAAGGCGGTGCCTGGCTGGTCGGAGACCACCACGGAAAGGCTGCCGTGGGCCACGGCGCAGGCTTCCAGGGTCACCTTCTGGTTCATCACCACGGAGCCGGTGCGGGGATTGACGATGACCTTGGCCAGCCCCGGAGCCGGAGTCATTTCGATGTTGTCCAGCCGGCCCAGGAAGGCCACCCGGGCGTCCGGGTCTTCCGGCGCCCGCACCCGCACCTGGCGGCCATCGACAGCCTGGGCGGTACCGCTGCCCATGGCCTTGTTGATGGCTTCCACCATCTTCTGGGTGGTACCGAAATCGCTGTTGGCCAGTTCGTAATAGACGTAGCCGCCCTGCCCCACCGGCGTCGGCACCGCCCGTTCGACGGTGGCCCCGGCGGGGATGCGCCCGGCGGAGAGATGATTGACCACCACCTTGGAACCGCCGGACGACGCGCCGGCCCCGCCCACCAGGACGTTGCCCTGGGCGATGGCGTAGACCTGCCCGTCGGCGCCCTTCAGGGGCGTCATGAGCAGGGTGCCGCCGCGCAGGCTCTTGGCGTTGCCCATGGAGGAGACGGTGACGTCGATGGCCTGCCCGGTCTTGGCGAAGGGCGGCAGGTTGGTGGTCACCATCACGGCGGCGACGTTTTTCAGTTGCAGCTTGGCGGCCTGGTCGGCGGAGAGGTTCACCCCCATCTGCGACAGCATGTTGGCGATGGCCTGGGTGGTGAAGGGCGTCTGGGTGGTCTGGTCACCGCTGTTGTCGAGGCCTACCACGATGCCGTAGCCGATGAGCTGGTTGTTGCGCACGCCCTGGACGCTGGCCAGATCCTTGATGCGTTCGGCCAACGCCGGCTGGCTCCACAGGGGCAAGAGGCAGCCGGCCAAAATTGCCGCCTGCCGGAACCATTTGCCGTTCGCCTTGCTCATGACCCGCCTCCGCTGGAGAATTCCTCAGAACGGTAGAACACTAAGGAAGAAGCGTGCCAGCCAGCCCATGACCTGGGCCTCGCTGATGTAGCCGGCGGACTTGTACTCGATACGGGCATCGGCGACCTTGGACGACTCGATGGTATTGGTGGAATCCACGAAGCTGGGATTGACGACGCCCGATACCCGCACGAATTCCTGCTGATGGCCGATGGCCAGTTGCTTCTCGCCGGAAACGAGGAGGTTGCCGTTGGGCAGCACCTCGATGACGGTGACCGTGATGTTGCCGGTGAAGATGTTCTTGTTGGCCGCTTCGCCCTTGCCGCTGAAATTGTTGGTGTCGGAAGCGGTGACCCCCAGGCCGAGGAAGCTCTTCCCCGGCACCCGCGACATGGCGTCGACGGAGGCATCAATGCTGCCGGAACGCTCGGCTTTGCTGTTGGAGTTGGTGGAGGCGGAGGTGTTCTCGGTAATCTTGACGGTGATGATGTCGCCGACGAAGCGCGCCTTGCGGTCCTCGAAGAGGGGGCGGCTGTAGGCGGCCTGGTAGATGGAGCCGTTGGCGGCGGCCAGCTCGCTGCGGGGCTGGGGGCGGGCCGTCATCGGCTGGTGCACGTTGGTGGGCGGCACCGTCTGGCAGCCGGCCAGGACGGCGGCGGCGACGAGGAGAATTCGCTTCATGGCCTCACCTCACAGTTGGGTCAGGCGGCCCAGCATCTGGTCGGAAGTGGACACCACCTTGGAATTGAGTTCGTAGGCTCGCTGGGTCTGGATCATGGTCACCAGTTCCTCGGCCACGTTGACGTTGGAGGTTTCGACGTAGCCCTGGCTGACGATGCCGGCGCCGTTGGTGCCCGGGGTGTTGGGCGTCGGCGTGCCGCTGGCCGCCGTCTCCAGGAAAAGATTCTGGCCGATGCTCTGCAGGCCGCCCGGGTTGATGAAGGTGGCCAACTGGATGGTGCCGATCTGGGTGGCGGCGGCGCTGGCGGGCTGGGTCACCGTCACCGTGCCGTCCTGGCCGACGGAAAGCGACAGGGCGTTGGCCGGGATGGTGATGTTGGGCTGCAGGGGAAAACCGTCGGCGGTGACGATCTGGCCCTGGTTGTCCTTCTGGAAGGAACCGTCCCGGGTATAGGCGGTGGTGCCGTCGGGGAGCAGGACCTGGAAGAAGCCGTTGCCCTGGACGGCGATGTCCAGGGAATTGTCGGTCTTCTGCACGTTGCCCTGGGTGAAGATGCGGGCCACCGCCACCGGCTTGGCGCCGGTGCCGAGCTGCAGGCCGGTGGGAATCTGGGTCTGCTGGGAAGACTGGGCACCGGGCTGGCGCAGGGTCTGGTAGAGCAGGTCCTCGAACACCGCCCGGCCCCGCTTGTAGCCGTTGGTGCTGACGTTGGCCAGGTTGTTGGCGATGACGTCGAGCTGGGTCTGCTGGGCGTCGAGGCCGGTGCGGGCAATCCAGAGGGAGCGGATCATGATCGATTAGTCCTAGGCGTTGAGCGTGAGCAACTGGTCGGCTTTCTGGGAGTTGGCGTCGGCCGTCTGCAGCATCTTGACCTGCATCTCGAACTGGCGGGACAGGCTGATGAGGTTGACCATGGCGTCCACCACATTGACGTTGCTGCCTTCCAGGGTGCCGGAGGTCAGGCGAACCTTCTCGTCGGCAGGCGCAGGCTGGCCGCCCTTGAGGCGGAAGAGTCCGTCGTCCCCCCGCACCAGGTCGGCTTCCGGCGGGTTGACCAGCTTGATGCGGCCGATGGCGTTGGCGTTGTTGGGGGTGCCAAAGGTCGGCACCACCGACACCGTCCCGTCGGGGGCGATTTCCACGGTGTTGTCGGGGGGCACGTTGATGGGGCCGCCGTCGCCGGCCACCGTCTGCCCGCCCTTGGTCTGCAGGAGGCCATTGACGTTGACGTCGAGGCTGCCGGCCCGGGTGTAGGCCTCGCTGCCGTCCGGCATCTGCAGGGCGATCCAGCCGCGGCCCTCGACCGCCACGTCGAGGTTGCGGCCGGTGTACATCAGGGGCCCCTCGCTGAACACGTCGGCGACGGAGGCATCCACCACGAAGGCCCGGGTCGGCATGCCCTCGCCCAGCACCGGCACCGCCCGGAAGCGGTGCTCCTGGGCCTTGAAGCCGACGGTGCTGGCGTTGGCCAGGTTGTGGGCGTTGCCGGCCTGCTGCATGAAAACATGCTTGGCGCCGGTCATGGCGGTGTAGATCAGGCGATCCATGCTCCCCTGCCCCTAGTCCGGCCGTGCCTTAGCGGAGGTTGACCAGGGTCTGCATCACCTGGTCCTGGGTCTTGATGGACTGGGCGTTGGCCTGGTAGTTGCGCTGCTGGGTGATGAGATTCACCAGCTCTGCCGTGAGGTCCACGTTGGATTCCTCCACCGACGCCGACTGCAGCACCCCCAGGTTGGAGGTGTTGGGGGCGCCGACCAGGGCCGGCCCGGAAACGGAGGTCTCGGCCCACTGGTTGTTGCCCAGGGACTGGAGGCCATTCGGGTTGGTGAAGTTGGCGAGGACCACCTGCCCCTGGTTGAAGGTCTGGCCGTTGCTGTAACGCCCCTGGATGACGCCGTCGGAACCCACCGACAGCCCCACCAGATGGCCGGCGGCGAAGCCGTCCTGCTCCAGGCGGTTGGTGCCGAAGGCGCTGCCGAACTGGGTGGTGCCGGTGAAGTCGATGTCGAAGGTCAGCGGGGTCGCCGCATTGTTGGTGCCGCCCAGATCGGTCATGACGCCGGCCAGGTCAATGCTGATGTTGAGGGGGCTGCCGCTGTTGAGCTGGCCGGCGGTATCGAAGTTGAGGGGGCCGCCGGTCAGGGTCACGCGCTGATTGGTGGTGCCATCGACGTTGGCAAAGACGTCCCAGTCGCCGGCGGTAGCAGCCTTGCGGAAATACATGGTCAGGGTGTGGGAATTGCCCAGGGTGTCATAGACCGAGAGGGCCGTCGAATAATTGTAGGTAAGCGGATCCGGCGACCACACGCCGCTCGCCGGTCCGTTCGCCCAGGCCGTGGCGGGCACCGTCTGGCGGGAATCCAGGTTCAGGTTGGCCTTCACCCCCTGGAACGCCGTGGTGGTGTTGCTGCCGGTGGCCACCGGCGCCAGGTCGGAAGCGGAGATCTGCAGCGGGCTGGGCGAGGTCGCCCGGATGATGCCATTCTGGGCGGCGTACCCGGTCAGCTTCATGTCCTGGTCGTTGACGATGTAACCATTTTTGTCCAGGTGGAACTGGCCGTTGCGGCTGTAGGTAACGGCGCCGTTCTGGTCCATGCGGAAGAAACCGCCGCCGTTGATGGAGATGTCCAGGGGATTGCTGGTAGTGGTGATGTTGCCCTGGGTGAATTGCTGCTGCACCGCCGCCAGATTGACGCCGATGCCGATCTGGCTGGCGCCGCCGCCGGAGAGGGAATTGGCATAGACATCGGCGAAATGGGAGACGGCCGCCTTGTAGCCGACGGTGCTGGAGTTGGCGATGTTGTTGCTGGTGACGTCAATCGCCTTGGAAGCGGTATTGAGGCCGCTCAAACCCTGTTGAAATGCCATTGTTTACCTCGCCTCAGAAAATCTGTTGAACGCTGTCGAAATCAACCCGGCCCCGATCGCCCAGGTCAAGAACGAAGCCATTGCCGGAACGAACCACAGCAGATACCGTGCCAAGTTGCAGGGTGCTGGAAGTGACCTTCGCCCCCTTCAGGGTGGCTTCGACGGTGAACTTGTAGTCGCCCGCGGCCAGGACATTTCCGTCGGCATCCTTGCCGTCCCAGGTGAAGGTGAAGGTGCCGGCGTCCCGGGCGCCCAGGTCCTGGGTCTGCAGCACCTTGCCGTTGGCGTCGGTGACCTTGACCACCACCTTGTCCGCTGCCGACGCCAGGGTGAAGCCGCCGGCGGCGAAATTGTTGGCCAGGGTGAGCTTGCTGCCGGCCACCAGGACGCCCTTGCCGATGAGGGCGGCGGACTGCATGGCCTGGCTGTCGGCGTAGGCGCCGAGCAGCTTCCCGAGGGTGGCGTTGAGGTTCTCGATGCCCTTGACGGTATTGATCTGGGAGAGCTGGGTGGTCACCTGGGCGTTGTCCAGGGGATTGAGAGGATCCTGGTTCCGCAACTGGGTCATGAGCAGGGTGAGAAAGCGATCCTCCATGTCGGCAGTGGCCGACTTGGTCGTGGACGTCGTGCCGCTGCTGCCGTTGATGGCGGCAAATATGTCCGCCGCGGAGGTGGACGACGTGTTGCTGACGGTTGCCATGGCGTTCTCCCGGGTTACTGACCGATCTGCAGGGTGCGCAGCATCATGGTCTTGGCGGTATTCATGACCTCGACGTTGGTCTGGTAGGACCGCGAGGCGGAAATCATGTTGGTCATTTCCTCCACCACATTGACGTTGGGGAAGGCGACGTAGCCCTGCTCGTTGGCGGCGGGATTCTTGGGGTCGTAGACCATCCGCGGCGGCGAGGCGTCGTCCACCACTTGGCGCACCCGCACGCCCTTCGACAGGTCGCCGGCACCGCCCATGGGGGTGGCTTCGAACACCACCTGCTTGGCCCGGTAGGGCTGGCCGTCGGAGGAAACGATGCTGTCGGCGTTGGCCAGGTTGGAGGCCACGGCGTTGAGGCGCATCGACTGGGCCGTCATGGCGCTGGAGGAAATGTGGAAGACGTTGAAAAGACTCATTCAGGGCTCCCTTACGAATTGGTGCTGCTGAGCGCCGTCCGCAGCCCCTGCAGGCGGTCGTTGACCAGGCGGGTGAGGATTTCGTATTGCATGGCGTTCTCGGCAATCTGGGAACGTTCCACATCCATGTCCACCGTATTGCCGTCCACCGCCGACTGGGTTTCCGCCCGGTACCGCAGGCTGACGCCGCCCGCCCCTGCGCTCCCCTCCAGATGACCGCCGGCGGTGCGGGCCATGGACAGGACACCGGCGCCGGCAGCGCCCAGGGCATTCTGCATGGCGGCGCGGAAATCGAAATCCCGGGCCTTGTAATTGGGGGTATCGGCGTTGGCGATATTGGAGGCCAGCACCTGGTGACGCTGGCTGCGCAGGTCCAGGGCCCGGCTCAAGACCGCCATGCTGTTTGCGATGCCTGCCACGACAACTCCCGAAAGTGGATTCGGGCGGTTTTTTGCAGGAACCGTGCCAGCAGCCACAAGCCCCTGGCGGCAATGGTTTGCACCGCCGCGGCAGAACTCGGCCGGCAGGGATCGGCAATTCTTGCCGGCGCCCGGGTATTCCCCCTTGCCGGTCCCTCCGGCAAAATGGGGGCATGCACCTGTTCCGCATCCTGGCCTTGCTGGCAACCCTCACCCTTTCGGCTGTCTGCGGAGCCCACGCCGATCCCGTCCTGGACACCGCCGAACGGCATGCCCGCCTGCAGGCCCAGGGCCTGCCCGGCAAGGTGACCGTCACCGTCGGCCAGCTCGATCCCCGCACCCAGCTTCCTCCCTGTACCGCCCACGAGGCCTACACGCCGGCCGGCGCCCGCATGCTGGGCCGGACCCACGTCGGCGTGCGCTGCCTCGGCCCCAACGTCTGGAATGTCCTGGTTCCGGTCACCATCGCCGTGACCAGCACCTACGTCACCACCGCCCGTCCCGTCGCCGCCGGCCAGGTCCTGCAGGCAGGCGACCTGCATACCCTCACCGGCGACCTCGCCAGCCAGCCCACGGGCATCGTCACCGACCCGGCGGCCGCCATCGGCAAGACCCTGAAGAACTCCCTGGCCGCCGGCCAGCCTCTGCGCAGCGACCAGTTGCTGGCGCCCCTCCTCGTCCGCCAGGGCCAGACCGTCCGCTTGTTCTCCCGGGGCGAAGGCTTCTCCGTGAGCAGCGAGGGGAAAGCCCTCAACAATGCCGCCGAGGGCCAGGTGGTCCAGTTGCGCATGCCCTCCGGCCAGGTGGTGAGTGGGGTGGTGAAGGCCGACGGCACGGCGGAAGTGAATTTTTAGTTAAAGTTTTTCCGCCAACTGGCCGATAATCCGGATGAGATCAAAAAGTTTGCCGCAGGTGACCCCGTGAAAATCGACAACAGCCTCAAACCCACCGTCCCGCCGACAACCGGCGGCGTCAAGGCCAAGCCTTCCAGCAACGCCGCGGCCGGCAGCGACGAGGTCCGTCTGAGCGCCCTCGCCGGCGAATTGCAGAGTGGCGATACGGAACCGCCGGTCAATAGCGCCCGCGTCGCCGAGATTCGCCAGGCCATCGCCGATGGACGCTTCTCCATCGACGCCGGCGCCATTGCCGATCGGCTCATCGCCACGGCGCGGGAACTGGTGACCAGCCAGCGCAAGGCCTGATGCCGGGCCTGCCCGACCTCCTGGTCAGGGAAGCCGCCCTGGTGGCGGACTTCGTCGCGGTTCTGGAGGACGAGCAGGCAGCGCTGACCCAGGGCCGGATGGAACCCCTGTCCGACCTGGCCGCGCGCAAGGCCGTTCTCGCCGAACAACTTAACGATCTCGATGCCCGCCGCGACGAACTTCTCTCCGCCGGGGGGCTTGGCGGCGGCCGGGATGGCATGGCCGCGTGGCTCACAGCCCAGGCCGGCGACGCCGGCACGGCCGCCTGGGAACGCCTACAATCGCTAGCCCGCCAGGCCCGAGCCCTCAACGACCTCAACGGCAAGCTCATCGCCCTGCGCCTGCAGGCGACCGGAGAAGCCCTCGCCACCCTCACCCGCCAAGCGCAGCAGGCCGGCCTCTACGGGCGCGACGGCCAGGCGGCCCAGATCACCGGCAGCCGCATCATCGATTCGGCCTGAAACCCTCACGCCCCCTCAAGGGGCAGGCTGCCCCTCGCGCATCTCCGTGGGCTCCTCGGGACGCTCCGAGTCGATGATGATGCTCACCCGGCGGTTGCGCGCCCGCCCATCGGCCGTGGTGTTCGTTTCCAGCGGCCTGGTGTCGCCGTAGCCGATGGCCGTCAGGCGCTCGGCCCCCACCCCCGCATCGTTGAACAGGCGCAGCACCGTCGTCGCCCGCAGGGCGGAGAGCTCCCAGTTGGAGGGAAACTGGGGGGTGTTGATGGGAATGTTGTCGGTATGCCCCTCGATGGTGATGGGGAAATCGGTCCGGGCCAGGACTTCGGCGATGGCCCCGAGGGCGCTGACCGACGCCGGCTGCAGCTTGGCCTGGCCGGCCGCGAAGAGAACGCTGTCGTTGATCTCGATGGTGACCCCGCGGCTGGTCTCGAGCAGGCGTACCTTGCCCTGGGCCACCAGGGGCTGCAGCGCCTCCATGATGTCCTTGGCGACGTTCTTCATCTTCTGGCGTTGCTGGACCTTCTTCTGCTCGACGACCTTGTCGGGCTTGCCCACCGGCTTCTGCACCATGGGCGGGGCGCCGGGCGTGACGATGATGGGCTGACCGCCTGGCTCCCCGGTGACATTGCGGAAAGCGTTGGTCAACGAATCCGACAACACCTTGTACTTGCCCTCGTTGACCGAGGAAATGGCGTACATGACGACGAAGAAGGCGAACAGCAGGGTGATGAAATCGGCGTAGGAGACCAGCCAGCGCTCGTGGTTCTCGTGGGTCACCAGCCCTTTGCGGCGTCGGCGGGCCATGATCAGGCGAGATACCCCTTCAGCCGACTCTCGATGATGCGGGGATTGTCCCCGACGGCGATGCCGACCAGGCCGTCGACCAGCATTTCCCGGGTGACGACCATGCGGTGGATGTAGTACTTGAGCTTGCCGGCGATGGGCAGGTAGACCAGGTTGGCCAGCCCGACGCCGTAGATGGTGGCGACGAAGGCGACGGCGATACCGGCGCCGAGCTTGGAGGGATCGGTGAGATTCTCCATCACGTGGATGAGCCCCATGACCGCCCCCAGGATGCCGACGGTCGGGGAATAGCCGCCGGCGGATTCCCAGATGCGGGCGGACTGGTGCAACTCGTCCTCGTAGGCCGAGATTTCGACCTCCAGCAGTTCCCGCAGGCGCTCCGGGTCGGCCCCGTCCACCAGCATCTGCAAGCCCTTCTTGGTAAAGGGATCCTTCACCTGGGTGATGAAGTTTTCCAGGGCCAGCAGGCCCTCCCGGCGGGAAACCTGGCTCCAGGTGCCGATCTGGTCGATGAGGCGCTTCTGCTCGATGACGGGGGGCACCCAGACCCATTTCGCCATCTGGATGCCATGTTTGAAGATATGGAAGGGGCTCTGCAGGAGGACCGCCCCCAGGGTGCCGCCGACGACGATGAGCAGGGCGGTGGGCTGGACCAGGGAGGCGACGTGGCCGCCTTCCAGCATCTGGCCGCCGATGATGGCGATGAGGCCAATGGCCAGGCCGGCCAGGCTGATCTTATCCAACGCTCTTGTCCTTGCGGCGACGCCCCCGGGCGGCGGGTATCTCGCCGACCACCTGGGCGCGCAGGCGGGCGATGGCCTGGCTGTGCAACTGGCAGACGCGGGATTCGGTGACGCCCATGACGTCGCCGATTTCCCGCAGGTTGAGTTCCTGCTCGTAATAGAGGGCCATCACCATGCGCTCCCGTTCCGGCAGCCGCTCGATGGCATCCACCAGGGCCTGACGCAGGTTGAGGTCTTCGAGGATGTGCAGTGGATCGGCGTCGTTGTCGGTGAAGTGGCGCTCGAGAAAATCCTCGTCGCCGTCGCCGGTGAAATCCTCGAAATAGAGAAGCTGGTGGCCCCGAGCCTCCTGCAGCGTCCGCTGGTACTCGGCCAGGGGCATGCCGAGGGCGTCGGCCAGTTCGCTCTCGGACGGGGAGCGGCCCCGCTGCTGCTCCAGCTGGGTGATCATGGATTCGATCCGGCGCAGTTCCCGGCGCAGGTTGCGGGGCAGCCAGTCGCTTTCCCGCAAGCCATCCAGCATGGCGCCACGGACCCGTTGGGTGGCGTAGGTCTCGAACTGGGCGCCGAAGCCTTCCTCGTAGCGGCTGATGGCGTCGAGCAGCCCGATCATGCCGTTCTGGACCAGGTCGTCGAACTGGACGCTGGAAGGCAGCCGGGCCATCAGGTGATAGGCAATGCGCTTCACCAGCGGCACGAAGCGCTGGACCAACTGGTCCTTGGCAGGCTGACCGGCAGCGGTGTACATCAGGCTCGGGAAAGCGTCGTCGGTATGCGTTGGCTCAAGTGTAGCAGTTGCTGGACGAAGCTTTCGACCCCGCCGGATTCATTCTCGGCCCGGGGCCAGTAGAGCATGTCGGCGGCGATGTCGCGGCAGGCCTGGGCCGATAGCGCCTCCGGCGCCTGGACGACCACCGGCCGGCAGAGCTGGGCGGTCTGGCGCAGGGCGTCGTCGAGGGGGATGGCCCCCACGTACTCCAGGCGGGCGATGCGGCGCTGGGCCGCCACCTGGGCGATGTTGTCGAAGATGGAACGGGCATCCACCTCGCTCTTCACCTTGTTCACCAGGATGCGGAAGTGGCGGCGGGCGAAGGCGTGGCTGACCTTCTTGATCAGCGCGTAGGCCTCTGTGATGGAAGCGCTGTTGCCGGACAGCACGATGACCGTTTCCTGGGCCGCCAGGGCCAGGGGCGAAAAGCCGTGGGCGTGGTTGATGGCGGCGTCGACCAGGATGACGTCGATGGGGCGTTCTAGGCCGGCCATGGCGTCGAGGAAAGCCTGTTGCTGGGCCAGGGTCAGCTTGCCCAGCTTCTTGACGGCCCGGGCGGCGGGGAGGATGTGCAGGCCCGGCATCGGTTCGAGCAGCACGTCCGCCAGCCGGCGCTCCCGCTGGACGACGTTGAGCAGGTCGGAGCGGGCCATGAGGCCGAAGGAAGCCGCGATGTCGTCGCCGGGGGCGTGCTCGTCGATGATCAGCACTTCCTTGCCCAGGCGGGCCAGGGCGGTGCCGATGTTGGCGATGGCGACACTGCGCCCGACTCCCTCGCAGCCGGCGGCGAAGGCCACCACCTGCAACTGGCTGCCGCCGAAGAGGCGGCGCAGGCCGGCGGCCTGGTCCACCCGGAAGTCAGCCACGGCCGCCTCCGACGGCGACCATGCCAGCGTTGGCCATCATCAGGGCCGGCTCGACGCCGTCGAAGCGGTGGGGCGAATCCTCCGGCTGGTCCTTGAACGCCCGGTGCAGGAGATAGGCCCGGTTGGGCAGGTGCAGGTCTTCGGGGACACGCTGGCCGTTGGAGACATAGTGCAGCGCCAGACCATGGCGCATGATGACGTCGAGGGAGGTGGCGAGGCTCGCCGCCTCGTCCACCTTGGTCAGGATGCAGCCAGCCATGTCGGCGCCGGCGTAGGCCCGCACCACGTCGTCCATGGTGTCGCCGCGGGAGGTGGCGGAAAGGAGCAGCAGGCGCTGCACGTTGCAGCCGGCCAGCATGTCGGTCAGTTCCGGCACCAGCTTGTCCTTCTGGCTCATGCCCATGGTATCGATGAGGACCATGTGCTTGTGCTGCAGCTCGGCCAGGGTCTGGCGCAGCTCCTGGGCGTCCTTGACCAGGTAGACCGACACCCCCAGGATGCGGCCGTAGATGCGCAGTTGCTCGTGGGCACCGATCCGGTAGCCGTCGGTGGTGATGAGGGCGACCTTGCTGGGGCCGTGCTTGAGGACGCAGCGGGCGGCCAGCTTGGCGGTGGTGGTGGTCTTGCCGACACCGGTGGGGCCGACCAGGGCATAGATGCCGCCGCGATCGACGATGTCGGCCTCGGCGCCTATGGTGTACAGGGAACGGTCAGCGGCGCCCTTGACCCAGGCCATGGCCTGGGAAGCGTCGAATTCGGGGGGCAGGTCGGCCAGGAGGTCGCGGGCGAACTGGGGCGAGAAGCCGGCATCCAGCAATTGCCGCAGAACGCCGGTCTTGACCGGAGCGCTGCGGGCCGCCTCGCCCCAGGCGAAGCCGGCCAGATGCTGCTCGACGATCTTGCGCAGGGAGCGGATTTCTTCCATCACGGCGGCCGGCACCACTTCCGCCTCGACACGGCGGGGTGGCTCGGTAGCCGGCTGGGGAGCGGCTGGCTGGACCGTCTGCGGCGCCGGCCTGGGCGGCTCGAAGCTGCGCAGGGCCCCCGTCCGCGGGATGCCGGCATTGACCGTTGGCGTGGCGGCCGGGGCGGGACGCTGCACCGTCGGCGCCGGCGGCGCCACCGGGCGCTGGAAGGCAGGGGCTGGGCGAACCTGGGGAGCGGGGGCGGGAGCGGCAGCCCGGGCGGAGGACAGGCTCACCCGGTAGTCGTCGTCATCGGCGGGCTGGACGGCGGGGCGCGGCGCCGGGGCCGGTCGGTCGTTGGCGGGCGTCGGCACGATCATCGCCATGTCCCGGGCGGCGACAGCCATGATTTCCACGCCGCCGGGCACGCCGCGGTTGGAGAGGATGATGGCGTCGTTGCCGAGGGTCTCCTTGACCTTGCGCAGGGCATCCCTGGCGTTGGGGGCGATGAATTTTCTGACGTTCATGTTCTACCTCCGATGATCGAGGTGACCTTGATGATGCGGGTTTCGGGGACTTCGTTATGGGCCAGGACGTGCAGTTGCGGCACCGAACGGCGCAGGAAGCGTGAAAGCAGGACGCGCAGGCTGGAAGGCACGAGAAGGACGGCGGCCAGGCCCAGCTCCTCCTGGCGGCGGGCGGCGTTGGCGGTTTCCCGCACCAGCGTATCGGCCAGGCCTGGCTCGAAACTGGCGTGCTCGCCGCCGCCGGCCACGGCCTGGGCAAGGATGCGTTCGAGGCCCGGGTCGAGGGTCATGACCTGGAGTTCGCCGGTGCCCGGAAAGAGCTGCTGGACGATGGCGCGGCCGAGGGCGCCGCGCACCTGGGCGGTGAGATCGTCGGCGTTCTGGCTGCGGGTGGCGTGGTCCGCCACCGTCTCGATGATGGTGCGCATGTCGCGGATATGGACGCCCTCTTCCAGCAGGTTCTGCAGGATCTTCTGCAGGGTGCCGAGGGGCAGGAGCTTGGGCACCAGGTCTTCCACCAGCTTGGGCATTTCCTTGGCCAGGTGCTCGAGCAGTTGCTGGACTTCCTGGCGCCCCAGCAGTTCGGCGGCATGGCTGAGGATGAGGTGGTTGAGATGGGTGGCGACCACGGTGGACGAATCCACCACCGTGTAACCGAAGGTCTGGGCCTGCTCCCTCTGGGAGGCATCGATCCAGATGGCCTGGAGGCCGAAGGCGGGATCCTTGGTGACGGTACCGGACACGGTGCCGGCCACCCGCCCCGGGTTGATGGCCAGGAACTGGCCGGGGAAGGCTTCGCCCTGGCCGATTTCGACGCCCTTCAGGAGAATTCGGTAGGCGTTTGGCTTCAGCTCCAGGTTGTCGCGGATATGCACCGGGGAAACCAGGAAGCCCACCTCCTGGGCGAATTTCTTGCGGATGCCGCGGATGCGGCGCAGGAGTTCGCCATCCTGGCTCTTGTCCACCAGGGGGATGAGACGATAGCCCACCTCCAGGCCGAGGACGTCGAGGGGAGAGACGTCGCTCCAGGTGGCCTCCTGGGCTTCCGGGGCCGGCGCCGGTGCCACCGCCACCGGGGCAGGGACGGCTTTCATTTCCGCCTCCATCATCTTCCAGGTCACCCAGCCGAGGACCGAGGCCAGCATGAGGAAGACGAGGTTGGGCATGCCCGGGATGAGGCCCAGGAAACCGACGATGCCGGCGGTCACGGCCATGACCCGCCAGTTGCGGAACATCTGGGCAAGAAACTGCTGGCCGACGTCGCGTTCGTCGGAAACACGGGTCACCACCATGCCGGCGGCGATGGAGATGATCAGCCCCGGCACCTGCGCCACCAGGCCGTCGCCGATGGTGAGCAGGGTGTAGTTCTTGGCCGCCAGGGCGATGTCCATGTTGTGCTGGAAAACGCCGACGATGAGGCCGCCGAACACGTTGATGAGCATGATGACGATGCCGGCCACGGCGTCGCCCCGCACGAACTTGGAGGCACCGTCCATGGAGCCGAAGAATTCCGCTTCCCGGGCGATGTCGTTGCGGCGGCGCCGGGCCTCCTCCTCGCCAATGAGACCGGCGTTGAGGTCGGCGTCGATGGCCATCTGCTTGCCGGGCATGGCGTCCAGGGTGAAGCGGGCGGACACTTCCGCCACCCGGCCGGCGCCCTTGGTGATGACCACGAAGTTGATGACCACCAGGATGAGGAAGACGACGATGCCGACGGCGAAATTGCCGCCCACCAGGAAGTGGCCGAAGGCCTCGATCACCTTCCCCGCCGCGTCCGGCCCGGTGTGGCCTTCGAGCATGACGATGCGGGTGGAGGCGACGTTGAGCGACAGGCGCAGCAGGGTGGTCACCAGCAGCACCGTCGGGAACACGGAGAAATCCAGAGTCTTCTGGGTATTGACCGCCACCAGCAGGACCAGCACCGAGAGGGCGATATTGAAGGTGAAGAGGACGTCCAGGACGAAGGCCGGCAACGGCAGGACCATCATCGCCAGGATCATGAGGATGAGGACCGGCGCCGCCAGTTGCGTCAGGTTGAAGCGGGCGAAGAACCCCTGCCAGGTGAGGGAGGATGCGCTGGCCATTTACGCGGCCTCCGGAACGAGTTCGGCGGGCACCGGCAGGTCCCGGGGCGGCACCGGGTAGTTGCCGCCGTGGGCGCGCCACTGGGACAACTGGAAGACGTAGGCCAGCACCTCCGCCACGGCGTTATAGAGCGCCGCCGGAATCTCGGCATCGAGACTGACGTGCTTGTAGAGAGCCCGGGCGAGGGGGGGCGCTTCCATGAGTGGTACACCGTGCTCGCTGCCGATCTCGCGGATTTTCAGGGCAATCTCGCCGGTACCCTTGGCCACGACCCTGGGGGCCGCCATGCCTGCCGCGTAGGAAAGGGCAACGGCGTAGTGGGTCGGATTGGTGACGATGACGTCGGCCTTGGGCACGGCGGCCATCATGCGCCGCCGGGCAGCCTGCATCTGCAGGCTGCGGATGCGTCCCTTGACCTGGGGATCGCCCATCATTTCCTTCATTTCCTGCTTCACCTGGTCACGGCTCATCTTCAACTTGTCCAGGTATTGCCAGAGCTGGAAGGGCACGTCGGCCGCCACCACCAGGGTCAGGGCCGCCGCCAGCATGAGGAAGCAGAAGACCACCAGCCGCCCGGCCTGGCCGATGCCGCTGCCGATGGGCTGCGCCAGCAGGCCAAAAATCTCGTCCCGGGAGGACCACAGCACGAGGGCCCCGACGCCGCCCACCAGCAGGGCCTTGAGCACGGCCTTGCCCAGCTCCATGAGGCTGTTCCAGGAGAACATGCGGCCGAAGCCGGTGAGGGGGTTGAGGCGCCCCAGATCGGGCACCAGCGCCTTGGGTGCGAAGACCCAGGAATTGAGGAAGAAGGGGGGCAGAATCGCCGCCAGCACGAGCAAGGCCAGCAAGGGCGAGAAGACCAGCAGGGCGTCGCCGCCGATGTCCGCCAGATGCACCAGCATCTGATCCGGCTCCCGCAGCGCCGTCGCGTCGAGACTGAAGCCCTTGCGGGCGATGGCCATGGACCGCTGGACGAACCAGCCGCCCATCATCCAGAAGGCGGAGGCGGCGGTGATGAGGATGAGGAAGGTGCCGAGTTCGCGGGAATGGGGGACCTGGCCCTGCTCACGGGCCTGCTCGATGCGCCGTGGTGTTGGCGCTTCCGTTCGTTCGAGATCGCTTTCTTCCGCCATAGCCGTCTAGGGGGTGGTTGCGGCTATTATAGGAAAAAATCAAGAAAATTAAATAGGTAGCGCCGTTTATTTACATCATTTCTCAGATGACCGTTGCAAGTCCATGACAACGAGGTAAACCAACAAAAGAAAAGAGGGGGCAAGCCCCCTCTTAAGCCGTTGACTGCAAAAAAGAATCAGGAGAATTCCAGGGCCCGCATGCCGCGATCCACGTCGGGATGCTGGCCGAGGTCCGAGAGCAATTCCTTCATGTCCAGGATGAGGACGATCTGGCCGTTGGAGAGGGTGGTCACCCCGGCCACGCCCCGCGGCCGGAAATCTTCCAGGGACTTGATCACGGCATCGTCGCGGCCGGCAAAGCTGTCCACCCCGAGGATGAAGCTGCGCTCGGCGGTCTGCATGAAGACGCCGTATTCCGGATGGCGCACCAGGGGCCAGCCGAGAAGGCGCGCCAGGGAAATGACCGGCAGCACTTCGCCGCGCACCACCAGGGTTTCCTTGCCGCCCACCTCGCGGATCTTGTCGTGCTCGATGGGCAGGATTTCCCGCACCAGGGAGAGCGGCAGGGCAAAGGGCTGATCGCCCAGAAGCACCAGCAGAACGGGCAGGATGGCCAGCGTCAGCGGCAGGGAGATGATGAACACCGACCCCTTGCCCGGCTCGGAACGGATCTCGATGGTACCGTTGAGCTTCTGGATGTTGGTCTTGACCACGTCCATGCCCACGCCCCGGCCGGAGACGTCGGAAATCTGGGTCTTGGTGGAGAAGCCGGGCAAGAAGATGAGGTTGAGGCTCTGGCGCTCGTCGAGGGTATTGGCCTCCTCCTCGGAGATGAGGCCCTTTTCCACGGCCTTGGCGCGGATGCGCTCGGCGCTCATGCCCTTTCCGTCGTCGGCGATGATGAGGACGATGTGGTCGCCCTCCTGCCGCGCTTCCAGCCGCACCAGGCTTTTGGCCGGCTTGCCGGCCGCCTGGCGGTCGGGGGGCAGTTCGACGCCGTGGTCCACGGCGTTGCGGATGAGGTGGATGAGGGGATCGGCGAGATCCTCGATCATGGTCTTGTCGACCTCGGTCTCCTCGCCGGCGAGCACCAGTTCGACGTCCTTGCCCAGTTGCCGCGCCAGGTCCCGGGCGATGCGCGGGTATTTTTGAAAGAGGCGGCCGATGGGCTGCATGCGGGTCTTCATGACCGAGTTCTGCAAGTCGGAAACCAGCAGGTCGAGCTGACTCACCGCCTGGTCCAGGGCATGCAGGGTTTCGGAATCACGCTTGCCGGCCAGGATGTCGGCCCGCAGGCTGGTCAGCCGGTTCTTGGTCAGGCCGATCTCGCCGGAAAGGTTGAGTACCTGGTCGAGACGGGCGGTATCGACACGGATGGTGTTTTCCCGAGCACGCTCTTCGACGCGGCGTCCGACGGATCCGCCGCCGGGCTTGTCGGTGGAACGGCGGCCGAAGGCACCGCCCGCCGGCACCGCGCCGGCGACGGCCGGCGGCGTGGCGGCCGGCCCGGCCCGGGGCACAATCTCCGCTGCGCCGGCAG